>CAJUMB010000013.1 GCA_910587105.1 uncultured Lachnospiraceae bacterium
TATTCTGTGATGGTTATACCAGTTCACATAATCCCATAACTTCAATTTCAGCTCATCCAGATCTGCAAATGCTTCATCCCGTACGAATTCTGTTTTTATGATCTTAAATGTGGCTTCTGCCACGGCATTGTCATATGGATAGACTAATTCCTTTTTGATCTTGCGTGTCCCATAGTTGTTCCTGCCGGCCTTGAAGTTTACCCATTTATCAAACAATGAATGGGCAATGTCATATTCACGGCGGATACTGCACCTGCTATATTATATGACCTTAAAAGATCTGTCCAGTTTATTGCAGCCTATCAAATAATTCAGGCTGGCACGTGCTGCCCTGCAGGTTGAAGTCTTTCAAAATGGCCTATGCAAATTTGCCGCTGATCTTCCATCTTTATTTTTTAAATGGATTATTGATACAAAAAGAAGGCTGCACATGCCCCGCTTCTGCTAATGGCAGTTTTGGCAGGCTTGTATGCCCTGCTGTTGGGCTTCAGCCAATGTTACTTGCCGCGCATTATCAGGATTCATTCTGCCGCAATTTGGAATGCTGTGATATTTGCTTCCTGTTGCAGATAACCAAACATTAGAAGTCTGGGCGGCTTGAATCGCGGCTTGTTCTTGAGCGATGCGCTGCTGTTCGGCTTGGGCGGCCTGTTCTTGAGCGATGCGCTGCTGCTCGGCTTGGGCGGCCTGTTCTTGAGCGATGCGCTGCTGCTCGGCTTGAGCGGCTTGTTCTTGAGCGATGCGCTGCTGCTCGGCCTGAGCGGCCTGTTCTTGGGCAATGCGTTGCTGCTCAGCTTGAGCGGCCTGTTCTTGTTCAGCCTGCTTCTGAGCAATTCTCTCCTGTTTTTTGCGCTCTGTCTGTTCCTGCTCTTCTTTTTCAGTTTTTTCTTTCCCAGAATCTTTTTTGTCCTGTTTTTCAGAAGATGCTTTGGTTTGCTTTTTCACAGATGCTGTGGCTTCCTGTATGTCTATATTTTTCTTTGGTTCAGCATCTGTCTGAGGTAATAGGCAGCACCCGGAAAAAAATAACACTATAACTAAAGGAATCCATATTTTTTTGGATAAATATATGCGATTTCGGAATATGGGGCTGACTAACACTGCAGCTGTTAAAAAAGCCAAAAGAGATAATCCGTCACAAGTTAATCCGAACATAAGGAATAAAGCGCATAATATCCAGCCTGTGATGGCAGAGATTTTTCCCAGGCCGCAGCCGTTACCCTTTTCATACGCATCTGCTTTGGTTTCAGGCTGTGTGGGATTTGGGCTTTGCGTCTGTTGAGAGAGATTCTTAAGGTCGTGGGCAGTGAACATTGCACCACAGTTGTTGCACTGTGCATATCCCTTGCCGTCTTTCTTAACCGGCTTGAGTTCCCCCTGTCCACATTTTAAACAATTCATATGATTATCTTCCCTTATATGTGTATGTACTCGCGGAATCTCTCCTGCACCTGATTATACGTCATGTACACATAAATTTAATCAACGTATACACCGTGTACGCCTCATAAGTTTATGAATAAATGACAAAAAATCATCTCACAAAATCAGGCACAAAAAGACTCTGAGAGCACCTGTGTTTATTAAATAATCTTACATTAAAAAGAGTAAAATGTTAAGTAAAAATATAAAAAAATTATAAAATTCTGTTGATTATTCTTTTTAACTGTGATTCAATGACTTTTATTATTTGGCATTGGGAAATAATCCTGTTATAATATCAAAGAAAGTCCCTGGGATGGAGCGTTGGATTCCGTTTCATTTTTGGGTGTCTGATTTTGTGAGATGATTTTTGTCAGCTGGGCATAAATTTATGAGGCGTACACGGTGTGTACGTTGATTAAGTTTATGTGTATCTGGCGGAAAATCAGCTGCAAAAGCAGATGCAGGGGAGATTCAGAGTACATTAATAAAAAAGGGGAGGTTGAAACAGATGGGAATTTGGATGAAAAGACACTAACAGCAAGGCTTAGTATAACCCACACTAATTTAACCGTATTTTTCACTTGTCTAAATTTCCATCTGCGGCGTTGTCGTCAATCGGCGCAGCCACCGCTGCGCTCATTCCTCCGCCTTGCAGGCTGAAAATTTATCCTACGCGAAAGGTATCGGTAATTAGTGCGGATTGTATTAGAGCGTGTCTTAAAAATCATTCCTGCCATCTGCACGCCCCACCAAGTGTGACGCACATCTGACAAAAAGCATTTTTAAGACACGCTCTAGTGCTCCATCCGGACAGCCTTGCTAATCCAGTACAGATAACAAGCATTGATTAGGAGGCGTAGTATGTCATTTTTTAATTATCAGTCAAAGAATATTTACTATACAGAAACAGGAAATGGGAAACCCGTTGTATTTTTACACGGGGATACTGCATCATCAAAAATGTTTGAACCCATGCTGCCTTTGTATAAAGAGCATTTCAACGTAATTCTTGTAGATTTCCTGGGACATGGAAGGTCAGACCGGGTGTCAGAATTTCCGGCAGACTTATGGCAGGAGGAAGCGAGACAAACGGTTGCACTGCTAGAGCACCTGGATCGCGGCAAAGTAAGTCTTGTGGGAAGCAGCGGCGGTGCGTGGGCGGCTGTGAATGCAGGCCTGCTGCGTCCGGATTTGGTAGAAAAGGTAGTGGCAGACAGCTTTGATGGACGGAGACTGGCAGAAAATTTTGTAGAAAATCTGCTCAAAGAGAGGGCAGGTGCAAAGTTGGATGAGCAGGCAGTCTGGTTTTATCAATGGTGCCAGGGTGAGGACTGGGAACGGATTGTGGATATGGACACAAAGGCTCTGGTTAAGTGTGCAGAAGAGAAAATGCCATTATTTATCAGTCCGCTGTCAGAATTAAAGTGCCCGCTTTTACTAATGGGGAGCATGGGAGACACAATGACAAGAACAGACATACAGGATGAATATGATGCCATAGCAGGAGAAACAGGAGCAGATATCTGCTTGTTTCCGGAAGGAGCACATCCGGCTGTTTTTTCTAATGCAGAACAAGCGGCATATGTTATTCGGGAGTTTATTATGAGAGCATAAAATATAGAAAACGATACATTTTGAAATGTGCAGAGGGGGCATAGGCAGTTGAAAAATAATGCCTATGCCTCTTCTAAAATGCAGCCTTTTCATGCATCTATGTAATTTATTGCTGTCCCATATCTGCAGCATCTGAGGAATCAGCGCTGTGAATAATTTCTCCGGAATCGGCATTCACAAAATCCACATGAATATTGTCAGGTGTCTCACCATTGAAGATACCGTACATACCTCCGTACATATAAAATGCCATGACAGAAAAAGACTCGTTCATATCCACTTCGGGAGAGGTTGTGGTTACCGTAAAGCTGGTGAAATTTTCATTGGCAGTTACATTGGTAATATTGGGGTAGTTTTCGGAACCAATCATCTCTGATAAAGCTGAATGAAAGGTTTCGGACATTTCGCCCATCAGTGTTTTATGCTGGCTTTTGGTCATGGTGCAGGATGCGCTTCCATCTTCATTTATGGTGATTTCAAATCCTTCCTCGGCAGCTTTCTGCTTTAGTTCATCGGTGTTCAATTGGCCGATAAACTCGGCAGGGATAGTTAAATGAACGTCAAATAATTCTTTTTCCACTTCTACATCGTCCAATGCATCAAGATCAGATATGCTTCCATCACTTTCTGTATGATTTTCATCAGAATTGCTTTTTGCTTCTTCTGGGGCAGAGGTTACTGAAACATCTGGTGTTACATCATTGGAAGTTTCTGATGTTTTGGGCTTTTCCGTGTTTTCAGGTTCCCTGCTCTTACATGAAACCATGGATGCCGAGAGAGCAAGAACCATCAAAGCGATTAGCAGTTTTCTTTTCATTTGTAAGTTCTCCTTTTGATATATTTATGATAATTATACACAAAAAAGGGAGAAATGTGTAATCTTTCCGTACAGGCCCTCCGGGAAAATTATGACAGGCGGCTGACATGGAGCATTGTTCACATACGCTCTGACATATTATAGAGTTATGGAGGCGGAGACTATCTGTATAAAATCTATGATGTTTTTTGGATAGAAAAATACAGCTGAATGTGATAAAATATAAAAAACTTCACGATTGGGAAAGGGTAAATAGAGAATTATTTGAAAATAAACTGTTTGATAAGGGGGAGGTGATGGCGCACGCTGATTCATACGGTTAAAGCCGCACAGAGGATATTGCGCCGAATCAAATGAAACAACATAAAAAAACATGGCAGCCAATTATTTATGCACTTTTTTTCCTGATTATTGTACTTGTTTTATTTTATATCTACACAACACAGAATATGGAACGTATTCAGGAACAGAACAGAGTCTATGCAGAGGATAGTGCGCGGCAGACGGCAAAACGCATTGAGAGTGAATTTGATAATGCGCTGCAGCGTCTCCAGAATAGTGCCTATCTGGTCAGTACAAAAGGAAACGATTCAGAAATTGATGCTCAGGTGCTCAGGGAGCTTGAGAAAAATACCACCTTTGATGCTATCCGCTTTACCAATGCAGATGGTGTGAATCTTGCATCTGATGGGAAAACAAACAACAGTTCTGACCGGAACTATTTTATCCGGGGAATGCAGGGGGAGAGCGGTCTAGAGACTGTGGAAGAGTCCAAACTTACCGGCAGGCCTATGATGGTCTTTTATGTCCCGGTATATGCTGGCAGAGAAATCACAGGCATGTTTTTAGGACTGTATTTTGCAGAGGATTATCTGCGGAATATGCTTGCTGCCAGCTATTTTGGTGAGGCGGCGGATGTATTTCTATGCTCACAGAACGGTGAGGTAATTGCCAGTTCAGGGGATCAGATCTACGGAGAAGGACTGGTTGATTCGCTGACCGAATCAGGGGTTATTGATGCTCAAACTGCCAGGAAAGTGCAAAGTGTGTTCGATGACGGCGGGCAGGCGGCTTTTCTGTGTGAGGAGGGCTGTAAAACAGACAATCTTTCTGTTATCAACCTGCCAGGGTATGATTATGTTCTTGTACAGGCATTCCCTAAAAACATTAGCCAGGAAATGGTAAACAGAGCGAATCTGGCGGGCGTGAGACTGGAAATCTGTTTACTCGCTCTGTTTATGATATATATTGCTTTTCTGGCAATCCGCGGGGGAAGGCAGCGAAAGAAATTGGAAGCGGAGAATAAAATCATCAGTGATGTACTCCGCGGTGTGAATATTCTTTTTGCATCCCGTTATTTGATTGCAGATTTGGAAAACGACAGCTATTCCTATGTGGCGGGAGCAGGACCACTGAATACCCATATTCCCATGAAGGGGGTATACAGCGAAGTTATGAAACTTCATGCTGCAGATATTATGGGAGATGAAGACAAAGAGGCGTTTTGTCATTTTAGCCAGATTGAAACGCTTAGAGAGAGTCTCAGCGCCAGAGATTCCATTGTTCATGAGTGCCACGTTTTCCGCCACGGGAAAGAGGAATGGGAACAGTTGATTGTAGTGTGTCTGGAGCGGAAGGACGGGAAGCCTGTCAGGGTTTTATATGTCCGCCAAAATGTTACAGAGCTGAAGTTAAAAGAGATGCGTGAGCAGCGTGAGAGGGCTGTATTAAACCGGAAAGAACGGCAGTACCGGATCGCCATTATGTCAAATTCTTTCAGTGCTTTTGAGTGTAATCTGACAAAAGACCGGATTGAGCAGGAGATTATCTGCACGAATGATGAGAAAGACACTTCGCTTCTGGAACGGGTGGGATTGTCTGCGCCGTGTAAAGCCTCTGTGTGTTTCGAGAAATGGCAGCAGTTTGTTTTGCCGGAATCACAGGAAGATTATTGTACGTCAGTAAATGTAGATTATCTGAAAGCCCAGTATGAACAGGGGAATATGGAAGTGGATGTGGATTACTGGGGCGGGATAGATGAAGAAGAGCCTCTGTGTGTCCGGCAGTCCTTTATTATGACCTGTGATGAAGACACCGGCGACCTGATTGCCATGGTGGTTTCCAAGGATATTACGGAACAGGTCAGAAAACAGCGGGAGCAGACACAGGCCCTGCAGGACGCTCTGATGCAGGCGCAGCATGCCAATCAGGCAAAGACTACGTTCCTGTCCAATATGAGCCATGATATACGTACGCCTATGAATGCCATTATCGGTTTTGCCACCATCGCAGCCAGTCATATGGAGCGTACAGATCAGGTGAGAGACTGCCTGCAGAAAATCCTCTCATCCAGCAATCATCTGCTGGGGCTGATCAATGACATTTTGGATATGAGCCGTATTGAGAGCGGAAAGCTGCAGATACATAATCAGGAATGCAATATTCCTGAGTTGATGCACAATCTGGTAAACATTATCCAGCCACAGGTGAAATCCAAGCAGCTGGAGATGTTTATCGACACGTTTGGGGTGGCAAATGAAGATGTGATTGCGGACCCTCTCAAGCTGAATCAGATTTTCATCAATTTGATGGGGAATGCAGTCAAATATACCCCGGCAGGCGGGACGGTAAGTTTCCGAATCACCCAGCATACCACATTTAAACATGGATGGGGCGATTATGTCTTTACCGTTAAGGACAATGGGATTGGAATGTCACAGGAATTTGTGAAGCATATTTTTGAGCCTTTTGAGCGTGAAACCACTGTAACAAAGAGCAGCATACAGGGCGCAGGGCTTGGCATGGCGATTACCAAGAACATTGTTGATATGATGGGGGGAGAAATCACGGTGGAAAGCGAAGTCGGAAAAGGCAGCGCTTTCACGGTAAAACTTCCGCTGCAGCTTCAGGATATAGAAAAAACGGCAGAGCAGATCAAAGAACTGGAAGGACTGCGTTCGCTGGTTGTGGACGACGACCTCAATGTCTGTGACAGCGTGAGCAAAATGCTAAAAAACATTGGGCTGCGCTCGGAGTGGACCACATCCGGCAGGGAGGCAGCATACCGTGCCAAATCAGCCTGTGAAGAAGGAGATCCTTACCATACTTATATCATTGACTGGCAGATGCCGGAGACCAGCGGAATTGAAACGGCAAGAAAAATCCGCAGTGTGGTGGGGCAGGACGCACCTATCATTATTCTCACTGCTTATGACTGGACGGATATTGAGGAGGAGGCAAAAGCGGCGGGAGTTACTGCGTTCTGCGCAAAACCGCTTTTCATGTCTGACTTAAAGGCAGCGCTGCTGGCAGCCAATAATATCGGGGACCACAGCCAGCCAGAAGCTGGGGCTGTCTGGACGCAGACGGATTACAGCGGCAAGAGGCTTCTGCTGGTGGAGGACAATGAGCTGAACCGGGAGATTGCGGAGGTCATTCTGGAAGAAGCAGGCTTTGTGATTGAAGCTGCACCGGATGGAACCGATGCGGTGGCCATGATAGAGGATTCGGAAGAAGGCTATTATCATGCAGTACTGATGGATGTGCAGATGCCGGTTATGAACGGATATGAGGCAACAAAGGCTATCCGGGCTATGCAGCGGGAGGACGTGAAAACTCTGCCCATCATTGCAATGACGGCAAATGCTATGGAAGAGGATAAGGAGGCGGCTCTAAAAAGCGGCATGAACGCTCACATTGCCAAACCTCTTGATATAGAGTTGCTTATGAGTGTGCTGCGGAAGTTTCTGCATTCCAAGTAATGGACTGCTTACGTGGAAACATAATTTTTGGAAAGGAAATTATTCATGATTAACAACACAAGGCGGGATGAGGATGTGGCCGCAGCTGGTCGTGCATTTGAGGAAATGCGTATATATGCAGCAGATTGTCTGAAAGGGAGAAATCCAGAAGAAATTGCAGAACGTGCACAGGCAGATTACCGAAAGGAAGAGGGGCTGTTGAAAATAAAGAGTTTCGGACAGGAAGTTGAGATAAAGATTCCTGTTTATGAAATACAACAGCACCTGGATCAATGGCATCATCTGGTGCTTCTGCATTATCTGAACATGGCAGACGGTGCGCCGCTGACCGGGGAGTGGATGACACTGGGTGATATGAAAGATGGCATCATCCGGGGGACAAAGTTTGATAAGACGGCAGATGAGCACATTGGAAAACTTGTGGGGGAACAGGCGCCGGGAAAGGCAAAGCAGATGTGCGGGAGGCTGGGTGCAGAAATTATACAGTCCAGGGCAGATCTGTGTGCAGTGATACCTGTTTTCCCATGTTATCCGGTTATGCTGAATATCTGGTTTGCAGACGATGAGTTTGGCGGGACGGCGCGTATGCTGGTGGATAAAGCGGCGGATCACTATCTGACAGTGGAGGATGCGGTAACGGTGGGGGAGATGATTATCAACCGGCTGAGAAAGATTTATGCAGAGATGGGAGGAACATTATGATTTTGACAGTGACAATGAATGCAGCTATTGACAAACGGTATGTGGTAGACGGTTTTCAAGAGGGGGAAGTGAACCGGGTGGTCTCCTGTACCTATACACCAGGCGGAAAAGGGCTGAACGTGTCAAAGCCGGCCTCCATTGCAGGGGCAGAAGTCGTTGCAACGGGGCTGGCAGGCGGTTATGCAGGCGGCTATATTGTCAACGCATTGAAGGAATTTGGAATCAAAAGTGATTTCTATCTTCTTGACAGGGAGAGCCGTTCCTGTATCAATATCTGGGATACGCAGAAGCAGAAACAGACAGAGTTTCTGGAGCCAGGGTTTGTGGTTACGGAAGCAGAATTTCAGGCTTTTCTGGAAAAGTATCAGCAGCTTGTTCAGAAAGCCGGCGTGGTGTCTATTTCCGGCAGTGTTCCCAAAGGATTAGATGGAACCGCTTACCAGAAAATCGTGGCTGTGGCGAAAGAGGCGGGAAAGAAAGTAATCCTCGACACCAGCGGGAAGCTGCTGAACATGGGCATAGAGGCAAAGCCAACCATGGTCAAGCCCAATATTGATGAGATACGGATGCTGACAGGAAGCCAGTGCGGCTCTCAGGAAGAACTGATTGCTGCGGCAAAAGAGATCCACCAGGCAGGCATAGAGATTGTGGTGATTTCTCTGGGAGGAGACGGTTCCCTGTTGGTGTGCGGGGATGGAGTGTACCGGGCTGTAGTGCCTAAGATAGACGCGGTTAATACGGTGGGATGCGGAGACTCAATGATTGCGGGATTTGCCATTGGCTTTGAGCGGGGACTTTCTATTACAGAGACTCATAAACTGGCCAGTGCCATTTCAGCGGCTGCTGCAATGCGGGAGGAAACAGGCTTCTTTGTAAAAGAGGATATGGAGAAAATCGCTTCACAGATTACTATTCAAAAAATCGCATAAATGAAGGGGCTTCTTTTATAGAAGCCCCTTCACACAATATCCTTTCGGCAGTACCGATAAAATGCCGCAGCGATACCGGCAGCAGTCAAGACCAGTCCCACACTCAGATATTTTGCGTCAATGCTGCCCTTTGTAATGATATCCGCGCCTTCGGTATACCCAAAAGGCGTGATATATTTTAGAAATGAGGCATGTTCTGTCAAATTAGCAATAATGTTCAAAAAGTAGAAAAGCGCAGCCATACCAAGCCCGATGCCCAGTCCTCCACGGCTGATGAATGCGGAGATACCGAAGCAGATGGATGCTGTTTCAATCTGCATGATGAAATAGGCCAAAAACAGCCATGCCAGGGTTTTCAGTTCCAGCGGCTCCTTAATCATAAGAATGGATACTGTGGTAATGCAGATGGCCAGGAAATTGAGAATGGCAATCTGCGCAAGTACTGCGCAGAATTTATGCAATACAACTTTTTCGCGGGTGACAGGGTGTGTCAGCAGGAACTCTGCGGTCTGTTCTTTTTCCTCTTTGGCCAGTGCTGAGATGCCAAGCAAAGCGGCAAAGAAAGCACCGCCCAGCCCTAATATATTTCCGCATTCAACGCCAAAGAAGCCGATAAATTCACCGAAATTAAGCTGATCCATGCCAAAAGCTGCGGAGAATCCTCCCATATCGGCAAATACTCCGCTGATATCTCCCATCTGGTCTTTCATTTCCGGATAGATAAAGATGCAGATGCCCAGCATAAATGCAATCACCCCAGACCAGATAAGGAGGGTGTTTCTTCCCTGCCTCAGTTCGTGTTTGAAAAGTATCATGTGAAATCTTTCCCTTCTTCGGAATAATAGTGCATAAAAACTTCTTCCAGGTCCGGCTCGGAGATATCCACATCCGTGAGAGGCAGATAAGCCAGGGCTTTTAGAAGAATATCCGGTGTACCGTTATATAAAAAACTGATGGTATCGCCATTTTTCTTGATATCTTTCATGTGCTCCAGTGCCGGAGGCGTGTCAGCGCCGCGGATGACAACTTTTTTTGTACCGGTATGGCCCAGATTTTCCAGACTGTCCGAGATTAAAAGCTTTCCCTGGCGGATTACAGCGGCGTGTCTGCAGTATCGTTCAATCTCAGAGAGAACGTGGGAGGAGAGGAATATGGTGGTGCCCTCAGCGTTTCTTTCCTCTAAAATGGCGTAAAATTCACGCTGTATCAGAGGGTCCAGCCCGCTGGTGGGCTCGTCCAGTACGCACAGCGCGGGTTTATGCTGGAGTGCGCAGACGATGGAGACTTTTTTTCGGTTACCCAGGGAGAGTTCGCCGATTTTTTTCTCCGTGTCCAGTGCAAGCCGCTTACAGAGCCGTTTTGCCTCTCTGCGGCAGTTTTTTTGTCTCAGACTGGCAGAGAGCCTGATGATTTCTCCTGCCCGCATATTGCGGTAAAAGGATGCCTCAGACGGCATATAGCCGATGCTGGAAAGGATTTCCTGTTTCTGCTTTATAATATCCAGGCCGAAGATCTCGGCAGTTCCGCTGGAAGGGGCAATCAGGCCCATAAGTGTGCGGATGGTAGTGCTTTTCCCTGCCCCGTTGGGGCCGATAAACCCGAAAAAATCTCCTTCATCTACAGAAAGATTCAGGTCGATGATTCCTCTGGACTGGCCGTAATATTTTGTAAGGGAAACGGTTTTAATGGCTTGCATGATGGTTACGGCTCCTTTCGCGTTTTTTTCTATTCTACTCTAAACTTTTAGTGAAAGCAACCATGTTTTCAAACACAGTCTATTTGGGAAGCGTCCGGTTTCAGCCATATGGAATGTTAATTTGCCAGCCAAACATATGGACAACGGGAAAAGAAGCATTTATAATTAGGGATACTGTCGTTAATAATTGTTTTAGCAGGAGGAAGTATTATGAATGCGGCAATTGTAGATGATTCCGCGGAAGATATTGAGCTTTTATGCAGTTACCTGTCCCGGTACAGCAGAGAACATAATGTACATATGTATATTGAAAAATTTACCGATGAGGATGCTTTTTTGAATGCTGTGGGAGACACTGCCTATCATTTGGTTTTTCTGGATATTTATTTGAAACGCACAACCGGACTCCAGATTGCAAAAAAAGTGCAGAAAAGAGATCCCAGATGCCAGATTATCTTTACCACAGTCAGCCAGGAACATGCGCCTGTGGCATTTCGGCTGCACGTGCTGGATTATCTTGTAAAACCTTATGGATATATGTATTTGAAAGATGCAATGGATCATTTTGAAGTGTCTGTGTCCAGACTGTCCCATTACATTGAGCTGAAGGAGGGCAGGGACCGCACCCGTGTGCCGGTTTCTGATATTATTTACACAGATTACTCCAATCATTACATTCAGGTTCATACAGATTCCTGTATCATCCGCTCACATATGTCGTTTCACGATTTTCGCCCCATGCTGTCATCGTACCCGAATTTTCTGTGGTGTTATCGGAACTGCATGGTGAACATGGACTTCATTGAATCCTATACAGACAGGGCCTTCCTTCTCAAGAACCGGGAATGTATTCCCATTGCGGCGGCCCGCAAACGGGAAATTCTGCAGACATACGCGGATTACATATTTGACAGTCATACAGAGAAAGGAAAGGGGCTTCGGACGTGACAGGCATTTATATGGCCAACAGCCTGCTTTTCGTGGTGCCATGCATCCTGCTTTTGTATCTGGCATTTCGGGACCAGATCAAAACGCCGCGGCCGCCAATGGTTTTAACCGCAGCCGCGGCATATCTGTTTATTGTGCTGAACACCTCCCGTATTTATCTGGCGGCGGATACTTCCATGCAGAAAGTTTTACTCTCTGTAGGGGCCCAGCTCACAGGGATTTTTATTTTCAGTGCAGCCAGCAGTTATACTTTCAGCCAGAGTTTTTTTATCATAACTGTGGTTAAAAATTATTCTGAGAATGTACGGCTCTTCTCCTATCAGATTTATTTTATGATCACAGGCAGGATACCGGAAGAATCTATTTCGGCAATTTCATATATTATGGCCGCTCTATCCCTGGCCGCCTTTCCTCTGATGTGCTTATTTTATAAAAAACTTATGCGCCCTGCTTTGGATTATACCCAGTCATTCATTATCTGGAGGCTGGTCTGGGTAATTCCCACATGCAATACCCTTATTTATACAATGGTTATTGCACCGGATGTATCCAATTATACCTGCTGTCCGGGAAATGAATTTTTTGTGATCCCGGTCTTCTGGAGTATGCTGACTTTTGCGACTTATGGCATTCTGCTGCGGACGATCATTGCCATCAGCAGGAGCGCAGAACTTCGGGAAAAACTTTATCTGACGGAGATTCAGATCACGGCACAGCAGAAACATATGAGGCTTCTTCAGACCCGCATCCAGGAAACCCGCCGTTCCAGGCACGATATCCGCCATCACTTTCTGGTACTGGGGAATTTTGCCAGAAATAAGGACCTGGAAGGCTTGAAGAGATATCTTGAGAAAGCCAGTGAATTGTCTTTTCTGCAGCCGGCAGAGGTTTATTGTGACAACACAGCTGTCAACGCTTTGTTATGTTACTATAGAGAACAGGCCGAAAAGGAAAATGTGAAGGTATCATTTAAAGTGTCTCTTTTTGAAAAAATTCCGGTTACAGATACAGAACTGTGCATCATTCTTGGGAATCTTCTGGAAAATGCAGTGGAAGCCTGCAGACGCATGGTATCATCGGACAGATTTATTGACCTTGAACTCTCTATGATAAGCGGCATGCTCCTTATGGTCATGGTGAAAAACAGCTACGAGGGAGTCATACACCAGACACAGGACGGTACATTTTTTTCTGCAAAAGCCGAAGAACGCAGGGGAATTGGAATCTCCTCTGTATTAAACATTGCGGAAAAATATCATGGCATATCAAAGGTAGAGTATGAAGACCAGGTCTTTCAGGTCTGTCTGTTATTAAACGGCGGGGAAGTGGGATAAAAACAGTAATAATTCTGTGATATTGGTAAGTAATTTCCTGTTGATCGGGATTTATGCTATATTCAGAAGAACGCCATTGATGTGTTAAGCTCTGTCTTGTTCAAATCATATAGGGCGGGCAGAAAAAACTTGACAATTTCAGTAATACTTGATAGAGTAAAAATAATGTTCTATGAGTGACCATTATGGATATGAAGAACGATAGCAGGATGAAACAGCGTTGTTTATTTGCAGGATGCGAAATATAAGCGAGGAGTGTAGATGTGGAAAAAGTATTGATTGTTGATGACAGCCGCCTGCAGGCGGCTCAACTGAAGTCTATTTTAGATGATGAATACGATATTACCATTGCGCAGACAGCAGAAGACGGTCTTTCTTATGCAAGTTCAGGCGGATATTCCCTGATTTTGCTGGATGTGGTCATGCCGGGGATGGATGGCTTTACACTGCTGAAAAAATTGCAGGAGGAAATTATTACCCAGAGTGTCCCAGTGATTCTGATCACCAGTCTTTCTGATATACAAAATGAGCAAAAAGGCCTTATGCTGGGGGCAGTTGATTACATTACAAAACCATTTCATCCATTGATTGTAGAGGCAAGGGTGAATACACATATTAAACTGTATCAGTACCGTAAGCAGGTTGAATATCAATCCATGACCGATCAGCTGACCAAAATTGCAAACAGACGTCAGCATGATTACCACAGTGTGCTAAAATGGAAAGAGGCTTCCCGCCTTCGGGTTCCTTTCTCAATCTGTATGTTCGACATTGACCATTTTAAAGCATACAATGATACCTTTGGCCATCCCGCAGGGGATAAGGTCATTGCTGGTGTTGCCAAATTGATTTCTTCTAATTTAAAGCGCAGTACAGATTTTGTGGCCCGCTACGGGGGAGAGGAATTTGTGGCATTTCTTGTGGGTGACAGCGCAGAGAAGGCGTTCGAGCATTTGAAGAAAATCCGCAAGGCGGTGGAAGACCTTCATATGCCTCATGATCCGGACACAGCCCAGTGGGTGACTATCAGCATTGGGGGTGTCACTGTGGTTCCGCCGAAAGATAGTTCTTACGACGCTTATTTAAAAATTGCGGATACTATGCTGTATGACGCCAAAAGAACCGGGCGCAACAAGGTGGTATGGGCAAATGAAAAGATGGAACAATGGCGTGAATAATTTTTCCAAATATGTTTAAGAAGGGGATGCGATATGGGATTATTTGGTCTGTTTGGAAAAAAAGATAAGCGGCATGAAAGTCAGGAGAGCAGCAAAGCAAGGGGAATCAATGACTATGAGATGTATTCCAATATGCGGGTGGAAGTCACTACTTTTGCTGAGGACCGTCTGCTTTTTGTGGCTAAATTAATGGGGGTGCAGAGAGATACGGCAAAACTGTACCAATATTCTGAGCTGATAACTTCTCATATAACAGAGCCGGAAGCGGAATCCATTCATGTGAAGATCCGCGGCTATAGTGACCACGAGAAGAAAGCGGTTCATATGGAAGGATTTATTCTTCCCCACGAGAATCATATCTGGCAGGTCGAGGCGCTTTCCATTAAGAAGGTGAACAATGACCGTGCCTTTTTCCGCCTGAGTACAGATATTGAGGCGGTTATTACCATGTTTGGCGGTCTGGGGGCAGGAGAGAAGACCTGCAGACTGTTGAATATCAGTGTGGGAGGAGCCTGTATCCGTACAGAAGATGAATTCCACGAAGGTGATAAATTTTTGTTAAAAGTAAAACTTCTGGAGGACAGGCCGCCGTCTGTCATGTATTGTCAGGTGCTGCGCATCATTAAGAATGACGAAGATGCATGTGAATACGGGTGCCAGTTTTTGGAAGTGACAGAGGAGGACCAGGAGAAGATTATACAAAATATATTCGAGGCTCAGCGTATTATGCGGGCCGCCCAGTAAAAGGAGAGCGGAATCATGAATATGTATCAGACAAGGGGTGTCTGCTCACAGTCTATTTCATTTGAAATCATCCAGGGCAGAGTCCATCATGTGCAGTTTATCGGAGGATGCCATGGCAACACTCAGGGAATCGCGAAATTGGTGGAAGGGATGGATGTCCATGAAGTGATATCCCGTCTGGACGGCATTGACTGCAGTGGGCGTGGCACATCCTGTCCGGATCAGCTGGCCAGAGCATTGAAAGCGGCGGTATCTTAACCGCCGCAGGCGGAGAATCCTGCAAAGCAGGATTCTTTTTTATGCCTTCTACTCTCTGTCCCATTTGTCGCATAACTGCTGGATTTCGTTTGCAAATTTCTTTAAATCTTTGTTGGCGCCGCCTTCGTTTTTGTGTATCACAGACAGCAGCCTCTGGCCCATGGAAAGCAGCCGGGCAAAGATCTTGCTGGCTTTCTTGGAAGCAGCTGTGACAGCAGGTTTCTTCGGAGCAGGTATCCCGGCGGCCTGGTGGATGCATTTTTCGGCAGCCAGGTCGTAGACAGTGCCGCTGAAAGGAGCCATTGCAGGGCAGCCCAGTTCTGTCTCCAGCCGCTGGGCGAAGTCAGCAGCTGTCTGGTCTTCTCCGTGAACCACAAAGAATTGTTTCGGGCTGTGTCCAAAGGCTCTGGCCCAGGTCATCAGTCCATTTTCATCGGCATGGCCGCTGACTCCTGCCAGTGTCTGCACCTGTGCCTGAACATGAATTTCCTCGCCGAACAGTTTTACGGTGGAAGCACCCTCCACCAGCGCCCTCCCCAGAGTGCCTGCGGCCTGATAGCCCACAAATAAAATGGTGGATTCTCTCCGCCACAGGTTGTGTTTCAGATGGTGTTTGATACGTCCGGCGTCGCACATGCCGCTGGCGGAGATGATGACTTTCGGCTGGGCGATATCATTAATAGCCCTGGAGTCGTCAGCGGTAATGGAAGTTTTCAGTCCCGTAAAACTGATGGGATTTACCCCCCGCTGGATTAATGCCTGGGCATCTTCATCGTAACAGTCCACCCGGTGTTCTCCAAAAATGCTGGTGGCTTCTATGGCCAGAGGGCTGTCTACATAAACAGGAAAATCATCGTGGCCGTGAATCAGATTTTCTTCTTTAATCTGCCGGATGAAATACAGCATTTCCTGGGTGCGTCCTACTGCAAAAGAAGGGATGACCACATTTCCGCCCCGGTCAAAGGCAGTCTGTATCACTTCTGCCAGGGACTTTACATAGTCAATGCGCTGGCCGTGGCTGCGGTTTCCATAAGTGGATTCCATGACCACGTAATCGGCTTCTTCGATATAGACAGGGTCTTTGATCAACGGCTGCTGCAGATTTCCAATATCTCCGGAAAAAACGATCTTTTTATCTTTGATCCATATTTCAATACTGGAGGAACCCAGCAGATGTCCGGCGTCCACAAAACGTACCTGGACTTCCTGGTTGAGATGTATGATCTGGTTGTATTCACATCCCACAAAATTCTGCAGGACACCCAGGGCATCCTCCATGGTATAGGCCGGAACAAATTCCTGCTTCCCCGCCCGTTTTCCTTTCCGGTTCCGCCATTCGGCCTCAAACATCTGAATATGGGCGCTGTCACGGAGCATAATGTCGCACAGGTCACAGGTGGCTTCTGTGGCATAGACATTTCCGTGGAAACCTTTGGCATAGAGTGCCGGCAGGTCGCCGGAATGGTCAATGTGGGCGTGGGTGAGGAGAACAAAGTCAATGTCACCGGGATTTACAGGTATTTCAATATTTTCATAGTCACTGGGGCCTTGTTTCATCCCGCAGTCGATCAGGAATTTACAAGTGTCCGTCTCCATTAGAAAACAGCTCCCTGTAACTTCGTGTGTTGCACCGATAAAAGTTAATTTCATGCAGATTCCCCCTTTTTGGAAAACATATTTGGTGGGACTTTTTTACATTGTGATTCTTCTATTATACACGAAATGACTCTATTTTAATAGTAGGAACTGTAAATAACTGTCACATCTACGGGATACACCACATTGTTGTTGAAATTTCGCCCAGCCGCCAGCCGGAAAAATATATTGCCAGTTCACCTGCTTTGTCGTAAAATAGAGAAAAATCCCGCAGTCAGTGTGTGTTTGGCGGGAGAGACTATAGGGGGGATAAGTTATGAAACTTCTCGAAGACAGAATTCTCAGGGACGGCATTGTAAAACCAGGCAATATATTAAAAGTAGACAGTTTCATCAATCATCAGATGGATATATCATTTATCAATGAGCTGGGCCGGGAATTCAAACGCCGCTTCTCTCACAATAGGATTACAAAAATCCTGACCATTGAGGCTTCCGGGATAGGCATCGCCTGCATTGCAGCCCAGTATTTCGGAGTGCCTGTAATATTTGCAAAAAAGGCTCAGAGTTTGAATCTGGATGGGGAGATGTATATTGCAAAGGTGGAATCTTTTACCCACAAACGGGTGTACGATGTGATTCTTTCCAAAAAATTTCTGACAGAGCAGGACCACGTGCTGCTCATCGATGATTTTCTGGCCAACGGATGTGCTCTGATGGGTCTGATGGATATTGTAAAGCAGTCCGGTGCAGTGCTGGAAGGGGCAGGGGTGGTGATCGAGAAGGGCTTTCAGAAAGGCGGCCAGATGATCCGTGATATGGGAGTCCATTTGGAATCCCTGGCTATCGTGGATGCCATGACAGATGATTCCCTGACTTTCCGGGCGGATAATTGATATTTGGGTACATATTGTTTTCAGACGTGATGAGTTTGGAAAACATAAACAAAGCGGAGCTCAAAACTGTTTTGAATCCGCTTTGTTTATGTTTCCCAGACTCTGGTTATATGGGTGATTACAGGATCAGCCGAAATGGATGCCGTTCCAGTAAACGCATTCATTGATCTGGGTTTCCGGAAGAAGTTCCACACCATCCAATGCCCATTTTTTGTATTCGGTAAATCCAACCCGGTCGATGATATAGCCGATGTGTTCTTTTCCGCCGGGGGCTTTGGGGTCAATGTATTCTTTTACGAACCGGTATGTATTTAAAATAATTTTTACAATGGTATCCTCATCTGTCCAGACGAGGAAGTCTTCGCCCAGTCTGGGATTGCGCTTGCCAGTGCGGCCCATGAGTGTCAGCTTGTAGTATTTTTTCGGGCTTCTGGTGAAAGCCCGGGTGGGGCATTTGGTGATGCAGACGCCGCAGCCGATGCATTTTTCTTCGTCCCGGATAATCTTGTAGTTCTCCATGCGCAGGGCGTCTACAGAGAAGCTTTTACAGCCTTTGATACATGCCTGGCAGCTGACACAGCGGCTGGGGTCATACTGGGGCATGGTCATTCCTATGATGCCGAAGTCGTGCATACGGACTTTTCCGCAGTCGTTGGGACATCCGGTGAGTGCAATCTTAAAATGCAGGTCATTGGGGAATATGGCCTTCTCTATCCGTTTTGCAAATTCAGATGTATTGTAGTTGGCAAAGGGACAGACGTTATTGCCGATGCAGGCGCTGACATTTCTCGTCCCCGAGGCGGGATATCCGGTTCCCGGAATTTCCTGGTTGATATCCAGTATCTCAATGATTGGCTGGAGCATTTCGTTGATTTTGTCCATATCCTCCAGCTGGATTCCCTCTATTTCAAATCCCTGGCGGGTGGTCAGATGGACGATGCCGTTTCCATATTCTTCTGCAATTTTCTGCACCTGGCCGAGAATTTCCGCCTTTAAATATCCCCCCGGGACACGGATGCGCGATGCGCCTTGGCCTCTGACTTTGCCGATTCTAAATGCATTTTTCTTCGCTTTTTTCGTATTGATATCCAAACCCATCTTGGCGCCTCCTAATCGATTAAATTTTTGCCTTCCCTATAGTTAAATACCGGCCCGTCCAGGCAGATATACGTACTGTCCATTTTGCAGTGGCCGCATTTTCCAAGGCCGCAGCACATTTTCCGCTCATGGGAAATCCAGATATTTTCTTCCGGTATGCCCCGTTTCAGAATCTCTATAATCGTGAACTTAATCATCACCGGCGGTCCCACGGTGATGAAAACAGTGTTGGAGATATCCTGAATGGGTAAATCGGGAATATATTTGGTCACCATGCCCGTTTTTCCCGGATAGCCTTCCGGTGCGGAGTCAACGGTCTTGATTACATGCAGTGTCTTTTCCCAATTTTCAAAATCCTGCTTGAACAGAATATCGTCCGGTGATTTGAAGCCTGCGATTAATGTGGTGCTGGACGCGTCCTGGGGGTGTTGGGAGAAATAGTCTACGATTCCTTTTACCGGGGACAGCCCCGTACCGCCAGCAATGATAACCACATCTCTGCCTTTGAATTTTTCAATGTCAAAGCCATTGCCATAGGGTCCCCGCATCAGAAGCGTATTCCCTTCGTAGTGCTCAAAGATTTTGTTGGTTACCCGGCCCACCTTGCGGATGGTGAGATCCACAGTGTCCTGGCCGATGCCGCTGACGGAAATCGGCGCTTCTCCGTATTTGGGGATGGAAACCTCAAAAAATTGCCCGGGCTTTACCTCGCCGGAAAAGCTCATGCGGAACGTATATTCTGTGTCCGTATGTGGTATGATTTCTTTTACCTGGGAAGAAAAAGGGATGTATTCGTTTTTCATTTAGGCTTCCTCCTTTGCCAGTTTGTTGATCAGATTTGCGTAGGATATGTATTCCGGACAGATGGCGTCACAGCGTCCGCATCCCACACACATGGGGTAACCGAATCTCTTTTCAAAATCATAGATTTTGTGCATCACCTTGAAGCGCATCCGCTGGCCCTGTGTCTTGCGGAAATCCACTCCTCCGGCAATCTCAGTGTATCCGTCTACCTGGCAGGAAGCCCAGACTCTCCGGCGCTCCCCCACATTTTCGTTATCCCGGTACAGAATATCCTGCATGGTAAAACAGGTACAGGTGGGACAGGCAAAATTACAGCGCCCACAGCCAATACAGCGGCTGCCGTATTCCTCCCAGATGGGATTCTGGTAACTGTCCACAGATAAATGCTGGGGCAGGGTGACTGTTTCCGTGTTTTCTGTTACATAGTCTGGAGTTACCTCACAGGTCTGGCCATCGATGCTCTGGAAATAGGTCTGCAGTTCTTCGGATTTTACATCAGCCAGTACGATATCGCCGGATACTTTCAGGTACATATCATACTGTTCGGTCCGGTTAGTGCCCATACTGGCGCAGAAGCCGGTGTCACAGGTCTCCTGACATCCCATCAGCACGAAAACTGCTTTTTCACGCAGGCGTTTGTAGTAAAAATCTTCCGGTCCGTTTTCCAGATAGATGGCATCCAGCCGCTTCAGCGCGTGCAGGTCGCAGCTTTTCAGGAAAATCATAATCTTTTTCT
Source organism: uncultured Lachnospiraceae bacterium (assembly GCA_910587105.1). Classification (GTDB taxonomy): domain Bacteria; phylum Bacillota; class Clostridia; order Lachnospirales; family Lachnospiraceae; genus MGBC164599. The sequence goes on from CAJUMB010000013.1 coordinate 20,536, forward strand.
CCGGGCCTGCTGGAACAGTCGTCTCATTTTCTGTAAAATAGAATAAAGTTTCGTTAATAGCAAACAGAGACTCTTTGAATGAATAGTCGGATCTGCGCTCCCACTGGATTTCGTCCAATGCATGGATTTTTCCATAGCGGATAACGTCCGTATCTGAAAAACAGCCCTCTCCGGCGAAAAGTTTTGGCGCAAAAATATCGTAACCTTGTTTCAGCTGCTCAAACACACGGCCGGCAGTTTCCCTTGTTATCTGGTATCCCATATGCGTATCCCTCCCATCAGTGTTTATGTGATAGGTGTTATTATATAGAAATATAAAAAAAATTCCGTGATTTTTATCACGGAATCCAAATTTTTTTATATTTTTTGATGAGACTGGTGGAAGACAGCTATTTTGTCCATATCTGGGATATAGATTTTCTTCTTTTCTATGATGACCAGTCCCTGGTCAGCCAGTTTTTTGCAGATACGGGAGGTGGTCTCCCGGGGAGCGCCCAGCAGGTCCGCCAGGAAGGTGATACTTAAGTCCATGTCGATTAAAATACCCCGGCTGTCAGGGATACCGAAATCCCGGGCCAGTTTCCATAGCTTGGAGGCCAGTCTGCGTTCCAGGTATATACTGCCCAGAGTGTTTTTCAATTGATGTTCCAGCCGGGACAGCTTGCGCTCCTGGTATTGGAAAAGGGCTTTTGTGAGCTGGAAGTCCTGCTCCATCAAGTGCAGAAGATCCTCCCGCCGGATACGGAAGAACTGACAGGGTTCCAGGGTCTCGCAAAACACGGAGGTGGAATTGCGTAGGATGTTGTCATTTACAATATGGCCGCTGTCCAGGATGAAAAGAATTTTTTTCTTTCCGCATTTGGTCAGGTTGTATATTTGGACCTTGCCGTCTAGTATGAATAAGATAGGGGGATTATTATCCTGTTCCCGGAGACAGACCTGTCCCTTTGGATAGGCGGCGGTTTCTCCCAGCTGCAGAAACAGGCGGCGGGTATCAGGGCTGCAGTTCTGCAGGAATTGTAATTGGCAGGGGGTTTTATGAACGTTCATGGGGGCCTCCTGGACTTTATTCCAATAACACCGCAAGGGCTTTCCAGCTTTCTTTTATTTCGTAGTACACACAGCGGTCTTCAACCTGGATGGCTTCCCGCTGTTCAGAATATATTTTCGCAATCTGTTCCGGGCAGGATTCCGGCAGAGGAATCTGTATTTGTTCAGGAGCGGATAAGTCAAATACATGAATGACCAGATAGGCCTGTCCATCTGTGCCCGTCCGCACGATGGCCTGCCAGCCTTTCGGATAGCGCATACTGGAAACCGCTGGGCCGAAGCGGCGGCTCTGGCCATTTCGGATTATGGGGGCGATGCTGCGGTAGAACTCCATGCCGGAATCAATGATCTGCCACTGTTCAGGGGTTAGATCCGTTACGTCTCCGGAAATACACATTCTGCCCAGAAAAGTGCTTGTCAGAGAATATACAATCCTTTTCAACGGGTCATTTTGGCGTATCACTGCCCAGATCTGGCTCTGCGCAGGGTGGATGACGCGGTGCAGGTTTGCCGCGATGATGGGGATTTCCGGACATTCGTGGGCATCTGAAAAAGAAGCCATGCTGGTCAGACCCATCAGCCGGGGTTCCAGACGGTGCCCTCCGGAAGCACAGTTTTCCAGGACGATTCCTGGGATTTCCCGTTTTACTTTTTCCAGGAAGGCGCAGGAGGCTTCCATATTCTGGCGGAGACCTTCGCCCAGGGATTCGGCCCCGTCACAGCCTATGCCGATGGTCTCGTTGTAATCGATTTTCATATAACCAAATCCGTATTTCCTTAAAGTTTCGATTACCTGCCGTGTGAGATACCGTTCCACCCAGGGGTCACACATGTTCCAGAAACGGCGGCAATAGCTGGTGAGCGGCTTTTTGTCTTTGTGCAGCAGGTGGTCTTCCATTTGATAGGCTCTTGATGCATTTCCCACATTTTCAATCTCAAACCAGATACCCGGAATCATTCCGGCTTCTCTGATTTTTTCTGTGGTTTTCTCTAATCCCTGAGGAAATAGGTCTTTCGATACCTGATAGTCTCCCATGCTCACATCCCAGGAAACTCCTTCTTCCTTATACCAGCCGGCATCAATTACAAAATACTGAAATCCTTTATCTCTGATACAGTCCAGAATTTTACAGATATTTTCATGGGAGGGATTCCCCCATGTGGTACAGTATTCGTTGAAAATGATTGGCAGATCATGCTCCGATTCAGGAACGGCCAGCAGACCTTCTTCGGCAGCCTCTGTCAGCCTTCCTGTGAAAATATCCAGTGAATCGGTATGGGCTGTGCTCACAATGGCCTGGGGAGTCTGAAAAGACTGTCCGGGGCGGATATGTTTCATCCAATGGCCGAAATCCCGGTCTGCCAGTCCTCCGCTCATGGCCAGAGCGTCGTCTTTCCGGTATAATTCAATCTGCCAGGAAGCTGGATGGGCAATCTGCATTCCCCAAAACACATGGTTTTTCTCATCCTCTATTGCTGCGAAAGGGAAGAATTTGTTGACAGGCATGGAACCGGCCTGTCCAAATCTCTCACAGCGCACAGCATGGGGGTTCCAGGCTGGCTCTAACTGGAGCTCTTCCAGAGGAATCCTCTGGGCATATCCTTCCTGGCTCCATACACTGCGGATGCGGTGCAGGTACATCTGTCCGTGGCCGTCTCCTTCCAGATAGGGGGAGAGGCCGCCGATAGAGACGCTCTCAAACATTTCCAGAGAGAATTCCTCCTGGCCCAGATTTTCCAGTGTACAGAAAATTTTTACGTAACGGCTGTTTTCTTTCCACACCAGGCAGTGTGTTACCTGGTACATTCCTTTGGCAGTCAGGATAGTTTTGATTGTGGTCTGTCCATGATCTTTTTCAAGAGTCTGCTCCTGGAAAGACAGCCGGTGGACCGTCTCACTGCTGCGCATGGAATTTCCCAGGGCGTAGGCGTCATCATAGGCATCGCCGGTGATTTTTAACTGTACCAGGGAATCCAGCTTTTCATTTTTTTTCAGGCTGGGGGCGGGCATGTCAGCTGGCAGTAAGATCAGACTCACTTGTTTTTGTATGTCATCAGTCAGATATCGGACTGTCATATCGCCTAAATGGTATTCATTTAAAACATGTATTGACATTTTATAGTCTCCTTAATTTTTTTTATCATAGCATTTTGACAAAGTGCCTGTCAAGTGTTGCCATACGGCCAAACACACGGGAAGGTTTTCCGCTAAAATGTATGAAGGTGGCAACCACCTTTTTATGTAAAGTTATGGAGGAAGCTGTTATGGTTAAAAGGACTTTGAAGAAAAAAGAAGCTGTGAAGAAAAAAACTATGGACAGCGCGTCTGGCAGGGTATATGGTTACATTCGGGTTTCTACGCTTCAGCAGAATGATGACCGCCAGAGGGCTGCCCTGACGAAACAGGGCGTGCCGGAAGAGAATATTTTTGCGGATAAACAGTCAGGGAAAGATTTTGACCGTCCAGGGTATAAAGCTCTTTTGAATACAATTGGAGAGGGAGACAAGCTTATCATTAAAAGTATCGACCGTTTGGGCAGAGATTTTAATGAGATCCTTGAGCAATGGAGAGTCATTACATTGGAAAAAAAGTGTGGGATTGCGGTTCTGGATATGAAGATTCTGGATACAGATGTGGACCGGGGGCTTCTCGACAGGCTTGTGTCGGAAATTATGATGATTGCACTGTCTTATGTGGCCCAGACTGAACGTGAGATGATGCGCCAGAGAGTGCAGGAGGGTATGGCAGCGGCAAAAGCTAAGGGTATTCATTGCGGAAGAAAAGCAAAAGAGATTCCCCCGATTTTCTATATGCTGTACAGCATGTGGAAGGAAGGAGCTCTTTCTGTCCGTGAAGCTGCAAAGCAGGCTGGGGTGGATAAAAATACGTTCAGGAAATGGATCAAGCTGGTGGAGAGAGAAAGGAGTCAGTGTTGAGACATATACATAAACCCCGGTTGAAAATCCAGCAAATTCTGTGGCCTGGACCGGTTTCAAAAGGATTATCAGATATTTCTGTCTGGATAACAGCAAGTGTGACGCACATCTGACAAAAAGTATTTTTAAGACACGCTTTAGAGAAAAATTTGTAAAAGCCTCATTTTGACAGGGCATTAGTGCTATAATAGAAGTAAATTGAAATTAGGACAGGAAAAAAGGAGTTTTGGATTATGAGCCATAAAGATAATGCAAAAAAAGTTCAGGATTCGGCAACTGAGCAAGTCTATATCATACGCCCCCGGCACATCAACCCCCAGGGCAGGCTGTACGGCGGCTGTCTGATGCAGTGGATCGACGAGATGGCGGGAATTGTCAGCAGGAGGCATTCGGGAAAGATGATAACCACAGCCGCTGTTGACAGCCTGGAATTCAAGGCGGGAGCTTATCAAAATGATATGGTTGTGCTGGCAGGCAGGGTGACTTATGTGGGACGGACTTCTATGGAAGTGCGGGTGGACACTTATATAGAAGATTATCAGGGAAAACGGGAGCTCATTAACAGGGCATACCTTGTGATGGTGGCTGTGGACGAAAACGGTACTCCGGTGGAGGTGCCGGGACTTCAGATCGAATCTGAGGAGGAGCAGAAAGAATGGCTTGGCGCGAAAAGGCGGCTGAAGTTGAGGAGGGAGAAGATGCGGGAATCCGGTATTTCCTGATTCCGCTTTGTCACATGATCCTGCTGGGGATGGCCTATTTGGTATCACAGATAGTCAAGGCACAATGCTTTGTGGCAGAATCCTTTGATATAGTGGTAATTTTATAGTCAGAAGATTCTTCAGTCTGTCTTTATTTTCTACAGGATCGTATGGGCTATATCCAGGAAGGAACAGATTTTGTGGTGCTTAAAGTGACGATTACCAATGTTTCTGCAGGTGATGTCAGGGAGAGTATCACGCTGAGCAGTGCTAGAGCGTGTCTTAAAAATGGTTGGCATAAAGCATTTTTAAGACACGCTCTAAATGTTTCTTCATGCATAGTTCCTCATCTTTTTGCATTTATTCATTTAATTTTACAATAAAAATAGTAAAATATTAATAAAAATTATAGTAATTTAAAAAAATCAGGCAAAATGTGTTGTTTATAATGAAATATTTAACAATAGGATAAGTGGATTGATTAAAATACTGAGAAAAATAATCTGAAATAATATCAGTAATAAGTTGATTTGCATAGAAAACAGAGATTCTATTATTTTTATTATTATAAATTGTTGATGTTTGGAATAGAATATGTTACACTGACGATGTCAACACTTGGAAAAAAACAGCAATATTATCATTTGCTTTTTAAAGAAATGACAATCGTGCGTTTGGATTTGCCGCCGGAGTGTTGGCTATTAAAAAATGGAACTTGTTGACCAAAAATAACATGAGGAAGGAGAAGAACTATGAAACGGTTTATTTCATGTTTGTTGACCGGTGCTCTTGTTCTTGCCCCATGTCTGCAGGTTAGTGCCGGGTCAGTCTCTTCGGAGATTGTCAGAGACGCTTCAGCAGAAAACAACCCCAATGTATCCGAGGCGGCTGGGACGGGCGGGGAAATGAATGGGCAGACAGAGAATACGGCAGCAGCAGTGGCAGGACAGGTGGATGTCTCTGTGATTGCAGGGATGGTTCTGGGAAGTGATGTTGATTTTCAGATTTCGCTTACAGGACAGAACGCACAGACTGTTACACTGAAGGCAGATGCGGGAGGAGAGAAACCCCAGCGTGGTGAGGCCAGATTTGAGCATCTGGAATCAGGAACATATACGCTGACCGTAACAGCACCGGGATTTGCTGATTATACACAGGAAATTGCGGTAGATGGGAGGGCATATGGTCTGGAGCTGGCCACAGGAGTTGTCAGCGGCTATGACTATAAAGAGGGAAGTATCCATCCTGGAATTCTTCAAATTGGCGATGTAAATGGTGATGGCGTAGTTGACGAAAATGATAAAGATCAGCTGATGGATGCCATTGACACTGAGACAGCGTCAGGAGAAGCAAATGAGGACCTGAATCGTGACGGTGAAGTCAACCTGGCTGACCTGGAGTATTTTACAAAAGGATATCAGATTGACGGGCTTGACACAAAATCAACACTGAAAGTCAGTGTGCCGGCAGCAGCTGTGGATGTTGCATGCAGTGAAAGCACGATAGTAAAAGAAGGTGACCTGGAGTCTCTGCTGAAAAACGAGGGGACTGTAAAATTACAGAGAGAAGATGGGAATAACATCACTAAAGATTCTCCGGTTTCTGTAGAATTTGCTTTGTCCGGGGATGACAGCAGCTGTACGGCTGAGGGTATGGTAATTGAATCGGGAGACGAGAATCCGATCAGCAGCGCCTCTTTTGAGATCCATTATGTAGAAAATGGAGAGGAACAAACAGTGACAGTACCTTTCCAGGAAGAAGTATCTTATCTGCTGGAGCGCAGTACTGTGAGTGTGACGCAGGATGAAAATGGTTCCATTCACATTAACTTTGGAAACCAGGTTGCTGTGAAGCGGGTAATCCTGACTATTTTCGGCACGAAGAGCAGCAATAACCTTGCTGAAATTTCTAAAGTTGAGTTCTTGGGAGATATGGGAAGCCGTATTCCAGAACCAGCTCTGGATATTCCGCAAAAACCAGAAGTTGATTCTGTGGGAAGCAAGACTTTTTCTGTGAAATGGGAAGAATGTGTGAATGTCACAGGATATGAAGTTCTGGTTTCAGGTGAAGACGAAGAAGGCAAAACCCAAGAGGAAATTAAACAGGTTACAGGTAATACTTTGACGGTTACTGGAGTTTCCTGGGGACCGAAAGGCAAGCTGAAAAACGGAAATACCTACAGGGTGAAAGTGCGGGCTGTAAATGGTACATGGCGAAGCGGGTACAGCACTGAAGTGAGTGCTACACCAAAAGCCACAAAGGTACCAGATAAACCGGATTATGTGACAGCAACGGGAAAATATAAAGCCATTGATGTGACATGGAAGGATATGGAGGACACCGACTGGTATAATCTGTATTATAAGGAAGACGGTGAGACAGAGTATACAAAAGTTGAACAAAACATTGAGACTAATAAATATACCATTTCTAACTTGAAAGATAAAACCAGCTATTTGGTATATGTAATTGGCGTCAATGAAATTGGGGAAAGTGCTCCGTCGCTGGAGGTCACAGCAGATACTGTGGATCTAGATCCGGCAGAAATGTATAGGTATAAACTGATTAATTCTGCTGAAGAGGGACAGGTAAGCGAACATATTATATCAGCCACTATAAAAAGCGGCCGTATGGTAGACAGTCCAAAGGATTCGGAGAGCGGGACGGCATGGGGAACTGTGGATAACGACCCCATATCACATTATTTTTTAGGCAGCTGGGATTCGGGAGGATTTAATACGCTGGGTGGTAATCATGGGCTTTTCTATGAATTTGATGAGGCGTATAAAATCCAGGATATTGCTCTGCAGGAGGTAAATGTCCAGAGTCCTAATTATGGGTATGCAAAAGTACGGTATTGGGGTGAAGACGGAAAAGCTGTGGATCTCGGTCACGATTCTTTGAAAATGGAGCGAATGACAGATTCTGAAGGCAGGGCATATTATAAAATCCATCTTCTAGAGCCTATTACAGCAAAAAAGATCCAGTTTGGAATATCCCGTTCTGTGGCATCGGGCACAATTACTGTTTCCGAGGTCTATTTTTATCATTATGACTCTATTGCAGATGATATCATGGCTCTCTATGAGGATGATCTTCATACGGTACTGCGCGAAGATGTTAAGCAAAGTACCATTGATGATTTGAGAACTCGGATTAATACAAAGGATGAGGCAAGCGGCGAATATCATCCGGATAAAGCTCAGCTGGAAAAAGAGCTGAAGACAGCAGAAGATATTCTAAATGGCGAATTAAGCAGCTCCGTACGTATCCATAACAGTATTACTACAAAAGATGTAGGGCGTGGATTCGGTGGGTTGAATGCATGGCAGCCTCTGGGAGTTACCGCTGCAGCCGGCGAGAAAATTACTGTTTATGTGGGGCATAATACCAAAAAAACTGGTGACGGTACAAATCTTCAACTGGTGGCGACACAGTATCACGCAGAAGCCGCTTCAATGTTTAGGGTTCTGGGAACTCTGAAAATTGGAGGAAACGAGATCACATTGCCCAAGCTTTTCTCTTTAACTGAGGAAGCCGGCGGTGCGTTATATGTTCAGTACACCGCAGAAAATGCAAATGATCAGTATGCGGTCCGCGTAAGCGGAGGGGTTCAGGTTCCGATATTAGACCTCTATCAGGTAACAGATAAAACGGAACGGCAATCCAGAGCAGAAGCATATGTCGAACAATTGGATGATTATGTGGCAAAGATGGAAAGCAATCATGAAGAATTCCATAAGAACTCACAAAATGCGCTGGTGAATAAATACGAATACAAAAAAGAGAATTGTATATTGGGTGCCGCGGATATTCTTCTTGATACCATGATGCTATCGCTGCCTGCCCAGCAGATTAAGGCAGGATCAGGAAGCGGCTCTATTCAAGAGAGGGCGCAGAAAATCGTTACTTCTATGGAAGCTATGGAAGAAATGATGCATCTGTTCTATCAGCATAAAGGGTTAAATAAGACAGATAGTACAGTGAAAGAAGCAATAGCAAAATTCCCATCCGGTCATTTGAATATCCGTTATCAGAGGATGTTCGCAGGAGCTTTCATGTATGCGTCTGGTAACCATATTGGAATTGAATATCCAGAAACAAGAGGAATGATAGGCGGTGTTCCAGTTCAAACAGATGCAAATGGTAAGTGGGAAGATGGCCAGTATTTTGGCTGGGGGATTGCTCATGAGATTGGGCACTGTATTAATCAAGGGGCATATGCAGTTGCAGAAACTACAAATAATTACTTCTCTGTACTTGCACAGGCGAAGGATAGAAATGACAGTGTGCGGTTCCAGTATAAAAATGTCTATGATAAAGTAACATCTGGCGCCACAGGTCCTGCATCGAATGTATTCACCCAGCTGGGAATGTACTGGCAGTTACATCTGGCATATGATGACGGTTACAATTATAAGACTTATGAGAAATATGACGACCAGCTGGATAACCTGTTCTTCGCCAGAGTAGATACATACGCAAGAATGCCGGAAAAAGCACCAGCGCCAGACGGTGTTGCGCTCAGCCTGGAAGGGGATAGTGATCAGCAGCTGATGCGTCTCTCCTGCGCGGCAGCGAAAAAAGATATTTTAGATTTCTTTGTGCGCTGGGGAAAAGTTCCTGATCAAGGTACAATTGATTATGCTAAACAGTTTGAGAAAGAAACACGGGCGATTTACTATGGCAATGATGATTCACGAGTACATCGTCTGACACATTCAGGAAGTATTCTCAGTGCCAACAGTGTGGATGCAGTTGGAGACAGCACAACGGCAGTTTTGAATGAGACGCATAACAATCAGGTAGACTTTACATTGGCTGTGTCTGACAATATACTGAAAGATGACATTCATGGCTTTGAAATCGTACGCTGTATGACTTCTGGCGGCAAGGTAGAGCGGCAGGTAGTAGGGTTTGTTGATGTTAATGTTGCAGATAATCAGAATGGGGATGGCACATATAAGTTCAGCGATTATGTGACAACAGTAAATAATCGTGTGATGACATATGAAGTGACATTAATTGATCAGTACATGTACCGTTCGAAGGTAAAAGTACTGCCTTCTGTGAAAATTGAACATAAAGGTAACATTGATAAAACAAACTGGACAGTTTTCGCAAATGGTCTTGAGTCAGTAGAAACGGAAAATACGATCAGTACAAATGAGATAGAGCCATGTGAGGAAAAGACGGAAGAACACATAACGAGAGTGGTGGATCAAGACACTTCCACTGTTTACACTGGAGAGATAACCGCAGATAATGCAGAAATACTGCTGGAATTCAATCAGTCACATGCAATTACTGGATTTGAGTATACAGTTGGTACAAAAGAAACATCAATTGGTGAATATGAAATTTTTGTCAAAGATGAAAAGGGTGCATGGATGGAAAAACCAGCAGCAACAGGTACTTTTGGCGAAGAGTCTGTCCAGACAGTATACTTTAGTAAACACATTGAAGGGAAACCGATGGACAACATTGCAGTTTATAAAACGACGGCAATGAAATTGGTTATTAAGGACCCAGCGGGGTCAAAGATATCTATAGCAGAACTGGACGCTTTGGGAAGAACAGGTGATAATGTAGATTTCAGGCGGACAGAAGATGCAGATAAGAAAGCGGCTATAGGCCGGCTTGCTGATGATTACAAATATGGAACCGGAGCGGAAGATGTAATACCGAAAGGTTCGATTGTCTTTACAGGCTTCTATAAAGGAAATCCGGCCTACAATGTGGTACTGCTCTATGACCAGAACGGGGAGAATGTGGGAACGGAGAAAGCTGATAAAAGCCTGAACGCAGCACAGGTTATTCTGGCGGATGTGCCAGAGGGAGGAAATATTCAGGATGTTCGTGACGGAACGTGGATTTACTGGGTTGAACCTGATGAAGCTAATCCCGATAAACAAGTAGAACTGCCAGATGTAACGAGCGTGAGGGCAGAGCTGTACCGTGTGGATAATGCAGAGACGAATGAAGGGCAGAGATTGGTCAGCGATTCATATTTTGAGGAGATGCCAGAGACTTTGCCGCCAATAACGCTGGGCGGTAACTAAAGGTACGGTTAAAGGAGCTGAATATGAAAAAATATTTAACAGGAATACTTATGGCAGTGGCACTGTTTACTATGGCGTTGCCACAGAAGGTATCTGCCGCTGGAAATTCTATTCAGTTAGAGCCCACAGGCAAACAGGTGTCAGTAAAGCTGACATTGCCGAGTGCGTCTGGAGAGAAGATTTCTTCTCTCCAGCTGAGGCTTAGAATTTCGTCCTGCCAGTCTGCAGAATTTAACTTTGATACTGCGATTACCAATAAAGCGGTCGTATCTGAAGCACGATTCCATCAAGAAAATGCAGGTGGAATACTGAATATTTATATTGCAGGGACAAAGCCTTTATATGATGGTGTGGAAACTCTGACTTTGGGAAACGCAGTGATAGAAACATCAGGAAGCAGTGTTGTTTCTGTAAATCAAGGTGATGTACAGATTGTACGTGGAACGAAGGTAGAGGCGTTAGATGAAGTATCGGCGGAGACAACGATTGGAACAGACTCAGGAGGGTTCCCTGTGGGACCTGGAGGCGATTCCACAGGAACGGTGACACCATCACCTACGCCGGAACCCACAGAAACTGTGACACCTTCTGTGACGCCGGAACCCACAGAACCCACAGGAACACCAGAACCGACAATTACGCCACCCCCCGGTCCATCGGGAACACCTGAAGATACAAGCAGGCTGAGCGCACCGAAAGCCCCAAAACTCACAAATCAGAAGTCAGGGATTGCGGTGAAATGGCAGAAAGTTTCCAAAGCATCCGGATATCATGTGTATCGGAAAACTGTGAATAGTAAATGGAAGAAGATAGCAACAGTTAAAGGGAACAATAAAGTAACTTATGCGGATAAGTCCGTAAAGAACAAAAATGGCGTAAGATACTACTATAGCATACAGGCTTATAACAGCAAAACCGTTAGTGCATATAATAAGATTGGCAAACGGATTGTCCGTATGACGGCACCTTCTCTTACTAAGCCGGTGAGCAAAAGTTCTGGGAAAGCTCTTGTAAAATGGGAGCGGAATAAAAAAGCAGCTGGATATCAGATTGAATATTCCACATCCAGCCAGTTTAAAAATTCCAACATTGCACAGGTTAAATCAGGAAAAAGAACTTCAAAGACTTTAACAGGACTGAAAAAGGGTAAAAATTACTATTTCAGGATTAGAAGTTACAAGAAAGTCGGAGAAACTGTGTATAGAAGTGCATGGAGTGGTAAGAAAAAAGCAAAAATAAAATAATTGCAGGGAGTCTGCCGTTGATGAATTTTTATCAACGGCAGACTCTTTCTATATTGCCATTGAGGATAACAGTTGCAATGTCCTCCCAAAGAGGTTACAATGAAGGCAGCCATAATGAATACATACTTTCGAAAAACATAAAAAAGGAGTACATACATGGACAAAGCCTTTGTTACGCTGGAACAGGTCACCAAGGTATACGGAAAAGGCGAGGTATTAATTAAGGCCGTGGACGGCATTGACTTTTCCATTGAAAAAGGTGAATTTGTCATTATTGTAGGTCCCAGCGGCGCAGGAAAGACCACGGTGCTGAATATCCTGGGCGGGATGGACCAGGCCACTTCCGGCTGTGTGTGGGTGGATGGGCAGGATGTGGCAAAGTATTCGCCCCGCCAGCTCACCGGATATCGAAGGGAAGATGTGGGGTTTGTGTTTCAGTTCTATAATCTGGTTCCCAATCTGACTGCTCTGGAGAATGTGGAGCTGGCGCTGCAGATCTGCCGGGACCCCCTGGATGCCAGACAGGTATTGCAGGAAGTGGGATTAAGTGAGCGCCTGGGGAATTTTCCCGCCCAGCTCTCCGGCGGGGAGCAGCAGCGGGTGTCCATTGCCCGGGCATTGGCCAAGAATCCGAAACTGCTGTTGTGCGACGAACCCACCGGGGCGCTGGACTATCAGACAGGGAAGGCCATATTGAAACTATTGCAGGATATGTGCAGGCAGAGAGGCATGACAGTGATTGTAATCACCCATAACTCTGCCCTTACGCCTATGGCAGACAGGGTGATCCGGATTAAGAACGGGAAGGTATCTTCCATGAAAATAAATGAAACGCCGTTACCTGTAGAAGAAATAGAATGGTAGGAGCCAGGACGTGAAAAAAGCATTAAGAAAAGATTTCTTTATGGACATAAAGAAAAGTTTCGCAAGGTTTATTTCCATATTTTTTATTGTGGCCCTGGGAGTCGCCTTTTTCTCCGGGATTCAGGCGGCCTCCCCGGATATGCGTTATTCCGGGGACAGTTATTATGATGAGACCAACCTGATGGACCTGCGGGTTATGGGGACACTGGGCCTGACGGATGAGGACCTGGAAGCGTTAAATCAGGTGAAAGGGGTGGAGCTGGCAGAGGGCGGCTATGCCCTGGATGTGCTCAGCGGTGAGAAGGGCAGCCAGCAGGTGATTCATCTGGAAAGCCTGGGCGGCAGTATCAACAAGCTCTCTGTCATTGACGGGCGGATGCCGGAGAAAAAAGGAGAGTGTCTCATTGACAGCCAGCTGGCCGGACAGGGAGCTTTTCAGGTGGGCAGTGAGGTGGTGTTCGAGACAGAAGACGATGAGGACAGTGTTCTTAAACAGAAATCTTACACCATAGTGGGAACCTGCAGCAGTCCCATGTATATTTCTTTCGCCCGAGGCCACACCACGCTGGGGTCCGGGGAGGTGAGCGGCTATGCCTATGTGACGGAGGACAACTTTGACCAGGAAGTATACACCGTAGCCTATCTGCTGGCAAAGGGGGCACGGGAGCAGGTGAGCTACACGGAATTGTACGAGAACCTGGTGAAAAAAGTACAGTCCCGGGTGGAGGGCATTGAAGAAGAACGCTGTCAGCTCCGGTACGATTCAGTGAGAGGGGAAGCCCAGCAGGAGCTGGCAGACGGGGAAAAAGAGCTGGCAGACGGAAGGAGAAAGGCCCGCAGAGAACTGGCGGACGCGAAAAAAGAACTCTCAGACGCAAGAAAAAAGCTGGAGGACGGCAAGGCGGAGTACGAGGACGGCGTCCGCCAGCTCTCTGATGCAGAACAAAAACTTGCCGACGGGCGCCGCCAGCTCTCCGACGGCCGCCTGCAGCAGCAAAACGGCACAGCCCAGCTGGAAGCTGCCAGAAACACTCTGAACAGCCAGCAGGCCCAGCTGAACAGTTCTCAGGCACAGACTGATCAGGGATATGCCCAATGGAATGCCTCCAAGCACGAATTTGACCAGAAAGAGCAGGAATATAACAGCGGTGCCGCCCAGTATGAGCAGGGAGCAGCGGCGCTGGCCCAGGCGAAACAGCAGCTGGCCCAGCAGAAGAATGCCTATGCTCAGTTGGAAGCAGCCGGAATGGGGGATGAGCAGACACGGCTCCAGCTGGAGGCGGCAGAGGCTCAGCTGGCCCAGCAGGAACAGGCACTGGAGGCATCCAGGACGCAGCTGGCTCAGGCAAAAGTCCAGCTGGACAATGGACGCCGGGAGCTGGAAGCGGCCAAGAACCAGCTGGACGATGCACAGGCACAGATAGACAGCGGTGTTTCCCAGTTATCCAGTGCCCGGGCTCAGCTGGACAGCCAGCAGGCCAGTCTGAACGCTGCGGCGGAGGAGATCAACCGTCAGGAAGTGCAGCTGTCAAACGCAGAGCGGCAGATTGCAGAGAATGAACAGAAGCTGAAGGACGCCAAGGAAGAGATAGAGAAAAATGAGAAAAAGTTAAAAGACGGAGAGGCGGATTACAAAAAGGCCAGAAAAGAAGTGAAAAAAGAACTGGCCGACGGGGAGGCTGAAATTGCAGACGCCCGGGAGAAGATCGCTTCCATAGAGAAGCCAAAATGGTATGTGGACGATCGAAGTGTACTGCCAGAACACAGCGACTACGGGGATAACGCGGACAGAATCCGTAACATCGGCCGGGTATTTCCGGTTCTGTTTTTCCTGGTGGCGGCTCTCATCAGTCTTACCACCATGACCCGCATGGTGGAGGAAGAGCGGACGCTTATTGGCACACTGAAAGCTCTGGGCTATGGAAAAGGTGCCATTGCGGCCAAGTATCTGGGATACGCACTGCTGGCCACTCTGTCCGGGAGCATTTTCGGAGTCCTGATCGGGCAGAAAATCCTTCCTTATATTATTATCACTGCCTATCGGATCATGTATCATCAAATGCCCACAGTGGAGATTCCCTACCAGGTACGCTATGCAATGATCGGTTCTGTGGCGGCGGTAGCCTGCACACTGCTGGCCACATTTTCCGCCTGCCGGAAAGAACTGATGGAGACACCGGCGTCTCTCATGCGCCCGGCTGCCCCTAAAGAGGGAAAACGGGTGCTGCTGGAGAGAATTCCCTTTCTCTGGAAACATTTGAACTTCACCTGGAAGTCAACAGTGAGGAATCTGTTCCGGTATAAAAAAAGGTTTTTCATGACTATCATCGGTATCGGCGGCTGTACGGCCCTGATGCTGGTGGGATTCGGACTGCAGGATTCTATCATGGATATCGGAGCACTGCAGTATGGGCAGCTTCAGCATTTCGAAGCTACTGTCCTGCAGGATGAGGATGCCAGCCAGGAGGAAAAAGCACAGCTGAAGGAACTCCTGGAGACAGACCACAGGGTGGAAAAGTCTGTTCAGGTTTATTTTCAGAATATGACTGCGTCTGGGGAAAAGAAGCGTCTGGATGTGTATCTGATTGTGCCGGAGAAAACAGAAAGGTTTTCAGAGATGGTGACCCTTCGGGAGCGGCTGGATGGTGAGGAATACCGGCTGGAGGATGCAGGTGTGGTGATCTCGGAGAAAACAGCAAAACTGCTGGATGTGAAAGAAGGGGACTCCATAGAACTGTCTGTGGAAGACGGTGTCAGCGGCCAGGTGTTAATCGGCAGAATCTGTGAAAATTATATGAGTCATTATATGTATATGACACCTGAGTCATTCCGGGAATTTTTCGGGGAAGAACCGGACTGTAAGGACAGCCTGGTGATTTTCCAGGATGAATACCAGAACAGGCAGGAGGAGATCGGCCGGGATATTCTGGCCAGTCCGGCAGCGCTGAGCATCAGTTATACAGGAAGTATTGCAGACCAGCTGGAGAAGATGCTGAGCAGTCTGGATTCTGTGATGGTGGTGCTGATTGTATCGGCAGGGATGCTGGCGTTTGTGGTACTCTATAATCTGAACAACATTAATATCACTGAGAGAAAGCGGGAGCTGGCAACACTGAAAGTGCTGGGATTTTTCGACGGCGAAGTGTCGGCCTATGTGTACCGGGAAAATGTGCTGCTCACGGTAATTGGTGCGGCTGTGGGCTCTTTTCTTGGTATCCTGCTCCATCGGTTTGTGATTGTCACTGTGGAGGTGGACGCCGCCATGTTCGGCCGGAATATTTACTGGCCCAGCTTTGTCTACAGCGCACTGTTTACAGTGGGGTTCTCTGCGTTTGTAAATATGGTTATGTATTTTAAACTGAAAAAGATCGATATGGTGGAATCGTTAAAGAGTGTGGAGTAAAAATCGATAAGGAACGGCAGAGTTCCTAAATGCGGGAATGAATGTATGAAACGGATTATGAGAAATGACACAGTGGAGCTTGTGCTGGAGGAAAAGAGCCGGAAGGTCTTCGGCAGGACAGACAGGGATTCTTTTTATACAGGAGTAAAGTTGTCTAAAGATTTGGAGTTGAATCAGTTTGTGCTGGATTTTCTGCTGGAGGCCCACACCAGGATTAAGCAGAGTGAGGATGTGTTGGAGGGGATTTTCCTTGAAGAACAGGGTTATTTATCTGAAACATAAGAATATCACCACCGCGGCCCTTATGGTGGACGAATGCAGCAATATTCTGGCGGTAAAGATCCGGGAGCAGACCAGGAAGCACCTGCCGGTTTCCGTGTCCGACGAGGCATCCTTGAAAACATGGCTGATGGGGAGGGGGATTCCAGCTGCCAGAAAAGATTTTGAGAGGGATTTCGGCGGAGTTTCTTCCTTTGAATTGATGCTGAATAATCTAGGACTATCACTGGTGGACTGTTACTGGCTGTGTCCAGGAGATTATGAGAAGTCCTGGCAGGAGGTTAACCTATATTCCAATCATTTCCGTGAGAGCTATTCCCTGGATCTGGACAGGAAGGAAACCATAGCGGATATATACAGCAAAACAAACTTTGTCCCTAGCACATCCTTAAAGGGTGACCTGAAGAAAAAGTGGATTATCCGAAAAAACAACATTCGAAGTCTGGTGAAAGGAAACTACGGCAGCGGATGTGTGCAGTCTCTGTCAGAAGTGCTTGCATCTGAGATTCATAAACGGCAGGGGGCTGCCCATGCGCCGTATCATTTGATTCATATTTCTTCAAATGGAAGAAAACTCATTGGATGTATCTGTGACGCGTTTACCTCGGAACAAGTGGAATTTATATCTGCGTACGAAGCGCTGGACCACGTGAAAAAGCCAAATTCTATCAGTTATTATGAGTTTTTTATAGAGTGCTGTGCCAGATTGGGCGTGGATGTGAGAGACTTTCTGGAATACCAGATCCTGACAGATTTTGTCATCAGCAACAATGACCGGCATTTGAATAATTTTGGCCTTTTGAGAGATGCGGATTCTCTGGAGATGATTGGAATCGCCCCTATTTTTGATTCCGGTAATTCCATGTTTTACAGCGGTGGATATATACCCGCTGGAAAAGGGCTTCTGGATTTAGATACCACGTCCTTCTTTTCGAAAGAAGTGAAATTATTAAAGCAGGTGAAGGATAGAAGCTGGGTGAATCTGGCTCTCCTGCCGGGAGAGGATTATGTGTACCGGCTGCTGAAGATAGATGCGGAGCTTTCCGAAGAACGGGTATCCCGGACTGTGGAGGCTTACAGACAGAAAATTGTTTATCTGGATGATTTTATGAACGGGGCTGATTTGTGGGATTACAAATACAGAAGATAAGCCGGGAGCAGACGGATTTTTATAGAATTTTCACGGCCCGGCCTACTTGACAAATCTGGCAATCCCGACTATTATGTATTCAAACTATCAATGTTTTATAGAATAGGAATCTGGAGTAATGAGTGCCCTTTGCAGCGGAAACTGCGAAAGGGCTCTTTCGAATTTGGAGTACAAAATAAAAATACTCAAAATCATATAGGGAGGAATTGGAACCAATGGCAAAGGAACTGGCAAAAATCTATGATCCCAAGGATATAGAAGAACGGCTGTATGAGAAATGGATGAAGAACGGATATTTTCACGCAAAGGTAAATCCGGATAAGAAACCGTTTACCATTGTTATGCCGCCCCCAAATGTAACCGGGCAGCTGCATATGGGCCATGCCCTGGATAACACCATGCAGGATATTCTCATTCGTTTTAAACGGATGCAGGGATACGAGGCCCTGTGGCAGCCTGGGACGGACCATGCGGCCATCGCCACGGAAGTGAAAGTGATTGAGAAGCTGAAAGAACAGGGAATCGAGAAGGATGATATCGGCCGGGAAGAATTTCTGAAACACGCCTGGGCGTGGAAAGAGGAATACGGCGGAAAGATTATCAATCAACTGAAGAAAATGGGATCTTCTGCAGACTGGGAGAGGGAGCGTTTTACCATGGATGAGGGCTGCTCCCAGGCAGTGGAGGAAGTGTTTGTGAAGCTGTATGAGAAGGGGTATATCTATAAAGGTTCCAGAATCATCAACTGGTGCCCTGTATGCCAGACTTCCATTTCCGACGCGGAAGTGGAACACGCAGAACAGGAAGGACATTTCTGGCATATCCGTTACCCCATTGTGGGAAGCGATGATTTTGTGGAAATCGCCACCACCCGTCCGGAAACCCTTCTGGGAGATACAGCAGTGGCAGTGAATCCCGATGATGAGCGGTATACCCACTTAATCGGCAAGACCCTGAAACTTCCCCTGACTGACCGGGAAATTCCGGTAATTGCAGATGAATATGTAGACCGGGAGTTCGGAACTGGGTGTGTAAAAATCACGCCTGCCCATGATCCCAATGATTTTGAGGTGGGGAGAAGGCATAATCTGGAAGAAATCAACATAATGAATGATGATGCCACCATCAATGAACAGGGAGGAAAATATGCCGGCATGGACCGGTATGAGGCAAGGAAAGCCATGGTGGCGGACCTGGAGGCTCAGGGTCTTTTGGTGAAAGTGGAAAAACACATGCACAATGTGGGAACCCACGATAGGTGCAAAACCACGGTGGAGCCTATGATCAAACCCCAGTGGTTTGTGAAAATGGGCGAGATGGCAAAAGCGGCCATAGAGGTTCTGGGCAAAGACAGTCTGGAGTTTGTGCCGGAAAGATTTGACAAAATATATCTTCACTGGCTGGAAAATATCCGGGATTGGTGTATTTCCCGGCAGCTCTGGTGGGGGCACAGGATTCCCGCTTACTATTGTGAAGAATGCGGGGAAGTGGTGGTTGCAAAAGGGGGGATGCCTGAAAAGTGTCCCAAGTGCGGCTGTACTCATCTGAGACAGGATGAGGACACACTGGATACCTGGTTCAGCTCTGCCCTGTGGCCTTTCTCTACTCTGGGATGGCCAGAAGCAACACCGGAGCTGGAATATTTCTACCCCACAGATGTGCTGGTGACAGGGTATGATATTATCTTTTTCTGGGTGATTCGTATGGTATTTTCCGCTCTGGAGCAGACAGGGAAAGCACCGTTTCATCATGTGCTCATCCACGGACTGATCCGGGATTCCCAGGGGCGCAAGATGAGCAAATCCCTGCAGAACGGCATTGACCCTCTGGAGGTTATTGATAAGTACGGGGCGGATGCCCTGCGTCTGACATTGGTCACTGGAAATGCTCCGGGAAACGATATGCGTTTCTACTGGGAGAAAGTGGAGGCCAGCCGGAATTTTGCCAATAAAGTGTGGAATGCGTCCCGGTTTATTATGATGAATATAGAGGGAAAAAGTTTTGAGAAACCGGAGCGGTTTCATCTGAAGCCTGCAGACAGGTGGATTCTGCATAAATTAAATGTATTGATCAGAGAAGTGACCGATAACATGGAGCGGTATGAACTGGGTATTGCGGTGCAGAACGTGTATGATTTTATCTGGGACGAGTTCTGCGACTGGTATCTGGAGATGGCGAAAGTGAGAATCTGGAAAGCGGAATATGACCAGGATTCTGCGGATTACGCCATGTGGACTCTTCGCACGGTGCTCACCCAGGCGTTAAAGCTTCTCCATCCGTTTATGCCCTTTGTCACGGAAGAAATTTACTGTACCCTGCTGCCCGAAGAAGAGTCCATTATGATTTCCCAGTGGCCCACAGTACAGGAAGAATGGGATTTCCCGCTGTATGCGCCTGTGGTGGAATCTGTGAAAGAGGCTGTACGGGGAGTGAGAAATATCCGTGCAGAGATGAATGTGCCTCATAATAAAAAGACAAAAGTCTATATTGTAGGCGCCGATGACCAGGCATGTGAGATGTACGAATTGATGAAACAGTCTTACCAGAATTTCCTCAGCGCATCAAAAATACGGGTGCAGTCCAGCAGACAGGGCATTCCGGAGGACGCCGTATCCATTGTGGTATCTAACGCAGTGGTATATCTGCCTTTGGATGAACTGGTGGATCTGGAAAAGGAGAAAGAACGTCTGCAAAAAGAAGAAAAACGTCTGACAAAAGAAATTGCCCGTGCAGAGGGGATGCTGAATAATCCCAATTTTGTCAATAAGGCTCCAGAAAAGAAAATACAGGAGGAACGGGAGAAACTGCAGAAATATCAGGATATGATGGCCAAGGTACGGCAGCAGCTGGAACAGATGAAACGTTCTTAATATGGAGGTGTTTTTTATTAAGGGCATTACCATTACAAGTGCAAGACTGAATAAAATCTCACTGCCGCTGCAAATGCTGGCGGTTCTGCTGGGATATTACGTGATTGAAGCCATTTCCAGGCACTCTCTGAGGGATGCGTTTTACTTTGCGAGGGAAAAACCGCTGGTATTTCTTTACAATGCCGGGTTGATTTTTGTAACTACCTTGGTGGTGTATCTGGTGCGAAGGCGGGTGTTTGTGCGGGTGCTTCTGGTAATTTTCTGGATGGGGCTGGGGATTATCAACGGGGTGCTGCTCTCCCAGAGGGTGACGCCCTTTACCGGGCCCGACCTGCATTTGATCACCGATGCTTTGAAAATCGCCAATCGATATCTGCCCATGGTGGGCATGGTGATTGTGGTGATACTGATGGCTATAGCTTTTTTTGGCCTGGCGCTGCTGTTTTTTAAAGCACCCAGATATGAGGGGAAGCTTTATTACCGTTATAATGTTCCCCTGATTCTTGTGGCGGTGGCAGCCTTCGCAGGTGCCACAAACCTTGCTCTGGAAAAACGGGTTCTTTCCAATTATTTTGGAAATATTGCGTTTGCCTATGAGGACTATGGATATCCGTACTGTCTGGCCACTACTATATTTAATACGGGTATTAACTGTCCTCCGGAGTATTCCCAGTCATCGATTCAGGCGATTATGAGGGAAGAAGACCGGCTGGCACAGACAGACACAGATGATCTGCCCAATATTATATTTCTGCAGCTGGAATCTTTTTTCGACCCTTATATGGTAAATTATCTGA
The DNA here is from genome assembly GCA_910587105.1 of uncultured Lachnospiraceae bacterium. Classification (GTDB taxonomy): domain Bacteria; phylum Bacillota; class Clostridia; order Lachnospirales; family Lachnospiraceae; genus MGBC164599. Next base: position 41,893 of record CAJUMB010000013.1, read on the forward strand.
AACTTTCAGAAGACCCCATTCCAAACTTCCGCCGTATGATGAAGGAGTATTCTTCAGGGTATTACCGGGTTCCTTCCGTGGGGGCGGGAACTGCCAATACAGAATTCGAGACAATTACCGGAATGAGCCTGCGCTATTTTGGACCGGGTGAGTATCCGTACAAGAGTATTCTGAAAGAAACTACCTGTGAGAGCGCTCCGTTCGTGCTGAAACAACTGGGGTATACCACCCATGCGGTTCACAACAATGAGGCCAATTTCTATGGGAGAAGGTCCATTTTTCCCAATTTGGGTTTTGACACGTTTACCTCAGAAGAATACATGGAGGAGGAAGACGACCACACACCTCTGGGATGGGTCCGGGACCGGGTGCTCACACAGTCTATTATGGACTGTTTGGAATCCAGTGAGGGCAGGGATTATATCTATACGATTTCTGTGCAGGGACATGGGGATTATCCGGAGGAGCCTATTCTGGAAGACCCGCAGATTACGGTCAGCGGCTCGGCCACAGAAGAACAGAATTATAAATGGGAATATTATGTCAATGAGATTCATGAGATGGATGAATTCATCCAGGAACTGACAGAGGAGCTGGAGGAACTGGGAGAGCCGGTGGTGCTGGTCATGTATGGGGATCATCTGCCCACCATGGGGCTGGAAGTAAGGGATATGAAAAATCGGTACCTGTTCCAGACTCAGTATGTGATCTGGGACAATATGGGCTTGAAGAAAAAGGATGAGAATCTGGCCGCCTATCAGATCGCTGCGGAATTGTTCCAGAGGCTGGGTATCTTTGAGGGAAATGTGTTCCGGTATCATCAGGTCAGGAAAAACACGAAAAATTATCAGGTGGACCTGGAGCTTCTGCAGTATGATATTTTGTATGGGGAACAGTATGTGTATGAGGGACGAAGTCCGTTTCGGGCAGCCCGGATGCGGATGGGAATATACGATGCCACATTGGATGCTGTGCGCCCGGCTCCTGGGCTGAAGAACAGTTCGTATATTATTGGGACCCATTTTACCCCCTCCAGCGAGGTTATGATCAACGGGGAATATGTGGAGACGAATTATCTGAATCCCACCACCCTTTTGATCAGTGAGTATGAGTTTGATAAGATGGATAAAGTGAAGGTGGTACAGCGCAGCAACAGTTCTACCAGGAAGGCGCTGAGTTCTACTTATGAGAGGTATTATTCTGTGCTGAAGCAGTAGAGGTGATTTCCAGACGGATGCCGTCAGATGGGGCGGTGTGCCCCCCTTGAATGACGCCAGAGGGCGCACCTGCCTGCCCGCCTGGCGTCTGGGTGTTTGGAAAAGGCTGGGAGGGGAAATTTTAATATATAGAGGATTTGGTGAGTGGAGGTGCCGTAGAGGACGAGAGAGAAAGCAGAAGTGCTGAAGGAATTGGATGATTTGATTGAACGGATATTATTGGTTTATGAAGATGTTTCCGGGCAATGGGTGAAAAGTGAAAAATATTTACGGGTAAATTTGAAGAAAACCTGTGTTTCCAGGGTACAGAAAGAATCTGGGATTTTAGATTTGATTTGGGCGTATCGGAATTTTATTGAGGATAACGGAGTGATTGCCAATACAGCTTTCGAACTTAGTGGATTCAGGCAGACGATAAGTATACGTATAAAAACTCAGAATTCAATTGAGTATAAAATAGAAAAATATATATTTTCTCGTGAAAAAGGAATGGTGCCAGTTAATAAATGCTTGAATGATTTGGTTGGAATAAGAGTTTTTATTTCGGATGATGTTTCACACAAGAATATTCGAGAACATATAGATGATAGTTATCCAAAACTAAAATGTATTGATTCATCAAAAGATGATTATATAGCGACACATATTTATTTTAAAACTGATAATTTTTCTTTTCCATGGGAATTGCAGATTTGGAGAACTGAAGATAGGGAAAATAATTTGAAATCACACAAACAGTATAAACAAGAGTATATAAAATGGGAAAATTCTGGTGGAAGGGATGTGTGAGATGGTCAGGCATATTATTATTTTAAGCAGTTCTTATTCGAAAGGGCAGAGAATTGCTCTGGATATGGTGGTATCTGATAGAAGAGAGGTTGACATTTTTCAGCAAAAAGTAAAAAGAATAAAAGATGAATGCGGGGAAGACACTTCCATATCCATACATTCCATTGCGGCGCCCTCTGCAGATTGGAGCGCGGTTGAGAAAGAAGACAATTTTTTCGAAAATGTTTTAGTGATAGAAACAGTAGAAGAGTTTATCAGCCTCATTCAAATAGACCGGAAATTGTCCGGAGTAGATGTAGCGAGATATATTATAGGACAGATGTCGTGTACACATTTGAAACTGCAGAAGCTGGTGTACTATTGTTATGCAGATTATCTCTGCCGGACGCAGGAGAGATTGTTTGAGGATGAAATCTATGCATTTGCTCTGGGGCCTGTGGTCAAAAGTGTGAGGGAAAAGTTTAAAGAATTTCGGTATATTGACAGCGGCGATGAGGGGATGATTGAAGAGAGACCAGCCCTTAGAATGCCGGTAAAAAGCAGGATCTTGTTTGCGGAAAAAGGCCTTCAGAAACTGCGGTCTATTGATGAGACTATAGAAGCGTATGGAGGGTTTCATGCAGGGCAATTGGTGGAACTGACGCATAGAGAGGGAACACCCTGGGATGCTGTTTATGATAAAACCACGGTGCAGATTGTCCCGGATAAGGTTATATGGGAACGGCATTGTGTGGAAAAGAAGATATGATATCTAAAGCGAGATAATTATGAAAGGAGCAGTCATATGGCCTTGCCAAAAGAACACATGGCTACATCAGAGGATTACTGGAACCTGCCAGATGGCCAGCGTGCAGAATTGATTGACGGCCGGCTCTATGGAATGGCTCCGCCCAATTATATACATCAGAAACTTGTTTCCCAGCTGACTCGTATCATTGGAAATTATATTGCGGAAAAGGGAGGAGGCTGCGAAGTGATTCCGGCCCCGTTTGCAGTGAATCTCCATGCCGATGAAAAAACCTGGGTGGAGCCGGACATTTCTGTTATATGTGACAGCAGTAAACTGTCAGAACGGGGATGTGAAGGGCCGCCGGATTGGATTATTGAAGTGGTATCTCCAATCAGCACACGGAATGATTATATTACAAAATTGCTTCAATACCGCGGGGCCAAAGTGCGGGAATATTGGATTGTGAATCCTATGAGAAGCGTTGTACAAACATATATTTTTGAGGGGGAAGAAAATTCAAATCTGTTTTCTTTTGACGAAAAAATAGCAGTACAGATATTTGACAGCCTGGAAATCAGGTTTTCTGATTTGTTAAAATAGATTTCAGTAAGGAACTTCAGAACACGCTCTAAAAGAGAAAGGCGGAGATTGTAAATGTTGAGAATATATGATGGGGAAGTGTTTGTCATAGAACTGGAAAAATATAAAAAAATATCAGGCAGACCCTTGAAAACATATTGAAAAATCCTGATTATGTGAAAATGGTTTTCTTGCTGAAAAAAGCGGGAGAAATCATTGGAGCGGCGAATTTGGCAAATTTACTGAAAAATCAGATAGTTTATAAGACATTTTCAGATAGGGGGGGGGTATTTTTAGAAGCCCGAGATTATTGTGCGGAAAATAATGTGCCATATGGTATGTGCTTTCCTGTTCTGAATGGAGTAGGAGAGTGTGTGTACTTATTGTATTATAATGAAGATAGAATATATTCAACAGTTTTTCCGAAAGGCCGGATAAAAACGATGCCGGATTATGCTTTGGAAGATAACGGAGAAAAATATGATTATTCATTAGTAGAAAATGCGGATGTTTATATTTTTTCGGAACTGGAGGAGTATACATATGCAATCATATTACTGTTAGCTGAAGCATATCCTCAGAAAACAATTCTTGTGCTTGACAAAAAGATATCATATTTTCCAGAACTGGCAGATTGTGCTGTTTATGCAGAACCAGAGCATCCCGGTTTTGAGAGTATATACAGAAAGGTTTATAAAAAGCATTGTCTATGGGTAACTTCAGATATGATAAATTACGATGGTTTTCCATGGGGGTATTTAATAGAAATTTATAACAGTATAAATGTATTGTATAGTATGGCCTGGTGTCGGAAGAGAGTGCATCTGGGAGAGAAAAACAAAGATTGTGTTATATATTTGGCAGATTTTCCTGGAACTAAATGTGGCCTTGTGGACTATATAAGATTTACCTATATACATTATTCAATCGCGAAACAGCATGGATGGGAATTTTGTGTTGATTATTCGCGTAGGCCTAATCAGTACCTGATGGCTGAGGGGGAAAACATGTGGGAGTATTTTTTTGAACCGCTGTCTAGGGTATCAACGGAAGAAGCTTATGAAAGTTTTTCAGTAATAAGAGCTTCTGAGAATGGTATACGGATGCACAGTGTAGGGATATTGCCATATATGCGGCTATATAGAGATGGTAATAAAGAAGCTATGAAAACGATCAGATTTAATAAAGATACAAAAAAGAAGATAGATGAATTGATGCCGGAAATCCTGAAAAGAGATAACCGCGTTTTGGGAGTGAAGCTACGGGGAACGGACTACAGGAAAGAGGCAAATCAGCAGAGAGAATGCTACGTGGAAACAGCAAATTTGGAAAAGATGATTGCCAAATGTAAATTTATCATGGAATTGTATGGATATACAGATATTTTTCTGGCGACAGAAGATTTGGGATACTTTCAGAGGATGAAGGAAGAATTTGGCGGCAGGTGTTTATCCATTGAACAGAAAAGGGGATATTATGACTACAGTTCAGGATATAAAGATCGTGTGGATGTATTAGCGACAGAAAATGAAAAGGAATCCGGCTGGAGGTATCTGGCAGACATACAAAGCCTGGCAAACTGCAGGTCAATGATAGCGAACATGGACTGTGGAGCTGTCTGGGCGGCAGAAGGCCTGAACGATTCCAAATATGAATATTTCGAGGTGGTCCGCCCATAGAAAAATGGGGGCTTTATGGAAGCGGCGCCAGGCACACAGTAAAAAACAGGAGGTAATGTTAAGGGCATATGGGAATTTATCTCAATCCCAGAAAGGATGGATTTGCAAGGGCAGTCCGTTCAGAGATCTATGTGGACAAGGCAGGCCTGATTGCCTGTACCAACAAATATATGAATACAGAGTAGCAATTCATCTGTGTGAGCAGGCCCTGACGTTTTGGGAAGTCTATGGCGGTTCAGATGCCTGCCGCTTATTACAGCCGCGGCTGTGATTCCAGGGAGCTTTTTGCGGGACTGCAGGTCGAGCATGACCCGGGCTTTGAAAGCCATCAGAACCGGTATGATGTGATTTTGCTGAATATGCAGTTTTTGACCGATGCGGGCAGCCGGGGGCAGACATGGTATCTGGAAGATGAGGTTCTGGAAGAAATTCTGGAGGAATATGGGGATTTGGTCAAAAATCCGGATAGAGGGCTTGCCCGCGGGCTGAGGAAAATTTACGCGAAAACAGGGAAAAAGTTCATATTTCTCATTGACGAGTGGGACTGCGTGATGCGTCAGAGGCAGGAATCGGAAGCCTTCCAGAAGCAGTATCTTGATTTCCTGCAAAATCTGTTGAAAGACCAGCCTTATGCAGTCCTTGTCTATATGACGGGCATCCTTCCGGTAAAGAAATGTGGCCAGGGGGCTGGACAGGGCCCATACAGAGGCAGCCTCGATTCTCACTTATAACGATGAAAATTCCCTGGGCTGTGCCATCGGCCTGGCCTACTACAGTGCAAGGAAAGATTACAAACTAATCCGGGAACTGCCTGCAGGCCGGGGGGCGCAGATGTTGTATTTCTGCCACTGCCCTTCAGCAATAAACCGGCTCTCGTAGTCGAACTGAAATATGATAAATCTGCCAGTACAGCTATCCATCTAATCAAAGACAGGAAATATACCCAGGCGCTGGAAGGATATTCGGGGGGGGGGAGTCCTTCTGGTGGGGGTGAATTATGACAAGGGCGATAAAAGTAAGGCGCACAGCTGCGTAATCGAAAAGCTGGAGATATACTGATTTCAGGTGTGGTTTTATATACAAGGAGCGGAAAGTATGTCAATAGAAAATTTGATTGAAAATGTAGATAGTCAAATTATTAAAATCAGGACGAAAAGTTTAGATGTCTCATTTAATGAATTGTATGATATGTACCAAAATAAAGAACTGATTATTGCACCTGACTATCAGAGGCTCTTCAGATGGGAAGAAGAAAAGCAGTCACGCTTTGTGGAATCATTAGTTTTGGAGATGCCTGTTCCGCCAATTTTTGTTATTGAGACAGAAAATGGTGTTTATGAGTTGATTGATGGACTGCAGAGAATATCCAGTTACCTGCATTTTAGAGGGGAACATTTAGGTGAAACGGAAGATGAGGAAGATAAGAAAGATGATTTTTTAGTATTACAGGGGTGTGATATCGTAAATGACTTGAATGGCCTGACATTTGATGAGCTGCCGAAAGCTTTACAGATAAAAATAAAAAGAAGTTTTGTCCGTATGGAAGTGATTAAGAAGGAGAGTGAGCCTTCTCTAAAGTATCATATGTTCAAGCGTCTGAATACAGGCGGGGAGCTTTTGGCAGCTCAGGAGATCCGCAATTGTACAATTCGTTTATTGGGTTCTGAGGGAATTGGTTTTTTGGAAGAATGCAGTAAAAATGAGGATTTTAAATCAGTCATCCGCAGGATAGGCGAAGAGAAAAGAATGACAAAGTATGACCAGGAGTTAATTTTAAGGTTTTTTGCCATAAAAAATGATATTGAGAATTATAAATATCCAGTAACAGAATATTTGACAAGATATCTTGAAAAAATAACAACAGGAGAAGTTTCGCTTGAATTTGATAAGGAAAAAGCTGTTTTTGAACAAACCTTTAAGTTTATAAATGATAACTGGGGGGAAACAGCTTTTTCAGGAAAAACAGCTAATGGAACCATAAGAAATGAATTTGTGCTTTACTATTTTGATGGTATTACAGTTTCGACCGCGTTATTGATTGAACGAGTGATGGCATCCGGTTGTGATAAAATGGTTGTGGAGGCTGTTAATCAAATCAAGGATGGGGCAGAGCTTCAATCCTATAAGACGGGAAGTGTGAATGGAGTTAAAACCAGAATAAAGCTATTTACGGAAGGAGTGGCGGCGGTTCTTGACGGCAGATGAATTAAGGGCAGCGCTGGAAGCGGAATTGGCCTGGCGGCAGGAAGAACTTGCCTTTTTCAAAAACCAATTAAATGAAATCGCAGAAGGAAATAAGGATAAATATAGAAAAAGCTTAGTATTGATGCTGTATTCTCATATGGAAGGCTATATCAAGATTTGTTTACAAACATATGTACAGTATATAAACGCACAGGGATTAAAGCGTAAGGATGTAAATACGGGGCTTATGGCGGCAGGCATGTATAAGGAATTTGCTGCTTATGAGAATTTAGACCGGAAATGTGAAGTCTTTCGCAGAAAACTGCCCAATGATGCCCGTTTACATCGTCTATACCGCCGGGTTGATTTTATGGAAAAGGTAGAGGATTTTAAAGGAAAGGAATTAAATATTGATGATCAAATAATAGATACAGAATCCAACTTGTGGTACATAGTATTGCAAAAAAACCTTTATAAAATAGGGCTTCCCATAAATTTATTTGATGATTTTCAAAGTGACATTGATGCACTGGTAAACCGGAGAAATTCTATTGCCCATGGGAATTTTCGGTCAGGGGTGACTGCACAGGAATTTGCCAACTGGGAGATTAAAGTCTCTGGGATTTTATCAGGAGTGATAAGATTGCTTTATGATTATGTTAACAATGAGAGGTACTTAATATAAACGGCTTCTGCATTGGTTTGTAATAAAAAGTCCGGGAATGTCGGATAAAATATTACGAATGGTACTTGGACATTCGGGATATCTGTTATATAATAAATAGAGCTTGTCCAAAAATCTACTAAATTTATTTTGGGGCGGGCGGGTGAGAGACAGGTAAAAGTACGATAAAGATAAGCAGGTGATAGCGTGAATTATACAGAAGCAGTGGCATATATCAATGAAACTCCTAAATTTACCACAAAGAACAGCCTGGAGCACACGAAAGAGTGTCTGCGCCGTCTGGGCAATCCCCAGGATTCCTTTCAGGTGATTCATGTGGCAGGGACCAACGGCAAGGGAAGTGTCTGCGCCTATCTGGCGTCTGTACTTCGGGAAGGGGGATATCGGTGCGGATTGTTCACCTCTCCCCATCTGGTGAAAATTAATGAGCGTTTTCAGATCGACGAGGTGCCTGTGGAGGATGAATTGTTCCTGCGGGCCTTTGAAAAAGTGAAACATCTGGCAGACGAGCTGACAGCCCAGGGCAGTTACCATCCCACATATTTTGAGATGTTGTTTTTGATGGGCATGTGTATTTTCCAGGAGGCAGGCGTGTCCTATGTGGTCTTGGAGACAGGGCTTGGCGGACGGCTGGACGCCACCAATGCCATTGAGAATCCCCTGGCCTGTGTAATTACATCTATCAGCATGGACCATATCCAGTATCTGGGGGACACGGTGGAGGCCATTGCCGGGGAGAAAGCGGGAATTATCAAAAAGGGAATTCCGGTGATCTACGATGCCAACAGACAGAACACCGCACAGGTGATCGGGGAGACTGCACAGGGTGTGGGCGCTCCTGCGTATCCGGTCAGGAGAGAAGACTTTGAAATCCGTGAGATTACTTCTTCCGGAATCGAATTTTCATACGGGAAAACGGATGGGAGGCAGCAGGAGTATTCCATACCATTCATTGCCAGATACCAGGTGATGAACAGCGCGCTGGCCCTTAAGACCCTGGAGGTTCTGCGGGAACAGCAGGATTTTACAGCGCTTACTGACAGCCAGGTGAGGGCGGGGATTGGGGGAACCAGATGGCAGGGCCGGATGGAGACCATACAGCCCGGGGTTATTGTTGATGGGGCTCACAATGAAGACGGAGTGGCTAATTTTATCGAAACAGCGGTGTATTTCCGGGACAAATACAGAATTGTACTGCTCTTTTCGGCAGTGGATGATAAGGATTATCCCCATATGATACGCAGAATCTGTTCAGAATTAAGGCCGGCCCAGGTGGTGACAGCCACAATCCAGGAAGAACGGGCGGTGGACGCACAGGTGCTGGCACAGGAGTTCAGGAAAAACGGGTGTACCTGCGTGCGGGCAGAGAACAGCGTAAAGGAAGCCTTCCGGCAGGCAGCAGAGCTTCGCGGGGATGGTCTGCTCTTCTGCATCGGCTCTCTGTATCTGATCGGTGAGATTAAGAGTCTTATTTAAAAAGTGCGTATGGCAGCGCAGAGGTGTATAACATGATAAATTATGATGAAGAACTCAAGAAATTTGAACCTTGTCTGGATGTAGATGATGCGGAAGCGGCTATTTATGACAGAGAATTGACAGATGTAATCGATCTGCTGAAAGAGATGGTAAGAGATGCCGGCAAAGGCAAGGAGGACTAGATGAATTGTATGAACTGCGGCGGCCCTGTCATGCCCGGATTGGATTATTGTAATCGGTGCGGGTGGAACGTGTCGGTACAGAAGAAAGCCATATATCTGTCCAAGCTCTATTATAACAGGGGATTGGAAAAGGCCAGCATCCGGGATTTGTCTGGTGCGATCTCCTGTCTGAAACAGAGTCTGAAATTTCATAAAGGAAATATTCAGGCGCGGAATCTGCTGGGGCTGGTTTATTTTGAGACAGGGGAAGTGGTGTCTGCACTGAGTGAATGGGTGATCAGCAAGAATATCATGCCGAATAATAACCTGGCGGAGACTTATATCAATAAGCTGCAGTCCAATCCCAATAAATTGGATAATATCAACCAGACCATCCGCAAGTACAATCAGGCGCTGGAATACTGCCGGGCGCATCAGGAGGACATGGCGGCCATTCAGCTGAAGAAAGTGTTGTCCCAGAACCCCAAATTGATCAAAGGCTACCATCTGCTGGCACTGCTGCAGATTCGGGACGGGGCGTATGCGAAAGCCAGAAGGACGTTGAGGAAAGCGGCAAAGATAGATAAAACAAACACCACCACCCTTAGATTTTTACGGGAAGTGGATCTTCAGACTGGGGAAGTGACCAATCTGGGGAAAAAGGAAAAGGGAAAAGAGGCCAGTCTGGATACAGAAGTGTCAGGTTACACATTCCGTTCCGGCAATGACCTGGTGATCCAGCCGCCTGCATATCGGGAGAATTCCATGTGGGGGACGCTGATCACACTGGGAATAGGGATTGCAGTGGGAATTGCCGCACTTTGGTTTTTGATTATTCCGGCTAAAACGCAGAAAGTGCTGGGGTCTGCCAACGATGAACTGATGTTGTATGGAGACCAGCTGGCCACGAAAGAGGCAGAGATATCCAGACTTGAGGCGGATTTGGAAAATGCCCAGGTCAGTTCCAATGATATACAGAAAAGTTCCCAGGACACTGCGCAGAAGGTGGCAGATTATGATAATCTTGTGCAGGCATATAATCATTTCAGCACTGCCAGTTACGAGATGGCCGCAACTCTTTTATCCAGCGTGAATAAAGGCAGTCTTTCCGTGGGGGCGGCGGCATTGTATGACACATTGAAAACACAGCTGGCAGAGTATCTGCCGGCAGAGGAGCAGGAGAATCCGGACGGCCAGGATCAGGGGGAGGCCGCCCAGGATGATTTAGAAGGTATGGGGCAGATGGACGGTACACTGGACGGATTAGAAGGAGCAGATGGGTTCCAGGATGGAACAGGAGATCTCTACTCCGATGACATGATATATTAGTTTATGAACGATACAGGACGTTCCAAAAGAACGATTACAGTACAATCAAAGATAAACCTCAAGAGAACAGAGGATGCGCATGATGATATGCGCATCCTTTTTCGATAGAATGCAGCTATTCAGCAGTTACGGTAGAATTTTTTATCATATAGAATCTTCGGCTTCTATGCGATGGAAGCATTAATAGGCTGGTTTAAGAAAGAGAGGGCTTTTAATGGAACAGATTTATCAAATAGACGGTATCAGTCTGACTGTGCATATGCCGGCGGAGCTTGACCATCCCAATGCGGAACGCCTGAAAAAAGAAACAGATTATTATCTGGAAAATTATCACATTCAGCATATTATTTTTGATTTTCGGAATACTGATTTTATGGATAGTTCTGGCATTGGTCTGGTGGCAGGGCGCTATCGTCTTCTGAATTTGAGGGGCGGCAGTGTGGAGGCTGTCCATGTGAATGACCGGATTGATAAGATTCTTCATTTATCTGGTATGCACAAAATCATTGAAATTCATCGGGAGGAAGAAAAGGATGGAGATTAAAAAAGATACGACAAATGAAATGATGATTGAATTTGACAGCCGTCCCGGCAATGAAGGATTTGTCCGGGTGGCGGTGGCTGCTTTCTGTACTCAGCTGAATCCCACTCTGGAGGAAGTGGCAGATTTGAAAACAGCGCTCTCCGAAGCTGTTACCAATGCCATTATCCATGGCTATGAAGGCGAAGTACATAAAATCCGAGTTGTCTGTAAGACAAAAGAAAACGTGGTGCATATCACAGTGACAGACTGGGGCAAGGGGATCGAGGATATTGAAAAAGCCATGCAGCCTATGTATACCAGCAAACCGGAGATGGACCGTTCCGGGATGGGGTTTGTATTTATGGAGGCATTTATGGACCAGGTGGAAGTGACATCCCAGCCGGGGGAGGGGACCGCGGTGTATATGAAAAAAGCCATAGGGAGGTAAGTGTGAAAGAAGACCGTACTTTAGTCCTGATCGGGCGTGCACACCAGGGGGATAAAGCGGCGAGAGATACACTATTTGAAGAAAACATCGGTCTGATCTGGAGTGTGGCGAAGCGGTTTAAAAACAGAGGCGTAGAGATGGATGATCTGTTTCAGATCGGCAGTATCGGCCTTTTAAAAGCAGTGGACCATTTTAACACGGACTTTGATGTGAAATTTTCCACCTATGCAGTGCCTATGATTGCAGGGGAGATTAAACGGTTTCTGCGGGATGACGGCATGATAAGGGTCAGCCGTTCTCTGAAAGAAGTTTCTTATAAAGCGTATCAAGTGCGGGAACGGCTGGAATGGGAACTGGACAGGGAGCCCACGGTGGAGGAAATCGCCAGGGAAGCGGGAGTTTCACCGGAGGAACTGGTGATGGCCACAGAGGCGGCAGCAGAGATTGAATCTCTGCAGAAAGTGGTCTATCAGGGAGACGGGACAGATATTCTATTGCAGGATAAACTGCAGGAAAGGGGAAATGCCCAGGAGAAAGTGCTGGACAGGCTGCTTCTGGAAGAAATTCTCCAGTATCTGGAACCGGTGGAGCGCAGACTGATTTATATGCGGTATTTTCAGGATATGACACAGAGCCAGGTGGCAGGGCAGCTGGGTGTGTCCCAGGTTCAGGTTTCCCGGATGGAAAAGAAAATATTGAAAATGTTGAGAAGAAAAGTGTGATTGAGAATAATTTTCCCTCCTTTTCGAAATACTAGGGATTATACTAGAGCGTGTCTTAAAAACGCTTTTTGTCAGATGTGCGTCACGCTATACAGCTGGCAGAAATATGCGGAAAGAGGGAATTTTTCTATGAGTGATACCTTGTATATACAGACGGATATGAATGTGCAGGTGGACCACCCCCATGTATATTTGCAGGATGTGGCCAAGTTATCCGGCAGTAACAGCAAGATTTTAAATAAATGCAGAGTGATGCCGGTCATGAATCTGGAGCAGACGAAGCCAGGGCGGTATGTGATGTCTGTCATTGACATCATCCGGGAGATTCAGAAACAGTATCCGGATCTGGAAGTGACTCATATGGGAGAGCCGGCTTTTATCATTACTTATGAGACACAGCGCCATCAGCACCGCCTTCTGGAATGGGTCAAAACGGGGGTTGTATGCCTGGTTTCATTTTTCGGGACTGCTTTTTCTATTATGACTTTCAACAGGGACGTGGATGTGACGAAATTGTTTTCCCAGGTTTATGAGCAGATGACTGGCAGCTCTTCGGAGGGGTTTACTGTATTGGAGATCTCCTATTCTGTGGGGATCGGTCTGGGGGTTTTGTTTTTTTTCAATCACTTTGGCAGTAAGAAACTGACCCAGGACCCCACGCCTATGCAGGTGCAGATGCGCCAGTATGAGGACGATGTGAATACTACGATTATCGAAGACATCAACCGGGAGGAAGAGCAGCCATGTGGGGACAGGTAGTACTGGGGTTTATAGGGCTGTGTGCCGGGGGCGTGGTGGCGGGCGCAGCTGTGGCGTTTCTAATCGGCCTGGGTGTAATTCCCCGATATGCCGGAATCACCCATACAGCAGATAAGATTTTACTATATGAAGATTTTACAATGCTGGGGGCAGTGGCTGGTAATTTATTTTATGTGTTCCAGCTTCATGTGCCTTTAGGTTCCTGGGGGCTGGGAGTATACGGGCTGTTCTCCGGGATTTTTCTGGGCGGCTGGATTCTGGCTCTGGCGGAAATGGCGAAGATTTTCCCGGTGGTGGTCAGGAGGATACGGCTGAAGCACGGGATTCCCCTGGCTGTGGCCATGATTGCGCTGGGGAAGACAGTGGGCTCCCTGTGGTTCTTTTATAAAGGATGGGGGATATGATTTGCAATTATCTACAATGGCGAATGTGAGAGAGGAGAATGGAGATGGCGGATATACAAACCCAGAAAAAACAAAAAGAATACGAGAAATATGTCAAGCAGGTAACGCCTGTCCACAGTCTGCCGCTGAATATGGCCAGGGCTTTTCTTGTGGGAGGTCTGATCTGTGTGCTGGGACAGTGGATTATGAATCTGTGCCAGAATATGGGCATGGACCGGCAGATGGCGGGAGCTTGGACCTCCGGCACATTGATTCTGCTCAGTGTGCTTCTCACAGGGCTGAATATCTATCCTAAGCTGGCTAAGTTCGGCGGAGCCGGAACCTTGGTGCCCATTACCGGGTTTGCCAATTCGGTGGCGGCCTCAGCCATTGAATTTCAGAAGGAAGGGCAGGTTATGGGCATTGGGTGTAAGATTTTCACTATTGCAGGACCGGTGATATTGTTCGGCATATTTTCCAGCTGGATTTTAGGGGTCGGTTACTGGCTGTTGAAAATGGCAGGCGTTGTCTGAGTACTGAAAAGAGCACTCTTTTTGAAAGCGGAAAGGGAGAAGAACTATGTGTGTGGCAGAACAAGCCGTGGGACGGCAGAGTATACAGTTTCAAAATCCCGTTTCTATTATAAGCGGGGCAGCTATTGTGGGAAAGAAAGAGGGGGAAGGCCCTCTGGGGGAAGCCTTTGATATGGTGGGGGAGGACCCCATGTTCGGAACAAATTCCTGGGAAGAAGCAGAGAGCACTCTTCAGAAAGAGACAGCGGGACTGGCTATCGCCAAGGCGGGACTGCAGAAATGGCAGATCCGGATGATCTATGCAGGAGATCTGCTGGCACAGTCGGTGGCGTCTTCCTTTGGGATTGCAGATTATCAGATTCCCGTTTATGGTCTGTATGGGGCATGCTCTACCATGGGAGAGGCATTGTCTCTGGGTGCCATGGCTGTGGCGGGGGGCTATGCCCAGTACGTGCTGTCCATTACATCCAGTCATTTCGGCAGTGCGGAAAAGGAATTCCGTTTTCCTTTATCTTATGGGAACCAGAGGCCCCTGTCAGCCACCTGGACGGTGACAGGAAGCGGGGCCTGCGTGCTGGGACGCGGTGGCGGCCAGGCACAGATTGCCGGACTTACCACCGGGAAAATAGTGGATTATGGATTGAAAGATTCTATGAATATGGGGGCATGCATGGCGCCTGCCGCCTGTGATACTATTTACCAGAATTTTATGGATTTTAACCGGATGCCGGAGGACTATGACCAGATTGTCACCGGAGACCTGGGAAAAATCGGCCAGAATATATTGTGGGATCTTCTTCTGGAAAAAGGTTACGATATCCGGAAATGCCATACAGACTGCGGGCTGGAGATTTACGATGGGGAAAAGCAGGACACCCATGCAGGGGGCAGCGGATGCGGCTGTGCGGCGTCGGTTTTTGTCTCCTATGTTCTGCCGAAAATCCGCTCAGGTGAGTGGAAGCGCGTGCTGTTTGTCCCCACAGGGGCCCTGTTGTCTAAAGTGACTTTTAACGAGGGAAAAAGTGTGCCGGGCATTGCCCACGGTGTGATTGTAGAACAGAGAGAAGAAGGAGGAAAGTCATGAGTTATTTCCATGCTTTTTGGGTAGGGGGCTTAATCTGTGCGCTGGTGCAGATTTTGCTGGACCGGACGAAACTGATGCCGGGAAGAGTGATGGTTCTGCTGGTATGTTCCGGGGCGGTACTGAGTGCAGCAGGGCTGTACCGTCCCCTGATAGAATTTGCCGGTGCGGGGGCCAGTGTACCCCTGCTGGGGTTTGGCCATCTGCTCTGGGAGGGTATCAGAAAAGCCATCGATGAGAGTGGATTTATCGGATTGTTCATGGGCGGATTTACTTCCAGCGCGGTGGGAATTTCAGCGGCACTGATCTTTTCCTACCTTGCCAGCCTGATGTTTAAGCCGAAAATGAAAGGGTAAAAAGGGTGACATAAAATCCCGGAAAGTTGGTTGACAAATGACAGCCCATACTATAAGATAGAATTCGAAGGAGAAAGAAGTCGAATTTTGACAGAAGACGGACTTTGTTTTTGTGAGAATTGCCCGTGCTGGGGAGCGATACGGGCAAGGGATTTTCCATAAAATGCAGCTGTAATCTGTCAGTTGGGAGTGTCAGGGGAGCCGATGGTATTTGCAAGTTTATATTTTGTGTGTTTTTTCTTTATTATCTGGCTGATTGTCTATAGTAATATGGCCACAATACGGGGAAAAAATATCGTATTGCTGGTGTTTTCTATGATATTTTATGCATGGGGCGGAGCACAGTATCTGGTACTGCTTGTGGGGATGACATTTGCTGCGTGGTTTTGTGCGAAAGAGATTGAACGGCGTCGGGATACAGCTTTGTGTACCGCTTTTTTTATCTCTGGATGTGTAATATTAATCGGGCTGCTCTGTATATTTAAGTATACAGGGTTTATTCTGGAGAGTGTCCAGTTTCTGGCAGGGGTGCCGGAGAAGATTCCTGAGATTGTCCTGCCCATAGGCATTTCGTTTTATACTTTTCAATTGTTATCTTATGTGGTAGATGTATATAGAGGAGAGGTGGAGGCCCAGAAAAAATTCTGGATGCTTCTGCTTTATGCGGGATTGTTCCACCAGTGTGTAGCGGGGCCCATTGTCCGTTACGACACCGTTGCGGCGGAACTTTCCCACCGGCGTGCCAGGATGAGCGAAGTTGCAGAAGGAACCTGGAGATTTGCAGCCGGACTGGCGAAGAAAGCCATTCTGGCCAATGGATGTGCACTGGTGGCGGATACATTCCTGCCTCTGGAGGGGGCTGTTCTGGAGACCATGCCGGTGTCTGCCATCTGGGTTGGGATTTTGAGTTATACGTTACAGATTTATCTGGATTTTTCCGCTTATTCCGATATGGCTATTGGCATGGGGCTGATGATCGGACTGCATTATCAGGAGAATTTTAATTACCCTTATATTGCAGGGTCCATACAGGAATTCTGGAGGAGATGGCATATATCCCTGAGCAGTTTTTTCAGGGATTATGTATACATACCCCTGGGGGGAAGCAGAAATGGCAGGATAAAGACCATAAGAAACTTGTTCGTTGTATGGGCCTTGACCGGGCTTTGGCATGGCGCCGCCTGGAATTACGTTGTCTGGGGCCTGTACTTTTTCTGTTTTCTGGTTATAGAGAGAGTCTGGAAACATTACCATTTCCGCCTTCCGCCGGTGCTGCGCAATATTTATACGCTGCTGGTGGTGGCATTTGGATGGGTTTTGTTCCGTTTTACAGACTTTTCCAATGTGGGAATTGTAGTCAAAGGCATGTTTGGCCTTAATGGCAATGCTTTGACAAACCTGGAAACGACTATATTTTTTCAGAATCATTGTTTTTTGCTGCTGATTGGTATTGTGGGCTGCACGCCGTTTGTGGCTGCGGTGCGGGATCAGTTCCGATATGTGGGTAAAGTGTGGGAAGGCCGGGTGAGCCGGGTTCTGTATCTGGCAGGTGCGCTGGTGCCGGTGGTTCTGCTCATTTTGTCTGTGATGGCTCTGGTGGGCAATAGTTATAACCCGTTCTTGTATTTTCAGTTTTGACAGGAGGGCTCGTTTATGGAAGTCAGTAAAAAGCGCCAGATGCGGCTGGAAAGACAGCGGCAGCGGTATCGAAAGTATCTGCGGATAGAGATTCAGGTGTTTAGGCGGGTGTTGATTCTGTTGTGCCTGCTGGGCCTGTTGATACCTCTGCGTCCGGAACAGTCCAAGCTGGAGAAGCGGGACCTGGAACAGTTTCCTTCTCCGACTGTCCAGGGGATTTTGAAAGGGAATTTTTTTGAAGATGTGTCTACCTGGTACGCGGATACGTTTCCTTTCCGCGAGAAGCTGCTGACAGCAAACGCGGCGGTGGAAAGGCTCTACGGTCTGGGAAGGCAGCAGATTCACGGCAATGTGGGAACAGGAGACGAGATTCCCACAGAGTACACAGAGGCAGACACCCAGAAAAAAAATCAGAAGAAAGGCAAAGCGTCTGACAAGGCGGCAAAAGACAAAGATTCGGATACAGATCTGGAAGAGACGGTTGTGGCACAGGGAGACGAGGGGGAAGACGGAATGCTCCATGAAGTGCCGGAAAGTGTGGGAACCATTTACATAGCCCAGGACCGGGCATTTGAATTATATTATTTTGCCCTGGAATCTGCCAACCGGTATATTAAAATGATTAACAATGCGGCCCAGCTGCTGGATGGGAAAGCAGTTGTTTATGATATTCCAGTGCCTACCTCTATTGGGATATATCTGGATAAAGGGATTCAGGAATCCCTTGGGTGCAGTGACCAGTCCCAGGCTTTTGATTATATTTTGAATAATCTGGACAGCCGTGTGCGGGGAGTAAAAGTATTTGACACTCTGCTGACCCACAATGGGGAATATTTATATTTCCGGACAGACCATCACTGGACGGCAGATGGTGCCTATTATGCATATGAGAGATTCTGCAAGGAAAAGGGCATTCTGGCAAATTCCAGAGATGATTTTGAAATCCGGGAATTTGATGATTTTGTGGGCAGTTTCTATTCCTTTGGAAATCAGGCGGCTGTGCTGGCTGAGAATCCGGATATTATCACGGCCTATACGCCCAAAGGCACCAATGCCATGACATATACAGACAGAGATGGCATGACCTGGGAGTGGGAAGTGGTGGCAGATGGGTCTTCCTATGACAGAGGGAGTAAATATTCCTGCTTTATCGGAGGGGATAACCCTTATTCTATTATTCAGAATCCTGAGCTTCAGGATGGGTCTTCCTGTGTGGTGATTAAAGAGTCTTATGGGAATGCTTTTGTACCGTTTCTGGTAGATCACTATCAGACAGTGCATGTGGTGGATTACCGTTACTTTGTGGGGAATATCCCTGAATTTGTGGCACAAAATAATGTGCAGGATGTGATATTTGTAAATAATGCAGATGCCATTTCGGAGGCTGCTGTGGGATATATGGAAGGGCTTTTTCAGTAGAGACAGCTCTGATTAGGGATAAAGATACCGCCAGATGGGAGAGGAGCCTGTCTGGCGGTTGTCTTTTTCATCGTATAGAAAACGCACTGCGCGCTCCGCTTTGCGTGAGATTTGTGCCAAATTCAGGTTACATAGCCCGCTATGCGCCCTTCATTTGGCACAAATTTCCACCAAGTGTGACGCACGGTTGACATAAAGCAATTTTAGGACACGCTCTAGGGAAGATGGCTGCTGGCGCAGGATTCTATTTTTAATTTATAGTTTGTTCAGCTGTACTTTTTCCTTCACTAATAGTATAATAAGAGGAAAGTGGAAGGAGAAATCATATTGAATGAATATTCACGGATGGAGCCGTTGATCGGAAAAGAAGGGCTTGATCTGCTGGGTACGAAGAAAATAGCGGTATTCGGCCTGGGCGGGGTTGGCTCCTATGCGGCAGAAGCGCTGGCGCGCTGCGGTGTGGCAAGTCTGACTCTGGTGGATCACGATGTGGTTGATATTACAAATATCAATAGACAATTATATGCACTTCATTCTACATTGGGGAAATCTAAGGTAAAAGCAGCAAAAGAGAGAATCAGCGATATTGACGGGGATATCCTGGTTCACACGTATGACACATTTTACAGCGGGGATACCGCGCATATGTTTGACTTATCAGCATATGACTATATTGTAGACGCAATCGACACAATTTCATCAAAGCTGCTGCTCATTGAGGAGGCCAAATCATCCGGGACGCCCATTATTTCCTCTATGGGAACGGGGAATAAGCTGGACCCCTCAAAGTTTGAGGTTACAGATATTTCCAGAACCAGCGTCTGCCCGCTGGCCAAGGTGGTTCGTGTGGAATTGCGAAAACGGGGGATACGCAAGGTAAAGGTGCTCTTTTCGAAAGAAAAGCCGGTAAAAAGTAAATTGTTGAAAACTGGTTCTGACGGGAGGAAGCGGCCGGTGCCGGGAAGTATTTCCTTTGTGCCTGGGGCAGCAGGGCTGATGATTGCGGCTGAAGTGGTGAAAGATCTGCTTCAGAATGGATAACAAGATGGAAATGAGGCAGGGCAAGATGGAAAATTTGGGAAGTTTATTTCAGAAAATCATGGATGATTCAAGGATTCTGATTCATGAGCCCATGAGTATGCACACCACATTCCGCATTGGCGGTCCGGCGGATTACTTCCTGTTGCCGCAGAGTCCGGATGAAGTGCAGAAGATTATAGAAATCTGCAGTCAGAACGGGACTCCCTGGTTTGTTGTGGGAAACGGAAGCAATCTCTTGGTCAGTGATCAGGGCTGCCGGGGAGTGATCATCCAGATTTTTCGGAATATGTCTGGCATTTCGATTGAGAACCAGTGTATCCGCGCTCAGGCGGGGGCGTCCTTAAAAGCGTTGTCCAAAGAAGCTATGGAGGCGTCTCTCACCGGCTTTGAGTTTGCCGGAGGGATTCCGGGAACCCTGGGCGGCGCTGTGGCCATGAATGCAGGAGCTTACGGAGGTGAGATGAAGGATGTGCTGGAGGAAGTTACTGTGCTGACCCGTTCGGGCAGGCAGATGACTCTCCAGGCTGACCAGCTGGAGCTGGGATATCGGAGCAGCGTGGTCAAAACCAAAGATTATATTGTGCTGGAGGCAGTGATGAGGCTGGAGCCTGGGGATAAAGAGTCTATACGTGCGGTGATGGGGGATTTATCGCGGCAGCGGCACAGCAAACAGCCATTGGAGTACCCAAGTGCGGGGAGTACGTTTAAACGGCCCCAGGGACATTTTGCGGGTAAGCTCATTATGGATGCCGGGCTGAGAGGTTACCGGCTTGGCGGTGCGCAGGTTTCAGAGAAGCATTGTGGGTTTGTGGTCAACTGCGGAGGGGCTTCCGCGTCGGATGTGATAGGCGTGATGAGGCATGTGCAGGAAGAAGTATGGCGGCAGTTCCAGGTAGAACTGGAGCCGGAGGTGAAACTGCTGGGAGACTTTTCATAAGTTATTGAGATGAGGTGTCAGGGATGCGTTTTGTCATTGTGACCGGAGTATCAGGGGCAGGGAAAAGTACTGCGCTGAAAATGCTGGAAGATGCCGAGTATTTTTGCGTGGATAACCTGCCCATACCGTTGATGGAAAAGTTTGCCTCTATGATGGCAGATAGTAATGCGGAAGAAATCCAAAATGCGGGATTGGGTGTGGATGTGCGCAGCGGCCAGGCTCTGGATGAGCTGGAGGGGGTGCTGCAGCGGATGAAGCAGCAGGGATATGATTACGAAATCCTGTTTCTGGATGCGTCGGATGAAGTCCTGATAAAGCGGTATCAGGAGACGCGGCGTAACCATCCTCTGGCGCCCAGGGGCAGAGTGGGTACAGGAATCCGGCTGGAGAGAGAAAAGCTGAAGTTTCTGAAGAACAGAGCGGATTATATTATAGACACCAGCCAGCTTCTCACCAGAGAGCTGCGGGAGGAGATTGAGGGGATCTTTATCAATAACCGTCAGTTTGATAGCCTGATGGTTTCCATTGTGTCTTTTGGCTTTAAATACGGTATACCCAATGACAGCAGCCTGCTTTTTGATGCCCGTTTTCTGCCGAACCCTTACTATCTGGATCATCTGAGGCATTTAACCGGAGAGAATGAGGAAGTTTTTGATTATGTCATGTCTTTTGAGGCGGCCCAGGTTTTTGCAGATAAGATGGAGGATTTGTTCCGGTATTTGATACCCCAGTATATTAAAGAGGGAAAGACCAGCCTGGTGGTGGGAATCGGCTGTACTGGAGGCAGGCACAGATCCGTGACACTGGCAAAAGAACTTTACCGGCGTTTAAAGGGAGAGCAGGGATACGGTCTGCGGATTGAACACAGAGATTTGGAGAAGTAAGAGATTATGTCTTTTTCATCAGATGTCAAAGAGGAACTGGCCCGGCAGGACAGCACGGCGATGCATTGTCAGATAGCAGAGATGTCTGCCATGATTGCCATGTGCGGGCATATGATTTCCCGGGAAAAATTACAGCTGCAGACAGAAAATGCGGCTGTTTCAAGAAAGTACTTTACATTATTGAAAAAAACATTTAATATAAATACAGACGTTGTCATTAACAGGAATCCCTGCCTGAAAAGAGGCAATATATACATGCTTACCATAGCCAGCCCGGAGCAGACACAGCGTATTCTTCAGGCGGCTAAACTGACAGTCAGGGAGGACGAAAGTCTGTATTTAGTCAATCACATGGTTATTCAGAACAGCTGTTGCAAGCGGGCTTTTATCCGTGGAGCATTTCTGGCATCAGGTTCACTCAGTGATCCTGAGAAATCCTATCATTTTGAAATTGTCTGCCAGACAAAGGACAAAGCACTGCAGCTCCAGGAAGTGATGCAGGTGTTTCACATTGACGCGAAGATTGTCCAGCGGAAGAAATCTTATGTGGTATATGTGAAGGAGAGTGCACAGATTGTGGAGCTTCTGGGTCTTATGGAAGCAAATGTGGCTTTGATGAAACTGGAGAATATTCGTATCTTAAAAGATATGAGAAATTCTGTGAACCGAAAGGTCAACTGTGAAACTGCAAATATACATAAGACAGTGAACGCAGCTGTGAAGCAGATTGAGGATATACGTTTGATTGAGGAAAAAGTAGGGCTGGATCAGTTAAACAGCGGCTTGTCAGAAATCGCGAGGCTTCGTTTGGAATTTCCCGATGCCACACTGAGAGAATTGGGAACGATGCTGACCCCTCAGGTGGGTAAGTCGGGGGTAAACCACAGGCTGAGGAAATTGAGTAATTTGGCCCAGGAGTTACGGGCGTAGTGACTTTTATATATTTTGCGGAATGGATTTGTCGTTAACTCTGTGCGATATTACTTGAGAATAGTAATGGATTGTTACTATACGAAGGATTAAGGAGGAGTTATTATGATTAAAAAACCTGTAAAAATTAAGTTGGATACCGGATTGGAGGCAAGACCGGTTGCGCAGCTGGTGCAGCTGGCCAGTCAGTTTGAATGTGAGATTCATGTGGAAGTGGAGCAAAAAGAGGTAAATGCAAAAAGCATTATGGGAATGATGACGCTGGGACTGGATACCGGGGAAGAAATTATCATATCTACGGACGGCGAGGACGAGAAGGAAGCCATGGAGAAAATGGAGGAGTATCTGAGTCATAATAAAGTTCAATAACCCGGAACAAAACGGCGATGTCTGCCCATGCAGACATCACCAAAAATGAAAAAAGAAATATTTAAAAAACCTCTTGCAAAATTAGAAAATATATGGTAATATAAATACCGTCGCTGAGACAAGGGCTCCATGGTCAAGCGGTTAAGACACCGCCCTTTCACGGCGGTAACAGGGGTTCAAATCCCCTTGGAGTCATTTAGAAGTGTTACGGACCTTTAGCTCAGTTGGTTAGAGCACCCGGCTCATAACCGGTCGGTCCAGGGTTCGAGTCCCCGAAGGTCCATT
>CAJUMB010000014.1 GCA_910587105.1 uncultured Lachnospiraceae bacterium
CTTTTACGTTGATTACGCTATCAGGTTTTTTGTGGGAAAGCATTACAACCGTCTCAACATGTACACATTTATCCCGTAATCCGGTGAGCACTTTGTCGCTCACCGGAAACGAATATGTAATTGACTTAACGTAGTTATCTCTATCTTGGCGTTCTTCCTGTGTATAAAGCTGGACTTCCTCAACCATGCTCTGTATCAGGTCACGCTTTTCTTTATCATTCAGTTTATCATATATTTTGTCAAAACACATCAACATTTTATATATTGTTTCGATTGTCAATGCTTCTTTTGATGCCGCTTCTTTCCTGCCCTTCGCTTCTTCTAACTGTTCCTCCAACCTGTCCAGTTCATCATAAAATTTATCCTGCTGTTTTTTCAATGCAGTCCTTTTACGCTCTGCATGGCGATCTTCGTCTACAATCTCGTAAATGTCTCTCTCAACATTTCTAATCTGCTTTTCCACTTTAGCAATCTGTTTGTTGAAAATTTCTATTTCAGCATCCAACTCACTAAGGTCAACCGACTGTCCGATTCGTGATTTAATATCTTTTGCAAATTCAGGGTTATTCAGCAGCTTTTTTGTAAAGGAAAGCACTTCCTCTTCCACCTTTTCAGCAGGAACGCCATTTCTCCTGCAAGAGCCGCCCTTGCCAGACCTTTTGTAATGCCCGCATGTATAGCTGAATGTTTCATGATATATCCCATCTGCATTTGTCCATGAGTTTTTATCGCTGAACATGGAACTTCCACAATCTGGACACTTCAATATACCTGATAAAAGGTGCGCTCTTTCTCTCCCTATCTTGGGATTCCCTTTCCTGCCTGTTTCCCTTCGTTTCTTCTTTGCCGCTTCAAATTGTTCATCTGTCACTAACGCTGTGTGAACAATATCTTCACTTAAAATATAATCGTCCTGTTTCTCCAGATGATATTCGTTTTTTGTGCCTTTAACCTTCCTGGTCCTGCGCCTTCCATAAGCGATACGCCCTGTATAAAGCGGATTATCTAAAATCGTTTTCACCATAGAACATGTCCAGTCATCAAACTTACGATTATGCGAATTTTTTGTCCATTCACGCTTCATATTATGAGAATTGAGCCATCTGGCAATGGTTGTATATCCTTTCCCTTCATCCAGAAATAACGAATAAATTTTCCTGACCTGCTCTGCCTGACTTTCCACTACTTCTAGCTTACCATCAACCAGTACATATCCATATGGAGCGAAACCTCCATTCCAACCCCCGGCTTGCGCCTTTCGGTTGCGTCCTAGCATTGTCTGCGCAAGTATATTTTCGCGCTCAATCTCTGCAACTGCCCCCAAAACAGGGACTAAAAGCTTTCCGCTTGCAGTAGATGTATCAATGCCATCTTCAATCGTGTAAAGTTCAACCCCATACCTACGGATGTATTCCAGAGAATTTAATACATCTAAAATGTTTCGCCCAAAACGTGACAGCTTGAATACAACAACGTAATCTATATCGCCTGATTCAGAAATGTCTTTCAACATTCTTTGAAACTCTGGTCTGCCTTCAACACTCTTGCCGCTTTTTCCTTCTTCTTTGTAAATCTCTTTTATATCAAAATCCTTAAATTGGGCAGTTTTCTTTATTTCATCCACCTGACCATCAATGCTATAACCTTCTACCTGCTTCTCCAACGATACACGAACGTATCCGACAATTTTCTTTCTTCCCATCTTATCCTCCTTTCTGGTAAGGAGTGCCAGACACCCCTGACACCCCTCGCTACACTCCTAAAATTAATTATTTGTTTGGAACTTCTTTTAACCCAGTTGAAATACTATGTGTGATTCTAATGCATCTATAATCCTTGTTATCCTCTGTTTCTCACTGCCTCCTACTAACAGCCTTGCACCATAAAGCCAATCAAGCACGCCATCAACTGTCTTGTTGTCGATCCCTGTTGCCCTGAAAAATGCATACTCATCCATAAAACTGCTGTCTGTATCCTTTATTATCTTCTTCCAATCCTTATCCAGAACAGTATACATGGGTAACAACATCTTTATCATTTCATACTTTACCATAGAGAACTCTTCTCTTGTCTGCTTATGTTTCCTTCTATTCCTGTTACTCATTTACGCCACCTTCTTTCTATCCACAGCAAATTCCTCGCTGTGCTTTGCAATGATGTCAGACAGAATGGCAATGAAGTTCTTATAAGCCTCCTGATATTCTTTTTCCTCTCCGCATGGTACGAAAATCTTTGTCTGGTTACTGGTGTTATACTCCGTCAATTTGTTATTCAATTTCATGTTTTGACCTCCTTTATTTTATTTGTGCTTATTTGCACCGCAAAGGAGTCTGCAATCTATATGCTACAATCAAATTTCCTACCTCCTGTCCTTATGTTTTTGCTATATTTTTTAGCCTATCTCTTTCTGTTTATAATAATAGCACTATTTTTAGCCTTTGTCAATACATTTTTTCACTTTTTTTAGCCTATCTATTGATTTTTACCATTTTATATCGTAAAATTAAGATACAGAGCAGAAATGAGGTGATATGATTGATAGAAAAACTTTTAAACGAACGTATCATTGGCTATGCATGTGTTGTAACGACAACCATACGCCGAAAAGATAAAAGCAGCTTTGAAAAAAGCCTAAAAGAAACGAAAGCATATGAACTCGCCAACCAAATGATGCATCCGGACAACATACTGATAGATGTGATTACTGGAAGCTATCGAAAAAGGAAGGAATTATTGGAAATAGTAGATACATTTGAGAATAATACTATTTCTAGGAAAAATCCGATTGGCTGTATCGTAATGCCCTCTGTCTTTGACTTGGGAACAAATGCAAAGGAGTTCAAGCGCAACTATCTAATGCTATGCCAAAAGGATATAGGAATTTTATTTCTTGATAACAGTGACTTAAGTACAGTTGATTATAACTGGCAATACTGCAAAACGCTTTCAGACACAACTCCTTTTCTTGATGCCTTAAAAGATGCTGACATACCCTCGCGTCAGGGCAGGAAAAAAAAGCCTTTAGTGGTAACAGATACTTTTAAAGAATTATACTGGCTTTATGAAAATTATTTTATTTCTGAAAAAATCGTATATAAGAATAAACTCATTGGAAAAATAACAAAAGTTGCATTCAACCAACTCTGCGATCTTTATGAATCTTTGCCAGAGTATGCATCAGATGAATACGAACAGGAACAACTACACAAGATTCTGCAAAAGCCAAAGCGTCATGGAGCTGTCCCCGCATTTTTTCCTGACATCATATCTATGAGGGAAAATGGGGTTTCGCTGAAAGATGCCTGTGAACGCCTGAAATTCGCACCAATATCAGAAATAACCTTTGAACGATTGAAAATTAAAGCAAAACATGGAAGAAGTGCTACTGGAAAAGCAACATTCCAATACCACGACGCTTCATTGGAAGAATCTATTCTTCCTGATGAAAATGGACACTCTTATTGATACTTTTCCAATTTACATCTTGCCGGAATAATATGCAGCAGACAAAAGCCATAGGATAGATCAGTTTATTGACCTGTCCTATGGCTTTCATTGCTTGGCTGTTTTAATTTTTATTTTTCCAGAAATGGCGAATTATATTTTTGATTGTAAATGCCAATAATCGTTGCTTCACTGTAATCTGGCTCTGTAAGCCTTTTATTGAATGTCATATTAGGTTTTGCATAATACCATCCATCTGATGGGTCAAGAAAAGTTCTGTAGAAAACAGGCTCATTATTTTCATCCATTCCGCAGATCCTCTCTTTACATACTACATTTCCCCGATACCACTTCCCATCAATATCAATGAAATTCATATCCACTACATAATATACTGTATTTGGCTTATATGTATGTGTCCGCATCTGCTGTTCTCTAAGCCTTTCTTTTTGCTGCCTTTCAAGCTCTCTTTGCTGAATCATCTGCCGCCGTTCTTCTGGCGAATAGGAAGCAACAGGAAGCAAGGCTTCATAAATCATATCAACCTGTTCTTTTGATAGTGTTCTGTTTTTAAATCTATGATTTGCATATTTATCACTCATTCCAACATAAAAGTCCATATTCGGCTCAAAAGAACGATTTATATTATCTTGTATGCCATAAACTGAAAATAAAACTACATTTTTTATAAACGCAAACAAATCAGTAAAAAGTTTAAACTCGCAGGCAGGTAAGGGCAATTTTTGATATAAGTATTCAACCAAATAATTGCAGTGATTCAAATTTTGAATCAGAGGATTCTGCATTTCATTACCATTCTGGTTTAATGTTTCATCCATCCAATTTCCAGAAAGTTTTCCCTGTCTGCCTTTTGCTTCAATTACCTGTATTCCAATTTCTGAAATAGAAATCATATCAATCTCATTAAAACTCCCTCCGGGAACAGGTATAAATACATTGTTTAGTATCTTTCCATATACCTGATTTACCTTAAGATGTTCTTCGGCATATATTGTCGCTATGTATTCGCCGTAAACTCCCTTATCAGACAACATTTCAGAAGGTTTGATTCCAGTATTATTCCACCAAGTAGAATTTTTGAAATTTATATTGTATTTCATCCGCTTTATATTAAATGTAACAGGCACACAAAAAACTAATAGAAAAAAACTTTTAAACAATTCAACAATAACACCAGCCACACCTAATGCGAAAAATGTTGTGGCGGCATTTAAAATATTAAATAATGTCAAAACCACCCCAACAGGAAAAATCCACACAATCCAGAATAATACTCCATCTAATTGTTTTCCCCAATTCCTGCTGTCAATTCTCCAATAAGCGCTTCTCATGGACATTTTAATCAATGCCCAATAATCTTTTAATGTAAACCCTGATTTCATAATTTTTCTCCTGCAAATCTTTTGCTTTATTTGTGCTATTATTCCATCTTAGAATTGTATTCTTCAATGGTATTTTCCCAAAGTTCAGCGCTAATACTATACTCTCCTTCAGGGAAAATAGGTGAACCATCTGCATTTCCAATGGATGTTCCTGCCGGACTATCTACTGTAAATTCGTAACCCCAAGTATAATCTGTAATAATTAAATTATTCTTATTAACCACAAATTCTACACCTTGCACTGGCTTTCCTATACTAGAAAGATCTGGTGTGATGCTTCTTCCATCATTATAAATCAGTGTTACATCACTTACTATTTGGTCATCTGTTTCATTATACATTAATAAACATTCAATTTCGCTATCAGCACCATAGAATCGTATTCTATTATAATTCTTTCCGTAGCAATTATTGAGGTAGTTTACTCGTGTTTGAAGCTCGGAATCTGTTATTTTTATTCTGTGAATATCATTTTGGCGAAGCAGTTCAGATGCATCATATTCATCTGTAAAATATTCCCCGATTGCAGCTTCTAAGTATTTATCATATGCTTTATTAAATTCTTCTGCTGCCTTTTTTGCTGCTTCTGAATCTGTAGCATTAAAATAAGTTTCACTCTGCTCTCTTAGTGGCACCATTTCATTATTTTTTAGGCTTTCTATTAAATCATTCATGTTGGCAATTTCCTTGTTTCCTGCTTCAAGTTCTGCGTTATACTTTTCGGCTTCTTCCTCAACCATCTTGTCAATATCAACGCCATCTGCCGCCGCTTCATCTCTTAGATGATCAGCAATCTCATCCATTGCCTTTTCTTCCTCTGACTTTCCACAGCCAGTAAAAATACACATACCAATAACACCTACTAAAACCATTGCTAAAATTTTTTTCATTCCTTTTGTCTCCTTATGTTTTTTATTTTTCATCATCCAGATGTAAGTTTAAAGAATAGATTTTGGATATTATAATTTTTATTCTTCCAAAAATAACTTCTTCATTTCCTTTTCATCTTGATAGAGCGAACTAATATCAATGCTATACTCTGATAACATTCCATTACTCATTACTTCAAGACCATGTACCAAAAAATAACCTGTTACATTCTGATAACTTTTTGTATACATTTCCTCATTAAAATCTGTATTGTCCCAATAGTTTTTCCAATCATTAATGTCTACAGAAAATGGAACATACAGATCACCACTGTATCTTGATACTCTTGACATATCGCTGTTAAATGTAAAATTATCAAAGGATGCATTTTCTGATGTAATCGAATACTCTATTGCTTCTTCATCTATGAAGTCAATTCGATTATCTATTGCTTCTTGAAATTTATCATTTAATGCATCTTCCACTATCCTCCTATTCTCTGCACTTAATTCTGATAGAGTTTGGATATTTTTTTCTGTTTCATTATCTGTTTCTTCTTCCATATCGTTGTCTCTTTCTGTTTGCATTTCTGTTTGTTCTTCTACAGGCGGTGTTTCTTGCTGTTCTTCCATTCGCACTTCTTGAGGTTTTTCTTCTGCATTTTTTTCATTAGCGATTCCGGCAATCACGCCCCCTATAAGGGATGTAGCCACTATGCCTGCTATAACCTTAGTTGCTATGCCTTTAGAAACTGCTCCTGCGCCTGTTTTAGCCGCTTCTGTGACTGTTTTGGCTGTTCCTCCGCCTACATTGCCACTATCCGCAGACTGCCCCCAAAAGCCGTCCTCTGCCCCTGTAAAAGCGTTTCCAGACTGCATAGACTGTAATAGCATATCCGCATCTGGAAGTTCTGCCGCATAAGCGTTCTGACTTCTGAGAAGCAGCAGCAAGAATGGAATCGGCGCCAGACTGTAGAGTTTTGTCCCTTTCTTTTCCAGTTCCTTAACCCCTGCCTCTATTTTGTTCCTTGCGTATTTCAGCCTGCTCTTTACAGTGTTTTCACTTACGCCGAGTTCTTCGGCTATTTCTTTGACAGAGAGATTTTCATAATAGAATAGTTCTGTAACTACTCTCTGTTCTGGTGATAATGTGCCTAGAATTTCTCCAATCAGACGAGTAGTTTCTTTCCTGTCTATCACCACCTCTGGAAGATTTTCCGCTCTGTCATCTTCAAACTCAACCATTTCATCTGAATCTGCCGACACCATCTGCGAAAAGGATATGACTTTTCTTTTCCGTAAAATGTCAATGGTCATATTCCTTGCAATTTTTTTAATCCATCCTCTAAAAGCCGCTGGCTCATTAAGCTGTTCCAAGTGCTTTAGAGCTTTCAGGAATGTATCCTGTGTCAGATCCTGCGCCATGTCCTCGTCGGAAATCATTGTCTTAATTGTGTAGTACACATTATCCTTCGTCATGTCGTAAAGCTGTGTAATTGCCCTCTGGTCATTGTCCATTGCCCGGTCAATCAATTCTCTGGTAAATTCCTGCGGTGAATTACATTTCGGGCAGAATTTACTATTATCTGGCACTTCTCTTTTGCACTTATAGCATTTCATATGTAACCTCTTTTCTTCTGAAATGTCCTAAACTTTGCCTGTTATTCGTCAGCTTCTTCAGATTCTGCCCTATCGCCAAACAAAATATCTAATATCCTTTGTAATATCCGTTCAGCCTGTTCTTCATCAAGCTCACCTTCCTCTACAAAAATACGAAATAGCTCTCGGATTGCTTCATCACTCATCCTTATCACCTCCTTTATGCCCCCTAGACGTAAAATCAGGCGATAAGGTTTTAATTTTTTCAAAAATATTTTCAAATATTCGTATATAGAATGTTATTCCATATATGCCATTAAAATAGTACCACATCTTAACGTAAAATAACAGTATGAATATTGCTAAAATTCAGAAAGGAGGCTGCAAAATGGAGCTTGATTACAATAAGTTAGGACAAAGGATACGAAAATATCGTATGGCTGCGCATTTTACACAGGAACAGCTTGCCGAAGCAGTGGACGTTGTGCCTTCATCTATCTCACGCATCGAAACAAATGCAAACAGTTGTTCCCTTTCCTTGCTGATAAAAATTGCCACAGCTCTTAATGTTGGCATTGATGCCTTGATTTGTGATAGCCTGCCGCCTGTAAAAGACCTTTACATACGAAAAGACTTTGAAACTCTGCTTTCTGACTGCACCACTAAGGAATTGAATCTGCTATTCAGGGTTCTGGAAGTAACAAAAAAAGCATTAAGAGAATAAAAACCTGCAATAGCCACCGGTACTCACAATCGGCGGCTATCTTCTATATGCAATAATTTCAAGATCATTTCCAAGAAATTATGATTCAGCTTCAATACCCTTTATCAATCCCAAAGAAGCAAGCATCCCTACAGCGTGCTTAACTCCACACATATAGGAAATATCTGCGAAACGGTGATTAACAGTTGATGCACAAGCAATGTAATCATTGATAATTATTCTTTGCTCTCTGGTTAGATTAAGGCTTGCATATCGCTTTTCTAAATCATCTTCATCCTTGCGGTCATTTAGATAGATTTCATCTGCCTGTGCCATTTCATCCCTGCTTTCATCCATAAGACGCCCCATACCCTTTTCAATTAAATCTTCAATCAGCTTATTCATTTTTGTCTCCTTTTTATACTGTGTATCACATTGTGATGTTTACGTTATTCTAATCATAGCACAATATGACATACAATAACAATACAGTTTTGAAAAAAGTGGGAAGGGGGAATACCTGTGAATCTTGATTATAAGGAATTAGGGAAACGCATTAAGGAGCAAAGGCTGAAACAACACCTAACGCAAGAAAAATTAGGAGAGATTGTTGGAGTGAACACCAGTAATATTAGCCATATAGAAAGAGCCGCTACACAAGTAAGCCTTTCCTCACTCGTTAAAATCGCAAATGCCTTAGATACGACATTAGATTGTCTTGTCTGCGATAGCCTTTGTTCTGTAGCCGATCTCTACATTGAACAGGACATATCGAATCTATTACAGGGATGTACTCTGGCTGAAAAACAGATTATCAAAGATATTCTAATCACCACAAAGAAAACTCTAAAAGAGCATAGATAATATAAAAAGCTACTGAAACATAAGTCCAGTAGCTTTTTTGTCTTTATCTATTATTTTACAATATATTCCGGCATCGGGAACGCTTGTCCTGAAATTCTATATGTTTCATGCTCCTTGTCTATTTTGTGGTCATCCCAACCATTTGCCGATAAGAAATATGCGTCGTCGGAACTATCATTCCAACATGTATCTATATAATAAGACCTTTCACCAGTAACAACACGATTCCAAGCATGATAAATACCCTCCATATCATCGCCCTGATAGGTATATCCTGTCACATAATAGCACTCAATGCCACAGGCAATGCACATTGATTGAAATGCTTCTGCATATCCTGCGCAAACTGCACTGTCAGCCATCAGGCAATAATCTGTGAAGGGGAGCCAGTCCTCTTTATAGGAAAATCCTTCTTCTGTTGCATAATCAGCATATTCCAGTTTTTCACATAAATAGGTATTGATTGCCTGAATCTTATCCAGATCATTCATCTTGTTATCAATTCCTGCATCATTGAGGGCATCCACTACATAATCCCTTGCCCTGTCATTCTCTGCGTTCGTGTAGATGCCAGCTCCGCCAGATGTCTTTGCGGCTAATGTATACTTCCTTCCAAACATCATTTTTTCTTCGTCCACTGGAAGCACAGGTTTTTCCTGTTCCGTTTCCTGCTTTACAAAAATGCCAGTTTCTCCCCTTACATTACTTGCATATGCTGTCAATGCTGCAGAACCACATAATATAGAAGTAACCGCTACTAAGATTATATTTCTTCCTCTATTTGTTTTCCTCATGATAATACCTCCACTGCTATCTGATTGCCTGCTTTACAGGCTTTTTTCCTGCTTCTTGCCACCTAGACGCAGGAATTGCACTGGAGGTTTTAATTTTTTAAATTTTCTTCAAAAACTTTTTCTGCCAGTATTCTGTCGGGTAAGCACCCTTTAAACTCGCTAAATGGGAATACCTGCATTTTAGGTATTCCCATTTAGTGAGTACACAGGGGATTGGGGGTGTAGCCACCATCAAACAGTTGATATTTGCCCTTAAAAAGAGTTATTTGCTTACTTTTTTGTACATATCCCATACCCTGTCTATATGGCATATGATGGACATTGGTATGTATAAAATCATGGAAATTCTGTACAATCAATTTTAAATGTCTGGAAGAAGTAAATAGTCATTGAAGCAAATAGAATTAATTCTGGCGAAACAATGTACAACAATCTTATTTTAATAAGAACAGTAGAGGGCGCAGGAAAAGAGTTGGTTATCTTACAGGAGTGAGTGCTGATAGGCAGGAACTCCTGTAAGATAACCAACGACAACCACTCGCAGCAATCCAAACGCATAGATGCCATGCCTCCCGGCATGACAAAAACAAGTGCGCATTTTCGCAAAATTGACTGCACAATTTTTTTGATATAAAATATGTATATAAGTAAATCGTTTTCCATTTAGCATGGAATCTTAAGTTTAATGTCTATATCCCTGTACCAGTTCGTAATGGTCGAAACAACAGCCAGAGGGATTTTCAGTCAAGGCAGGATTATCAGTTCCGGCAATCCATTCCCTATTGAATTGTCAATTTCATACTGGAAACAGCATCCGTTGTTTTTATATCCTCTAAAATCATAGAATCGTAGAGGTTTTTTTATGCAACAAACCAATACGTAGAAAAAGAAACCATGTGTTTCTGAATCGTTATGTTCCATGTTCCTGTTTTGGGAATGTGTCCATATAAAGTAACTTTATCAATTTTGTACATGCTTGTTTGTCCTCATGGTGGCAAACATAAAAAGCAGAAACCCTGACCATGCTTTTAGATTTGAACACCTAATCTAAGGGAAGAAAAACAGGAGGTAAATGTATATGGGTAAACAATACTCACAAAAAACGCTTGAGGAGCGGAAGCAGCAAATGGCAGAGATTCTTCAGAATCTCGAAGATGGCGTAAAAGAGGTATTCACATCAGAGAATTACATCAGGTATCTTGAAACTTTCAGCAAGTTCCACAACTATAGTTTTAACAATACCATTCTCATTTTAGCGCAATGTCCCCAAGCCAGTTTTGTAGCATCCTATAAGGACTGGACAGAAAAATTCAACAGAATCGTGAAAAAAGGTTCTAAAGGAATCCAGATTCTTGTTCCTGCGCCAAAAAAGTTTTGGGAGGAAGAAGAATGTACCAGACCTGATGGAAGTAAGTACACACGAAAAGTTGAAAGACGAAAACTCTATTTTAAAATAGGACACGTTTTCGATTATTCGCAGACAACTGGTGATGAACTGCCGTCGCTTACGCAGAAATTAGAATTTGAAACGCCAGAACTGAACAGGTTAATCAATTCTTTATTTGCAACGTCAGAGGTTCCAATCCATTATGATTATGACCTCAAAGAAAATGATGCAAATGGCTATTACAATCTGGTAAAAAAAGAAATCTTTTTAAAAGCAGACTTAAAAGCGCTCCACAAATTGAAAACAATAGCGCATGAATACAGCCATTACTATCAGGAAACGCTTTATAAAGAGCATACAAAAGAACTGGATCGCGACACAAAAGAAGTGATTGCGGAAAGCTGTGCTTATTGCGTGATTGAAATGCTTGCAAATGAAACAAATATGGAAAAACTTTCTTCGGATGAATACAGCTTCGGCTACATCGCATCATGGGGAAGTAAAGATTTGAAAGAATTAAAATCCACTCTGGATATCATTTCTAAAATTTCTAACCTGATATTTTATTGGGTGTCCAAGCAATTTGATGTTTCATAACCTTTACCCAGAAGCATTTATTTCCGAAAGGAGATGCAGACATGGGTAAAAAATCTAACCTTATGCACCAAGCCATAAAACAATTAAATAAGCAGAAAAAATTTGGCGAATCCAAATTTGATGCAAAGAAAGCCGCAAGACAATCCGGTGAAAGCACTGCTGTAAGAGGTATCTACAGCACTGCCACATACAATTCTTATGTAAAAGTATGCAAACAATTTATCACCGAAACCCTTGCAAACCACAGGGAAGTAAAAAACTTTGCCGACTGCAGGCAATATGTAGCGGAGTTCCTGCAAGCCAAAGAAGAACAAGGCGTTTCCGCTTGGACTTTAGGTCTGTATGGGTCTGCCCTTGCTTCTGCCTATGGCTGTGGAAAAAAGGATTTTGATTACAATTATCCTGTCCGCAGCAGGGCGAATATCAAACGATGCAGGGGGATCAGTTCCAGTGATTACCGCCATCCAGAAGAAAAATGGGATACGGCGAAACTTATCCTAAAGGCTACAGGATGCCGCCGCATGGAAGTTTTAAGGCTCCGCAAAGAAGATTTCAGAGAAACCAATGACGGCAATCTGGAAGTGTATAAGCGCGGCAAGGGCGGCATAGAGCGTTGGTGCTTAGTGAATCCCAAATACAAAGATGATTTGAAAGAATATTTAAAAACTGCTGAAACACATTCTATAAACGGAGAAGATAGATTGTTTTTAAAAGCGCAGTTGCCACAGGGCAGTATACATGATTTAAGGGCTGATTATGCAAAAGACTTATATCAATATTTTGAAAATCGTGGTGATGTTGCTACTGGCAAAATATATCACTGTAGAGCTGATATGATAGGTCATTCCTATGACAAAGGTATCCTTCAGGCAGTGAGCTATAACTTACAACATTCCAGAAATAATGTTGTAGTGAGTAATTATCTCTGGAAATAAACGTAAAGAAATTTTAGAAAACGATAGGAGAATAAAAATGTTAGAAATAGATAAAAAAGGACTTTGCCAGCTTCAGATTGCAATGAAACTGGATGAATACAACTATGAGAAAAGCAATCAGGAGTATTTTGAAACAATGCCCGCATATGGGCTTGCAGATTCACAGGTATTGCTAATCAATGACTATCTGAATATTTTAGAGAATAAAGACAGCGATAAAGCTGTTGAATTTGCAGAAATACTTGACAGGATAAAAAGAGAAAATGACCGCTATCAGGAACTGATTAAAGGCGGCTCAAAAAGCTCGCTTATCAAAAAATACGCAAGGATGACTGCTTATCTTATCCGCCAAATTAACAAATACAACAATATGTATTAATCAGAGTAGACAGGATAAGCACAAACAAAATAACCCTAAAAGAGAAAAGGAGAAAAATCATGATTAAAACAACTTTAAACTGGACAGTGAAAAACCTGAAACACATGTATGATGCAAAAGAAACACTTAGCTTTGACCATCCTATTCAAAGACAATCCGCACAATGGAGCAATTTACAGCAGAGTTTGCTGATACATAGTATTTTAGCCAATTTCCCAGTCCCGGCAATCTACGTTCAGAAATCAGATGCGGAGGAAGCTGATGATAAGGGAAAAACGCTTTATAAATACAGTGTATTGGATGGCAAGCAGAGAATGACAACTATATTCAGCTTTATCAATGGCGAATATGCTTTGAATGAGGAAACGCCAGATGCTGAAATCGAGGGGGAAAACTATTCACTTGCTGGCAAAACTTTTGGAGAATTGGACGTGGATGTACAGCAGGAACTGTTGCGTTTTAAATTCCAGATGTTTGCCTTTGAAGATTGCACAGATGATATGATTGAAGAAATCTTCTTCCGCCTGAATAACAGCACGCCCCTTACTAAACCACAGAAATCCAAACCGCTGATGGGAGTGGAAAATGCGAAGTTTATTGATAGTATTCTGACTGGCAGCTTCTTTTCGGAGAAATGTAATTTTTCCAAATTGCAGCTTCGAAAATCTGATGATATGTGTACTCTTTTGCAGAGCATGATGCTTCTGGATCATAAATACCAAGGATATGAATATGCCTCTATCAGCGCAGATGAAGTGATGAAGTATTCTGCCATTATTAAAGGGAATTATTCAGAAGAACAGAAGGAGTTGCTTGTCAGGATTATTGAGTATTTAGACAATGTTTTTGACACAAAAGAGAAGATGTTAAGGAAAATCAATATCCCAATGGCAATCCTTATGGCTGACCTTGCTATGAAAGAAGGCATCTGCGAATCAGATTTTCATGATTGGTTTTTATATTTCTTTGTGAGCAACAAGGAGTACAGCCAATATTGTTCTTCTGGTTCTGTCAAAAAGGAGAAGGTTCTGGGAAGGCTTACTATTATGGAGAATCATTTTTCCAAGCACTTCAAATTAGATGCGCCTTCAAAATCAGAGAGCAGTTCTGGATTGGAAGCAGAAATACCAGAAGAAATCCAGAATGAATCCGGCGAACAGCCAGATATAGTCCCTGTTTCAAACGAAAATGAGGACAATAGTGAAACGGAAGAAGTTTCTGGACAGGAAGAAAATATCCAAACTTTGGATTTTCCTATGGACAATGAAGCAGAACCGTTGATCGAACAGGACGCATAAGCAGACCTTCGTAACTATAAAAATCCATAGAGTTGTTTTTGGGGCGTTGTCAGTCATTGATAGTGCCCCTAATAGTATGTTTTAGAAGAAAGGGATTGAGGAAAATGATGGATTTACAGAACACAGACGTAAAAGAAATTGCAAAATATTTTTCAGATAAGGTAAATAATTTTTTGTTCCAACCGCAACCTATTGCAATCGAGCAAAAAAATTCATCAGATATGAAAGATTTAGACCATTATTGGATTAAGCTTATATCAGGCAATACATACAAAACTGACGCGAGGAATGAACATTCAGCCAATCTTGCAAAATCGCTTGTCACAGTGCCTTTTATTCAAAAAAGAATAGCAAAAACAGATAACAGCAGGATGGAAGAAGTTGCCAAAATTATGTCCTGCGAGCATAAAACATTACAGCAGACTTTTTCAAGCCTTGTGTTTTATCATTTGCAGATTACATGTAGCGAGCAAGAACAACAAGTGCTGTCAAATAAGTATGGCGCAGACTTTTACAGACTGCCATTAATCTAAGAAGGCTATTTGCAGTTGTTTTGCGATATATTCAAAAAGCTGCCGGTAAAACGGCAGCTTTTTCTTCAATTATAGATTAAATAAAGCCTTTTCTGCTTACGCCATCAACTTTATAGGAAAAATCCCCTTCATATAGTATTTTTCTGTAATAAACCTTAAAGGGCAGTTTGTCGCAGATAATGTCATATATAATTTTTATTCTACATTCCTCATGCTCTCCTAATGGAATAACTCCTTCAGTACCATCTGGTCCACCTGAATAATCAGGATATTTTATGTATTTTGCAAATACATCATAATCATGCTTTGATAGCATAAAGCCTCTGTTAAAGATTTCAAAAAATTCTGGATCATGGCGAGGGTCAATCAATTTCTCATCATAGTCTATATTCAATGAGTATTCCGACAAATCTGTATAACTCCAAAATTTCTTTTGAAGTGATAAATCGTGAAATTCCATAAACATCATTTTTTGTTTTTTGCGAATCCCATTTATAATGCGCATGTTCGATATAGCACTTCCAATATAATTGTTCTCGTCATAAATATCACAATATCCCTGAGCTTCTTTCAAATAAAATCTTGTAAATCCCCAAAACACTGTACATCCATACCCATGTTCAGTTCTTTCGATAAATTCATACGGAAGATGTTTTGAAAGGAAAAACAATTCATCCTCCGTAACTTTTCCACCTCGCATTAATATCTTTCTTACTTCTTTATTCATTCTATGTCCTCCTTCCTGCCGCCGGATATTCCGGCGGCATTGTTTTTAAAAAAAATCTTTATTATCTGCTCCAAAGCTTTTTTCGAAAGTTTCAAAAGTTTCTTCCAGTTCTGGTATAATCGGAGTTTCTGCTGGTACTTTATTAATTGTTATCATAGGCTCTGTTGGAACATCTTCCATTACTGTTTCAACTTCCGCTTCCTTGTCCTTCTCCTGCTTTTCTGTTTTCTTGGCTTCACTCCTGCTTTTCTTTTGAGATTTATTATTTGATAATCGGCTCCACATTCTATACTCCCAATTAAAGACCTGCTGCGGCGTAGTTGCATACTGATTTCCATTGCTGTCATTTATAAAAATAATGAATTGATATTCTATCAGAAGCTCATAGAACTTTTGTAGTTCTTCATAATCAATTTTATAGTCAATCATCATACCAGCTAACGCCTTTTTCAAATCGTTATTATTAACACAGATACCAAACCCACTTGTTTTAGCCATCTGCACTCGTAACGCTTCTAAAAATCCAATAGGCGCAAATCCATATTCTTCAACAAATTCTTTTTCTACGTCAGATGATAAATAGGTTTTTTCATCTGTTATATATTCCAATGGAGTTGCATAACAATCTCCTGCGCTGTTTTTTTCGCGCTCATATGTTTCATACAAAAAATCGACAAAATTCTTTTGCTGTAGTTCTGTAATACTTCTTCTTGTTGGTTTATTCATATTTACCTCCGTAATCTTTTATTGTGTATATATTTTTGCAATTCCCCTTACCCAATACTGCCCTATACCAAGACAGTAACCCTGAACACATTTCCCAAATCCCATGTCACTAAACATTAACCCCAGACCCTTAACCCTATACAGTCATAAGCTAGATGTCATACTGACATAAGCAGGACGTCATACTGACAAAAAAATGTAGCCAAAATAAAGACATTGACAAATGTGCCGCCAACCTTGTCGCCGGAATTACTCCGGCGAAGGCTTATCTTTCAAATTGCAGATACATGACAATATGGCTGTTAAACATATAGTCGCCCTCTCTGTGTATCATAATCGCCCCTGTGCTTGGGGTGTCTCCTAATGGACTTTCATAGCATCCATATTCATACCCATAAAACATATCATCTTCGTCTGCCATACTGCCAAAATCATCTTCCAGAAATCTGGAAAGTGCTGTGCAAAAGTAGCTTCCTAATTTTTCTCCATATTCCTCTATTAGTATTTTAATCCCTTGACTTATCAAAAATGGTTCTATTCCATGTTTACTCAACATAAGATCAAAACACGTTACTTCAAATCCCTTTTCTAAAATCTCATCTGTTATTTCTTCGTATGTTTTCATTGTAAATTTCTCCTTTCATTTATTTCCCCGTCATGCCGCTAGGTCAGCAATCCTACATTTTTCAAAATAGCTTATTTTTTATAAATCCAGTTATCTTTTGTTCCAGATATCATCTATTTCCTGTAAAGCAAAATCTCCAGAACCAATGGAAAACAATTCTTTGCCCTTTTCATCTAATACAGTAAATTCCCAACAAAAAATACCTTCATATTGCAATTCACAAAAATCTTCCTCCTCGAAATCTTCTAATATAGATGGTTCATCAATAAAAGGGGATTCGTCTGTCCTAACGCTATATCCTGTAAAATGGCTTCCATTTTTGCTGGCGTAAAAATCATTTTCATCCCACGAACAGAATCCAAAGAAAACTGCCCCTTCTATGTGTGCGCTTAATTCATCGCACATTCCACGATTGTCACCTGAATCCATATCAAAATAAACTAATCCATCATTTTCTGTACCATTAAAGAAATATTCTTCATAATCTTCATATTCCTTTGCTGCATTAATCATCTGCTCTGCTGTTGCTCCATAAACCCATATATGGGAATGTGCAGAATCCCATTCATCCTTCGCTTTAAAAAAGTTTTTCATCTGTTATATTTCTCCTTTCTTTTTTGCCTGCTTCCCTTTCATCCACTTACCAGAAATTTCTGATTTCCAATGCATTTCCCTATCCCAACAGGCAGTTTGTATATTTTGCATTGGATTAGGCAATAAAAAAGCAGATATGCCAGAAATCCTAAGATAACTAACATATCTGCTCTTTATCGCAGTATCATTATAAGTCCATTTTCACCTGTATTCTCGGTGATTCGTTTTTACGGGATAAAAGTGTAACCGTCTCCACATGATAAGTCTGCCCAAACTGATCCACGCAAACACACTTCTCCACCTGATACCCCCATTCCTGAAACACCGCCAGGTCCCTCACCAGACTCACAGGCTTACAGGATATATAGATCACTCTCTCCACCCCATAATCCAAAATCTTCGGCAATGCTTTCGGATGTATTCCATCTCTGGGCGGGTCTAAGACGATACAGTCAGGTTT
This sequence comes from uncultured Lachnospiraceae bacterium, assembly GCA_910587105.1. Classification (GTDB taxonomy): domain Bacteria; phylum Bacillota; class Clostridia; order Lachnospirales; family Lachnospiraceae; genus MGBC164599. Next base: position 17,938 of record CAJUMB010000014.1, read on the forward strand.
TTCCCCGATTTCGTCTAGCACTTTCAGTACATCTCCGGCAATAAACCGGCAGTTCTGGAAGCCATTCAGAGCGGCATTTTCCCTGGCGGCTTCCACCGCTTCTTCCACAATCTCCACACCAATCACCTTTCCTGCCACCTGAGCGATCACCTGGCTGATTGTACCTGTGCCGCTGTACAGGTCAAATACGGTCATACCGGAAGCGTCCCCAAGGTATTCCCTCACCACTTTATAGAGCACCTCAGCCGCTTTTGTGTTAGGCTGAAAGAATGAAAACGGCGTAATTTTGAACCGGAGGCCCAGCAGCTGCTCAAAAAAGTATTCCTGCCCATATAGGACCTCATGTCTGTCACACATCACCACGTCAGAAATAGAATCATTATATATATGAAGAATTCCCACGATTTTCCCCTCCAGCGGAAGAGCCAGCAACTGATCTGCCCAGCCCGTCAAGTCGTATGATTCCTGAGAGGTTGTTACCAGATTCACCAGTATTTCGCCTGTGGCACTGCCCCGCCGCAGAAGCAGATGCCTCAGATAACCCTTCTGCTGCATTTTATGGTAATACCCTATGTGATTTTCTGTGAAATACTGAAGTGTACAGTTCAAAATATCCGTCATATCCTTGTGGACCAGCCGGCAGTCTCCCGCCGTGAGAACATCATGCCAGCTGCCTTTCCGGTGGAGTCCAAGGGTCATAGGCCCATCCTTCTTTTCGTCGCCAAATGAAAATTCCATTTTGTTCCTGTAGCCGAATTCCTGTGGACTTCTAAGAATTCCCTGAAATTCGTAATCACCTTTTACCACAGAATCCAGCATCTCCTTTACCTGGGCTTCTTTCATCTGCAGCTGGGCTTCATAGGACATAGTCTGATAGGTACAGCCGCCGCAGGCGGGGAAAATACTGCATACCGGCGGTCTGGTTTCCAGCGCAGACGGTTTCAAAACTTCCACCAGCTGGCCTTCTGCACGCCCTTTCCTCTTCTTTTTCACATAAAATCGTACCACCTGGCCTGGTATGACATTTTTCACAAATACGCTGCTGTCTTCTATTTTAATGACGCCTTTATTGGGAAATTGTACCTTTTCCACCTGGCCTTCATATATTTCACCTTTTTTCATAAACATCCTCCCGAAAGATCCTAGAGCATGTCTTAAAAATCATTCCTGCCATCTGCACGCCCCACTTTGCGTGATATTTGTGCCAAATTCAGGTTACATAGCCCGCTATGCGCCCTTCATCTGACACAAATCTCCCACCAAGTGTGACGCACATCTGACAAAAAGCATTTTTACGACACGCTCTAAACTTTTTTCAAAACACGGCAAACAGGCAGAGCTGTCATCACTCTGCCTGGTCCGCCTCTCCCATATCCTGTATTCTATTCTTCTTCGTCCTCGAAGTAATCGTCGAAATCATCGCCAAAGTCTTCTTCGAAATCTTCCAGATAATCCGGTGTAAAGAACCGGTATACGCCGTAGGCAATGCCTGCTACTGCCGCTGCCGCCCCAATAATCGCCAGAATCCAGAGAATCGCACATTTGGTTCTTTCGTCTTCTCTCTTTTTCAGAACGGTTACTAAGTCATCAATCTTATTCATGTTCACGACCTTCCTCTCTCCTTTTTTGTTCCAGTTGCGGAACTTGACTATTAGCTGATAGAACATATTATACCACCTTGCATAAGATTTTACCACGTTTTTCTTTATAAATTTTCAGCATATATTCTCAGACTCGCTCCAGTTTTGCAAAACTGGCAAACATTTTTTTCACACCTGCCCGCTCAAATTCCACCGTCACTTCATAATCCCTGCCTCCATTCACAATGGATGTAACCGTTCCCACGCCGAATTTCTTATGGCGCACGGTATCTCCCTCTTTATAATCCAATGTTCCACTGGTTTCACCCCGAAACTGCCTGGGCTGCTGAAATGCCGCTGCCTTGAAGTCACGTTTTACCTGGCTGTACGCATCCTTTCCCCTCTGAGCCGCCTGGGCTGTCCGTACTTCCGTCTTCCCTGTATCAAGCAGTTCCTGCGGTATCTCCCTGACAAAACGGGATAGTTTATTATATTGCGTTTGTCCCCGAATCATTCTCTGTCTGGCACTGGTCAGCGTAAGATTTTCCATGGCTCTGGTGATGCCCACATAGCACAGCCGCCGTTCTTCCTCCATATCATCAGGGTCGTCGGAGACAATGGTCATGTAACTGGGAAATATTCCATCCTCCATGCCTGCCAGATAAACATGGGGAAATTCCAGTCCTTTTGCACTGTGAAGGGTCATCAGCAGCACCCTGTCCTGGTCACTTTCCACAGTGTCAATATCCGCCACAAGGGCCACCTGCTCCAGAAATTCTCCCAGACTGGGATGCCTTGCATCTTCATCGTAAGACGCTGCTTTGGAAATCAATTCATCGATATTTTCAATCCGCCCTTTTGCCTCGTCGGTCCCCTCAGCCTCCAGCTCTTCTACATATCCGGTCTGCTCAATGATAGTTTCCAGAAGCTGGGTAACAGACAGATATTCCAACTGGCTGCGAAGGGTCTGTATAAAGGTGACAAACGGCTCTACTTTCGCCGCCGCCCTGCCCAGGGACGGGATTTCCCCTGCGATTTTAAGGGCCTCGTAAAAACTCATATCCTGCTCTGCCGCATAATTTTGTATCTTGGCAATGGTAGCTGCCCCGATTCCCCGTTTGGGCACATTGATAATCCGGCTGACAGCCAGGTCATCCTGGGCATTATCCACAGTCTTTAAATAGGAAAGTAAATCTTTGATTTCCCTGCGGGCATAGAAATTCACTCCCCCCACCAGTTTATACGGGATATTCCCCATCAGCAGTTTTTCCTCAAAAAGGCGGGACTGGGCGTTGGTCCTGTACAGGATGGCGCAGTCACTGTACCGGCAGACACCGTCTTTCGCTTTCTTGTAAATATCGTCAGCTATGTACTCTGCCTCCTCATATCCTGTGGAGAACTGCCGGAAATTCACAGGGTCCCCCTTCACATTTTCTGTCCAGAGAGTTTTGCTCTTTCTTCCTTTATTATTGCGTATCACCTGATTGGCTGCGTCTAAAATATTCTGTGTGGAACGGTAATTCTGTTCCAGACGAATCACTGCCGCATCTGGGAAAACCTCCTCAAAGCCCAGAATATTTTTGATGTTGGCCCCACGGAATTTATAAATGGACTGATCGTCATCTCCCACCACACACAGGTTCCGGTATTTCTGCGCCAGCAGGGCAATGAGACGGAACTGGACAGTATTGGTATCCTGATACTCATCCACCATCAGATACTGGAACCTGTCCTGATAAGACTCCAGCACATCCGGGCAGGATATAAACAATTCCACAGTTTTCACAATCAAATCGTCGAAATCCAACGCATTATTTTTCTTCAGCTGAGCCTGATACTCTTTGTACACCTGGGCAATTTTTCTCTTATTAACATCCCCCAGATTCCTCTCCTCATACTCATCCGGCCCAATCATTTCATCTTTCGCAGAGGAAATATTTGCCATCAAAGCCCTCTCTTTGTAAATTTTCGTATCTACATTCAATCTTTTGCAGATATCTTTAATCAGGGACTTCTGATCGTCTGCATCGTAAATGGTAAAACTATTCCCATATCCCAGACGGTCAATATAACGGCGCAGAATTCTCACACAGGTGGAGTGAAAGGTGCTCACCCACACACTGTCCGCGCCGAACCCCACAATCTGGTCCACCCGCTCCCGCATTTCCCCAGCCGCCTTATTGGTAAATGTTATTGCCAGAATATTCCAGGGATTCACCTGCATCTCTTTTATCAGATAAGAAATCCTGTGGGTCAGCACACGGGTTTTTCCCGAACCCGCCCCCGCCAGAATCAAAACAGGGCCTTCTGTCTGCAGAACGGCCTCCATCTGCTTCTCATTTAAACCACTACTGAAATCCATATATCTTCTCCTGTCTTTTATCACGCTCTACACAGATAAAAGCACCCGCTTCAGCAAGCGGGCACCCTGTATTTATAGTTAGTATATCATTTTACATCACCTATAGCAAGGGGCTGGCGCGTGTTTGGTCAGACGGCGGTAATTTTTCCTTTTTTTCAAAAAAACTTGCCATACAGTTTTAAAAACCATATAATATGATTAGCCGCCAAGGGAAATGGGATGTTTTGACGTGCCAAACATATCATATTTTGCAGCGGCAATTAGTCATAGAATAATAAAATTCGGGTGTACCCGGCGGAAGACCAGATAAAAAAGTGAGTCCAGACGACGCTTCAGGGACACTCACATATAGAAATAAGGTGATTCAAATGAAGATAGACAGCAAAGATATGATAAACAGCATTTTAAAAAGCGTATCCAAAATTGATTATATCAAGCCGGAGGATCTGCCCAACATCCAGCTTTACATGGACCAGGTGACCACTTTTATGGATGAGCAGATGGAATCCAGCAAACGTTACCCTGAGGACAAGGTTCTGACCAAGACCATGATCAACAATTATGCGAAAAACCATTTGCTGCCGCCTCCTGATAAGAAAAAATACAGCAAAGAGCATTTGCTGCTGCTGATTTTTATCTACTATTTTAAAAATATCCTGACCATCAATGATATCCAGTCCCTGTTAAATCCTCTGACAGAAAAATATTTTCAAAATAAGGATGGCTGGAATCTTACCGATATCTATACAGAAGTATTCAGCATGGAAAAAGGGCAGATCGAACATCTGAAAAAAGATCTGATCAAAAATTATAAAACCGCCGGAGAGACTTTTCAGCAGGCTCCCAAAAAAGACCAGGAACATCTGCAGCTTTTTTCTTTCCTGTGTCTGCTCAGCTTTGATGTGTATGTGAAGAAAATGATTCTGGAAAAAATTTTGGATGATATGAATGGAAAGAACTCTTCGGAGAGTGATGATCATATTAAAGCAAAAAAAGATAAATAGACAAACTGTTTATAAAAGGCGGTGTACTCTAAAGTACTCCGCCTTCAAACATCTCCCGTCCTTCTTAAATTAGACTCAAAGAACCGATTATATCCCAGCCATTCTTTTTTCGCCCCTGCTGCCCCGAATACTTCTTTCAATGTCTCCATGCGGGCGTCTGTGTTATCCGCCAGATTCAGCGCCACAGCTTCTGCCAGAGCCGGTTTTTTCGGTGAACCGTATTCCATTTCCCCGTGGTGGGATAAGATACAGTGCTTCAATTCACTGCTGAGGATTTCCGGAAAGTCCGGTATCTCCCGAATGATATCATAGACCATCTCTGTCCCGATGACAATATGCCCCAGCAGCTGCCCATCGTCTGTGTAATCATTCAATGGAAATGAGGACAGTTCCCTGGTTTTTCCGATATCATGGCACAGAGCCGCCGTAATCAGCAGATCCCGGTTCAGGATGGGATAAGCTCCTGCGTAAAAGTCACACAGCCTGGCCACACCCAGCGTGTGCTCCAGCAGCCCGCCGATGAATCCATGATGAACGGTTTTTGCCGCCGAATGTTTCTGAAATACTTCCATAAATGCTTTATCATCAATAAACAGACGTTTCAAAAGCTGGGACAGATATGGGTTTTTCACCGAATGCACATATTCCTGCAGCTTATGAATCATTTCATCTACACTGTTTCCGCTCACCGGAAGATAGTCTGCAGCCTGGTACTCTCCTTCTTTCGCCCTGCGCACCCGTTTCACGCTGATCTGCAAAGACCCGGCAAAGCTGGTCACATCTCCCACAACATCAATATAATCCAGTACCTCAAACTCATTGATACCCTGGGAATTGGGGTCCCAGATTTTGGCGTCAATGGTGCCTGTCTTATCCTGAAGGATCAGATTCTCATAAGGTTTCCCATTCTTTGTCACAGCCGACTGCTTCTGTTTGCACAGATAAATCTCCCCGACCCGCTCACCTTCCCTCAACTCGTTAATAAATTTCATCTCTCCATCCTCTCTACCTGACATCCAGCGTTACTGTTACCTGTGTCTCCCCATAACCATCTGCTCCTCTGCGCATAATGGTTATCTTCACTTTCTGTTCCTTCTGGCATTTCTGCAGTTCTGTGTAAAAACGCTGCATGGTGCGCACATCTTCTTTGTTGAAGGCGGTAATCACATCGCCTGTCTGAATGCCTGCTTCCATGGCCGGGGAATCCCCTTCCACCTGATCCACGTAAATCCCCCGGGGAATTTTCGTATTTTCTGCTGTATCCTGGGAAACCTCCTGTCCACGGATTCCCATATAAATAATATTTTTCCCATTGGATAGATTTTCAATCAAAGGTTTTAACTGGGATACGGACAGTGCTTTCACCATGGTATGTGTATCCTCCGGCCCGTAATCCATAGCGATAAGCCCGATAATACTCCCTGAAGTGTCCAGAAGCACACCGCTTCCCTCACCGCTTCCCAGAATATCTGTGGTCAGAAGATTATATTCCATATCCGTCACGGAAACTTTATTGGAAACAGAAGTGATGTTTCCATAAACCACTGAATCCGCATATCCAGTGGGGCTTCCGATGGCTATCACCGCTTTTCCCTGTACCAGACTGTAGGAATTTCCCAGCTGGGCCGCCGTAATATTCGAAAGGGTTGTCTTTTTCACAGACTCCACAGGCACCTGGATCACAGCCAGACCTGTGGCCGCATCTCCTTTTACCAAAACTGCTTTCGCGGCAGAACCGTCTGAAAAACTGACTCTGATCTTTTCCGCATCTGTGATCGCCCACATCTCTGTCAGAATATACAGCCCGCTCCCGTTATTTTCGATGATAATCCCTTCCGACTCGCCAGAAGGAATCCGGCTGTTATCCAACAGATCCTGTTCGCCACGCACCCCCGATACCTGAACCAGCGCTCTGCGGGGTTCTTCTGCCACACTGAGAATCTCGTTGTAAATCTTTTCATAGTCAGCCAATGTGATATTTTGGGGCACCTCCACAATCTTGGGGGTGGGGGTGCTGTCCTTCTTATGCTTTCCTGTCTCCTCCGGCTCATCCTTTGGAATCTTCACTTTCTGTTCCTGCCCCCTGTCTTTCTCCTGGTATTTCTCAACCACAGGAACGGTCAGACGGAAAACAAACCCAGATAATATCCCAAAGGCCACGGCTCCCACAGCAACAGACGCTGCCCATTGGAAAAACTTTCTTCTATTAAAAGGTCTGTGCTTAATTGTCTCTTTTATAAAATTATATTCTTCTTCATTCGGATCTGAAGGCGTATCCAATGAACTTGAGTATTTTTTCTGGCCACCCATAACACTTCTCCGTTCACACAAATATGCTCCAATTCTTAATTATTTTAGCAAATAGTTATGAACATTTTATGAATAGCAGGAATTTTTCTCACCGTATACTAGAAAATCCCTCTCACCCCGCGGCATTTTTTGACCAATCAGCCTAATTACAATGTTCACTCCACATAACCAGCGTTTTGTTTATTCTGTCCAAACGCGTCATGTCTGAGCATAATTTCACAATACTCCATGCCCCTGGCTGATTTCACAAATTTTTCACATTCCTTTCACTGGGCAATCACATTTTCTACACATTTGTTTTGTATACTCGGAAAGTGTTAAGGATAAACCCTTTTCAAACAAATTCTTTTTCATATGCCGGTGTGTGAAAGCGCACCGGCCTTCCTTTCCAAGATCAATGAAATTTCATCTTTTAGTCTTTTCATTCCCTTTTAAATAGAGTAAAATAGCCTTATACTGAAACTTTAATTACGATTATGAAACAGAGGTTATTTATGAACAGCAAAGCAATTTCTGCATTAGAATATACAAAGATTATCAGCCAGCTGGTGGACAAGGCTTCTTCGCCCATGGGGAAAGAAGCCTGCCGCCGTCTGGAACCGCTGACTGACCTTTCACAGATTGAAACCATGCAGCTGCAGACCTCCCACGCTCTGAGCAGGCTTTTCCAAAAAGGCAGTGTTTCTTTCGGAAATGTAAAGGATATCCGCAGTTCTCTAAAACGTCTGGACGTGGGCAGTGCCCTGTCTGCCAGTGAGCTGCTGGATATCTGCGCCCTTTTGGAGAATACCGGGCGGGTCAAGTCATACGGACGTCCCGACCGGGACGATGCTGAACCGGACTGTCTGAAAGCATTATTCGACGCTCTGGAGCCCCTGACCCCGCTGGCCTCAGAGATCCGCCGCTGTCTCCCCTCACCCGACGAAGTCAGCGACGATGCCAGCCCGGGACTGCGGCAGGTGCGCAGAGAGCTGAAAAACACCAATGACCGGGTGCACAGCCAGCTGCATTCCATCGTAAATGGAAGCGCCCGTACGTATCTGCAGGACAGTGTGGTCACCATGCGCAATGGACGCTACTGTCTGCCGGTGAAAGCAGAGTATCGGAATCAGGTATCCGGCATGATCCACGATCAGTCCTCCACTGGCGCCACTCTGTTCATAGAGCCCATGGCCATCGTCAAGCTCAACAACGATATACGGGAACTGGAAATCAAAGAGCAGCGTGAAATCGAGGCTGTCCTGGCCACATTAAGCGAACTGGCGGCGGGTGACCGGGAAGCCATCGAAAATGACATGCGGTTTATGGCTGACCTGGATTTCATCTTTGCCCGGGCTTCCCTGGCCATGGACCACAATGCCACAGCGCCTATTTTCAACCGGGAAGGGAGGATTCACCTGCGCAAAGCCCGCCACCCTCTGATTCCCAAAAAACAGGCAGTCCCCATTGACGTCCGTCTGGGCGGCGAATTCGACCTGCTGGTGGTCACCGGCCCCAACACAGGGGGAAAGACCGTATCCATGAAGACTGTGGGACTGTTGGTTTTAATGGGCCAGTCCGGCCTTCACATTCCCGCCGCTGACCGCAGCCAGCTGTCTGTTTTCCAGGAAGTTTATGCTGACATAGGGGATGAGCAGAGCATTGAGCAGAGTCTGAGTACCTTTTCTTCCCATATGACCAATGTGGTTTCCTTTATCGAAAAAGCTGACAGACACTCTCTGGTACTGTTCGATGAACTGGGGGCAGGCACCGACCCCACAGAAGGAGCTGCCCTGGCCATCGCCATTTTATCCCACCTGCACCAGCAGGGCATCCGTACCATGGCCACCACCCACTACAGTGAATTGAAGATTTACGCCCTGGCCACTCCTGGCGTGGAAAACGCCTCCTGTGAATTCGATGTGGAGACACTTCGGCCCACTTATCGGCTTCTCATAGGTGTTCCCGGAAAGAGCAACGCCTTTGCCATTTCCTCCAAACTGGGACTGCCGGATTTTCTCATTGACAAGGCCAGACAGCAGATTAACCAGAAAGACGAATCTCTGGAAGACGTGATCTCCAACCTGGAAGCAAACCGTGTCACCATAGAAAAAGAGCGGGATGAAATCCAAAGGTACAAGCAGGAAATCAGCCAGATGAAAGACCGTCTGGAGGAAAAACAGAACAAGCTTGACAAACGGCGGGAAAAAATTCTCCAGGAGGCCAATGAAGAAGCCCATAAAATACTCCAGGAGGCCAAAGACTACGCCGACCAGTCCATAAAAATGTACAACAAATTCCAGAAACACCATGTGGACATGGCGGCTGTGGAAAAAGAACGGCAGAATCTCCGCAAAAAAATGAACCAGGTGGAAAACCGCTTAGGCCCCAAGCCTGCCGCCAAACCCAAAAAGGAACTGAAACCTTCGGAATTACGGCTGGGCGACGCGGTGAGGGTTCTGTCCATGGGCCTGAAAGGTACCGTCAGCAGTCTTCCAGACGGAAAAGGCAGCTTATTCGTGCAGATGGGTATCCTCCGTTCTCAGGTGAACATTTCCGACCTGGAACTTCTCGACGAACCGGAAATCATCACTCCCTCCCTGAACCGCACAGGCTCCGGGAAGATCAAGGTGTCAAAATCCTCCTCGATCTCTACAGAAATCCATCTGCTGGGGAAAACTGTAGACGAAGCGCTTTCTGAACTGGACAAATATCTAGACGATGCCTGTCTTGCTCATCTAAGCCAAGTGCGCATTGTACATGGAAAAGGGACTGGAGCTCTGCGAAAAGCTGTGCACAATTACCTGAAGCGCCAGAAACATGTAAAATCCTATCGTCTGGGCGGCATGGGGGAAGGGGACTCCGGAGTAACTATTGTAGAATTGTAACGATTCCGTAACTGTGAAGATACTGGATTGTTACGCAGAATTCAAATAAGGAGCCATTGTCATGGTAAATAAACAAAAAATCCTGATTGTAGATGACGACAATCACATCGCAGAACTGATTGCCCTGTACCTTACAAAGGAATGTTTTGAGACCTCCATCGTCAACGACGGGGAAGAAGCCCTGAAAGAATTCCAGGCATTCCAGCCTAATCTGATTCTGCTGGACCTGATGCTTCCTGGTATCGACGGGTATCAGGTCTGCCGGGAAATCCGCCAGAAGTCCGACGTGCCCATCATTATGCTCTCTGCCAAAGGGGAAACCTTTGACAAGGTGCTGGGCCTGGAACTGGGGGCAGATGATTATATTATCAAGCCTTTTGACTCCAAAGAACTGGTAGCCAGAGTACGGGCGGTTCTGCGCCGCTTCCAGGTAAAGGAACCTGCCCCTGCGCCCTCCAACGAAAAATGTGTCAACTACCCGGATCTCTCCGTAAACCTGACCAATTATTCAGTCCTCTACCGGGGCACCCATGTGGATATGCCTCCGAAGGAACTGGAACTTTTGTATTTTCTCGCCTCCTCCCCCAATCAGGTGTTCACCAGAGAACAGCTTCTGGATCATATATGGGGGTATGAATACATCGGAGATACGCGTACCGTAGACGTCCACATCAAACGCATCCGGGCAAAAATCAAGGACCACTCGGCCTGGTCCATCAGCACAGTATGGGGAATCGGCTATAAATTCGAGGTCAAATAACAATGAAGAAAACCCTATATTTGAAGTTTATTGTAGCATACGTGGCATTTGCCCTGGCGGGTTTTATCCTCATATCCACTCTGGGCTCCCAGCTGGTACAGCGCCACCTGGTAAAAACAATCAGCGAACAGATTTACAGGGAGGCCAATGCCATCGCCTCTGACAGCATGGTGCGCTACCGGGCCGCTTCTTATAATCTGATCCATATCTACGACAACCTTTCCTCCCTTGCCGTTTACCAGGACGCACAGATCTGGATGATGAACCAGCGGGGGGAAATCTTAATAGATACCGCCCAGCCACAGCCCTGCGACACCCCTCTGGCCCTGGACAGTTTTGACCCGCTCACCTGGGGGTCCAGCTATTACCGGACAGGAAATTTCTTCGGTTATTTTCCCGATTCCATGCTCAGTGTCATCGCCCCCATCACCTCTGATATGACCATCAAGGGATACATAGCCATCCACTATCCCATGGAAAGCCTGTACCTGGAGCGGGAACAGATTTTGGCCATTATCCACACTATGTTTTTCTTCCTGTTCGCCCTGTCCCTGCTGATTTTGCTTTTGTTCACCTTTGTGGTATACCGGCCCCTGCGGAAAATCACTATCGGCGCTGAGGAATACTCCGCCGGGCACCTGGACTACCAGATTCCCGTACATTCTCAGGACGAGATGGGATATCTGGCCAACACACTGAACTACATGTCCGGAGAACTGAACAATAACGGAGAATACCAGCGCAATTTTATCGCCAATATCTCTCATGATTTCCGTTCTCCCCTCACCTCCATCAAAGGTTACCTGGAAGCCATTGTGGACGGAACTATCGACCAGGAAAGCCAGGGAAAATATATCCAGATTGTCTTAAACGAGACAGCCCGCCTGGAAAAACTTACGGAAAGCCTGCTGACTTTGAACAATCTGGATGTGAAAAGCCGCCTGATGAATCTGCGGGCTTTTGACATTAACAAAATTATTAAAAATACGGCAGCCACCTTTGAGGGCACCTGCCGGAATAAGCGGATTTCTATAGAATTAATCTTAACTGGTGAGCAGCTGTACGCCTACGCCGATATGGAACAGATGCAGCAGGTGCTTTACAATCTGCTGGACAACGCCATCAAGTTCAGCCCCAATGAGTCGTCCATCACCATTGAAACCACGGAAAGAAATGAGCGGATTCTTGTTTCTGTGAAAGACCGGGGCACAGGTATCTCCAAAGAAAACCTGCCCAAAATCTGGAACCGTTTCTTCAAAGAAGATTCCTCCAGGGGCAAGGACCGCAAAAGCACTGGGCTGGGGCTCTGCATTGTAAAGGAAATTATCAATGCTCATAACCAAAATATTGATGTGATCAGTACAGAAGGGGTGGGGTCGGAATTTATTTTCAGCCTGGACAAGATGCGGTGAAAGACCGTCTCTCCTCTCAATGTTACAATCATAGGGCGGGCCATATATTGGTATTTACAGTATATGACCCGCCCTTTTACTGGACAGCAAAACCGCCTGTTGATGGAATGGTCCAGAAAACAGAGTCTTTCAAGCAATTACAGCAGAATAAATGTAAATAATTATATTTTTAAGCTCAAAAAAATGTAATATTATACATTAGAATTGACGTATAGATAAATTTAAGATATACTATAACCTGAATAATGAAAAAGAATCTATCCCCAATGCATACGGTAATACATTCCCTCTGGGTACAAACTGTGACGCACGGTTGACATAAAATATTCTTCAAACACACTCTAAGTGCTTGAATTCAAAATTAATACAACGGGGTAACATGTATGAAAAGAAAGATAACAGACCGATTGGTTAAATGGAGAGAAACGACAGCTTCACGTCTGCCGCTGCTGTTATATGGAGCCCGCCAGGTAGGAAAAACTTACGTCATGCAGGAGCTGGGTGCAGACTGCTTTCGAAATACTGCATATGTGAATTTTGAGGCAGACCGCAGAATTGGCAGTTTTTTTGAAAATGATATCCATGCGGAAACAGTCCTTAAGGTTTTAGAAAGATATTATCATACAAAAATTGTTCCGGATGAGACTTTGATTATATTTGATGAGATACAGATGTGTGAAAGGGCACTGGCCTCTTTGAAGTATTTTGCAGAAGAGGCGCCTGAGTACCATGTGATTGCAGCCGGCAGCCTGTTAGGAGTGGCTCTGAAACGGGAGCAGTTTTCTTTTCCGGTAGGCAAGATTCAGATGGAAAATATGTACCCTATGGACTTTGAAGAGTATCTCTGGGCAAAAGGGAAAGAATTGCTGGCAGATATGATCCGCTCCCATTATGATAAAAATCAGGTGTTAGAAGATACACTCCACAAAGAAGCATTGGCCGAGTATTACAACTACTGTATCATAGGGGGGATGCCTGCGGTGATTGCGGCTGAAACCGCGCCTGCCGCAACGTTGAATCAACAGGAGATCAGGCAGATGCTGCTGGATTCCTACATTGCAGATATGGCAAAATATGCTTTGCCAAGTGAAACTGTAAAAATATTTTCCACCTATGATTCCCTGCCTTCGCAGCTGGCAAAAGATTCTAAGAAGTTCCAATATAAGCTGATTAAAAACGGAGCCCGTGCGTCACAATACGGGGATTCCATAGACTGGCTCATTCGGGCAGGTATCGTGAATAAGTGTGTAAAATGTACACAGGGATTTATGCCCCCTTCTGCATTTCTGGATTTGTCGGCATTTAAACTTTATTATAGCGATACGGGTATCATGTCAGCAAGAACAGGCATGAACCTAGAACGTCTGATGAGCAATGAGGCAGAACGATTCCGGGGTATCTTTGCAGAAAATTATACCGCATGTGCCCTTAGGACAAATGGCTATGAGCTGCTTTACTGGGAATCTGACGGAACTTCCGAGGTTGATTTCTTGATTATTAAAGATGATCATGTAATTCCCGTAGAATGCAAATCAGGAAATCATGTAAAATCCAGAAGTCTTTCGGTATATAAAGAAAAATACCATCCTGCCTACAGCATACGGATTTCCACAAGGAACTTCGGAATGGCTGATCAGATTAAATCTGTGCCTTTGTATGCGGTATTCTGCATATAATGCACCATTTCATAATAACCCAAAGCTCATAGGCAGCAGTTCTTTTAATGTAAAAATACAATAATCTTCCCGGCTCTTCGCCAGTATAATCTGAAATGTATCCGGGTCGCAGAATTCTGCCATCACCTGGCGGCAGACCCCGCACGGGGGACAGTAATCCTCCACTGTGCCGCCAGGACCTCCCACAATGCAGATTGCAGTAAATTCCCTTTGGCCCTGGCTGACAGCGCTGAAAAAAGCGGTCCGCTCTGCACAATTGGACGGGCCATAAGCCGCATTTTCCACATTGCACCCAGTGAAAATACGGCCGTCCGCTCCCAGCAGAGAGGCTCCCACATGAAAATGGGAATACGGGGCATACGACCGTTCCAATTGGCAAAAAGCCTGTTGGATCAAAGTTTCGATTGGTAAATTTTCTGATTTCATAAACTCTATCTATTCCTTTCGTGCATACATCATTCTCCTGCAGCTCCTGATGCTAATATATCATATTCCCCAAATGCAGACAAGCAATTTAACGTTCAGATTGATTCTGCAGGTTTCGCAGTATATAATTGTAAGAAACTGTATGAAAACATAGTCCAAAGAGGGGTAAAAAATATGGCAAGAAAACTAGAGCGTGTTTGAAAATTGCTTTATGTCAACCGTGCGTCACAATTTGTGGGAGATTTGTTCCGCATGAGGGCGCTGTAGCGGGCTACAGCAACCGAATAAGGGGCAAATCTGCCGCAAAGTGGGGCGTATGGGTGGCGTGAATGAATTTTCAAACACGCTCTAGGCATTGGCCATCAAGATTTTGAAACGGTAATTACAACCAACAACTTTTATATTGACAAGACCCTGTTTATCAAAGAATGGTGGGAGAACAATGATACGGTAACTCTCATCGCCCGCCCCAGACGGTTTGGGAAAACTTTGAATATGCGCATGGTGGAACAGTTTTTCTCATTGGAATATGCGGACAAAAAAGAACTGTTTCAAGGGCTGAACATCTGGAAGGATAAAACTTTTCGCATCCTTCACGGCACCTGCCCTGTAATTTTCCTCAGCTTTGCAAATGTGAAGGAAACCTGCTATGAAAATGCATACAGACAAATCTGCCATGTTCTCTTTGCATTATATATGAAATATTACTTTCTTTTGGACAGCGGAATTTTAAACGAACCGGAAAAGGAATTTTTCCGAAAGGTTTCCATGGACATGGATTCTGTGACAGCATCAATAGCCCTCCATAAAATGTCTGAATTTCTGTTCCGCTATTACGGAAAAAAGGTACTGATTCTGCTGGATGAATATGATACACCTCTTCAGGAAGCCTATGCCCATGGATACTGGCATGAGATGGTGGAATTTATCAAAAGCATGTTCAATTCTGCTTTTAAAACAAACCCCTGGCTGGACCGTGCAATTATGACTGGGATTACCCGGGTCAGCAAAGAATCCATCTTTTCTGATTTGAATAATCTCACCGTGGTAACCACTACTTCTGAAAAATATCAGGATGCCTTTGGATTCACACAAGAAGAAGTCTGGGAAGCACTAAAGGAGTATGGACTGTGGCAAAACAGAGAAAAGGTGAAAGATTGGTACGATGGATTTACTTTTGGAAAGAGAACAGATATTTACAATCCATGGTCAATCCTGAATTATCTGAGTGAGAAAAATTTTTCCGCCTACTGGGCAAATACCAGCAGCAACAGCCTGGCCAAAAAGCTGGTACGTGAAGGCAGGGCACAAATCAAGGAAACCATGGAAGACCTCCTGAACGGAAAAGCATTCCACACGGAAATTGATGAGCAGATTGTGTTTAACCAGCTGGATTACCAGGAAAACGCTGTCTGGAGCCTGCTGCTGGCAAGCGGCTATCTGCGGGTGGATCATTTTCTTATCAATGAGGATCGGGGAACGACAGAATATGACCTGGTTCTGACTAATAAAGAAGTCCGGCTGATGTTTGAGCGGATGATCCGAAATTGGTTCAGCGAATTTACCCCCGCATATGATACATTTATTAAAGCACTGCTTTTGGGCGATAAGAAGGCTATGAACCAATATATGAACCGGACTGCCCTTGCCACATTCAGCTATTTTGATACCGGGAAAAGGCCCTCTCATGACACAGAACCGGAACGTTTCTACCACGGGTTTGTTCTGGGACTGATGGTGGACCTGGCGGACCGGTATGAGATCACCTCCAACCGGGAAAGCGGTTTTGGGCGGTACGATGTAATGCTGGAACCCCTCAGCCACAGGGACGATGCCATAATCCTGGAATTTAAGGTTCATGACCCAGATGGGGAGAACACCCTGGAAGATACGGTAAAAGAGGCTCTCAGACAGATTGACCGGATGAAGTATACGGCCAATCTGGAGTCAAAAGGGATACCGCCCCATCGGATACGAAAATACGGATTTGCTTTCCAGGGGAAAAAGGTGTTGATCGGGTAAAGTCCCTATAGCTTTCGATCCTGTAAAATCAAACTGCGCACTGCTTCCACAGCTGTTTTCACAGCAGCCTGGGTATCCCGGATACAGGGATTATCCATACCTGCCTTTACCCGCTCCTGATTTGCCAGAACAGCCAGAACGGCACCGGTACGTACCCTGAGAAAACTGCCCACAATGAACATTGCCGCTGCCTCCATCTCCGAGGCCAGACAGCCCATACGCAGCCATGCCTGCCACTTCTGTGTCAATTCATAGCTCACCGGCTTGTCCTCCGGAGAATGCTGTCCGAAGAAAGAATCTTTGCTCTGTACCACCCCGGTATGATACGTCTGTCCCAGCTTCCGGGCCCCGGCTGTCAGTGCATTCACCACGTCCAGATGTGCCACCGCCGGATATTCCAGAGGCGCATATTCCCGGCTGGTGCCCTCCATGCGCACGGCACCTGTGGCAATCACCAGGTCGCCGCCTTTTACAGACACATCCATGCCGCCGCAGGTTCCCACCCGGACAAAGGTATCCGCCCCGGCTCTCACCAGTTCTTCCACTGCAATGGCCGCTGAGGGACCGCCGATACCTGTGGAAGTAACGCTGACTTTCTCCCCTTCCAGTGTTCCTGTATAGGTGACAAACTCCCGATTCTCTGCAATCAAAACCGGATTTTCCAGATACCCGGCAATCTTTTCACAGCGTCCAGGGTCCCCCGGCGTAATCACATAGCGCCCAATTTCTCCTGGCTTCACCTGAATATGATACTGCCTGTCCGGGTCTTTCGAATAATTGATCATGATTCCCTCCACTGATATTTTGTCAATGCACCCCAAAGCTGCATCTGGGCAAACTCCTGCTGCCGCAGCGCTTCATAGAGGACAATGGCCGCCGAGTTGCTCAGGTTCAATGACCGGATATCCCCTTTCATGGGAATCCGTATGGCTGTATTCTGATTTTCCAGAAGAATTTCCTCCGGAATCCCTGCGCTTTCTTTCCCAAACATCAAATAGGCATCTTCTTCGTAAGAAACCTCTGTGTAAATCCTGGGCGCCTTGGTGCTGGCATAATAAATCTTTGCCCCGGGATTTTTCTCCATGAAGTCCTGATAGTTGAGATAAATGCTCACGTCCAGGTCATTCCAGTAATCCATGCCTGCCCGTTTGATATCTTTTTCACCCAGCCTAAACCCCAGCGGCTCAATCAAGTGCAGCCTTGCCCCCGCCGCCACGCAGGTACGCCCGATGTTACCGGTATTCGCCGGGATTTCCGGTTCTAAAAGTACAATATTTAACATAATACCTCTCGCCTTTATAAACGATACAATTCATCACTCTGAGGCCGGTCCAGATATCGGATATCCTGGCCGTTTCGCAAAATCCTATCCCTGCCCGGCATCGCCTGCCCGATTAGAACTGCGTAAATCCCCTGCTCCTGCAGCTTCCGTACCAGTGCCGCGCCGCCCTGGGTCCCGATGAGCATAGAGCCGCTGGACATGAGCTGATAAGGATTCAGCCCGTACCGCTCACAGATTTCCACCGACTCCTGACGGATGGGAATCTGTTTCAAATCAATATCCAGCCCCACATCGGCCCCCTCTCCCATTTCCCAGAGCGCGCCGAAAATACCGCCTTCCGTAATGTCATGCATGGCGCTGGCCCCATGGGCGGCAGCAATACGGCTCTCCGGTATCACTGAAAGATACTGGTCAAATGCCTTTGCCGTATTTACAAAATCCTCCGGCAGTACTCTTTTCAGCTCTTCTTCCTTCTCTTTTGCTATGATAGAAGTGCCCTCCAGAGCAATCCATTTTGTCACCACCAGGTCATGCCCCGGCTTCAGACCATTTGTCAATATGGCCTGGTCCTTTTTCACTTTTCCCACCCCGGTTACGGAAATAAGCGGCTGATTCACCACATTGGTGACCTCTGTATGCCCGCCCAAGACTTCCATATCCAATATTCTGCAGGTTCTCTCCACATCCTGCATCATCTGGCGCAGTGCGTGTTCCTCTGTTTCCTGGGGCAGCAAAATGGTCAGCATCACCCCCACAGGCTCTGCCCCCGACGCCGCCAGGTCATTGGCTGTGATGTGAATGCTGTGGCTTCCCATGTCTTTCACCGTTCCGGTGATGGGGTCTGTGGACATGACAAATACTTCATCCGGCTTTAGGGACAGTACGGCACAGTCCTGTCCAATTCCCGGCCCCATAAGGACTTCCCCTCTGCGGTGCCCGATTTCCTTTAACACAGAACGGGCCAGAACCTGCTCCGGCAGCTTTCCCACTTTCATCTTCGGCACCTCTCTCACATCATCAGAAATTCCAGCAGCATGGGCACTACCATCGCCAATACTAGAATCACTGCAATAATAATCGTGATAATTCTGCGGTTTTTATGGTTGAAAAAACCTCCTGCCATATGTTTTCACCAATTCCTTCCTAAAACATCTAATGCTTCAATCATTCGTTTCCTGTCCGTTATCCATCATTATATGCATTCCCTTTGCTGATGTCAACTCTGCATTCCGTTTATTATTGCTCTATGGAAATGGCTTGTGAAATAAAGGCGGATAGAATATAATGATTAAAACGTCAAGGGAAATGAGCTATTTTAAGAGGAGGCCAATGTAATGAAAAAAGCGCTGCCAATTGGTGTAGAAGACTTTAAAGATATGTTAGAATCCGATTATTACTATATAGATAAATCATTGTTTATAAAAGAACTATCGGATTTGAAAGGAAAAGTGAATTTATTTATGCGGCCAAGACGTTTTGGAAAGACGCTGAATCTCAGTATGCTCAGATACTTTTATGAGGATACCAAAGATGTGCAGAAGAACGAGAATAATAAATCCCTTTTCCATGGCTTAAAGATTATGGAAAAAGGCGAAGAGTATACAAAACACATGGGAAAGTATCCGGTTATTAAGTTGACATTAAAATCAGCGAAGCAGCCATCTTTTGAATCCGCTTACTGTAAAATGAAACATGCAATCGCAGACGAATTTCAGAGACATCAATATATATTAGAAGATGAAAGAATTAATGAAGATGATAAAAAGCTGTTTCAGAAAATTGCCGGCCGCAGGGCTGACTATGATGATTATTCCGGAGCATTGGGATTTCTAAGCAAATGCCTTTGCCAGACGGAAGATAAAAAGGCAGTTATTCTGATAGATGAATATGATGTGCCCCTTGAGAATGCTTATTTCAGAGGATTTTATGAGGAAATGGCGGATTTCATCAGATCATTATTTGAATCTGCGCTGAAGACAAACGATTATCTGCAGTTTGCCGTCATTACCGGCTGCCTGCGGATTTCTAAGGAGAGTATCTTTACAGGACTGAATCATCTGAAAATTATATCTGTTCTGGACCAGAGATATAGTGAACATTTCGGTTTCACAGAAGCGGAAGTTCAGCAGATGATGGCTTACTATGGTGTGGAAAGCCGTTTTCCAGTTATGAAAGAATGGTATGATGGGTATGCATTTGGCCGTACTTTAGTTTATAATCCATGGAGCGTAATCAATTTTATGTATGATTTATATGCGGATGTCCATGCCTTTCCACGTCCCTATTGGATTAATACCAGCTCCAATGATATGATTAAAGACCTGATTGCCAGGTCTGACCGTGAGACAAAGAGGCAGATTGAGTCACTTATGCGGGGGGAGACCCTTGATATTCAAGTGCATGAAGATGTTACTTATGAAGATATACACAGTAATGGTGAAAATCTGTGGAACTTCCTTTACTTTACAGGATATCTGACAAAAGACGGTGAGTATTTTGAAGAATCGTCTATCTTCCTGCGCGCGCGGATTCCCAATGTGGAAGTGAAGACATTATATCAGAATACCATTCTAAACTGGATGAAGGATATTATAAGAAAAGAGGATTTTCATGATTTGTACCGTGCAATGGAAGATGGAAATGCTAAGAGAATGACAGAGATATTGAGCGGACAGCTTTTTTGCACAATTAGTTTCTACGACAATGCTGAAAACTTTTATCATGGATTCCTCGCCGGCATTTTGAGCCAGAGCGAAAATTATCTGGTGAAATCCAACCGGGAATGTGGAAACGGGCGGTCAGATATTATGGTGAAAAGCCCCTCCCTGCGGGGCAGGTCATTTATTATAGAAATCAAAGTCTCAAATACAATTGACGATCTGGAAAATGATGCAGAAGCGGCATTACACCAGATCTATGAGAAAAAATACAGGGAGGAATTACTGGCTGAAGGTTATCGAAAGACAGACTGCTATGGAATAGCCTTTTACAGAAAAGACTGCGAAGTACGGTTTGGAGAGGGAACCTCCTAAAAAAGAATCCGGCTCCGCTGGATTTTCCGCCTGCGGCGGGCAGCTGCCAGCGGCATAATTCCTCTCCGCCGCAGCGCGGGCAGCATTCCCTTCAAATCTCCGCCTCATACTTTTCATAAGCATTGACAATAGCCGTCTGGCCCAGAGTCCGTATCCTCTGGGCCTTCATCCCATAATTCAAATGTACATGGCCGTGGAGCATAAGCTTCGGCTCATATTTTTCAAGCAGGCGCCGGAAAGCCTTAAAGCCAGTATGGACCACATTGTCATGGTCATTAATCTGCCAGGCAGGGGCATGGGTCACCAGCACATCGAATCCCCGATGCAATACAATCTTGGGCCACAGCTTCATCACCCGGCGTTTCATCTCCCCCTGAGTAAACTGCCAGGGGCCATCCTTATAACGCATGGAGCCGCCCAGTCCTAAGAACCGGACCCCCTCATACTCATAGACCGTATCCTCAATACAGATACATCCTTCTGGCGGCTTCTCCTCATATTGTCCGTCATGGTTACCGTGCACATAGAGCACCGGCCCCTGGAAAAAAGTCGCCAAAAAGGACAGATAATGTGGGTCCAGATCGCCGCAGGATACAATCACATCAATCCCTTCCAGCCGCTGGGGGCTGTAAAAATCCCATAGTGCTTTTGATTCCACATCAGAAAGTGCAAGTATTTTCATAAGAATACCTTTCCTGTATGTAGTCCCTGAATCTCTGCCATTGCCGCAGCCTCCTCTGTCAGTTCCTCCATTTCCGGTATACCGCCCTCCACATTATCGGCAAGCCAGTCCATACGGACAATATCTGCGGGAGAGAGCGCCTCCTTTTCCTGACACCGCAAAACTCCGTTCTGGTCCCGCAGCTCCCCGGAGAAAATCTGAAAGTTTTCCGATACAATCTGATGTTTTACCAGCTCTGTAAGCTGCCTGGTCCGGCGGGGCAGGGTCTTGGAATAAATAATATCAATCATGCCAGAGGAAATTCCCCACCAGTAATTAATAGAATCCCCCAGCCGTTCCGGTGCAGTGCGCTCCCATTTCCCGTTCAGGATGGTCTGTACGATACGCTGGTAGAATTTCCCCCAGTGCCAGATAGCGGCTGCCAGAAGCACCGGGCCATCCTCTTTCCTCCCATAGAGCCCATAAGGCTCCCCGGAAGTCCTGGGGGAAATCGTGTCCCTTCCGGAAACATGGCTGATATGAAGACTGTCAAAATGCTGTTTCAGCAGATCATAGCTCTCCTCCGATGTCCCGGCGCTCCAGCGTTTTTCCATAGACCACACCAGGTGGATACGGGCCTTTGGATTGACCATTTTCACCCCCAGGGCAAAGGCATTGATAGCGGCAGAAGCTCCGAAAATAGGAACATCCGCCACGTAACCCACCTGTCCGGTGTCCGTCAGAATTCCCGCCAGCATACCCACCAGGAATTTTGCCTCGTAAAGTCTCCCGTAGTAAGTTCGCAGATGGCCGCTGTATGCATTCACCGAACAGTTTAAAATCTTAATCTTCGGATAGCACACAGCAGCCTTGATGCTGGCTCCCAAAAACCGGGGCGAAGTGGTAAAAAGCACCTGGCAGCCGTCCGCTACCGCTTTTTCGATCAACTGCAGGGCATCGTCGTCACTTTCCGCACCATCATAGACAAACGTCTCTATCTGGTCTCCCAGACTGTTTTCCAGGTGCATGCGGCCCAGGTCATGACCATTGGTCCAGCCGGAGGTTTCCGCTGTCCTGTAATAGATAAAACCCGTTTTCAGCCGGGATTCGGAAGGAAACAGCTTTTTCAGCAGTACATTAGATGCACTCTGCAGAACGGCAGACGCGTTCTGCAGGGGATCGGCAGTCCCCGAAAGGGTTTCCTCTATAGTCTCCTCTGCAGTCCGAGGCTTTAACACCAGGTTCACCTGGCGGTCTTCCGGCAGAGCCTCCAGCTCAATCCAAAGCTTTGCAACCTCCTCCTTTAGTTCTGAAGAAGATTTTTCCAGCATATCCTTGTAGCCGTAGATACTCAGATAGGTGAGAAAAGCATCTCCCTCTGTGATAGACAGCTTCTCCCCCTTTTTCTTTCGAAAAACCTCTGCAAAATGCAGCAGACAGGAACTGAAAATACTCCGCTCCTCCTCATTCCATGGTTCTGCAAAGTCCTTTCCCATAAGGGCACAGAGACGCTTAAAGCTCCCCTCTCTGCTGAAATAAATGGTATTAATACTGCTCACCCGGTAGAAATCCATATATTCCTGGTAGATTCGGTACTCTTCCGTATCAGAAGGGGCAGGAAGAATCCTGGTCACATATCCGGACACACTCACTGCACCGGAGAATTTGAGAACGCTTACCCGCTTGTTCCCCTCTATAATATAGTAGGAATTCATAAATTCACAGGCAATCACCGGTTCCCGGATGCCTTCTTTCAAGTGGGACTGGTACAGAGTGCACCATTTGGCCGCAAACTCAGAGTTCTCCTCCAAAAGGGGCATGAAATTAGACGCAAAGGCTTTGGTGCGCCCGGAACTCTTGGTCCCCTTAATCAACTCTGCGGGAATGTCAACAAGCCCCAGGTCCATCTCGCCTGCTGTGTCCGTGAAAGATAGAAGCTCATCCAGAACCGGAAGGTAGGGATAGCTGCTGCGGAGAAGGTCCTGCCGGTAAGCTTTTACAGCTGATTTGTGCGCTTTGAGGTATTCAGGTATGGGCATAAAGTTGGACTCCTTTCTTGGGAACTGTATGATACAATAGTTTAATCTTTCTTTTGCAGACTAAACTACCATACAATGGTGAAATTGTCAACGGCGCCCTCTTTATTCATCCGCTTTCCAGGTCAGGCTGATTTTTTCCATTTGCGCAAGGATTGCCTCCTTAACCGTATTCTTTAGATATGCCTGATTCAGTTTTCTTTTTGTATATGTAAGATAAGTATTCTTTGTCTCGTCGATTAAAAAAGCTGTAAAAAACCTTTCCCAGCTAAAGTACTTTTCGCTCTCCGCATAGTCATACGGTTCAGCCAGCACCTCAGTCACAGAGCTGTTTTCCAAAACACCTGCAGATAAAACCAGCCATTCAAACGATTCCGTCAAATATAGTGCCGCATTTTCCCGTTCTGCAATCAGCTTTAATACCCTGTCAATTTCAGAGCCAAATGCTGCCCCGTCTGCAATTACAAGTATCTTCTCATTTTTGTGGACATTCAAATAGCGGAAAATATTAGATTTACCATTCATAGACTCACATTTCAGATGATTTTCTCCGCAAACATGGTCGAAAAACTGGTATCCAGAATTACTGTCTTCTGTAATCACAATTTCAGGAGCCACCTCATTTTTATACGTGTCTGAACCATATAATCTGTAGAACTCATGATAACTTTGCCTTAATGTCCCGTACTTACCTGATGTTCTGATTCCATAGATTTCTTCTACGCTGTATGGAAGCGTCGGCAGGGATTCTCTGGACACGATCACATAATAATTATCCGTTTTCTGAATCTCCCCGGCAAATTCCTCTGTTTTTATAAATTCATTTCCTTCGTCAATAAACACGATGCTGTCAGAGATCTCAGCCAACTGTCCTTTCCATAACGAGCCTTCCAGTACATAACATTTTTTGTCACATGCCAGCTTTACCGGAGTGCCTGCAGGGTTGTTTACATAATCCTGAATCATTTCTACAAGTGTGGTTTTTCCTGTTGCACTGTCCCCACGAACGATGGTCAAATTCCGCCGAATCTCAAAATCATACTTTAACCGTTTTGTAGAAACAACAACTCTGTGCTTCCCCTTCATCGCACTATTCCTCCCTTAAACAAACTCTCCAGCTGCCGACACCAGTTCTCCCATAGAGTGAACGATCAGATCTGTATTCAAAATTCGGACAGTAAAAGGTTCTTTACCAAAATCCATCAAATGGAGAAGATTGACTGTCCTGTCTTCTGATTCAGCAATTTTTAATAACCATTTTGCACAATTGTCACCACAGGTCGAAGCATTAAAAATTTTATCTTTCTCAAATTTTACAAGAATCAGTGTTTTTACTCCGCCAGATAACCCGACTGGCGGTATTTTCCCTAATACCGGACTGTCAATTACACCACTATCCAGGACAGTTGACTGATCTACATCCTGAATCATTTCTTTGACAAACGGATCTACAATCCAGCTGTCTTCGTAATCATATTTAAAATAAGCTGCTGTGTTATATACAGCTTCTTTCATATTTCCATAATAGATATTCAACATAAGGTCCACTTCCTTTTTTAACTCGGCGTGATTGCTTTGTCATTTCCCTGTTTTTATAGCTTACCGGCAGTTCTCAGAGAATGTGAATTCCTTAGAATCTATATCCGATATATCTATTTCAAATTTATATTTGTGCAGCTGGCATTTTTCGTCATCCTGGTCTGCTATCACAAGGAAATATTCCTGGCCCCGGCTGTATCTGCCGCTTTTAAGGGTAAATTTCTCCTGAATCAGACGATCTTTTGCATCTGGGGATTTTATATCCGCTGTGATGGGAACCGGAAAGCTGATCTTCTCCCCACGGGCGTCTGTAAAAAATGCTTGAAGTCTGCGGGGTTTTACCGTATCTGTTACTGGCTCCATCTGCATAAAATCAAGTTTCACCTCGATTCCTGTCACCCGGCGGTTAAAACTTGAAAGCTCTACGTCCACAAGACCTGTATCTTGCTTTCCCTTAAAAGTATTCACCTTAATAACCGGAACAAGCATCTCCTGAAGCGACGAACCTCCATGGACATAGTTCTGCCCGCCGCCAGGCATTTTGATAATATCTACGCCCATGGGTGTTGTTACATATATTTGATTCATCCTGCTAAGATAAGCCATACATCTGCTGATCAATGCATCATTTTCGATAGGACTCCGTGACAGAAGATATCTCTTATTCATAAATCCTGCAAAGATCTGCTCCCGTTCTATCTTGTCACTTTCCGGCAGTTTGTCTCTCTTATAGATAAACCCGTGATCTGCTGTAATCAAATACCTTGTGTTGGAAATGTATCCGGTAAGCCTTCTGATAAGCTTTTGTATTTCATCGATTGCCTCCTGGCAGGCATTGAACACTTCATTGTCTGAACGCTGTCCTTCTCCCCGCTGATCAATCTGATTTTGATAAATATAGACCAGCTCTTTATCCTGGAAAAGCTCTCTTATCTCTGCCCGCTTCGCATGTACAATCTTATCAAATTCATAACAGGCTGATTTGGGTACAGCAGACTGAAGGATTTTCTGCCTCTCGGCCATGCTGTTTCCACAGTGCATCCCATCTACAAAGATGTCCAGCGAATCATCCACTTTAATATCTTTATTGGGAAGGAGGGAAGCCATGCCAAGGGTTGTCTCAGACGGCAGCACACTTAACATATGTCCCATCTTCGCCTCGCACTTCTCATCCAGCTCTAGATGTTCCAAAAGCTCTCGTGCACACTCATAACGCATACCATCGGAAATAACTACAATTACCCGCCCGCCGCCGGACTCATTCATAAACGGTCTCACATAATGATGAAAGAAGTCTTCCTGCCGTACTTCAGGATAGGTATCATACGCTTCATCTGTAAGGGACTGGTTCCATTTATATGCAAAGTCGTTCAGGTATTGGTTGGTATACATATTTTCAACAAGATCCCTGATTTTTTCCATTCCTGCGTCCATTCCTGCCCGGTCAAGATAGTAATAAAACTTTCGATAGTACGTATCAATCAGGTATGTCCCACCAACATAATCCTCAATGGCTTCTTGAATCGTTGTCTGATATCTGTGTAATGATACTGCTTTCAACAAATGGTACGCAGCGCTGAGTATCTGATATTTTTCTTTATAACTTTCGGAATAATGATAGCCAGTCTTTGTCCTTGTCTCACATATCTCAGGTATAGTCATACCGGAAACCTTCTCGTCCAGCATCTGGTCTTCCAGCTTTGCCTCAATCCAGCTGATCATGTTATCATCAAAATCAGGAAGTGCATCAGATGCCGCCACATCCTCAAGGGGAATCTCCATGATCAGACCGGAGACATTCAGTTCCTCTGCAGCCTTCCTGGCAAATTCATCATAGAAATTTTTAGACTCCCGGTTATTCATAAGATTCTTGATAAAAATCACCGCGTCATTTTTCTTTCTGGAAACAAAAATCTTCCAGGACTCCGGCTCATTCCCGTTCATCTGCGCATCCATATAGGTAACAAGCATGGTTACCAGAAACTTCTGGATCGTGGGATTTACATCCTGATAGCCAAACTGTCTCTCGCAAAGCCTCCAGAATACACGGTCAATCTTCTGATTTTCCATTCTTTTCATTATGCTGTTATCCGTTAATCCGGCAAGGATAGTCTTGCGCAGCATTTCCTCAAAATTTAACGTCTTAACTCTTGCCAGCACACAGAGAATCCCCAGTTCTATGGACTGATCCGTATAGTTTTCTATTTCAAGGTTTTTAAACTTCTGCAGGTTGCTGCCAGTCCAGAATTTCTTGTATTTCTTCACCTTATCCTGGCATTCTGGCGGAATTCCCAAATCACCCATAAGCTGAATGAGCTTGTCTGAGTAGAAATGTTCTGAATAGTAAAATATATCTGCTAAAGAATTCTCTTTGTCATTCGGACGGGGAAATGGTGCATATATCAGATAACTGGTGGTAAGGTCCTGGTACTCTAACAGTAGTTTTGCCGCAAAGTTATTGCTACCGGTAAGTTTAAATACCCTGCTGCTGCCGGACAGCTGCAGGTGGTCAATCTCGTCTTCATATGATGCATCGTCATCGTACCAGAATACAGTCTTTCGTTCTGAACTATTTAAGAGGATATTTAGTTTATCCTGTATTTCTTGTAAATTCATGTGCTTTTCCTCCGCTGCTTTGTGGAAATAAACAAATCTATTCTGATATTCTTCTTATTGGATAACTTCCATAAATGCTGTCAGCGTTCCATTCATCTATAGAAAGAACCTCTATTTGCTCTATCAGTCTTTTTCCATTTCCTATACTATCTTGGAGAACAAAAGGCAATTCTGCTTTCAATCTATTTCGCAGTCTTTTTCTGGTGGTGGTATCTCCATTTGGATATTCAAGGATATATATGTACTGGACTGGTTTGTTTTTATCCATTAGTCTTAAATAGTGCAGAGAATCATAAAACTTTCGTGTGACAATTGATATTTTTTTATCTTCCATTGGTTGGAATGCGGCGGGGTTTTCCGCATTTGCAATACATGCATGCTTGTACTCTACCATGAAAATATGAGTAGAATTTTCAATCAGAAAATCCACATCCTTAATGTGTATTCCTGCATTATGATAGTCTTCATGCATTTTATCTGTTGCCCATACAGCATCTGAACAGTCAATGCTGTATATACCATTTTCTTCTATAAATATATTTTTCACAGATATATCCTCCTCACATTTCATACACTTCATCAAGGAGCGCATTATCTGCAATTATGATATGGTTGTTCTCGATGTCATCCATTCTGTATGCTGATTGACTGTATATAGCCTCGTTTTCATCATCCATACCGGGAAGCATATTTTGTGTTTCATCCGAAAAAAAATTACGGCTCTTGTATAGATTATGAAACATCACCTGCTCTTTATTTTTACGTCGAATTTCCAGATATTTTGCAAAATTATAGCTGTGAGTCGCTATAAATACCTGAACTCCATTTTCTTGCAATTCTAACAAAATTTCTGCCACAAGTGGATATAGTTCAGGATTTAAATTTGCTTCTGGTTCATCCCACAAAAGAATCGTTCCCTTTTCTAAGAGACCATTTCGTATCAATTTCCAAAGCAAACCCAATTTTCGCAATCCTTCAGCCTCCAATGAAAAATCCACTTTCTGACCTTCCCTTTTCAGCACGTAAAAAGAATCATTCTCGAAAATGACCGTTCCATCAATCACAGCGCTGATCTTATCAAGAATTTTACTCATTACAGATGGGATTTCCCGTGTTTCTGGTAAAGAAGCATTTACAATAATATCTATCTGTGTTCCATCAAAGGGCATGTTGTATTTCTGATTCATTGCCAGGAAGCCTTTGGCATGGGACAGCATCTCTGTGGTCGGAATAAATACGGACTGTATATTTAATCCCAGCCATTGATCATAATTCAGCAGTGCTTTATGGGAGAGGCTGTCTTCAAAGCTATGTGTTCCATCTGATACTCTATAATAACAATAGTTCTCTTTATTCTCCATATTTTTTAAAGTATCACTGTCTTTTAGACTGTTGGAGAAAAATTGTATCAGCCGCTTTGTTTTTCCCTCATCTGTCTGCTTGATTGACCATTGTGCTGCTGCATAGATCATTTTTAAAATAGTCGTCTTTCCTACTCCATTCTCACCTATCAAGACATTTATCCCATCACAGAAATTCAGCTTGAAACCATCATTAAAGGAGTCGCCTTCTTTTATTGTCTTGAAATCTCCATTGTTTTTTCTCCAATGTCGTTTAAATACCATTACATTTAAAATTTCAATTGTTTTAATTGCCATAGCCAGCCGCCTCCTGTTCTGAGTTTATTTGCACTATTATTTGTATTATGCCCTGTTTATGTATTTATACACAATTTCAAAATTGCAATGCAAAGCTTTTCGTAATCATCTGGATCATCATCTAGCAATGTTTCATCAAATATTTTTATGTATTCAAATTGAGTTTTCCACGCCATCTCTTAATAAAATAACATTTGATGTGTTTTACCTTTGCACAATTTTTGAGCAGTGGTTGGACCAAGTAATTCAAATGAATCTGAAACTGCACGAATATTCCCGCAGATATAGATATATTTCAGCTTTTTCCAAACGCTAACGGCATAAATCTTTTCTTTTTTATCCATAAACTGGTATCCCCTCTCTCTCGATATTCTGATAGAATGGCAGACAAGAAAGATTATCTTCAAAATGCTTTTTATCCCGCAGTGAGATAGAAAGAAAAACCTCTTGTTCAAGCGATATGTCACTTGCCATTTCAGCAGTTGAATTCCGCAACATTTTTATTTCTCTCTCAGCACAATCTAAGATGATCATAATATCTATATCTGATTCTTCGATATTGTCCCCGCGGGCATATGAACCATAGAGGATGATCTTATTTAACCTATCTCCGAAAAGTTGTTTTGCAGCAATCTCCACTCTCTTAAGCACGATCTGCAACTTGGATTTCGTACACATTGCTGCCCCTCCTATACATTCAAATGTTATTTCTATCTTTCGTATACCATATTTTAAAAATATAGTAGGAAGAATTCCAAGTGGATTTTGTTATATTTACATGATGGGTGATCTTATCTTTTTTGATGACCTTTACTTTTTTCTTTTTACTGTTTTATCAACTTTATTTTTTGGATACTCTCATTTCCACCAATAAGCGTTTTTATGCTTATATTTCCGCTTTGCCTCTTCTATTACTTGAACATGCTTCACTTCAAGATTGCAATGAGCCGTAGTTTTTGTAACCTATCGTCCGCCCTGCATATATTCTTTATCCTGCCAGCCACGAAGATCCGACTTCTCAGATCTTTGCTAGAAGATTAATTTTCTGCTTCTTCTCTCCTTCACCGCCAACTTCAATGCCCTGAAATTTAGCATAATTCACTTTTACACCATCATCCAAGTCCAATTCAATTCTCTTCAAAGCAATATGGGAAAGTGCCGGGTAATACGCACGTATCTCCGCCAGCTGCTTGATGTACTTGTCTCTCTTTTTTGTGGCCTGTGCCCTGTCTACTGCACTTGATGATGTATTTATTGCGTACTCAGCATTTTTTAGGGCATTCTCTATCATACTCTGTGTCTTTATTAAGTAGTCGGAACGAATCAGTCCCACCGTATCTGACGTGTATCTGTGCAGATATACCAGGCATTTGAATCCATTCTTTTTTCCTGTATCAAAGAGCCAGTATATGGGACGCTTACCTGAGCCTGTCACAGAATAGATACTGCAATGATCCTTAAAGAAATCATTCAGGAAATAATTACGGATTTTCTCTCTGGAGCTCGTCCCTTTTGTGCCAATGGCATCTGCAATAAAATCAAGGTTTTGTTCCAGATTTTTTTCTCCATATACTATTTTAATAAACTCTTCGAAACGCCCTACAATATCATCCTCAAAATATGATTCATCTGTAATTGGGATGATGGCATCTCTATCTGCCGGGAAGGTTTTATATTTTCCTGGGTCAAATTCTCCGCCGGCATAAATGAGGCCTGGTTCATCCAAGGAGTATCTTCCAAACATGCAACCGACGGCATAAGAAATAAGAGAACGGATGTCGCGCCCTAAGTCAGCCTTTCGGACTGTAATATCCTTGTCAGCTACTTCGGGTGTAAGTTCATCTTGTAAACCGTAAATATGTATAAATATACGATTCAATTCTTCTTCATTTTCTTTTAATTTCTCAAATCGATTATTGCATTCATTCTCCCACTTTTCATAATACCGCTGTACAAGACCAGCTTGCTCTATATGTGATTCAGAAACTTCAAACATTTCCTGCTCCTTTTGTTTTTTTCTAAAAGGGACAAGAGGGTGGAATTTGAAATCCCATGATGTTTCAAAGGAGTCCCAATCAAATTTGCATAATTCTATACTTTGCTTAACCCTATCTTCAATCGTTTCTTTTCTGATAATGTATGGCATTTTTTTTACAATAATCGGTGTTATATTCAATGTTGGATTCAATACAGTAATAAGGTATTCAGCAATTTTGCTGTTCAAAAACCCTAACATTACAAAAATATTATCAGCCTCTCTATTCGGAAAAAGACCTAATCCTGCAGAATCAAAAGTAAACCCTTGTTCAAAATATCTAAAACTTGAACGCGACGAAGTTATTTTTGACCAACCTATATGCTCTCGAAAATAATAGTCCTTTCCATCATGTCTAAACCCTGCATTAGATGCCATCTGTATTAATGAATCTCTACTATATTTTAACACAAATTCTCTATTACCATACCATTTATGATATTCACCACCTTTATTATGTGGTGTGTATAAATAGCGTTCAGATGATACTATGCTTGTTTTATTAAAATTTACCTCTTGCCATAAAAAAATAAACTTGGCATTATCCCCCGTACACATTCCTGCCTTAATCGCGTAATATTCCGATATTTTTTGTTCCTTGAAAATATTTATCAAGCTCTCACTTGCCCAATAAGCTGTAGGAGTACCAGGAATATCTATAAATTTACTAATATTCGCTATATACAATACTCCATTTTCTTTACCTTCTATTGCTTCTAATGTTGCATTTCTTTTATTTTTTTCTCCGTTTATTCCAATCAGCCTAAGAAATGTACCAGAATAATTCGATATATTTATATTTTTTATAACAAATGCAGTTGTTTGAACAACCTCTCCCGCTATTTCATCAAACGCCCTTGGTCCTAAATGAATCATATTGCAGACTGTGATCTGATATATTTTCTTCCGCAACTTTTCAAAACTCGATAAAAACATCCATGCATGTTGAGTAATCATAGATATATATCCATTCACTTTACATAGAACATTGCAACGTTCAATGAACACAGCAAATAAATCCGACTTGCTATCTTGGTAATAATCTTTAGTGTAATCCAATAGCTTGGTACTCATCCCCGGCCTGCCCATATACGGCGGATTCGTAACAACAGCATTATACTTTCCAGCAAGCACCTCCCCAATATCCACCAGCCGTGCCAGCAGCTTCTTCGAATTCTCTGCCCCCACGCTCTCAAATGACATCTGTCCTTCACAGTCCGTTCTCGACACAAATGCCCGCAAAAGCCCCCAATCATAGTCCTCCACATTCAAAATCGACCCATACTCTTTTGCGTCTTTCAATGTATCAAGCAGTCCATTCATCTGATCAACCGCATCATTTTTCTGCACTTCATCCAGACCTGCCCCAAAATACTTCAGCTGGTTTCTATCAATGGAATTACTCTCCTCTATGGCATACACCTGAGGCACGGCCTGTACTCTTTCACCTTCCATATTCTCATGTCCGCGGAAGAAAATCCTATTATATCCCCTGGCCTTCATCATAAGTGCAAAATACGACAGCTGATAGGCCCGGCGGTCGATATCCAGCCCTCTGATGTTCTTTTCCAGTATATCAAAAACAGCTTCTCTCTCACTAAATCCTTCACTGCGGTAAATATCCATAAGGACATCAAACATATAGACCAGGATATGGCCGGAACCCATGCATGGGTCGATACAGGTAATGTCCTGGGGCACCAGGTCTTTATAAGTATTCCTGATCTCAATAAGCTGAGCCTTCACATCTTCTTCCTGCTCTGCCTCTGGAAGATAATATTTCCAGCCGAATTCTTCCGCTTTAGCCTTTTCATCTACAGAAGTTTCCACAGCTCTTAAATGTTCTATCCACACTCTGCCAAGAGAATTCTCCACCATATAACGGACAATCCAGTCTGGGGTAAAGAGCTGTGTTGCCGCCGGAATTCTCTCCTTAGTAATCTTCACGTTCTTCTTAAGCTTTGCGAATGTATCATCCTTCAATTCTGTATTGTAATATTGATACATCCAGCCAATAATCTCAACCTGTCCTTCAGTGTCCACATTGAAGTTATCCTCTGGAATGGTATCAACAAGCATGCGGACCACACCATCGCTGGTATATGTAATTTTGAGCAGCAGCTCCATGTAATCGTCTGTCTTTTCAAACAGCCCGGGAAGGATTTCATTGAGCTCATTGCACTGTTTTACAAAAAGCATCCGGAAGGCATCATCATACCTATTTTCCCGTTTTGCTGTTTGAATCCTATCTAATTCCTCTGAAGTGAGATTCAATTCCACAGTGTCAGCCTGCGTGACAATATCCGGAGTTGTGCTTCCTGCCTCCGAGGATAAGACGCGCACCCGGGCAGGCAGATAGTTATTTACCTCCATAAACCGGATGGCGATCAATCGATTGAACCAAGTATAGGCCGTCTCCTCAATCACCTGGTCAAACCCCTGCTCCTGAATGGCTTTCACAAGATTGGCCCGGCGCCTCCTGTCATCTCCGAATATTCTGTTCTCCGTGCCGGCCACGGTCTCATATACTTCAAAGTCATTTCCTTTTTGAACCGGAGGTTTACATCCGTCTTTTGTAATTCCATAGAACCCTGCCTCTTTCACTGCAGATTTCATAAGAATTTTTCTCGCCTCTATGGCAAAATTCTTTATCGCGGTCTTATCCATGCCGTTCTTCCTCTCTTAGAAACTGTAGAAAATAACTGATACAGATTGCGCGGGATATGTCACAGGTTATTTCTTAACAGTTCCTTAGCTAAGTTTTATAATCGTATCTTCTTCTAATTGGGCTTTTAGTGCGTTCCTGAGCTCATTAAGCACCTTATCAATATCTGATTCCGACTTGATGGAATAGGTCTTATTTCCGGTAATGGACCGAAAGGATACCGGCTTATTTCTGATAACTTTCACAGGCTCTGCCAAAGGAGTGGGTTTGGCCTCTTTCCCGCCGCCCTGACGCTCCTTTTCCTTCCTCCTGCGCTCCATCTCTGCTTGATATGCATCTTCTTCGCTTTGAATCATTCTGAGGCAGTTCTGTAAAAGTGCATTACTCTCAGATGGTATACCATTTAGCGCGGCAATATCGGTTACACTTTTCAGCTTATCCAAGAGCTCCTCAAATTTGGGATCAATCCTGTCCAACAACCGCTGGGAGTAGGGTCTGTCAGCAGGAATGCTGGCCTTTACCATCTTCCAGTCCGCGTATATATCCGGCTCGATTCGTTTCGTATCATGGTCCAGAAGCTCCATAATGGCTCCCATAAGCTTTTTGTCATATTCTTCAAGCTTCGGTATAAACGCATACGGCTTTTCTACACTCAGTATCTTTTTCAACTGGGCCGCATCATCTATGATTGTCTGGTCTGAAATATAATTCTTACTTTTCTCGTAGATATTTAAGGCTTTCACCCCATGGAGAAACTTCTCTTTCTGTACCCCTTCTAGAAAGCTGTTCAAATCACCCATGTCCAATCCGGTTTCGATGAAATCATCACAGAGTTCGTTTACCCTCTTATAAAAGCTGATGGGATCATTGATTTTCACCGAATCATCAATCAATCGAAGGGATTTTTCCAGTATTTTCCTTCCGGGAAGCCTGGAATTCGTGCCATAGTTGTCTCGAAGCACGTTCTCGATTGCCAGTCTTTTTATCTGGGCATAACTGCGGTAATCACGCATAAGGGTGTCCTGGTCATCGCTGGTGACAGTTTTTCCAAAAAACTCTTTGATCACATCCTTTACTGCCCTGATATGCTGCTGGGGTGCAGCTTCTTTTATCTCAAGAAGAACTTTTTCACGGAATTCTCTTTTCGTAATATATTTATATGCATCCTCCGGAGCTGTGCCTGCCGGTGTATAGATGACACTGTTCATCTTTAAGCTGATGTGTCCCCTGCGGTACAAAACCGCAATTAAGTACTCAATATCATCTCCCGTGTAGCCATACGGCGGGTCCATAAACTGATCCAATGCCTGTTTAACAGAATACTGTACCGCATTCTTTCCTGCATAGCGGATTTCCTCCATAACGGAGTTCAACGCCTCATAATTCTTCTCATTTCCATGCCCCAGATCACTCATAGACATCTGTGCTTTCGGCCGTTTCAGGACATCCATAATATCAGACTGGTCTGGCTGTGTCTCCATGCATTTAAGTTTGTGGTATTCACTGTTAATCAGTTTTTCAAAAGCCTCGGAAATACGGGCAGTTACATCCTTTGATTTCGTGGAAATCTTTTCCCCTGCCACATAAATGTCTGCCTGCTCTAACGCAAACCGGATATAATCACTGGCTCTTTTTGCTTTCTGGGAACGCTCTTTTCTCTTATTTGCGCTGATGATTTCAAAGTCTGTAAGATTGGCAGACGCCGGGTCATTTAGGAAGGCCTCTATTTTCTTCATACCGTCTATTTCAGACAGATACGCGAAGGAATCCGACATCCGCACCACCACACATTTTTCCTGATAAGACAGCAATCCAAGGGCAGTTTCATCTTCTTTGCCGCTGTATGCTGTGAGAAGCTTAAGGCCGATTTTGTGGGAAGCATTATTTCTGTACGCCCTGTCATCAATCAGCTGATTGAAGGAAAACTGATAACGCGAATTATATCTGTATTTATTGCTGGGAAATACAATTACTTCCTCAAAAGCAGCCTGCGCTGCGTAGTCCACCACATCTTTGGGATCAATATGATAATGCTGGATTCTGAGTTCTGCTTCCTGTTCCTCGTTGGTGAGGAATGTATATTCATCGCCATTCTTCTGCACCAGTGCTTCCCCGCAAAGTGCACGAAGAGACTTCTCTACTTTTTTCGAAAGGTCAAGCCTGTCCTCATCTGCCCTGGAAATCATCAGAGTAGTAAGATTCTCTACATCCCGTTTAAAATTATTTACATGCTTTGTCATGAAAAGCACTTTTAAAAGTTCCACATCAAAGGAATTCAATCTGGTATTTCTGGATGCCTGGGTAATAACGATTCTGTGTGTATGGTCAATAAAGTCATCCAATGCACTGTAAAATGCATAAAACGGAACCAGTACCCCTTCCCGGTTGTCTGCATAGGCCACAGCCGCTTCTTTAAACAGCGCAAGGAGAGATCTTTCCCCGTCTGCCAGATGTTTGCCGCTGGAAGAGAACTGGCGCACTGCAGTGAGCACATTTCCTGCCAGCTGGAACTGGTAGGGAATAAAGGGGTATACATCTGCAAATTCCTCGGCGTCTTTATATAAAGGCATATGGAGTGTGCCTTCGCTAAAGGTAATAATGTTCTTAATAGAGGATTCATACTCCCGGTACAACTCTATCAGCAATGGTCTTGCTTCCGGCTTCTTATAGAGAATACGCTTCTTAATCACCTCATCCGCATCTGCGGAGGATAACGCGATTCTGGTGGCAAAGCGTCCCTGAATTTTAGAGAAATCCTCTCCCATAGTCTTCATAGTCTTGGTAATGGAGTCAATATCCTGCTGGGAGGTGACAATGATCCACGCCCTGCCCTGACAGGCAGTACCCAGATCCTCTGTTACAGTCTGGAGATTCAACATGAGTTTACTGTCATCAGCAATATACTGGCCAATCTCATCTACCAGGAAAAGCACATGGTGATTCCTGCCTTTCCTGCTGCAGTATGTTTTCACATATTCTGCAAATTTATCAATGGAGAGACTGTACGACTTCTCAGCATTATCTGCCCAGTTCTTTGCCGCATCCTCACTCATAATGCCAAGATCAACAATTGCGCGCACAATGGAATCCTGCACAAAGTAATAATCTTCCCTGCCTTCTTTCCAGGAGGTGCCTTCGATTTCTTCAAATTTCTTTTGAAACGCCTCATACCGGCCCTGTTCATCCAGCCTTTTCTCAAAGTCTGCCAGGAAAGGAATGGAACCGCAGTATCCAAGATAGTCGTTGAATACCTTCATAAATACGTCCTTGATTGCCTCTTTATTGACTTTGGAGTCTGTGGCGCTCTTGGAATCCACATTAAACAAGATCACATCAATATCTTTGCTAACCGCTGTGATATCTGCAATTTTATTTTTCAGTTTGTTATCTTCTACTTTTACTCCCTGAGTAAAAAAACTGACTGCGTCCTGCTTCGTCCCCTCATGGTTTTTTACCACGCGGTTACTCAAAATATAGGACAGAATTTTAAGGAAATGGGATTTGCCGCTTCCAAAGAAACCGGAAATCCATACGCCCATGTTATCTGTGCTTCCGGTAATGCTTTTGCTGTATGCATCAAAGAAACGGTTCATGTATTTTTCAAGTTCTGCGGTAACTACGTATTCGTCCAGCTCCTGATATACATTTTCATCATCTTTCTGCCCAACCTTGATGACCCCTTTGATCTCACGGGTAATCTTCTTTTCAAACATATCCTTAATCTTCATCTGCTGCCCTCCTATACAATGAGCGGAAATGCCCTGTAATAATTTCCATCTGTAATTGTTCCGAATAAACTAAGGCTCTGTCCGTTCCATGTGCCGGGATAAAACATGACCACCGGCACACTGTCTAACACCTGATGCAGATTGTTCATGATGT
This sequence comes from uncultured Lachnospiraceae bacterium, assembly GCA_910587105.1. Classification (GTDB taxonomy): domain Bacteria; phylum Bacillota; class Clostridia; order Lachnospirales; family Lachnospiraceae; genus MGBC164599. Next base: position 55,763 of record CAJUMB010000014.1, read on the forward strand.
TGTGGGCTCTGACAAAGGGAAACACTTTTCCCACACCTGTTAAAAACACCACCGCATCCCTGGGTGTGTCTTTCAAAATCCGATTCACAATCAGATTATCGTCATTGGTAAGTCTGAGCATTTTTGTCACTGCTGTGTACAGATATTCCATGCCTTTTTGTACTTCAAACCGGATGCATTTTTCCAAATACCCCTTTTCTTCCAGTATTTGGATTATCATCTGGTAAAGGTCATACTCTATAATCTGAAATCCGTCTGTCTGTGGATGATTCTGTTTCTTCAATGCCCTTATCCTGTCGCGAACTATAAGCTCGTCACATGGCTCATAATCAAACACATAGTAGCGGACTTCATTGGCGGCGCCTCTGTTCTCTAAAAAATCTCTGTCTGAGATCCGCTCCCATATTTTATCTAAACGCTGGTGAAACTCCATCATTTCTGCCTCCATCTCTTTACAGCTACCGCAGTGTCCAAATGCGCCGGCGCCAATCAGACACCCTCTGGAATTCAATGTCCTGCCAGTGCCGCTAAATATTGTTCCATCCCGTTGTTCTCCAGTGCCAATCCCAGTTCCGGATCTATATAGGCCCGGACCACCTGTTTTTCTGAAATTTTTCCGGTGAGCAACCCTGCCTCGAACATATACCTGCAGTACACTTGTTTTAACTTCTGTATGGTTGCATCTGTAATGGATGCCGCCTTCTCATTCTGCTCCTGCTTCTCTTTGAAAAAGATATTCAGGTCTGCGTTGGTAAAGTTCGTCTCACCGAGATACAGTTTCTTTCGATATACCTGGTACACCAGATCAAAAAGCAGTCTGTCCGCCGCCATGCATCCGATAAATGTAATCAGCTTCCCTGTATGAATATCCGCCGTAAGCATCATTTTGCGAAGCTCATCCGGCAATGCTTCCAGCCGTTTTCTGATACATCCGAATTCATTGACAAGCCTGGCCCGTGACTTCTGCTGATATAAATTTTCATCTATCACTATCTGTCTGACCTGATCCATAGAATGAATTTCAAGAAGCCGTGCTGTCTCCCTGGTCTCAACGAACCAGAATAGATGTTTGGTGGCACTTGCGTTGTACTCCATGTTTGTTCTTCCCCTTTTAGGAACTGTATTTGTATATATCTGATAGACAGTATAGCACAGGGGGCCATTGCTGTCATTAAGGAACTGCGCTGAAAAATTTCGCTCTGTCATGATCATGCTTCTCATGCTCATAATTATACTCAAGAGCATACGTATTTGCCAAATGACTTGCTATTTTTCTTGAAACAGTGAAGGCCTGCTGGCAAATCATTTGGCTCACGGGTATAACAGTAAATTCATCCTTCATTTCTAAAACCCTCCATCTTACCACCAGAGTTTCCTCAGGTGGTATTCTTATCCCATCAAAAACGAGGAGGTATCAACATGGAAGAAGTTATAAAAGCCGAAAACCTGACCAAGGCTTACGGGACGCTCCTTGCAGCGGACCATGTAAGCCTGCGGGTAAAGCGTGGTACGGCCTTTGGCCTGCTGGGGGCTAACGGAGCGGGAAAAAGCACAGTCATTGAGTGCATTCTGGGGACAAAGCAGCCGGATGGCGGGACTGTTTCTGTTCTCTCTCTAAACCCCGGAAAGGACCGCTGCCTGTTCCAGCAGGTGGGCGTTCAATTTCAGGAGTGCGGCTATCAGCCGGAAATCAAGGTTTCTGAATTGTGTGAAGAAACGGCCTGTCTTTACAAGGCCCCGGGGGACTGGCGAATGCTGTGCGAAAAGTTCGGGCTCGGGGACAAAACCGGGGCTCCTGTCAAGAGCTTGTCCGGCGGCCAGCGCCAGCGGCTTTTTATTGTGCTGGCCCTTCTCCCAAGACCCCATGTGGTTTTTCTGGATGAACTGACAACCGGCCTTGACGCAAAGGCGCGGCGGGATGTTTGGAAAATCCTGAAAGAGCTGAAAGACAGCGGGCTGACCATTTTCCTGACATCTCATTTTATGGATGAGGTGGAGGCCCTCTGTGATGAGATTTGTATTCTTCATAAGGGCCGGGCCGTCTTTTATGGAACTGTGGCACAGGCCAAAGAGAAAAGCGGCTGTGAAAACTTTGAGGATGCCTATCTGAAACTTTCCGGGGAGGAGATAGAATGAAAGCTTTTTGCACTCTGCTGAAAAATGAACTGAAATTGAATATCCGAAATATGAATATGGTGATTTTCGCTGTCATTCTGCCCCTGGCTGTGCTGGTGATTTTGGGTCTTCTGTACGGGACAAGCCCTGCGGCGGGTGGCGTGGACTACACGTTTTTAGAGCAGTCCATTGGTGCGCTGTGCTCTATCTCCATCTGCGCTGGCGGGCTGATGGGCCTGCCGCTGGTGACCGCAGAGTACCGGGAGCGGAAAGTCCTGAAACGCTTTCGGGTTACCCCCATCAGCCCTGGTATGCTGCTTGCCGTGGAATTTCTGATCTATGTGCTTTATGCGCTGGTGTCCCTGTCTCTTTTGCTCCTGGTTTCCTGGCTGGGCTGGGGCGTTCACCTGCACGGCTCCTGGGGCGGATTTGCTCTCAGCTGGCTTTTGACTGTACTTTCTACTTTGAGCATTGGCATGATGGCAGGGGGAATCGCCAGGAACACCAAGAGCGCAAGCATTATAGCCTGCGTGCTGTATTTCCCCATGCTAATTTTCTCCGGGGCCACCCTGCCCCTTGAAGTGATGCCTGAAACTATGCAGAGGATGATCCGCATATTTCCTATAACCCAGGGCATCCAGCTTATGAAATCGGCGTTTCTGGACCTGACTGCTGAACCTCCGGCATTACCCATTGTTATGATGCTGGGTGTTACCCTGGCCTGTTCTGGAATTGCAGTGAAATGTTTTAGATGGGAATAGCTTTGGCTGTATTATTGTATCGGGTATTATGTACCGCGGCCTGCTGAGTATGCCCCAGTCTTGATAATCTTTCAGAACCATGATATGGTTAGCGTGTCAATCTTTTTTCTCCGATAGCCTCTCTCAAAAATCAGTTACATAGCCCTCTATGCGTCTGATTTTTGAGAGAGCAGGGGTATGGTATCTGCTCCAAAGCAACGATGGTGCTGTATCCTGTCATGGAGGCCGTCAGAAGCGGCGGGGACTTAGAGAACATTGGCGGCTGACGCACCATTGGCAGTAAAATGCAGAGTTTATGAGAATTGGACTTTCATATGGTGCAGCATATCCAAAATAGTACCTGCATTTTTTTCTGCCACTGACAGCGACACGATCAGCCTGTCACAGACAGAGATGATATCATCCGTTTGTTTTGGCGTATTCAGGGCAGCGCGGATATCTGTATGGGGATTTTGGGATAGCTGCTGCAAAAGCCGCAGGACCGCCTCTAAGGAATAATTAGCACACCTCAATGATCGGATGATTTTCAGACGCTGTACGTCCTCATCTGTATACACACGATACCCGTTATCCCTTCTTTTTACTGTGAGTAAGCCGTTCATTTCCCAATTCCGCAGCGTGTCCATGGAAATATCAAGCAGTTCTGATACATCCTTTCGTTTCAGATGCTGTGAATTGTCCCCTACACCGCCAGATAAAATCCTCTTCACAATTTCTATGGCTTCATCTGCGTTTTGACGTTCCCGCCTGATCTGCTTCAAATAGTTTTTCGTGAGTGTAATGGCCCTATCGAAATCTCCTGACGCTGATACCTTGAGCATCTGGACAATTTTCTTTCTCAGCCCATTCTGCAAAACCTCTACCTGAAAGGCAAGGCGTATCAGCTTACATTGTTTTATATGAAATTCTGAAAATACACGATAACCATTTGGCAGGCGTCTGGGCCTTGATATCAATTCCAGTTTTTCATACAGCCGCACTGTGTTTGGGTGAATTCCGATGATTGCCGCGACTTCTGCGGTTTTGTATGTGGTCATTGTTTTTCCCCTCCATTCACCTTATTGAGCGGTCTCGGAAACTCTTTAAAGCCCATATTTCCGCTCTTTTTCTGTTTCT
>CAJUMB010000015.1 GCA_910587105.1 uncultured Lachnospiraceae bacterium
CAAATTTTTTCAACGTTGCAAAGTATTGTTACTAACCGGATGTAATACTAGTATAAATGGCTGACTGTTTTCCTGCAAGGGTTTTATTGACAAAGACCATTTTTCCGTGTTAGAGTGTGTTTGAAATTCAAAAAGACTGGGAGGTATCCTCATTATGAAAAAACTGCCCAAAATTTTATTCACAGATCTGGACGACACGTTGCTCAACAGCCGCAAACAAGTCACTCCAGAAAACCGCCGGGCCATCCAGCAGGCGCTCCAGCGGGGACACAGGATTGTCATCTGCACTGGACGGCCCCTCATGGGCACCACTGCGCTGATACAGGAATTGGAATTGAACCAGCCCGGCTCCTACGCTGTCACCTATAACGGGGGAGTCATTTATGATTGTTTTAAAAAGCAGATCATTTACCAGAAAACCATTCCCATTCCCTATGTAAAATACATATTTCAGAAATCACAGCAATATAACCTGTTCTGTCAAACATATTCAGATACACATCTTCTGGCACCCGGCCCATCCCCTGACCTGGATGAATACCTTGCCAAGAGCAGTATGCCCTTTAAGATCATGCCCTCCCTCCCTGATGGCCTGGCTGGAGAACCCGCCAAAGTCCTGGTCATCGGACCGGAAGACCAAAAACAACTGAACCTGTATCTAAAGGACATCCGGGAATGGGCAGAGGATAAAATATCCCTTTTTTATTCCAGCCCAATCTATCTGGAACATGTGCCCCTGGGAATCTCCAAAGGTTCTGCCATCCGCTGGCTCTGCCGTTATCTGCAGATTCCCCTGGAAAATACCGTGGCCGCCGGGGACCAGCAAAACGATATTCCCATGCTGCAGACCGCCCATGTGGGCGCAGCCATGGCCAATGCCACAAAAGAATGCAAAGACGCCGCCGATTTTATCACGGAGAAAGACTGTGACCACAGCGGATTTGCCGAAATCATTGAGAAATTTTTATAAGAGAGCAACGAATTCCTGCTTTGCAGGATTCTCCGCCGCAGTGGTCTTCCCGGAGGGTTTTTATCATATAGGAGACGGAGTTTCCTGTATGATAAAAAGCCCCGGAGAACACTCTCACCTGTAAAGGTCTTGCTCTCCGGGACGGTATGTACTTCTATATTTTTTAGTCTTCTTCGCGGATTTCCAGAACTTCCATGGGGCACGCTTTCACGCAGATACCGCAGGCAGAACATTTTCCAGCTGTCTCGCTGTCTTCTGCTTTTACCATCAGGCCAAACGGACAAGCTTCCACACATTTGCCGCATCCTGTACAGAGTTTCTTGTCAACCATGTAAACGCCTTTTGCGTTCTGCTTAATTGCTCCGGCTTCACAGGCTTCTGCACATTTGCCGCACTGAGGACATGCCACAACCTTGGGGCTTCCATCCTTCTTAGCTGCGATCTGCAGATAGGATACAGAGATATCCTCTCTCTTATAGAAAGCGGATGAACAAGCAACCTGGCATTCGAGACAAGCCATACATTGGTCTTTCTTTGCTGCTACTAATTTCTTCATTGTTAACCTCCCTGGATTATTTATATTTTTATTTTTTGTTGATAATTCATATTATAAAGGATTTTTTCTAATACTTCAATAAAAATCTGACAAAAAAATACCCATGCTCTTTTCGGACACCCTCACCGGCCCGAAAAAAGCATGGGAACATCTGCGGTCTTAATTTTTCGGCAGTTTAAAAGAACTTTTTAATGATACAATCCGATTGAACACCACTGCCCCTTCCCGGGAATCTTTGGCATCCACACAATAATAGCCGTTCCTCACAAACTGGAAACTATCTCCAGGTCCGGCCTGGGCCAGAGCCGGTTCCACATATGCCTGCTTTACAGTCAGGGAATCGGGATTCAGATTCAGACTGCCGTCCTCATTGTACACTCCCTTTTCCTCGTCAATAATATTTTCATAAAGGCGGACCTGAGCCTGTACTGCATCCTGTGCAGACACCCAGTGAATGGTTCCTTTTACCTTTCTTCCTGTAAAGCCGCTGCCGGACTTTGTCTCCGGGTCATAGGTGCAGTGAACTTCCACCACCCTGCCGTTTTCATCTTTCACAAAACTCTCACATTTTACGAAATATGCCTGCATCAGCCGCACCTCATTGCCGGGAAACAGACGGAAATACTTCTTGGGAGGTTCTTCCATAAAGTCTTCCCGCTCAATGTATAATTCTCTGCCGAAGGTCACTTTCCTGGTTCCCAATTCCTCGTTTTCCAGATTATTGATCAGCTCCAGCTCTTCTGTCTGACCTTCCGGGTAATTGTCAATGACCAGTTTGATGGGGTCCAGTACCGCCATCATACGGGTTTTCTTCAATTTCAAATCTTCCCGGACGCAGTATTCCAGCATGGCATAATCCACAGAACTCTGAGCCTTGGAGATGCCGCACAGATTCACAAACATCTGTATGGATTCCGGTGTATACCCTCTTCTGCGCAGGGCCGCAATGGAAACCAGCCTGGGGTCATCCCAGCCGTCCACAATGCCGTCCTCTACCAGTTTTTTGATATACCGCTTTCCGGTTACCACGTTGGTGAGATATAATTTGGCGAATTCGATCTGCCGCGGCGGATATTCAAATCCCACTTCCTGGACCACCCAGTCATACAATGGACGGTGGTCCTCAAATTCCAGAGTGCACAGAGAATGTGTCACGCCTTCAAAGGCATCTTCCAGGGGATGGGCAAAATCATACATGGGATAGATACACCATTGGTCTCCTGTATTGTGATGGGACATATGAGCCACCCGATAAATTACGGGATCTCTCATGTTCATATTCGATGACGCCATATCAATCTTTGCACGCAGAACTTTTGCCCCGTCAGGCACTTCTCCTGCGCGCATGGATTCAAATAACTGAAGATTCTCCTCCACACTCCGGTTCCGGTAAGGACTTTCCTTTCCCGGCTCTGTAAGCGTTCCCCTGTACTCCCGGATTTCTTCTGCATTCAGATCGCACACGTATGCCTTTCCCTTCTTAATCAGGGAGACTGCCGCCTCATACATCTTTTCAAAATAATCTGAGGCAAAATGCAGATGATCACCCCAGTCGGCGCCCAGCCATAAAATATCTTCCTTGATGGATTCCACGAATTCCACTCTTTCCTTTGTGGGGTTTGTATCGTCGAAACGCATATGGAAGGTTCCATGATATTTTTGGGCAATCCCGTAATTCAGCAAAATAGACTTGGCATGTCCGATATGCAGATATCCATTGGGTTCCGGAGGAAACCGGGTACATACAGACTGATACACCCCGTCTTCCAGATCCTTGTCAATCATCTGCTCAATAAAATTTCTGGATACCCCTTGTTCTTCCATAACTCACTCTCTCCTCTATTCTGTTTGAAGCCTGAATGTATATCGCTTTGTCCTGGGCGAAGCATACACTTCTTTTCCTCTGCGCATGTTCGCCGTCACATATACATAGTACTTCCGATTCTTACTCAGTCCTGTGATGGCCGCCTGGGTTTCCTCTGTGGTTTTCACCTTTCGATAACCGCTGGCCGGATGGTCTGTCAGATATACCGTGTAGTCCATCGCCCCCTCCACTTTTGGCCAGGATGCCAGCGACACGCTGCGGCTTCCCCACTTGAATTTTACCCGGGGCTGCTGGGCTATATACGTATAGGAAGCTGCTCCATAAACATTCTTCCCATTCACCTGGGTATACCCTCGGATGCGCAGCCTATAAAATGTGCCTGGCAGAATATCCGTAAGCACAGTACTGGTCTTTTTCTCTGTCCGATACCTTTTCACCAGGTCTCCAGATAAACTTTTCACCAGGAATTCATACCCCAATGCACTCCCCACATCATTCCAATATATTTTCATGGATTGGGATGTGGCATAGCTTTTCTGGCTGCGAAGACTTACTTTCCCCGGAAGCGTCACACAATCTGCCGCCGGATATGCTTCCCCTTTCCTGCCATCTCGGTTGTACGGCACAATTTTTATCCGATACTTTCTCCCTGCTTTCGGCAGGTTCACCCATACCGACGGATGCGCTGTTGATGTATTCACCCTTTTTAACAGATGGTATTTCTCATGAACCGCATATCTGTAATAAATCTCATAAGATACAGCCTCATCCGCTCTCTCCCAGGACAAGGACGCCTTCCTGCCCTCTGCTGCCGTCTGCACAATTTTCCCATGGCTCTCAGCTGCCACAGAGACTGTCAGTCCTGCTGACAACAGCAAAAGCAGTAAAATCCCCTGCAGACATCTTGAAACCTTCATATAATGCCCTCCTTCAGATATAATAAAAACAATATCAGCAAAACTGCCTCTTGAACAGTTCCTGCATTATAAGGTATACTCTATAATGATTACCACATGATAATGAAATGAGGCCAAATCTATGACAAAAGACAATTATGGACAATATACAGATGAACAGTTAATCCAGCGGCTGCGGGATGGGGAGACAGAAATCTCTGAATACCTGTTGGAAAAATACAAAGGCATTGCCCGGAAAAAGGCCCGTGCCATGTATTTAATCGGCGGCGAAACAGATGATCTGATCCAGGAAGGCATGCTGGGTCTGTTCAAAGCGATTCAAAGTTACTGCCCGGAAAAGGAAGCCTCTTTCCGCACCTTCGCCATTTTATGCATGGAAAGACAGATGTACAATGCCATCCAGGTTTCCAACCGGCAGAAACATCAGCCCTTGAATTCCTATATATCCCTCAGCGAAGAATTTACAGAAGACAATATATTCGATCAGCTGGTCATCAGCAATCCGGAATCTATCATCATCGACCAGGAAACTGCCCGGGATATGGAACAGAGTATCCTGCAGAACCTCAGCAAGTTTGAGCGTGAAGTGTTCAGCTGTTACCTGCAGGGCAGCAACTATCTGCAGATCGCAGAAATGTTTCATAAAAGCCCCAAATCTATCGACAATGCCATCCAGCGGATACGAAAAAAAGTCCGCAATATTATTTCTGCCGCATTTTCCCATTAAAAGAATACGCCGGGATTACTCCAGTGCCCGGTCATAGTATTCTTTCGTCCCAGCATCAAAAGCAACCAATAACACCTTCTGAACTGCCTTTGCATGTGCAGCGAACTCTCTCAGAGTCTCCACGGCAATCTTGGAAGCCTGATTCAGCGGGAAATGATAAACACCTGTACTGATAGACGGAAATGCCACCACAGCACACCCATGTGCCTCTGCCAGTTCCATACAGCTGCGGTAGGAATCTGCCAGCAGCTGGGCCTCCCCATGATTTCCTCCCCGCCAGATGGGACCCGGTGTGTGAATGACATATTGTGCGGGAAGCCTGTACCCTTTTGTTATCTTAGCCTGTCCAGTCTCACAGCCGTGAAGTTTCCGGCATTCCTCCAGCAGCTGGGGCCCGGCAGCGCGGTGTATGGCTCCGTCAACTCCTCCTCCCCCCAGTAATGAGGTATTGGCAGCATTTACGATTGCGTCACACTGTATCTTCGTAATATCACCCAGCATCGTCTTAATTTCCATGAAAGAACCCTCCTGTGAGCATATTTTCATAACGCAAAGTGTACCTCCCCGGAGTTTTTCTGCTTTTATAGGACGCAGACTCCTATAAAAGCAAGAAAGAATCCTGCTGTGCAGGATTCTCCGCCGCAGTGTGATCCCCCGGAGGGTTTTTATCATATAGCAGACGAAGTTTCCTATACGATAAAAAACTCTCCCCTTGGGAGAGTTTACATAATAAAAGCTGTCTAGGGGACTTGAACCCCCGACCTCCGCCTTACCAAGGCGACGCGCTACCGACTGCGCCAAGACAGCATCTCAGCTTGGGCCAAACTTATCAACTCAATATAGCCTGACCAACGCTCGCTATGTATATTAGCAAATTTGATCTCATTTGTCAAGTACCTTTTTCTGTCAAATTATAAAGAAATTTAGAAGACATTTTAAAAACGCAGTTCCCGAATATCCTGCAGGATTTCCCCATATTCTCTGCCTTTTCCAAAGAGAAGCGTTGTCCCCAGCACAAATCCTTTTACACCCTTGGGGGCAAATTCGAGAATTTTATCTGCACTGCAGGCTCCGTCCCAGTAGATCTCAAATCCCATATCTTCTTTGATGGCCAGAAGTTTTGTAATCTTTTTCCCCACATAGGGCAGGTACATCTGCCCGGCGTTGCCTGGATTCACAGACATTACCAGCACCTTCCTGGCAATCCGCAGCATTTCCATCACTGTTTCCACGGAAGTCCCGGGATTCACCGCAATCCCTGGCGTCATTCCCGCATCAATGATGCTCTGAAGTGTTGTGGAGGGATGATACTCCGCCTCAGGATGGATATAGACCGTATCCCCCGGCCGGAGACTCCGCAGAAATAAGCCTATATGGTTATTGGGATGCTCAATCATCAGATGCACATCCAGGGGTTTGGACGAAGCACTTGCAATGTAACGCATATCGTTCAGCGACATGGCGAAATTCGGCACATAGCGTCCATCCATAATATCAATATGGAACGAATCAATACCTCCCTTTTCCAGATTCTCCACTTCCCTTTCCAGATTTCCATAATCTGCACACATCATAGATGCCATCAATTCAAATTTCATGCCTGCATTATTCCTCCATCACTGCTGATATACCCTATTCCAGAATCTCTATATTTTGTATCATAACCGGCTTGCCCGCTTTCTGGCACAGCTGCACCAGGCTGCTGCCGTCTCCATAGTAGGCGTCACACAATGCGATAGCCCTGTTTAGATCTGCAGAATCATCATAGATTCCCCACCCTTCTGCCCGGTATTGTTCCACAAGTATCTGGTATTCACTCCACAACTGGGGCTCCATGGCCTCTATAGTTGCCTGTATTAATGGATGGGGACGCCACAAAAGCGCTGTATCCTCCTGCCTCTCTTTAAATACGCGGAATACAAACCGCATTTTCTCCAGCATTTTTTCACCTTCGTTTACCAGTACATTGACCGTGGTATTATAGAGAATGACCTTTTTCCTGCTTCCGTCTTTTTTTTCAATCACCCTTTTCCACTGTTCTGGTATGGAGACAGAATCTCCGGAAACACTCAGGGCTTTATCAATTTTGGGGGAACCCAGTCCGAGAACTCTGTCTTCCCAATATACTTTCGTGTGTTCCCCGGTGATCCTGGTCAATATCTTAATATATACCTGCCGCATATTCTCTGACTGGACAATGACCTTATCCGAATTGAGTACACCGGGAATTTTACAGAAATGTTCCAGATTCCCCAGTGCCCGTTCATCATCCGGATTGGGCTCATCCAATACAAAATACGGAATATAAATCAGTTTATCCGTATACTTTTTTAAATTTTTCGTATAAAAAAAGGGATGCACACTTGTCACAAAATTACAGTCATCGTATGGATTGTGAATAAATATCATATCCGGCCGGTGCTGCCCAAAATCAAAGGCATCATATTTGGTGACCGGAACATCATCCGGATACAAATCCCCCTCGTAATGCATCTCCTTGACCGTTCCATCTGAATTCTTATCAAAATATGGAATCGGTATCACATAGGCGTCACAATCCGGGTCTTCATCTGCAGCCCTCCAGACACTTTCCAGGGAATCCCACATGGCGGCTTTATAGGGAAGAAAGACGGCTTCTATCCGTACCCTGATGTCATTTTCTATACTGTTCTTTATCCGCTGCAGCGCTTCCTCCAAACAAAGCCAGTCTCCATTTTCCGATATTCCCTGCTGAAGCTTATTGTAAAATTGATAAACCAATTCACAATATTCTTCCAATATGGGAATTGTTACAAAATTCTCCCCCTCGGCTTCCTCAATGATATTTCCCAATTGAATGGTTCCGTCCTGGCATTGTCCCAGCAGTTCCATAGCCTGGCCGCTGTTTCCATCTTCCAATGCCTTTTTAATCTGGCTGTGCGCCTGGCCAAGAAGCTCCGCAAATCCCTTTACCTGCTCTTTCTGCGCTTTTCTCATATTCCTTTTCTGCTCCTGCCTTAAATCTTTCTTTCAACTGGCATCACCGTAAATGAAAGCCGGCTGCCCCAGGACTTTCACTTTAATTATATCGGTCCGCCGCCGCAAAAACTTTAGGCGGTGTCTGGAACAGACACCGCCATATAATAAAAACCACCCTGCTATCCCTGTAATGGATACTTTCTTGTGAGCTCCTGCACAATGGCTTTAGCCTTCTCCTTGTTTTCAGAACTTTCAATCATCAGAGCAATCGCTTCCGCTATTTGATCCATATCTTCCGTATTCATTCCCCTGGTGGTCACTGCCGGGGTGCCCAGACGGACACCGCTGGTTACAAACGGCGACTGGGGATCATTAGGAATTTCATTTTTATTGCAGGTAATATTGGCTTCATCCAGCAATTTTTCCATCTCTTTGCCGGTAATTCCCTTCTCCACCAGATTCACCAGCATCAGATGATTCTCTGTCTTTCCGGAAACAATCTGAATTCCCCGTTCCTGCAGACCATGACACAGAGCCGCGGCATTATCTACGATATCCTGGCTGTACTGCTTAAATTCCGGCTGCAAAGCCTCCTGGAAACACACCGCCTTCGCCGCGATCACATGCATCAGCGGCCCTCCCTGGATACCCGGGAAAATAGCCTTGTTGATGTTATGTTCCTGGGCAAATTCTTTACTGCTGAGAATCAGCCCTCCTCTGGGACCTCTGAGAGTCTTATGAGTGGTGCTGGTAACCACATGGGCATAAGGAATGGGACTGGGATGTACACCGCCGGCAACCAGACCGCCGATATGAGCCATGTCCACCATGAGATATGCCCCCACAGAGTCGGCCACTTCACGGAACTTTGCAAAGTCTATGATACGTCCGTAGGCACTGGCTCCCGCCACAATCAGCCTGGGCCGGTATTTCAGTGCGAGCTGTTCCATCTGCTCATAATCCAGAACACCGTTATTGTCCGTTCCATAAGAATATACCTTATAATAGGTTCCTGACATATTTGCCGGGCTCCCGTGGGTCAGGTGGCCTCCATGTGCCAGATCCATTCCCAGGATTGTATCTCCGGGGCGGAGCAGTGAGTAATAGACAGCCATATTTGCCTGTGACCCTGAATGGGGCTGTACATTGGCATACGTACAGCCAAACAGTTCCTTGGCCCGCTCAATCGCAAGGGTTTCTACTTCATCCACACATCCACAGCCCCCGTAAAAACGTCTCCCTGGATATCCCTCTGCATATTTATTGGTCAAAGCGCTTCCCATTGCAGACATAACTGCTTTGCTTACCCAGTTTTCTGAGGCGATTAACTCAATATGGGAGTTCTGCCTGTCTATTTCTGCCTGTATCAAATTTGCAATCTCGGGATCAATGCCCCGGATGTCGTGAATGGAATACATATCCTCTCCTCCATTATTCATTCCAAACATACTCAGTAACTATAGATTATCGACAACTTTTTTCATTATACTACGTAACTTCTTTTCCCGTCAACAGGTGCTTTTTAGTTAAAAAATAAAAATTAGTGGAAATTTATCTGGACGAATGTGAGTAAATCTGTTTTAATTAGGATGTAATGTAACTATTACGATATTTTGAACAGAAAAAGCACATTATAAAGGAGTACGGATATTAGAATGAGAGGTTTTGAATTATACACACCTACGAAAGTGGTGTTCGGAAAAGATACCCATCTGCAGGCCGGCAGGCTGGTAAAGGAACAGAATTGTAAAAAAGTACTGGTACATTACGGCAGCCAGAGTGCCAAAAAGTCCGGCCTTTTGGACCAGGTATGTGAATCCCTGGAACAGGAAGGCATTGATTATGTATGTCTGGGAGGTGTGGTGCCCAATCCCCGCCTTTCCAAGGTCTATGAAGGCATTGACCTGTGCAGGAAAGAGGGTGTGGATTTCATCCTGGCCGTAGGCGGGGGCAGTGTCATCGACTCTGCCAAAGCCATTGCCTACGGAACTGCCAACCCGGAATTTGACGTATGGGAATTGTATACAAAGACGAAGACACCCCGTGCCTGCCTGCCTCTGGGGTCCATCGTCACCATCGCCGCTGCCGGCAGTGAGACCAGCAACTCGTCAGTAATCACCAACGAAAACGGCTGGCTGAAGCGTGGGTATAAAAACGACATCAGCCGCTGCAAATTCGCCATTTTAAACCCCCGCCTCACCTACTCACTGCCTCAGTACCAGACAGAAAGCGGCTGTGTAGATATTCTGATGCACACCATGGAGCGGTATTTTGTAAATCTGGAAACCATGGAGATTGTGGACGGCATGAGCGAGGCTCTTCTTCAGACAGTGATTTACAATGCTCGTATTTTAATGAAAGAACCCGGCAACTACAATGCCCGGGCAGAAATCATGTGGGCGGGAAGTCTGTCCCACAACGGACTGATGGGCTGCGGTACCGGCGGCGGCGACTGGGCATGCCACCAGCTGGAACACGAACTGGGCGGCATGTTCGATGTGGCACACGGCGCCGGACTGGCAGCTGTGTGGGGAAGCTGGGCCCGATATGTCTACCAGGCCAATCCGGAACGCTTCGCACAGTTTGCCACCAATGTATTCGGCATTCCCTGCGATGGCATGGACTTTGATAAAACTGCTCTGGCCGGTATCGAAGCTATGGAAGACTTCTTCCGTTCCATCCAGATGCCCACCAATTTAAAAGAACTGGGGTTGGTGCTCACAGACAAACAGATTCAGGAACTGGCTTTTAAATGCAGTTTTGAAGATACCCGTACCATTGGAATGTTCAAACAGCTGAACAGAAAAGACATGGAAAAGATTTATCACATGGCCAATGCATAACTGTTTTTTTAGATAATTGAGAAATTGTTTTTCAATTGTCTGCTTTATTTTTAAGGAGGAGCAGATGTATAAAAAGCAGAGACCGCCAATATTTTTAATTACCCTGTGTATTGTCTGCAGTATATTTGCCCTGGTTTGCTGTACCATTGCCTATGTGCGTCTATTCAAAGCGGACAGACAGCTGAAGAGCAGCCAGAAAACCCTGGCTGCGCAGACGGAAGAATTAAATAGTATAAAAAAAGAGCTGAAAAAGGCGGACGACAAAGAGAAAAAGCAGGCAGACCGGGGGAAAAGGGAGACTCCCTCCCCCACCCCCACACCGTCTCCTGCACCTTCGCCGTCTCCCACAGTCTCAGAAAATACCAGTACCCCGTCCCCGGCCGTGTCCAGCCAGCAGGTTCCGGAAAACCTGTCTGCCAATGAAAATACAGACCAGCAGACACCGGCCCCATCCACGGGAGGCCGCATCATAGCCATCGACCCGGGACACCAGGGGCCCCATGTGGATATGAGTGCCACAGAGCCCAACGGTCCCAATTCCGCAGAGATGAAAGCCAAAGCCACATCCGGTACATCCGGTGTCTATTCCGGTCTGGGGGAATACCAGCTGAATCTGGATGTTTCGCTGAAACTTCAGCAGATTCTGGAAGACCGGGGCTACCAAGTGGTCATGTGCCGCTCAGATAACGACACCGCCATCAGCAATGCTGAGCGGGCTCTGCTGGCTGCCCAGAGCGGCGCCGAGATCTATGTGCGCATCCATGCCAACGGATCTGATGACCGCAGTGTGCAGGGAGCGCTCAGTATGTCACCTTCCCCCAGCAACCCATATGTGCCGCACCTTTACACGGACAGCCAGCGTCTGTCCCAGACCCTGCTGGATTCCTATTGCGGCGCCACCGGCTTTGATAACCGGGGTGTCCAGTATACGGATACCATGACAGGCATCAACTGGAGCCAGGTTCCTGTGACCATTCTGGAAATGGGATTTATGTCTAATGAACACGATGACCTGGCCATGGCGGACAGTAATTTCCAGCAGACCATGGCCCAGGGAATTGCCGACGGAATCGACACATATTTTGGCCAATAGCATTTTGCTGGTAATTGTGAAGGTATTGAACAGTCACAGACAATGAAATCAGGAGAATCTATCTATGGAAAAAGAAAAAATTTATAAGATTGTATCCATAGCCATGTCAGGACTGGCTGTATTATTTGGAATCCTTTTCCTGCTGTTTTCCGCAAAATGGTATACACTGAACAAAAATGTCCGTTCCCTGGAAACCATGCTGACAGAAGCGGTAAAGGAGACTTCCCAGCTGAAAACACAAATCCGGACCTTATCTTCCAATCAGGCAAAGCAGGACCTGGGGTATACAGGCAAAGAATTATCGGATTCTGAAGAAGATGATGCGGAAACGAAAGACGAAGAATCCCAGGCGGACAAGGATGAGACCAAGACGGACACCCCTCACGACGAACTCAGCCCCAGCGAGGAAAAAGATGCGGTGGCAGATCTGACACTGCTGGAGCCCCAGCTGGACAGTATGCTGACAGAGGCCAGATCCGCCGCCGGAGGCCGGTGGTCCATCTATATCAAAAACCTTTCCTCAGGCATCACCGCCCAGCGGGAAAACAGCCAGATGAAAGCTGCCAGCCTGATCAAGTTATTTATCATGGGCGCCGTATGTGAACAGTACGACACTCTGGCCAGCGCCAACGGAAGCGAGACCATTGACAATCTGCTGAATGCCATGATTACTGTCAGTGACAACGATTCCGCCAACCAGCTGGTCACTATCCTGGGCGGCGGTGATTCCGCCGCAGGACGCCAGGTGGTATCCACCTACTGCATAGAACATGGATATTCCAATACCAGTATGGGGCGGATGCTGCTGGAAGAAAGCCCCACAGGTGAGAATTATACTTCTGTAGAAGACTGCGCCTCTTTCCTGGAAACACTCTACCTGAAAGAATTTGACTACTCGGATAAAATGTTAAGTCTTCTGGAAGCCCAGCAGCGCCGCAGTAAAATTCCCGCCCAGATTCCCGACGGGGTGACTATTGCCAATAAAACCGGAGAACTCCCGGGAATCGAAAACGATACAGCCATTGTATATGGGGATAAAAACCCTTACATTATCTGTATTATGACAGACGGACTCACAGACAGCACACTGGCGGTAAATTACATGGCCAATATGTCCGGGAATATTTACGGTTTCTTTAATCAATAACCAGCCCGGCGTGGTTGAAAAAATCGTAACTGTGAAGGTAATGAAAATAGCTGAGGACAATCAAAAAAGACAGATACCAGAAAAGATTTCTCCTTTCGGTATCTGTCTTTTTATTCATCTTAATTACGCTTTTCCGTCGCTTCCCAGAACCTCTTTGATCTTATGAGCCACCAGAGT
This sequence comes from uncultured Lachnospiraceae bacterium, assembly GCA_910587105.1. Lineage (GTDB taxonomy): Bacteria > Bacillota > Clostridia > Lachnospirales > Lachnospiraceae > MGBC164599. The sequence continues at coordinate 13,214 of CAJUMB010000015.1, forward strand.
CTTAATGTTGGCACGGCCCACTTTCAGGTATTCCCTGGGGTCAAATGCTTCCGGTTTATTCCAGAGAACTTCACGGATTCCTGCTGTCATAGCCAGACGAAGGTCAGAGTCAATGTTAATCTTGCACACTGCAGAGCGCGCTGCCTGGCGCAGCATATCTTCCGGAATACCGATGGCATCTGCCAGATTTCCGCCGTTTTCCTGAATGATCTTCACATATTCCTGAGAAACGGAAGACGCACCGTGAAGAACGATGGGGAAATTGGGAATCCGTTTTGTAATTTCATCCAGAATATCGAAACGAAGCTGAGGTTTCTGTCCTGGTTTGAATTTGAACGCACCGTGGCTGGTTCCGATGGCGATTGCCAGAGAATCCACACCTGTCTTGTCCACAAATTCCTCTACCTGGTCAGGCTGTGTATACTGAGCATCTGCTGCGGATACCTTTACGTCATCTTCAATTCCCGCAAGCTGTCCCAATTCAGCCTCTACTACTACACCTTTGGAATGAGCATATTCTACAACTTCTTTGGTAACCTCAATATTTTTTTCAAAATCATAATGAGAACCGTCAATCATTACAGAAGTAAATCCGCCGTCAATACAGGACTTACATGTTTCAAAATCAGGGCCGTGGTCCAGATGCAGAGCGATGGGAATATCGTTCTCCACCAGAGCGGCTTCCACCAGCTTCACCAGATACGTATGATTCGCATAGGCACGGGCTCCCTTGGAAACCTGTAAAATCAGCGGAGACTTTAACTCCCCTGCCGCCTCTGTGATACCCTGCACAATCTCCATGTTGTTTACATTGAAAGCTCCGATGGCATAACCGCCCTCATAAGCTTTCTTAAACATCTCGGTAGTTGTAACTAATGCCATAATCTCAACTTCCTTTCTATAATTAAAATGATTTTCATGTTACTGACTATATCTAATAACTGTAAAGGTAATAAACCGTTACGGCGATTTTTTATTTTCTCCAGACGAAAGCCGGCAGTCCGTCTTCTCCCAGAGGTACATCCACTTTTCCCTGCACCAGAGGACGTGCATACGCTGTAAAGGCATCTGACAAATCAGAACCGTCATTGGTAATCCACTCAGCCGGCACTGTCTTCTCCTGATTACAGATATCATTCACATCTTCCAGACCGCAGGAAATGCGGTAAGGATCATTGCTTTCCCTCACATAAGACACCATTTTCCCGGTCTCGCCTTTCAATGCCGCCTGTACACCAAACTGTCCGGCCAGAACCGCTTCTTTCTGGTCTGTCTCTGACATCATGGAAGCAGAGCATCTCTGGCTCACATTTAATTCCACAGAACGTGCTTTGATGCCGAAACGGTCACGGATGAGATTTTCCAGATATTTCCCGCATCCGGCCAGCATCTTGTGTCCAAAGCGGTCTGTGCCCACAGAACGGTCGTATTCACAGATAAAGGTGCCTTTGCCGTCGCGGATTCCCTCAGATACACATACCACCACATTGCAGTTCTTTTCCAATGCCTGTTCAACCTGTTTCAGGAATACTTCTTCCTCAAAGGCGGCCTCCGGCAGGTAAACCAGCAGCGGATTGTCCCCCTCAAATCTTCTGGCAAGGACACTGGCTGCTGTCAGCCATCCCGCATGGCGCCCCATGATTTCCACAATGGTCACTGATTTTGTCTCATATACACTGGCATCCAGGACGATTTCCCGGACAGTAGACGCCACATATCTGGCGGCACTGCCAAAGCCAGGGGTATGGTCTGTCAATGTCAAATCGTTGTCAATGGTTTTCGGCTCTCCCATCACAATAATATCACTGCCGATTTTCTCTGCATACCGGGACAGCTTGCTGACAGTATCCATGGAATCATTTCCTCCAATATAGAAGAAATATCCAATCTCCATCTCCTCAAATTTCTGAAACAGCTGAGGGAAAACCGGGTCTTCCAGACTGTCAGGCAGTTTATAACGGCAGGAACCGAGATAAGCTCCAGGCGTGAATTTCAGCCCTTCCAGCTTGTCACCCGGCAGGGCCTCTCTAAAATCCAATACGTTTCCCTCCAGAAACCCTTCAATGCCATTTACCATTCCATATACTTTTCCAATAGCGTCCGAATGTCCCAGCGCCTCAGATACCACACCGTACAGACTGCTGTTAATCACAGCTGTAGGGCCGCCGGACTGGCCTACGATTAAATTTTTCACGATACCTTTTCCTCCTATTACCTCAGTATTTACAATTATACCATATTTTTGCTGCAAATCAAATGATTCCCCGATAAAAATTATAATATGCCATGATTAAGAATGCTCTGGAGACGGATAATCCCCACGCACTCCTCTTTCTCATTGATCACCGGCATACAGGAAACATTTTTCTTTTTCATGATCTGCAGTGCCTCAGCTGCCAGTTTATGCTGGGATATCACAATGGGATTTTTACTCATCACATCGTTCACATGCATATTGTAAATATCCACGCCCTTTTCCAGCTGGCGGCGCAGGTCTCCGTCTGTGATTACCCCCTGGATTCTCTGGTCGGGACCTGCAATCACCACAATCCCCAAAGCCTTTCTGCTCAGCTCCACCACAGCCTCTTTCAGAGCGGCATTGGGAGAAATTATGGCGTTTTCCTCTCCCGATTTCATCAGGTCAGACACTTTTACAAGGAGTTTCTTGCCCAGGCTTCCCGCCGGATGATACATGCCGAAGTCTGTGTCCTTAAACCCATATACACCGCTGGCCGCCACAGCCAGGGCGTCCCCGTAGACCAGCACTGCCGTCGTGGTACTGGTGGGAGCCAGACCCAGATAACAGGCTTCTGAAAACTTCGGCAGTATCTGGGCAATATCACTGTTTTTCACCAGTGTGGAATCTTTATTTCCCGATATGGCGATAATTTTTGCCCCGATCATTTTAATGTTGGGCAGAATATGGGTGATCTCCTCACTCTCACCACTGTAACTGATGGCAATCACAATATCGCGCTCCGAAATCATCCCCAGGTCTCCGTGGAGAGCCTCCGCAGGATGGAGGAAAAAGGCCGAAGTCCCAAGACTCGCAAAAGTAGCTGCCAGCTTCTTGGCAATATGTCCAGGCTTTCCCATTCCCGTGAGAATCACTTTCCCACGGCAGGCTGTCACCATATCTAAAATCTGTACAAACGTATCATCCAGGGCATCTCTTGTTCTCTTCAGGGCCTCTATCTCAATGTCAAATACCCGTCTGGCCTCTGCCAGCTTGTCCATTAATACCCCTCCTTTGCAGTCCGGTGCCGTTTATTCATGCACCGCATCATATACACAAATCAGCCTCTGCATCATGCCGGGAAGCTCAGACAGCGGCACCATGTTGGGTCCGTCTGAAAGGGCTTTGTCCGGGTCTGGATGCACTTCCATAAACAGGGCGTCCGCACCTGCGGCAATGGCTGCTTTTGCCAGATATTCCACATATTCCCGATTGCCTCCTGTGGCATCTCCCCGTCCCCCGGGTTTCTGCACACTGTGGGTGGCGTCGAAAACCACTGGATACCCCAGCTTCTTCATCTCCACAATGCCCGTCATATCCACCACCAGCGTATTATATCCAAAAGAGGTTCCCCGCTCGCACAGCATCAGGTCTTTGTTTCCGCTTTCCTCCAGCTTTCCCACCACGTTGGCCATATCCCACGGTGCCAGGAACTGTGCCTTTTTCACGTTAATCTTCTTCCCTGTTTTTGCCGCTGCAGCCAGCAGATCTGTCTGACGGCATAGGAAAGCGGGAATCTGTATGATATCAGCTGTCCTGGCTGCGATCTCCGCCTGCCATGGCTCATGGATATCCGTGGCAATTTTCACATGCCAGGTATCCTTCACCTTCTGCAGAATCTCCATCCCCTCCTCAATGCCCGGCCCCCGAAAAGAACGGATACTGGTCCGGTTGGCTTTATCAAAAGAAGCTTTAAAATAATAGTCCAGATTCAGCTGCTCCGCCATTTCTTTCAGCTGCCCCGCCATCTCCAGAACCATTTCTTCCGACTCTATCACACAAGGGCCGGCAATCCACGTAAATTTTTTCTCCATGCCTTCTCCTCCTCAGCACAAATAAACCAATCACAAACCTGCGGCTCCTGAAAACAATTTTACAGTCATCCCTATGAATCACTGAACCAATTTCAAAGCCATCTCATAATCCTTCGGTTCATCAATATCCACTGCCTCCATATCGGACACTTCCTGAATAAATGGACGAAACCCGATTCTTCTGCGGTGTTTGGTGAATATTTCCTTCTCAAAAATAAAGAATGCGCTGGTCTCCACATAAATGGGTTCCATATCCTGGGTCCGGGGCACATCGTTGATGTCATAATTCACCGGCTTTCCCTGATACCAGGCAAAGGTCTGAATCCTCTGTGCGGAAAACGCCGAATCATATTCCCCGCTTAACACCTGGTCCAGCGCATGCTGTATGGTTTCTGTCCGGATAAAAGGCGAGGTGGTATGGGCCAGCACATACACATCCGCATCCACCTGATTGATAAAGCTTTCATAAATCTCGAATCCTTTTACCAGATCTCCGTCCAGCCGGCTGTCCCGCTTCAGGAAAACTGCATCTTCTGGAATGGCTTCCGTTACTTTTTCATCACTGCAGTATACATAAACCTCATCCAGACCTTCCACCCCCAGCAGGGCATTACACACATGCCAGCACAAGGGACGCCCCGCCAGGGGCAGCAGATTCTTGTGAGGCAGTCTCTGACTGTTTAGTTTTACAGGTACAAATGCTGCTACTTTCATAAACTTCTCCTTATTCACCCATGTTTTCTCTTCTGCAGTTCCTGTAATCTCTGAATTTCTTTCTGCACACGGAGTCTGTCTTCAATCCGTTTCCGGATCATCTCATCCCGTTTCCTGCGCCGTTCTTCAAACAGTATATGCAGCCCATAAATAATTCCGCAGACCAGGGCAAGTACCCACAATGCACCAAAAATCACATAGGGCATGTATTTCCACTGATATACCACCTGAATCTGGTGAGGGCCCTGTACATTGCCAAAGGAATATCGTTCCAGTATATCTTCCGGCATTTCCCGTATCCATTTTCCATCCAGCTTGATATACGACAGTTCATAATCTTCCAGCCCCCGGTATTTCACGGTAAAATCTTCATCCCTGTAGACTTTTGGCTGTGTCTTGGTGATGGTGCCGTTTACCACCTGCGTGCGGATAGGGTAGGACGGAACCTCTTTAAAACGCACCTCAATGCTGTGAGGACCCTGCACATTAATAAAATCATAAGATTCCGCATAATCCTGGGGATTCTCAACTGCCGTCCCGTCAACTAAGATTTCATCCATTTCAAAATGTTTCCTGGGCCGGTAGGCAATGGTGCCGTCTTTATCACGCCTCACCGTCAATGTATCATCAATAAACCCGTTGGTGACCGATGTGACAATGTCAAACTTGGGGATCTCTGTGAAAATCACGTCCAGATTATGGTCACTGGACAGGTTTTCAAATGTATAGGACGTGGGAAAGGCGGCAATATCCTGCTCCACCCCGTCAATCACCAGACGGGAAAGTTCATAATCTTCATCCGGCGTATATTTCACCGTATAATTGCTCCCCTCATCCAGCTGATCATGTCCTCCGGTTACATCCCCGTTTTCCACCGACGTGGTCACTTTAAAAATGGCCTGAAGCTTTGTCTCAAAAAAACCAATGCTTCTCGGGTTTTTGATCCCCACGGCCACCAAAATATGTCCGGGCGAAATCTCTGCGATGGATTCCGCCTCCTGTGCGCCAATCTGATCCATATGTACCCGGTAATAGGCAAGCTGGGCTTCCTGGCTTTTGGAATACACCAGCAGGCCGGACGCACCTCCCAGCTCCGCTTTGGGAAGGGTCAGCGCCAGCATATAATCACCGGACACTGTAAAATCCTGGCAGACAATATCCTGTTCTGCACTCACAATGGGAAACGAATGCAGTTCCTGAAAATTTTCATCGGTGAAAACAAACTTATAGTTATTATCGTCGTCTCCTTCCAGCAATATATACTGCCTGTTTTCCGCATCATAGTCCACCGCAGCCACACGCCAGAAACCGTCGGTTACCATGACTGTGTCCTTATAAGCCAGCGTGGTGCCATCTACAATGAACACAACCCCTTTATTCTTTTTATACCGGGGTTTGCTGGGAGCGATGACAATCTCATCAGTATTGCGGTTATAAGTCATCCCGTTTCCGTGTTCATAGTCCATTTCCGCCACAGTCTTTGCCAAACTGTACCGCTGTACGGGATTTCCATTTTCATCGTAATCGTTTTTATAAAAAGCCAGCAGTGTATCCGGCTCCCCTTTTCTGGTGGATGTATTTTCAAAACAGATAATATAATGATCTGTCACACACATGGATTGCAGCCAGCCGTCTTCCTGCGTCACATTTGTCTGGCCCACCATGGTCCACTGTGGATTTTCCAGAGCGCTGACCTCCTTAATTTTCGCCTCTGTATCCACACTTTCTGCCAGCAGTATCCCCGCAGTCACGAAAAAAGCCAGTGCCGCCAGCAGAAGAATCCGTTTTCCCTTCAAGCATAACATGAATGTCACCTATAATCCCTTATCCAAAGGTTTCCCCATCTCCCCCATGGACAGCAAAACCACTAGAGCGTGTTTGAAAAATGCTTTTCGGCAGATGTATTTCACACTTTGCGTGATATTTGTGCCAAATTCAGGTTACATAGCCCGCTATGCGCCCTTCATTTGGCACAAATTTCCCACCAACTGTGACGCACATCTGACAAAAAGCAATTTTAAGACACACTCTAATCTATTTCTTCAAATCCTCCTTAATCTGCGTTGTGGAAATCTCCGGAGTCCTGGGCAGATATACCACGTCGCAGTACTCTTTCAGGAAATCAAATTTTCCCTCCCAGTCGTCCCCAATCACAAAGGTATCCACTTTGAACTCTTTCACATCTGATATTTTCTGCTCCCAGCATTCCTCCGGTATGACCAGATCCACATATCGGATTGATTCCAGAAGGCGTTTGCGCTCTTCATAAGGAAAATAACATTTCTTGCGTTTTTCCTTCCAGTTAAACTCATCGGTGGACAACGCCACAATCAGATAATCACCCAGTTCTTTCGCCCGCTGGAGCAGATTCACATGTCCATAATGAAGTAAATCATAAGTTCCATACGTAATTATTTTTTTCATCGCTGTACCTCTCTCATTCACTTCCTGGGCCAAACGCCAGCTTTATGGCATCTTCCCATTTTCCCGCAGATTTCAAAATCCGCTCAATGGCTTCCCTCACTGCTCCGTCTCCGCCTCTGTGCTCCAGAACCACATGGCTGATATGGCGGATTTCTTCCGCTGCATCCAAAGGACAAAATGAAATCCCTGCCATCTGCATGGCATACAAATCATTGATATCATCACCAATGTATGCTGTTTCATCAGAGGAAATCTCCTCTCTTGCCAGATATCCGGCGAGAAAATCCGCTTTATTTTTCACGTTCTGGTACACCCGGCGTATCTTCAGTTCTCTGGCCCGTTTCTGGAGACAGGCGCTCTCTCTCCCTGTCAATATCATAAATTCCAGCCCTGCCGTCTGTCCCACGGTAATCCCGCAGCCGTCTTTGATATTGAACTGCTTTGTCTCCGTCTCCTGGCTGTCTATATAAATATCCCCCTTGGTCATCGTTCCATCCACGTCCATTACCAGAAGACGAATATTTTTCAGCTTTTCCTCTAATTCCTGATTTTTCATTTACGCTCTCCTAAAACTTCTTCCAAAGCCCTGCGGGGGTACACTTCCAGCATCCCTCCCCGTGTGGCATTGTAAATCTCCACTCCCTTTTTATCCGCAGCCGATTTCAGCTGACGGTAACAGAACATGGACCGGTCCTGATAATACTGGGCCACATCGTCCATGGTCAGGGTGGGATCATTCAGACGTTTTCTGATACGGTTCAGGTCATTTTCTGCAACTTTCGGGCTGGCATAGTTGGGAATACAGTGTCCGTCCTTTGCCAGACTGGAGGTACAGTCCACACCGATTAAATAAATCTCCTTAAATCCCATAAACATGGCCAGTTCCAGCATATATGTCATAACGGTAGATCCCGAAGGAATATAATACGCCAGAAAATTCCGGCTGACTGTATAATCCTTTTTCTGATACCCATAAGCATATGTGGTATGTTCCGGCTTTACCGGCATCTGGCGGTACGTAATGATAGAGGTAAAGAAATCATTCTTCACATGTTCTGCAAATTCCTCTGCCAGCTCCCGGCCAAACATCACATCCACCATACAGTGGAAGCTGGGACGCCATCTGGTCTGTTCAAAGACTTTATAGATCATATTGCAGCCAAAACTGTATTCATCTGCAATCATATCCAGATCTTCTGTGGTCAGACTGGGACCATTCCCCACCAGGAAACAACGTTTTCCCTGATATTTATTTTTATAAGATTTCAGTTTTTTACTGTTATCGCTGACACAGATTCCCACCCCTCTGCCTATGGCCGGAATGGCAAATTTTACCCATCTGCGGCTTCGTTTGAAAGTACGTGCAATCTGCTCCACCGTTTGACGCACCAGCCCCATTCCCCGATACCAGATATTGGGACGGGACGGCTCACTCTCCGGGGGCATCAGCTCATCCAGCACCCTTTTGCTGCAGTCCGGGCCGTCCAGATAATTATACTTTTGATTAAACGCCTGATATTTTTCATCATAAGAAAAATGGGCCGCCAGATCTTTCACCTCAGCTGCCAGGTCTTCCTCTCTCTGGATGATCGGTCCGGGAAGTTCTTCCAGGTCCAGATAAAACCCCCGAAGTTTTCCTGCGTATTCTTCCAGGTCATACATATAAAAGAGCATGGGCCGTTTCAGATTGGCATAGTCAAACAGTGTGCTGGAATAATCGGTAATCTGCATATCACTGATCACATACAGTTCATTAATATCCGGCACATCTGTCACATCAATAATCTGCGGATCATCAGGGATTCCCTGGGCATCCCGCACATTCACATGCACACGTACTAAAATCACATATTCCGGACCCAGATCTTCCACCAGTTTTTTCAGGTCCAGCCCCATGGTGTACAAATATCCGGTCCGCTCTTTATTATTTTTTATATAGGTGCCAAACTGATTGTCCCGCCAGGTGGGCGCGTAGAGAACCACTTTCTTTCCCTGGGGAATCTGAAGCCGTTCCCGGATTCGCTCCACATCTTCCGGCGTATAGCGATACAAAAAGTCATTGCGGGGATAACCGGTCTCACGGATAATATGTTCCTTTCCCGCTTCTTTCATGCAAAAGGCTGAGCAGAACTTTTCACTGGCAAAGGCTGACGGTGAGAGAAAATAAGTCAGTTTGTCCATATGCTCCTTATACCGTTTCTGATTCTGCTCTTTGGTGTATTGGGCATCATCCCCGCTTTCAATGTCACATCCAAGCCTTTTTAAAGGCGTCCCATGCCAGGTCTGAATCACCACCTGGTCCTTTCTGGGCTTTAAGGCGTCGTTTAAAGTAGCATTGTTCACCCAATATTTTGCCCTGGCACAACATTTATAATATCTCCGTGACAGTTTTTTCACCACAGCGGTCCGTGGATTGTTTTTTAGAAAAGCGAATTGATTCACATTGTGAACAATCCAGACAAACTTATAATCCTGGTATCTCTCGTCTTCCAGCATCCGCTCATAGACAGCTTTCGGACTGCATGCATAGCTATTTCCCAAAAAGGCTTCAAATACCACCATTTTAGGTTCCACCGGATATGTCAGGCAACACCACTGAAAACGCAGAACCCGGCGTATTCTCATGGCCTCTAAAAAGGCCCTGGAGAATCTGCCGGCTGCCGCTCCATCATTTTTATGAACTTTTGCGTAATTCCCAATCCGCTGTCCCAATCCGCCAATTATCTTCATATCATCTCCAAAAAGGCCGCCCTGAGAGCGCACTCCGGGCAGTCTTCCTAATTCATAAATTTTTCATATGCTTCCAATACTTCATCTGTCTTTCCCAGCATCCGGATTTTTCCGTTATGCAGCCACATCAAAGTTGTACAAAGTTTGCGTAACGTTTCAGAACTGTGGGAGACAATCACAACGGTACGGTTTTTGTTGGAAATCAGCTCCTTCATTTTCCGGTAGCTTTTTTTCTTAAATTTGGCATCCCCCACACTCAGAACTTCGTCGATGAGCATAATATCCGATTCCAGCACTGCCGTGATGGAAAAGGCCAGCTTGGAATACATACCGCTGGAATATGTTTTCACCGGCATGTCAATAAATCTGCCCAGCTCTGCGAACTTGATAATTTCGTCCATCTTATCCCTGACCTGCTTCTCGCTGAACCCCAGCAGCATACCCGACAGCAGAATATTCTCTCTGCCGCTGAGTTTTTTCTGAAATCCTACTCCAATGGACATAAGAGACACATTGTGCCCGTGCAGGTCAATGGTCCCGGAATCCGGAGCGATAATTCCCGCTATAGCCCGCAGCATGGTAGACTTTCCACTTCCATTCCTGCCCACCATACCCATGATCTCCCCCTTGGGAACCTGAAAACTCACATCGCGCACGGCTTCATACACTTCTACCTTTGATTTTTTCAGCTGAAATAAGCTTTTCCGGATAGAAAAAGACTTCAGACAGCGGTAGCTGATTTCTAAGTTTTTTACATCGATCGCAATTTCCCGGTCTTCCATATTAAATCACCTTTACATAACTATTTTCGTATTTGTACACCAGTTTAATAGAGAGGACAGACAAAATCAGACCAGCCGCTCCCCACAACAGCAGCACCTTTCTGCCCGGCGCTGCGCTGTAAATCAAGGACTGCCTTGCGCTGTCGATTAAAAATGCTGCCGGATTCAATTGCAGCATAATCCTGTTATATGGCTCCGGCACCCGCTCCGATATGGAATAAAAAATACCGGACATGTAAAAACAAAGCCGCATAACCACAGTCATCACATTGCGCAGATCTTCCACAAATACCCCGAAATGCAGCATCAGATTGCTGATCCCAAACACGACAAGCATCATGACCACCAAAACCGGAAATATATAAAGAATATGATAACTGACCGGAACCCGGTAAATCCCCATCAAGATAAAGACCAGCACAAAAGAGATTGCCATCTTAAATCCGTTGACCATCATCTTTTTGATTACCAGTATAAATTTGGGTATATATACCTTGGAAACCGTAGCGCTGTTATTTTTTACTATTTTTACACTGCCCAGTACCACTGTATTAAAAAAATTCCACATAGTCAAACCGATAAAAACAAAAATAGGAAAATATTTGCCGCCTTTTTCAAATACAATCACTGCAATGAATGTATAAACCATCATAAAAAGAAGGGGGTCCAGAATCCACCACAGCCAGCTCAGATAAGAGCTGGCCACCTCAGACTTCAGCTCTGCCTTTGCCGATCTAACCGTATAACTCCAGTATTTTTTTATATCATTGAAAAATTTCATTCCGCCATCCTCCGCTGCACCCACTTGTATCATACTCGTCGAATCATAGCACAAAATGCAGGAGAATTCAACCGGTAACATGCCCAATACTGCTTTTACCTATTTCATCCAGGGACTTTCTTGGAAATACCTCCAGCTGCCCGCCGCGGGTGGCATTGAAAATCTCCACCTGCCGCTTCTGTGCAGCCTTTCTTATTTTTTCATACCGGTGCATATCTCTTTCCAGATGATACCTGCGTATTTCCTCCTCTGTGGCATCCGGCTTTCTCATAATATCCCTGGTTCTGGCCAAATCTTTATTCTGCAGGTCTTTGCTGATATAATTTTCCACAAAATGTCCCTGTTTTTCAAAAGATGATGTACAGTCCACACCCAGCAGATAGATCTCCTGAAATCCCATATACATGGCCAGTTCAAGCATAAACAGCACCACTGTGGCCTTGGACCGTACCACATAGCGCAGAAGGTTATCTGACACCCGGTAATATTTGTGGTTAATGTCGTAAACATACACCGTGTCTTTTGGACACGCCTCCAGTTCCCGGTAACGGCTTTCCAGGGTAAAATAGGGAGATTCCACATATTCTGCGAATTCGCTGCCTTTGTTCTGGGACAGCATCAGGTCACTGACACAGTGATAGGACGGCCGCCAGGATGTCTGTGGGAATATTTTATAAACCATGTTGCATCCAAAAGAATACTCCTCACGAATCTTCTCCAGATCCTCCGCTGTGAGACTGGGTCCGTTGCCCACCACAAAACAGCGCTGTCCCCGGTGCTTATTCTGAAAAGCCGCCAGACGCCTGGTATTTTCACTATGATAAATACCCAGTCCTCTTCCAAATCCCGCCACATACACGGGAATGCTTTCTACCATCCATCTGGATTTGCTCTTCCCTGCCCGGACAACAGTCTGTGCCAGCTGTTTCAATCTGCCCTGTTCCATAATACCTTCCTTTTATGCTTTTAAAATCCCACATTTTATCAAGACCTCTTTGCTGCACGGCTGGGGATGGGGATTAAACCTCTCATTAAATCTTCGGTATCTGTCATCGTACACAAAGGTTTCCTCCAGTTCCCGGATAGCCCTTCCAAGGTCTGCCTCTTTTTTAATCACCGGCCCCGGAAGGAGCGAAATATCGAAATAAAAATCTCTCAGTTCTTCCTTATACTCCTGAAAATCATACATATAAAACAGTATGGGCCGCTTCAGATTGGCATAGTCAAAAAATACACTGGAATAATCAGTGACCAGCATATGGGCTATGGTATACAGGCGGCTGATATCGCTGTAATCGGACACATCGTATAGAAACCCTTCATACTCGTTAAAGTCAAACAGCCTGCGCACCATATAATGTACCCGGAACAAAATCACATAATCCGATGCCAGTTCTGCCTTAAGTCCCTGCAGGTCAAGCCCCATACGGTAAGTATATCCCACCCCGGCTTCATGCTGATTCTCCCTCCAGGTAGGAGCATAGAGAATCACTTTCTTATCTTTGGGAATCCCAAGTTCCTCTCTCAGCCTGGTTACATCTGCATCCGTAAATGTAAAAAGGCAGTCATTCCGGGGATACCCCGCCTCCAGAACTCTCCCCTCCATACTTTTCATATCAAGAGCACTTCCCAGCTTTTCTGTATAAAAAGCAGAAGGCGACACCAGATAGTCCAGCTGACGCCCTTCCTTGCGGTAATTTCTGTAGGTACGCCGGTTTGCCGCAGGAATATCCTGATGATTCACCACATCACACCCAATCTTTTTCAGAGGAGTCCCGTGCCAGGTCTGAACATAGATCTGCCCCCGCTTTTTCCAGATACCCGGGGGAGTCCGGGAGTTGGTAATCCAGAACCCAGCTGAGGCATAACATCTGATATGTTCCCGGCTGTGGTATTTCACCAGCCGCACATTTTTGCGGCCCTCAAACATTTCCCGAAACCTTTCCGGCTCTTCAAATGCCCACACAATCTTATATTTTTTCCCGGCGCTGTTCCTGCTCAGTTCCTCGTAAACTGCCCTGGGACTGCAGGCAAACTGACGGCCCCAGTAAGATTCAAACAAAATCATCCGCTTATCCACCGGATACCTAAGTGCATAGAACACTCCATACCACACACTTTTTGCTATATCTCTCAGCCAGACTGCCAGCTCCTTGCCATGTGCGGTGCTGTTCACCAGCTTCGCAGCCATCATTTTTAATTTTCCCGTCATATATCCGCACCCTTCAAATATTCCTGCACCCTTGCACAAATCAGCTCACAGCAGGGTTCATGCACCTCATTGAAAAACTTATCCGTCTTCCTGCGCTTTTCCCTATAACTGTCATCGCCCTGCAGCAATTCCTCCATTTGCACACAAAATTCCCGGAAAGATTCCGGCCTTGGCCCTGGAGTAATCTTCTCGTAAGGGAAATTAAACCCTCTGCCCGCCAGATATTCCTCCTGGTCATAAGGTAGAAACATCAACGGCTTTCCAGTCAGCAGAAAATCAATGTAGATGCTGGAATAATCCGTAATCAGCAGATCAAACACGTCCAGCACTTCCATCACATCTTCCGCCAGGTCCTCTCCCAGCCAGAGCAGCCGGGGACTCTTTGGAAGTTTCGCACGCTCTGTCTCATACATATGAGTGCGGACACACAGCAAAATCTTCTCTCTCTCCAAAAATTCTGCCAGCCCTTCCGGCTGGAAGTCCTGGAAAGGGAACAGTTTCACCGGAGTACCATCCCGGTGGGTGGGGGCATACAAAACAGCCTTGGAAAATTCCGGAAGATTCCCGTAAATTCCGCCCAAAACCTCCCCCGCATCCCGGCAGGCAAACAATCTGTCATTGCGGGGCTGCCCCCACACTTTCACCTGGTTTTTCCCAATTCCGAAACTTTTCTGCATAATGGGAACCATACGCCGGGATGTGGTCACAACCCATGTATAATTTTTTGAAAACAACAAAGATATATACAGACGATACCAAAAATGATGATTCTTCTCAGCCAGAACAATCTTTTTTAAAGGCACCCCATGCCACAGATTCACTATGACCCGCCCCTTTAAAAGTCCTGTGCCGTATACCGGCATTCCTGCAGAAGTAAACCACACCCCGGATTCCAGCACCGTGCAGATACCCTCACGGGTATTGGTGTCAACAATCCGTGCCCGGGGATATTCTTTCCTGAGACGTTCCCTCTTCACCGGATCGTTCATCACATAAACTGGAACAATCTGGGGTATATGGTCATAGACATATTGAAATAGATAACGAGAATTGGAATCAAAATGGCAGTTCTCCATGGAAGAAAAAGCCCATTGATTCTGCCATATGCCCAGAACAGGCGACCGCTTCAGCCATTGTGTAGAAATATAGTTTTTCAGTAGGTCTTTTACTCCACGCTTCATCGTACACTCCTGCCATATTTGCAAATGCCATGGACAGCATAAGATAAAAAAAACAGACAACTCTTACCTATGCCGTACCCCATATACCGGTACACCTGAAACGTCATTTTCGCAGATTTCCATTTATCCCTGGACTTTCCGTTTTTGCTGAGACGGCATTTTAAATAAGGTTTGTCAATTCCTCTGGCCCATCCATATTTTTTTAAGATTTTCAACCACGTAATGTAATCCTCATGACTCTGGTCATAACACATAGGGAACTGCCTGGCTGTCTCAGCGGACAGCAGCACCGATGAACAGTTGATACTGTTATGTTTCAACAGCTCCCCATAGGTCAAATGTTCCTTCACTCCAATGTATGTTCCGGTACTGCTGCCATCCCAGCGCATCAGTTCCCGCCCGGTGGAACACAAAACAGCCTGGCTGTCTTCCATAACCTGCAGCTGCTCCTGTAATTTTCCTTCTCCCCACCAGTCATCCGAGTCAAGAAATGCCACATATTTCCCCCGTGCCAGAGAAACTCCCCGGTTTCGGGAAGCGGCAGGTCCCTGATTCGTATGATTTTTCACATAGAGGAAATCTTCCCGCTCCAGATAATCCCTCAGCTGCCCGGGTGTATCATCACTGGAACAATCGTCCACCACAATCAATTCCAGAGGAACCTGCTGGCTGTACACAGAGTCTACTGCCTGCCGGATATACGCTGCACTGTTGTAAGCCGGCATAATTACTGAAATTAAAGGAGTCTTCATAACTGCCCGCCATCCTTTTTTTTCAAATCCGTAGGACACTCTTTTTCTCCTGAATTCAACAGGGCGTTGACCTGACGGTCCTCCACCCCTTCCGAAGTTTCCTTCTGAAATAAAATCCGGAAAGTCATAAACATCAGTTTAATATCCAAAAAAACCGAATAATTTTCAATATAAAATAAATCCAGTTTTAATTTATCATAAGGAGTCGTATTGTATTTCCCATAGACCTGGGCATAACCGGTAAGCCCTGCCTTCACCTTCAAACGGTAGTAAAACTCCGGAATCTCCCGCTGATATTCTTTTAACAATACTTTTCTCTCTGGACGAGGCCCCACAATGGACATATCCCCGGCCAGTACATTAAACAGCTGGGGCAGTTCATCGAAATGCAGGTTGCGCAGCACACGTCCCACCGGAGTAATACGGCTGTCGTGTTTCGATGCCAGCCGTGCGCCTTGTGTCTCTGAATTCACCCTCATACTGCGGAATTTAAAAATACGGAAAGGCGCTCCATTCTGAGTCAGCCGTTCCTGCCGGTAGAACACCGGCCCTCTGTCGTACGCCTTCACGGCTATGGCACATATAACCATAATCGGAGAAGAAAGTACAATTCCCACAGCGGAGACCACGATATCCATAAAACGTTTGACCACCAGCTGTTCCGCCGTCAGCCCCATATTCCTGGAAACCAGCAGGGGCGTATCAAACAGATGAATCCGGTCTGAGCCCGCCAGTATCACATCAGATATCTTGGGCGTCACATAACAGCGGATGGAATGGGCAAAACAATATTTCAGATACCTGTTTCTTATCTGTGAAGGCAGATCCCAGATAATGACAGCCTCGTATTCTTTCATCATCCGGCGTATTTCCTTTTCGCCCTCCTGGATGTGTACTTTCCCGCAGATGTTATACTTATCCCTTCTGGATTCCATCTTCCTGATCAATTGATCCGGCCTGCGTTCTCCGTAAATCACCAGCATCTTTCTGGCCCCATACAAATGATTGAACAGGTACCTGGAACCAAAAGCCCAGACCACAATCACACAGAACTCTGCCAGTGTCATAATCAAAATGGGCATTGGAGATAGAAACCAGCGGTTGATGAGAGTAATCTGCAGATATATCACCACATTGGAACAGATGGCTGCCAGTGCAAGAGAATAAATATCATCCAGTCTCTTCAGGTATCCCACGCGCAGTCCGCCGAACATTCTGGAAAAAAGAATCAAGATCAGCGTATACATGGCAATCAGCACCCAATTTCCTTTATTCCAGAATGGTTCAAATATCAATTCCCGATAATATAGATACCACGCTGCCGCAAACAGGGCCGATTGTGCCAAAACTACCAGAGACGCCAGGACAAACATCACAATTCTTCTAAAGTATTCTCGTCTTCTCAAACTCACTCCCGTAACCTTCTCAAATCAGACCTGCGGTTAAACAATCTATACTGACATTATCTGCCAGCACACCGATATTTATACCAATGCCTGTCCCCCGTTTGCCTCTCAAATTAAAGCTGCGAAATGCCGTCCACTGCCTCCTGATAAGCCTTTCCCACCTGTTCCAGCAGTTCCTGGGCATTGTCCGGTACATTTCCCTCCCGCAGGGTCTCCGTCAGCTGGTCGCTGGCAGCCTGCAGATTTTGAAGCTCAAGATTCAAAGCCACACCTTTAATGGTATGCGCTGCCCGGAAAGCATCCTCAGCATTCTTCTCACTCAATGCCTGCTTCAGATTCTCAAAGCTGGGATCTGCACTGAATTTATTCAGGAACTTAACCACCCGCTCCTCTTTATTGCCCATCCTGCTCATAATCAAATCATAATCCCCGCCAACGCTCTTATAAAAGTCCTTTAAATCCATAAACCCTTCCTTTCTAAAATAATCAAATTTTACAGACAGCAGTACCTGCCGCCCATTTTATTGATACACTATGATTATACGCCTTTTTTCGATATTGTAAAGTATAAAGCCCGGAAAAAAAGCTGAAAGTTTTATGAATAAACTGCTGTATTTTTATAAGAACGGTTATTTTATCAGCCTTCCGGCCTTTTCCAGCATACGGAAAACCCGGCTTCCCTCAATCCTTTTCACATCTCTTTGCAGCTCCCGTATTTTCTGCTCCTGCTGACAGAAAATTTCTGTCACCATTAAAGTCAAATCCCGGTACATAACATCCGGCTCCAGTTTCCACACCGGCAGTTCCTTCACCTGGTCATAGAAGAGGGTCCCATCCTCTCTGCCAAGAAATTCCTCCGCCACCTTTCTGTTAGATTTTTCATATTTTTTCAGAAATTCAACCTGCTGCCCATGGGAGGCAAACATGCTGTGGTCCGCGTGCAGATCATTTTTCACTTTATATTCATTTGCCAGCCTGAGGGGTGTCTCCATAAAGTCCTCGATTTCTCTGTACCGGGGCACCCCATTGATAATCCTCTTAATCTCTAAGAAATTACCTCTCAGCCCCGGGTTCCTCCTCACTGTCTCCCTGGTATATTCTTCTGTCAAGGCCAGACCAATGCACTGGAAGAAATCTGAAAAGATAGAATGCTCCGCCCCCTCAAACTGCCCTTCCTCATAAGGACGCACAATGATATTCTCCTTCTTCAGATATTTTGTCATCCTTGATAAATGTCTGTAATAATTTAAAGGAAAATACCGGAACACATTTTGCTCCATACATTCTTCAAAGCTTTCTGTACGGCGCATATATTTAGATTTTACATTCTGATTCCACAAAGATTGAATAAACAAATCCTGCCTGCGCAGATAGACAATGATTTTCATCTCACAGCCGATTTTCCTGAACTCTTCATCTATCAGCTGCCAGAGGCCCTCCCGTTTCCCGGCACTTTTCCAGAGCTCCTCATCTGACAATATAATATTGGAATATTTCCCTGCCAGTCTTTCAACGGCACGAAATCCCTTTTCACGCACAATCACCTCATCGTACTGATATCTGCTTCCCGCATTACAGATGAGAAAATGCCCGTTCCGGTCTTTGTACCCCCTGATTCCCACCTCATGCGAGAGTTCCGGAAAACAATATCCCTGTCTGTTCAAAAGTCCTTCATTTTCTCTCAGAAAACTCTGAATCGCCGTAGTACCTGTCTTCGGCGTCCCAATATTTAAGTAAACCGTCGCCATACCCTTTGTTCCTTTCTAACAATTCATAAACATATTTTGTAATATTATGTCACTCCACTGGAATTTTAATAATTCATCCATTTTAATAGTTTGATTTTACTGAAACATTGTGATATAAATTTGTAACAAAAATGAAAAATTATTAACATTTATTATGATTTCGTGTGAGTTATTGTCAGAATATATCTGAAAAAGATATAAAAAGACCTTGAAAACATAACTCAATAGAGGTATAATAACCTCACACAAATAAATAACTATCTTCAGGGCAGGGTGCAATTCCCTATCGGTGGTACAGCCCACGAGCCGCAAGGCATGATTCGGTGCAATTCCGAAGCCGACAGTACAGTCTGGATGAAAGAAGATGATTATGCGGGAGCGGCGCTCCTGCTCATGTTTCATTGCTCTGGAATTTATTGTTCCGGAGTTTTTTATATTCTATTCTATGTGAGCAGGCAGGCTTTCCCTGACCACGCTTTTATTTCTGCCCTGGACTTTCTTCGAAGTTCAGGGTTTTTTTGGAGGTAGATACATTGAATGACACAAAATATATGCGCATGGCCATCGAACTTGCAAAAAAAGGCGAGGGGTGGGTATCCCCCAATCCCATGGTGGGCGCAGTCATTGTAAAAGAAGGCCGGGTCATCGGAACCGGATACCACCAGCGCTGCGGCCAGCCCCACGCAGAGCGCAATGCCCTGGCTTCCTGTACAGAATCATCAAAAGGGGCGTCCATGTATGTGACTCTGGAGCCATGCTGCCATTACGGCAAACAGCCTCCCTGTGTGGATGCCATCCTGGAAGCCAGAATCGGCCATGTAATCGTAGGTTCTTCCGACCCCAATCCTCTGGTGAGCGGGAAAGGCATCCAGATTCTGCGGGAACACGGGGTTCAGGTAACTGAACATGTACTGCAGGAAGAATGCGACCGGATCAACCCTGTCTTCTTCCACTATATCCAGACAAAACGTCCTTATGTGGTGATGAAGTACGCCATGACCATGGACGGAAAAATTGCAGCCTACACCGGGGCATCCAAATGGATTACCGGAGAGGCCGCCCGGGAACACGTACAGAGACAGCGCCACCGTTACAGCGCCATTATGGCCGGCATCGAAACCGTCCTGGCAGATGACCCGCTGCTCACCTGCAGGATGGAGGGCGGGAAAAATCCAGTGCGTGTCATCTGCGACTCCAGACTGCGCACCCCCCTCTCCTCCCAGATCGTAAACACCGCCAGCGAGGTTCCCACATACCTGGCCACCTGCTGCACAGACCCGGAAAAACATATCGACTATATCCAAAAGGGCTGTCATATCATGGTGATCCCCCAAAAGGACGGCCATGTGGATCTGTGGAATCTGATGGAAAGACTGGGACAGGAAAAAATTGACAGTGTTTTGCTGGAGGGAGGCGGCACACTAAACTGGTCAGCATTAGAAAGCGGAATCATCCAGAAAGTGCAGACTTATATCGCACCCAAATTGTTCGGCGGGCAGCTGGCGAAAACACCCATAGGCGGAACCGGATTCCCCTCCCCGGCAGATTCCGTTCTATTAAAGAACAGCACCATTACACAGCTGGGAGAGGATTTTCTGATAGAAAGCGAGGTAGAGCGGGATGTTTACAGGCATCGTTGAGGAAATGGGCACCATAGAAAAGATTCAGAAAGGAAGGCACTCCGCCATCCTTCACATCCAGGCAGATCTCATCCTGGAAGATCTGAAAATCGGCGACAGCGTAGCCGTGAACGGGGTCTGCCTCACCGCCACTTCCATCCATTCTCAGACATTTACCGCAGATGTGATGCATGAGACACTGAACCGGTCGTCCCTGGCCCAGTTAAAAAGCGGCAGCCATGTGAATCTGGAGCGGGCCATGCCTGCCTGCGGCCGGTTCGGAGGCCATATCGTCGCCGGGCATGTGGACGGCATGGGCACCATCACCCGGATTACCCGGGATGATACCGCCGTCTGGTACACCATACAGGCATCCCCCTCCATCCTGCGGTATATTATTGAAAAAGGTTCCATCGCCATCGACGGCATCAGCCTGACGGTAGCGCAGATTGGCACGGATCATTTCTCCATTTCCGCCATTCCCCATACTGTTGCCGCCACCACTTTAAGCGAACGCCGGACCGGGGACAGCGTGAACCTGGAAAACGATATGATCGGGAAATATGTGGAGAAACTATTTACCCCGTCAGATAAACAAAAACCAACAAGCACACTGACAAAAGAATTTTTGTCTCAATGCGGATATTAAGGAGGCTCACAATCGTGTCACAATTCAACACAATAGAAGAAGCACTGGAAGACCTGCGAAACGGAAAAATTATCCTGGCAACCGATGACCCTGACCGGGAAAACGAAGGGGATTTCATCTGCGCCGCCCAGTTCGCTGACACAGCCAACGTAAACTTTATGGCTGTCCACGGCAAGGGTTTAATCTGTATGCCCATGTCAAAGGAATATATCAACAAACTGCAGCTGCCCCAGATGGTCACCCAGAATACAGATAACCACGAGACAGCATTTACCATTTCCATTGACAGCATCGACACTTCCACGGGAATTTCCGCAGAGGAACGCTCCATCACAGCCATGAAATGCGTGGAAGAAGGAATCAGGCCGGAGGACTTCCGCCGTCCTGGCCATATGTTCCCGCTGCTGGCCAGAAGAAACGGAGTTCTGGAGCGCAACGGACACACAGAAGCCACCGTGGATTTATGCCGGCTGGCCGGTCTGAAAGAGTGCGGGCTGTGCTGCGAAATCATGCGGGAGGACGGCACCATGATGCGCACCTCAGAACTGCTTGAGCTGGCCCAAAAGTGGAATATGAAAATCATCACCATCAAAGACCTGCAGGATTACAGAAGACAGCACGAAAAACTGGTAGACCGGGTGACTGTCACCAAAATGCCCACCAAATACGGCCATTTTGCCGCTTACGGATATGTAAACCGCTTGAACGGCGAACATCACATCGCACTTGTAAAAGGAGATATTGGGGACGGCAGCAACGTCTTATGCCGTGTCCACTCAGAATGCCTCACCGGAGATACCTTCGGTTCTCTGCGCTGCGACTGCGGCCAGCAGCTGGCCTCAGCCATGACACAAATTGAAAAAGAAGGCCGGGGAATCCTGCTCTACATGCGTCAGGAAGGCCGGGGAATCGGACTGATCAACAAACTGCGGGCTTACGAACTGCAGGAAAAGGGCATGGATACCCTGGAGGCGAACCTGGCTCTGGGCTTTGCCGGAGACCAGAGAGAATATTACATCGGCGCGCAGATACTGCGGGACCTGGGAGTACGCAGCATGCGGCTTCTCACCAACAATCCCGACAAAATCTACCAGCTGTCCGAATACGGCCTGGAAATCACTGAGCGGGTCCCCATCGAGATCCTTGCCACTGAGTACGACCTGTTTTACCTGAAAACAAAGCAAAAACGCATGGGACATATCCTGAATCTGTAATCCCACACAGCCCTGTACTAGGAGGAAATAAAGAAATGAAAACATTTGAAGGAAAATTAATCGCAAAAGAAATTAAGATCGGAATCGTAGCCGCCCGTTTCAATGAGTTCATCACTTCCAAACTTTTAAGCGGAGCCATGGACGGACTGCTGCGCCACGATGTAAAAGAAGAAAACATCCACACAGCATGGGTTCCCGGTGCCTTCGAAATCCCGCTGATCGCCTCCAAAATGGCAAAGAGCGGAAAATACGACGCAGTGATCTGCCTGGGGGCAGTCATCCGTGGCAGCACCACCCACTATGATTATGTATGCAGCGAAGTCTCCAAGGGAATCGCCGCCATCTCCCTGTCCACAGACGTTCCCGTCATGTTCGGAGTGCTGACCACAGAAAATATCGAGCAGGCCATCGAGCGCGCCGGAACCAAGGCAGGCAACAAAGGCTATGACTGCGCACTGGGCGCCATAGAAATGGTAAACTTAATCCGGGAAATCGAAAGCTAATCCCCCGTACACATTACCTAGAGCGTGTCTTAAAAATCATTCCTGCCATCTGCACGCCCCACTTTGCGGGAGATTTGTGCCAAATTCAGGTTACATAGCCCGCTATGCGCCCTTCATCTGGCACAAATCTCCCACCAAGTGTGACGCACATCTGACAAAAAGCATTTTTAAGACACGCTCTAGGATATCTTCATTCCACCAAAAAGGATAGGCTGAACTACATTCCAAGCTCAGTCTATCCCCCTCTCACTTAGCAGCTGCCAAAAACAACTCGTGCAGAACCCCACAGCTCCTCACCACTATTCCCACAGATAATTGCAAATCCCAAAAGCTCTCCACAGCCAGAGGCTGGCCATCAAAGAACAAATAAAGGAGCGAATTCCAAACGGTTTTGAGCTCCGCATTTGTTTTTTGGATGGCCAGCCTCGTGACTCGCAAAAAAATTTACAATTACCTACAACACCTTTGACAAAAAATCCCGCAGCCTGGGATTCTCAGGATGCTCAAAGAAATCCTTCGGATTATTCTCCTCTTTGATTTCCCCGTCAGTCATGAAAAGCACACGGCTGGCCACTTCCCTGGCAAACCCCATCTCATGGGTGACTACAACCATGGTCATGCCGCCTTTTGCCAATTCCCCCATAATCTCCAGAACTTCTCCCACCATCTCAGGGTCCAGCGCAGATGTGGGCTCGTCGAAAAGCATCACTTCCGGATTCATAGCCAGAGCCCTGGCAATGGCAATCCGCTGTTTCTGCCCGCCGGACAGCATTCCCGGATAGGCATCGGCTTTATCCGGAAGACCCACCCGTTCCAACAGTTCTGCTGCCTTCTTGTCCGCTTCCTCATGGGACATAATCTTCAGCTTTGTGGGCGCCAGCGTAATATTTCTTTTCACAGTCAGATGGGGAAATAAATTAAAATGCTGGAATACCATCCCCATTTTCTGGCGGTGCCTGTCTATATTCGTCCTTTTGTCCAGAATATCCGTCCCATCAAAAATAATATGTCCCTGTGTGGGTTCTTCCAGACGGTTGAGGCATCTTAAAAATGTACTTTTCCCGGAACCTGACGGTCCCACAATAAATACCACCTCTCCTGGATAAATATCTGTGGAAATATCTGACAGCGCTTTAAAATCCCCGAAGGCTTTCGTCAGGTTCTGCACCTGAATTAACGGTTTATCTGCGCTCACTGCTTCGAAGCCTCCTCTCCAGCAATTTCACTAAATAAGTAAAAATCATAACCAATACCAGATAGATGGCGGCCACAGTAAATAGCGGAACATAAGCATTGTAAGTCTGGCTTCTGATAATATCGCCGCCCTTTGTCAAATCCTGGAGCGCAATGTAACCGCACACAGAAGTCTCCTTCAAAAGTACGATAAATTCATTGGCCAGCGCAGGCAGAACATTCTTAAATACCTGGGGCAGAATAATATAAATCATGGTCTGTACATAATTAAAGCCAAGGCTTCTGCCCGCCTCAAACTGCCCATTGTCAATGGACAAGATTCCCCCGCGGATAATTTCCGCCACATAGGCGCCGGAATTAATCCCAAAAGCCAGAGAAGCCACCATAATTTTGCTGGTCATTGATACGAACACAATATAATACATGATCAGCAGCTGCACCAGTACAGGCGTCCCGCGGATGACAGTCAGATAAATCTGGCACAGCAGGTTAAACAGCTTCAATTTTCCGGTTTTTTCATAAGTAGACCTGACAACAGCCACAAGGAAGCCCAGAAGGATCCCCAGAATCACTGCAAAAAAGGTAATCTGAAGCGTAACGCCCAGACCATCCGCAATATATTTCCAGCGGTCCTTCTCAATCAGGTTTTGCGCAAGTGCATCCATCATGGTAGTTCAAGCTCCTTATTCCGCACTGTCAGAATCGGCTGCAATATATTTGCTGACGATTTCGTCCAGTTCTCCAGACTCTCTCAGACTCTCCAGTGCGCCGTTGATTTTTTCCACCAGTGCGGTATTGTCTTTGGCACAGGCGATGGCATATTCTTCCTCTGTAAATTTATCTGGAAGAATTTCCAGTCCTTCATTCTGCTCAACAAATACTTTCGCAGGCTGCTCATCGATTACCACTGCGTCAATCTTTCCGGACTGGAGAGACTGCACTGCTTCAAATCCTTTATTATAACGTTCCACTGTGGCATCTTCCACATCCGCTGAGTAAATATCTCCGGTAGTACCAAGCTGTACGCCGATTTTCTTTCCGGCCAGGTCATCAGGTGACGCGATCTCACTGCCTTCCGGTACAATCACAACCTGAGAAGCTTCAGCGTATGTATCGGTGAAAGATACATTTTCCTCCCTGTCAGGGGTCACTGTCATCCCAGCTGCTCCGATATCCGCCTTTCCCGATGTGACAGCCGTGATAATGGCATCAAATGCCATGTCCTCAATCTGAAGTTCCAAGCCAAGTTCCTCGGCAACTGCAGCGGCGATCTCCGCATCAATGCCAACGATTTCATCGCCCTCGTAAAATTCATAGGGAGGGAATTCCGCATTGGTGGCCATAATCAGTTTCCCCTCCTGGGCAGTAGCAATCTCTTCACTGCCGCCTTCCTCTGAACTTCCGGCCTCGCTGGAGCTCTCAGCTCCACTGGAACTCCCGGTTTCACCAGCGCCCGCGTCATCCTTCGAGCCGCCGCAGCCTGCCAGAGACAGTGTCATAGTTCCCATCAACAGCATACAAAGTAACTTTTTCATCTTTCTTCTCCTTTTGGTAAATGCATAATTATGCAGCCTATTCTGCATATAGAACCGGCATGCCAAACGTCCGTTTTTTATTGGCAGGACCTGTGGACAGGCCGGTTGTCCAATTAGTATTGTACCATTTTTCTCATAGATTACAAGAAGAAAGTGTATATTTTGAATAATTGTAACTAATTTCTAATCCAGATAATTATGAAACTGCTTTCAAACGTCATGAGTTTTGGGACCAAACTCTGGTTATGAAACTTCTGCTGCCAAAATCCCCCACAGGCTCACCCTTGCCACTACTCTGCCGTCAGCTCCTCCCGCTGTCCTGAACCTCTGGCTTGGCGGGTGCGTTGGCCTGAAACTCAGTGAAATAGCAGCTCTCCCTCTCCACAATACGGCAGGGAAATTCCACCCGCAGATTCTCTGTGTGCCCGTGGAGAATCCTGTCGTGTAAAATCTGTACAGCCATATGTGCCATAGCCTCCCGGGGAATGTGCACAGTAGTCAGCAAAGGGGTGGTCATCTGGGCTTCTTCAATATTATCAATGGAGATCACGGAAATCTGCCTTCCTTTCATCTTCCTATGTTCCCGGAGAGCCTGAAGAGCCCCCACCGCTGTAATGTCATTGGCACACAGCACAGCTGTCAGTTCTTCATCCCCCATGAGCCGGATCATGGCCTGGTATCCTTCCTCCCTGGACTGTCCGGTGGGCACAATGCAGCTGTAGTCAATGGCCAGCTGATTACGTATCATCGTCTCATTATACCCCACATACCTGCTCTCATAAGAACAATCTCCAATATATCCGATCTTTCGATGTCCTCTTTTTATTAGATACTCCACCGCCTCCTGGGCTGCTTTTTTTCCGTCGCACACCACCTCGTCAATCTCAAAATTCATGGGATTACGCCAGATTCCCACCAGGTTTCTCGTATATTTGGAAAGTGTGCCCAGCAGCTTTGCGGAACAGCGTCCCAGAATAATCATCCCGCTGCACCCATTCATCCTGCATCCAATGTCGTCTCTGGCCGTTGTCAGAATCTCTGCCGTGAATCCTTTGCGGAAAATCTCGATTTCAAGCCCCCGGTACAATTCTTTAAAAAAAGGGTCGTTATCCAGTGTTTCCACTCTGGCCAGGACAATGAGAATGTGCAGTTTCTGCACCGGGTCTGCCTGTCCCATTTTCAGATTTCTCGCAGACTGGTTAGGCACATAATGAAGCTCATGGGCCGCCTTCCATATTCTGGCTTTTACCTGTTCCGACGCACAGGTGGTACTGCTGTTATTCAGAACCCTGGAAACTGTGGACGGGGAAACTCCGGCCATCTGCGCTATTTTTTTTAAAGACATAGTTTTCTCCATTCTGGTATATGATATGATCAGACGCTTGAAAATCCTTACCGGAGGTTTGTATGCAGAAAAAATTAAACTTTTTCACTAAACTGGGTTTCCTTCTAACTGCCCTGGCAGGCACTTTCCTTCATTTCTTATATGGATTAACGGGAAAGACCCTGTGGACAGGTCTGTTTTCCTCCATCAACGAGTCCGTGTGGGAGCATATGAAGCTTGTCTTTTTCCCCCTGACCGCCTATTTTATCTTTGAGTGTCTGCGCCTGGGCGCGAAAGTACCTGCCCTGGTTTCTGCCAGCCCATGGGGAATCCTGTCCGGAACCTTCTCTGTTCCCGTTGTTTTTTACACCTATACAGGCATCCTGGGCCGTCATATTACGGCTGTGGATATTGGCATCTTCCTTCTGGGTATCTTCCTGGGATTTTATACACAGAGAACCCTCATACACCGGAACACCTGCCCCCGGACAGATAATATTTTTCTGCCCTGGAGCCTGGTGGTCCTGACAGGTCTGTGCTTTTTCATATTCACCTTCCGTCCGCCCTCACTGCCTCTTTTTCACAGACCTTAAAGGCGGATGAAAGAGGGTTTCAGTAAGGAAGGCGGAGCACTTCCCCGGGATAGATCAGATTGGGATTGGAAATTGCATTTTCTTCGGCCAGATCCGCTGCAGAAGTACCATATTCCTGCGCAATCTGCCACAGAGTATCTCCCGGGCGCACGGTATAGGTGTTCCTGCCAAAATCTGAATCTCCCGGAATCTGAAGGCGCTGGCCTGGGTATATAAAATTAGGGTTGGCAATGTGGTTCATGGCAGCCAGCTTTGACACTGTGGTCCGGTATTTCGCTGCTATTGATGACAGCGTATCACCCGGACGCACTGTGTAATAATAATCATCCGCCTCTGCCCCATCATCCCGAATGGGAATACGGAGTTTTTCTCCTGGATAGATCACGCCCGGATTGGTAATTCCATTTTCCTCTACAATGGCGGACACACTAACCCGGTATAACAGTGCAATATGCCACAGAGTATCTCCCGGCTTCACCTGATAGACCACAATGTTCGAGGAAGGCTTGGGCCTGTCAACGGGTTTCACCTGCCCGGCAGATTCCAAAAACATGGCGTCAGTAAAAACATCCCGGTCCACAAACCCGGAAATACCGGGTATCTGTCCCTGGTCTGAATACTGCCACCCGGCCCAGGCAGACCAGTTTACCGACGAAGACGGTTCAGAGACCCCATATTCAGCCGCCCACAGCGGATAAGCCGTCAGTCCGCCGCCGAATACAGAGCCCGCGTTGGACGTATCGCTGTAAACCACCGCTCCTTTGCCGCTGAATTCCTCCACTGCCTGAACGAAAGATAATCCGATCTGATTGGCTTCTTCTGCTGACAAATTTATCAAATCTTCAAAATCCATGGCAAGACGGCACTCAAAATCTTTCCCCCGGACAGTATTGACAAAAAACTGTGCCTGATATCTGGCCTGGGAATCAGTCCTGGCTGTCACATAATGGTAAAATCCCACCTGCAGTCCCGCTGCCTTTGCCCTCTGATAATTCTGTTCAAAATATGGGTCCACATAACTGCTTCCCATGCTGGAACGGATATAGACCACACGAATCCCGGCCGCGGCTGCCTGTTCAAAATCAATGTTTCCCTGCCACTGGCTCACATCGATCCCCTCCTGCTGTCCTCCGGCCGCGGGGGGCAGTGCAAAAACCTGAACGGAACATGCCGCTAAAACAAAGATAAGGGGCATAAACAGAAATAATTTTTTTATCATAAAAAAATCCTTTTTCTGCTAGTTTATGCCCCTTAATCATGAACGCTACTGTTTCAGTTTGAATTTGTTTGTCTGTGCTTCCAGAACATGTACCTGTTCAAAAAGCTCTGAGCTCACTGCCGCAGACTCCTGGCTGCTGGCAGAGTTAGTCTGTACCACGGAAGAAATCTGGCTGACGCCCTCATTCACCTGTGCAATGGAAAGAGCTTCGTTATGTATCGCATCAGCAATTACACCGATAGCACTGTTGGACTGTGTAACCAGTTCCAATGTCTTTTTCAGTGTTTCTGAAACCTCTCCTACAATCTGGTTGCCCCGTTCTGTGGCATTGACAGAATTTTCAATGAGCTCTTTCGTGGCTTTCGCCGCCTGATCGGATTTGGCTGCCAGATTCCGCACTTCATCCGATACCACTGCAAATCCTTTGCCCGCCGAGCCAGCCCGCGCCGCCTCTACGGCTGCATTCAATGCCAGAATATTGGTCTGGAACGCAATGTTCTCAATGGTGGCAATAATCTTGCCAATCTGCTGGGATGCCTGGCTGATATCATCCATAGCTGCCACCATTTCTTCCATCTGATGACTGCTGATGGAAACCTGTTCCCCGGTGAGACGGGCATTTTCCTGTGCCTCGGAAGCCGATTCCACATTTTTCTCTGCGTTTCTGGCAAGTTCATCCAATGTGGCAGATAATTCTTCCACAGCACTGGCCTGCTCTGTGGCACCCTGAGACAGGGACTGAGCGCTGTCAGAGAGCTGTCCTGCATTGCCGGACACGCTGCGCTGGGCATCACAGATACTGGATATGGCCACAGAAAGAGTGGAGGTCAGGCTGTCTAATGATTCCTCAATAGAGCGGAAATCCCCCACATAGGGAACGGATGTATGAACATCAAAGTTACCCTGAGACAACTGTTCCATAATCCGGTTCAAATCTTCCACATAGCTGTTAATCAATCCCACAGATTTCTCCAAGGTCAAAGCCAGATCCCCCAGTTCATCATCCGACTGGTAATCCAAGTGCAAATCCAGCCGTCCCTCCTGCAGAATCCTGCTCTTGCTGGTAATGGACAAAAGAGGTTTTACCACAAAACGCAGCACATACTGAATCAGACTCACCTGGCAGAGCAGAGCCAGAACCAGACAGACACCGCACATCAGCTGCATCAGCAGAATCGTTGAACGCATCTGTTCGATGGAATTTTCACTCAGCATAGTCCCCCGTTCCACAACGCGGTCCAAATACCCTACCAGAGTGGTCAGAGTAGACTGAATAGTATCCTGGTAATACGCCTGTGCTTCCTGCGGATTCGTTTCCAAAAGCTCCAATGCATGAACTGCTGATTCGTGAAGCTCTTTATGCAGAGGTTCCATCTCGGTCTGAAGCTTTACAATCTCCTCATCCTCTGTAATAGCATCCCCGTAAAGCCACTTTCCCAACACACAGGAGGTGGGGTCCGTACTGCCTGTAAATTCCATCCCCTCGTACAACGCATTGCTCAGCCCCACGGACCATTTGTAATGAGCAACCTCGGCTGCCTGGGCTTTACTCAGTACCACCTCTGCCTCCGCATTAGCGGTCCGCATTTCCTCCACCCGCAGAATGTTCACGGTCGTAACGCCGCTTAGCAAAAGCACAGAAATGAGCGTTGCTGCCACCCGGACCCCAAACATTTTCTTGATACTTTTACGCATGACTATACATCCTTTCTCTGTTTATTGCACTTTTGAGTTCAGCGCATGATAAGAATAGCTCTAGTATACCATGGTACAGCACATATTTTCAACCTTATCTTATGGCATGTTTTTCAAATATTATTTTGCCGGTTACTGTTCACGGATAATATTCCGCTTACCATTTCCCCGAGAGTATTCCTCACAGCGTTTTCCGCTGGTTTTTCCATGAATATCTTGTAATTTTCTCCATTTTAGTGTACCATAGAATTCTAAAAATACATTTTGAGGAGGCACAAATATATGGCATGGTATGACGAAGCTGTTTTCTACCATATCTACCCATTGGGTCTTACCGGAGCACCAAAACAAAATTCTTATGCAGAGCCGGAACACCGTCTGAACACCCTGATTCCCTGGATTTCCCATATAAAAGAGATCGGCTGCAACGCCATCTACATCGGCCCGCTTTTTGAATCTGTGGGCCATGGTTACGAGACTACTGATTATAAAAAGTTAGACAGCCGTCTGGGAACAAATGAAGACCTGGCTGATTTCACTGCACAATGCCATGCCCAGGGAATCAAAGTTATCCTGGACGGTGTATTCAACCACACTGGAAGAGATTTTTTCGCTTTCAAAGACATTCAGCAGAACAGAGAAAATTCTCCTTACAAAGACTGGTACTGTAACGTGAATTTCTGGGGAAACAATGAATATAACGACGGTTTCAGTTACGAAAACTGGGGCGGTTATAATCTCCTCGTAAAATTAAATCAGCACAATCCCGCTGTCCAGAATTACATCTGCGATGTAATCCGGTTCTGGGTCAGCGAATTTGATATTGACGGCATACGTCTGGATGCAGCCGATGTTCTTGATTTTGAATATATGAAAGCTCTGAGGCAGACCGCCAACCAGGTGAAACCGGACTTCTGGCTGATGGGAGAAGTCATCCACGGGGATTACAACCGCTGGGTAAACGAGGGCACCCTCCACTCTGTGACCAACTATCACCTTCACAAAGCACTCTATTCCGGTCATAACGACCATAACTATTTCGAAATTGCCCATACGGTAAAACGGCTGTACGGCATGGGCGGAAACCGTCCTGACGGACTGAAGCTCTACAATTTCGTGGACAATCACGATGTGGAGAGAATCTATACCAAATTAAATAAGAAAGCCCACTTCGTCCCCGTTCATATATTACTCTATACACTGCCTGGAATTCCGTCCATCTACTATGGTTCTGAATTCGGCATTGAGGGAAAGAAGGAACCATTTTCTGACGATTCCCTGCGGCCTGCTTTATCTCTTTCTGACTTTGGGGACGCGGTAAAAGAAAATCCTTGCACCCGTTTGACCGCCGCCCTGGGAAAAATACGCCAGGATACACCTGCGCTTTCCTACGGAGACTACCAGGAATTGCTCCTGACCAACCGCCAATACGCATTTTCCAGAAACTACCAGGGCACATGCACCATTGTCACAGTAAACAATGACGACAGCGATTTTATCATGACTCTCCACACAGAAGGCGGCGCCCCTGCATATATCGGTGCTCTGTCCGGTGAAAAAGTGCCAGTTCGGGAAGACGGATGTATCGCAGTGAATATAAAAGCAAATTCCGGAGAAATCTGGCTGCCATTGTCAGAGGCACCTGCCGACTGTACAGAAGACTGCAAGGAAGAGCCCTGTTCTGCCGGGGCTGTGTCTGAGGACTGTGCAGAGGAAACCGCTTTTACAGCGCCGCAGCCAGAAACGGAGCCGGCTGCCATGGATCATCCTGCCGTACAAGAACCATCTTTGGAAAAATCCACTGGGGAAATACCTGAGGAAATACCAGACTCCTTTGTTATCGAGGAACCTGCTCCGGAAGCATCTGCCTCAAAACATCAGGATTCCTCTTATGATGAGGCTTTTGAAAAGGGCAGAATCACCGGCCTTCAGGAAGCAATTCTTGCCATTATGGAGAAAAATGGTCCAGTCACTGACCAGATGCACAGGGATGTGATTAATAATATTTATCATGATTCTTTGATTAACTGGATTAAGAGTTTTCGTTGAATTTTCACTGAGTTCGTTCTATGAATGATAGGTTCAGACAACAGAACTGGCAGAGTGCAGCTGCTTATGCACTTTGCCAGTTCTGTTTATTTTTCAGAAGCCTTTACACCATGTTACTGCTTTTTTTAGCTGATGTTTGGGACCAGATAGTTATAGTTTTATGTTTCGCGCGGATGAGAGCCGATTTGGATATCCCCGCAGGCTCTGTCACCTGCCTATATGAATGATCTTTCTGGATGTCAAAAACACGTAAAGGCTGAACCCCCCGATTTTTCCATTCCTGTGATTTTTTCTCCAAAATGTAGCAGCTTTCTCCCGCTAAAAGCGGTGAGAGAAAGCTACTAAAATAAAAAAAGAAGACGAAAGATTATACCAAATATATTCTTACGATTGAAAATTACAAAAAATCAAAGAATATGTCAAAAATTTCCAGAAACAAATTTAAAAGACTAAAATATATATTGTGCACCCTCTGTAAATTATTTCATATATTTTTCAACGTTTTCTTTACTTATAACTTCCAGTGGAGCCCAGATAATCCTGTTTTCCTCATCATCGTAAGCTATAACATCTCCTGATTGAAGCTTTTCAAATATTTCTACACCCATTTTTCCCATTTCATAGGGTTTCTGCATAATTGTACAGGCAATTTCACCTGATTTTATTGGTTCAAAGACAGCCTCATCCGCATTAAATCCTAAAATAGTTACATCTTTTCCTGGTTCAAGACCTGCGTCCGCAACAGCCTGTGATGCAGCAATCGCCATAGAATCATTCAAACAAAATACAAGAGTTACATCCGGGTTGGAGGCTAATATATTCTGCATACAAGAATATGCTTCGTCTGGATTGCTGTTGGCATTTAACTCTGACACCACCTCATATCCTTCATCTGTAACTACATCATAAAATCCATCTCTCCTCACATATGAACCTGCTGATGGATCATTTGTTATAATTGCCGCTTTTTGCTCTGTAGAATCGTTATCTTTAAGAAGTTCCATCGCATATTCTGCCGCCATTTTTCCACCTTCCACATTATCCGATTCAATCAGTATATCATAGTCCAATTCATCACTACCGAAGTCCACCATGATAACAGGTATCTCCTTTTCATGGGCTGCCTCTACAATCGCAGTTGCAGCTTCCGGTTTATAAGCAGTCAGAATCAGTGCGTCAATTCCCTGATTAATCAAATCCATACATCCAGAAATCATAGTTGCCTCATCGCTTTGCTCATCATGTTCAAGGTATTTATATCCAGCCGCTTCCGCCGTTTCTCTTACTCCCTGAGCTAATGTAATATAATACTCATAGCTCAAATCGTAACAAGAATATGCAATCGTGCCTTTTTCCTGTGTATCTGTTGTCTGCTCCTTCGTGGTTTTACTTTCATTTGTTCCTTCATCTGAATTGCATCCTGTCAGACATCCTACAACAAATACCGCCATCATAATTGCTGCCATTTTTTTTAATTTCATTTTGCTTTCTCCTTTTCATCCATATTTTTCAGTTTTTTATTCCCACATCTCTGCCTATTTGTTTTATAAAATCCATAGCGAATGCACATAAAAGAACTAATCCCATAAATATTCTCTGCCATTGGGTATCTACATGATAAAGATTCATGCAATTACTCATGCTTGTATAAAATACTGCTGCTATTACTGTATTAAAAATACTGCCCGCTCCGCCGGACAAACTGGTTCCTCCCAATACCACCATCGTAATCGCGTCGAAATGAAAATTAGCTGCCATGCCCGGCCCCGCCGAAGCCTGGCGAGACGCTGATAAAATAGCTGACATTGCTGTAAATGCTCCCGCCAACATAAAAACACTCATTTTTATAAATTTTGTATTGATTCCGCTTATTTCACATGCTTTTACAGAATTCCCCATTCCCATTACACTCCGTCCATATACAGAATGTCTTAGTACTATTGAAGCCAGTACCGCCAAAATCACAAACACCAGAAATGGAACTGGCATTTTCATAATAGTTCCGTTCCCCAAAAACATGAAAAATTTATCACTATATACAACTGTCTTTCCATCTGTAATAATATAAGCTACTGCGCGAAAAATATAAAATGTGCCAAGGGTAACAATAAAGGCCGATATTTTCAAATACGCAATAATAAAACCATTAAGACTTCCGCAGATAACGCCCAATATTAAAATCAGTAAGAATGCCAGCCACATATTACAGATATTGAGAAGTTTTACACCGACAACTGCCATAAGCGCCAGCATAGAACCTACTGATAAATCAAAATCACCCATGATAATACAGTACGTCATCCCGATTGCTGTAATACCTGTAAACGCTGACTCACGCAAAATATTCATTAAGTTATCTGCATTTCGAAAGGCAGGATTCGTGGTCACCATGACCGTCCAGAAAATAAGAAGCAGTAATAAAATCATATGTTTATTCCAGCTAATCTTTTTTATTTCTGACATTTTTATCTCCTCCTTTCTGTTTTTTCTCCAAAAATCTGTAAATTTTTTCCATTATTGAGAACAAGTGCCGCTATAAAAACAATTCCAATGACAAGCTGCTGATAATACGTGTTTACTCCACTAATGTTCAATCCATTTTTGATTACCGCAATCAACAGTGAAGCTGCCATTGTACCAAAAAGATTTCCCTTTCCGCCGGTGAGAACTGTTCCCCCAAGCACCACTGTTGTAATCACATCCATGGCAAAGTCTTCCCCTACGGTTCCTTTTCCGAACATAATCTGTGAAGTCATAATTACAGTAGAAAATACTGTTCCCACTGCTGTACATACAAAGGCAAAAATCAGATACTTTCCTGTATTAATTCCTGAAACTGTAGATGCCCGCAGATTAGATCCCACACTTCTCATGTACATTCCAAATTCTGTATACTCATAAACAATAAACGATACAGCATATACCAAAATCATAATAATAATCGGCACCGGAATTCCCAAAATCGTCCCTGAAGAAAAAAATTTTATAGAATTCATATTGTAAATTGGAATTTCCTTTCCGTGTGCCAGTAAAATAGCAATCCCTCTTATCACAATCATCGTTACAAGCGTCGCGGCAAAAGCTTGTATCTTCAAGTTTACCACAATTACCCCATTGATAATGCCGCAGAAAACAGCAACTGCGAAAGCCGCTGTTATTCCTGCAGCAAGTCCAAACTGCAGACCAATTCGCGCAATTACCACACTAAGCAAAGCCTGAATAGAACCAATAGATAAATCAAAAACACCTGCTGTCATAGCAAACGTCATTCCAGCCGCGGCTATAGCTGTAATGCTCACTTGTACGAAAATATTTTTGATATTAAACAGTGTCAGCATATTGGGCTGTAAACATGAGAAAATGATAAATACAAGAATAATTGCCCCAAACAAACCTGCTGTGTCGCTAAACCTGAACCGTTTCACAACTTTTCCTCCTCCCCTTGCCCGCCGCATATGACAGAATTTTTTCTTTATTGAATTCTTCCCTCTCTATTTCTCCTGTAATACGTCCCTGCCAAAAAACAAGTGCACGGTCACATACTTGAATCAGTTCATTCATATCTGAAAATACAGCTAGTACACCCATCCCTTCCTGCGTCAGCCGGCGAAGCAGCTTATAAATTTCTTCTTTCGCGCCCACATCAATTCCTCTGGTGGGTTCCAGCATAATGAAAACTTTATTCTGAAGCAGCAGATTTCTGCCCAGCAATACTTTCTGTTGATTTCCTCCGCTCAAAAAAGTGATTTTTTGTGACGGCTCTGCATACTTTATGTTCATAACTCCAGCCATTGTATTTAATTGTTCCAGCTCGTCCTGTGACCGCAAATAAAAGCCCAGCTTTTTCCTCAAATTTCGAATGGATATCATCGTCATATTTTCTTGTACAGACATTAACGGTAATATTCCGGAATCTTTTCGGTCATCTGTCAAAAAACAAATTCCTTTATGAATGGCATCTTTTACTGAGTTAATCTGTATCCGACTGCCCTCCATCCATATCTCTCCCGAATCTGCTTTTATTAATCCATATAATGCGGACAGCATTTCTTCTCTTCCACACCCCATTAAACCTGCAAGTCCAAGAATCTCCCCTTTATGCAGTTCAAATGAAACGTCTTCAAACATTCCGGCTTTTTTTAAATCTTTGACTTTCAACACCACTTCTCTTTTTACGTAGGATTTCCGCGCTTTACTCCCATCAATTTCATGCCCCACCATTAATTTTATAATTAAGTTCTCTGTTAATTCTGAGATTGGTTTTGTAGCCACATAGGTTCCGTCCCTTAAAACCGTAACGGTGTCGGCCATATCAAAAACTTCTTTTAATCGGTGTGAAATATAAATCACTGTTTTTCCCTGCTCTTTTAAATTTCGAACCATCTGGCATAAACTGACCACTTCATCATCATTTAACGCAGCAGTGGGTTCATCCATGATGATAATTTCACTGTCATGTGCCAAAGCTTTCGCAATCTCCACCATCTGCTTTTCCGAAACACTCAGATTTCCCACTAATACTTTAGGATTGATATTAATCTTCAGAGATTCCAGCAATTTTTTCGCATTTTCATTCTGCTTTTTTTTATCAACTAATCCTAATCCTGTTTTTTTAGGTGTATCAATAATAAAAATGTTTTCTGCCACAGTTAAATCCGGAATCAAATTAAATTCCTGATATATCACACTTATCCCTGCTTTCCGCGCATCCTGCACACTGTCCAGTTTCTGCTTTTCTCCGCGGATGAAGATTTCTCCTTTATCTGCCTGATAAACACCCCCCAATATTTTCATCAATGTGCTTTTTCCCGCTCCGTTTTCTCCCATGACTGCGTGAACGCTTCCTTTCTCGATATCAAAACTGATATCTTTAAGCGCAAACACCCCATAAAAGCTTTTAGAAACATGCCTTATTTCCAGAAACCCGCTCATAAGCATCCCTCTTCCGTTAAAAATATTTTTTCATCTTTTCTTCCATAATTTTATTAATTCGTTCTGCCACCTCATCAGAATTTCTTCTGGCCGTTATGTATTTTCCCTTTACCATCGCAGCCGCAGGCGCAATATAGGACGCCACAATTAATCCCTTTGGTTTCAGCGTTTTCAATAATCCCTCATAATATTCATCAATTCCTTCATCAGAAGGATTAAAATCCCCTGCCACATAAGGAATTCCTGCCTGTGCCAACACCTCCTGTGTAACTGCCGCATGTTCGAAATCGTTCAGAAGCATATTATGATAAATCGTCAGGCCTTTTGTATTCTTCAAGTTCTCCGCCTGATGAGCCACATTCCCACAACAATGAATCCCCCCTCCCCCAAAAGCATCAAATAGTTTCTCATTGTACGGTTTGGCAAATTCAGCATAATCTTCCGCATTCATAAGCACTTCCTCATCGTCCGCGATAAACACACCTCCTTTTCCATCCAATCCACGGATATGCATCATAGAAGACGGTTCCTCATCTGGAATTCCCATTTGCCGTTTCTGCACCCTTATCCACATGATTAGCGCTTCTGTCACCTTTTCCATCAATTCATGGACTAATTCAGGCTCGTCATACATCCAGTATATAAAATTTTCATAGCCCACTAGATTAAACGCAGATGATAATGGTCCTTGCAGATCTGTCAAGTTAATATCCAGATCGCACTTTTCACGAAAAAAATCTATGGTTTCCAGAACCATCGGCATCTGGCCATCCTTGTAAGGATCAGGAATCTTCATATTTTTTACAAAGTTTTCGTCTACGTCACTGCGCATCTCCACCGCCGGATCCATACCTTTTTTATATGCCACCTGACTTCCAAATCCGGAAGGAAGCACACCTGTGCCATACCAAGGAGAAAGAATGGGCTCCATGCAGTCCCCCCACCCTTTTTCATAATGCTTTTGCAGGAGTTCCAGCTGATAATGATACATGCTCTCATAATCTCCCTTACAATAATTTTCAGGTATCCGTTCGGGAAGCTGTCCAAACAGCCACCAGCAGGCATCACAAATATATTTCAGAGGTCTCTCATTGCTAAAATCATATGCTTTTTTCATCTCTGCCCGAGAAAAGTCAATCTGTCTCTGGTAAAATTTTTTTATATATTCCATACACGTTCCTCCTAATCATTTATGTAAAAACATGATGTATTTTCATATTTTTACAAATTTTCACACATTTTATTTGTTAATTTGTATGTATTTTCTTAATATTTTATCATTAATTACATATTAAGCAATGTCAGTTCTTATTATTAAATATAAAAATCTTATGATATTGACTTTCAGCCTTTTATTTTTTATAATAAATGAAGTTATGGAACCCTCCTTGTGCCAGAATCCGCAAATGCTTTTTTGCCATATATGGTAAACTTGTGAGATATACCTCGGGATGTATATTGGATAATTCTGTGTGCATCTGACAGAAAAACAGGCACAAGGGCAGCCACGAGAATATATTATGGGTAAAAGGAGGAATTTTGATGGGACAGTTGAAAAGGGAAGATGATGTATTAATAGAAAAATATTTCCATATTCATACCCCTTCTGCAGATGCGCAAAGGCTATTTCTATATCCGCAACTATCTGCTTTTGCCGTTTGTGACCATGGCTATTTTCGTTCACGTTCCAGCTATCCCCATTACCTGCTCCTGCTCATTATACAAGG
This sequence comes from uncultured Lachnospiraceae bacterium, assembly GCA_910587105.1. Lineage (GTDB taxonomy): Bacteria > Bacillota > Clostridia > Lachnospirales > Lachnospiraceae > MGBC164599. The sequence goes on from CAJUMB010000015.1 coordinate 52,247, forward strand.
CAGTATATTTTTGACTGTTCCCAATCACAATTATATTTTGCCCTCAGGCAGCGTTCTGTTAATTGATATGCGGCATCCCCACATATATGGAACGTACGGCGATACACTCCCACAGCTTTACTGGATGCATTTCAATGGGACATCAATGCCGCATCTTTACCAGTACATTATTTCTAATTCAAACACCCATATTTTTCCTGCAGATTCAAGTTTTATCCTGCAGTTTTCCAACCTGATCAAAGATCTGGCATCTAACGAAAAACAACTTTCAGAAATGGCTGTTTCTGCTGAAATTTATCAGCTGCTCAGTCATCTGAAAATCTCCGGACACCAGCATAGTGCATCTATCCAGCCAGCCATTAATTATATACGAAGAAACTACTCCGATACCATTACATTAAAAACCTTAAGCTCTCTGGTTCACATGAGCATTCCCCATTTCAGCGCACGTTTTAAACATGAAATGGGCATTTCTCCCTATGCTTACGTAATTGACATAAGACTTACTGCTGCCAATTACATGTTGATATCCAGCAGCCAATCTGTAGAAGAAATCTCCTCTGGAGCTGGTTTTAAAAGTACATCTTCATTTATTAAGGCATTTGCTAGAAAATATAAAAAAACGCCAGGCCAATTACGGCGTGACGTAAAAATGTCATTAACTGAATTACATTAGATTTAAAATAATTACGGCATCTGTTTTTTGGACGCACCTTTTCTCAATTTTACATTTATAAACTTAAAAATATTCTCATTAAACAGCTGAATCTCCTGATACAAAAAGCCAATTTCACGGGAAGGTACCGGAGTTGCTGAAGGTATTTCCATGAGAACACTCGTTTTTAGTTCATACCCACAAATTGTTTGATGACACTGGAAACTCCAATAATCATTTTGGCATTGTCCTGGTCAAGAAGCATGATGTTGGCATACTAAAATATCTCATTGTTTCTACAATTCAATTTTTTCCTGTACACAGGTGTACAGACAAAATATACTAAATAATTCCTAACGCGTGTTTGAAAAATAAAAATTGCACAAAATATATGTTTCCCCCTCCCCTTTTATGGTAAAATAAAGAAAAAGTCCAGCTAATAAATGTCAATAGTAAAATAAAAAATGTTGATTATATTTTTGGATTAAAAAGGGCGCATTTACCCCTTGGTGAAAATATCATTTTTTTAAGATATTGTTGTGTTACGGTTACAGTATTTTATGCAGCTTTGTCGCATTTAGCAGCTTTGTATTGTTTGATGTGCTCCTGTGGAGTAATGATTTCAAATGGCTTGTTATCTCTAAGTATTGCGAATATTAAAGTGCCCCACTTTGTCAAGACAATTTTTTGATAAATTTATCGTTAGGTGCTGAACGTATGTTCCTGGATATATCTGGAATATCCTATCCCTTTCTTTCCTTGGTTACAAGAGACTTGGGGATAATCAATGTGTCAAGGACCTGCCGCTGTGCGGTGTGCATACATCCTTGATACATTGATTATTCTCAAGTAAAATCATGAGAGGAAAGAACGGTCTTTCCCTTCATGATAAATCTGGCTGGGTGTTTTATATCCCAGACTCTGGTGCGGGCGTTCATTATTATAAAATTCCATATATTCCCGAATCCCTTTTCGTGCTTCCTGGGGATAACTGTAATCTTTGAGATAAATATCCTCATATTTCAGACTCCGCCAAAAACGTTTTATGAAGATATTGTCATATGCGCGTCCTTGATGATCCATACTGATTTTGGAACCTGCCTCCAGAAAAAGTTCTGTATATCCTGGGCTGGTAAAATGGCTTCCCTGATCACTGTTCATGATTTCTGGTACAGAGCCGCCAAGTGCCTTTTTACAGGTGTCCAGAACAAATTTGATTTCCAGAGTGTCATCTATCTCCCATGCCAGCACATACAGGGAATACCATTCTATAATGGCGGTGGGATAAAGCCGGCTCTTCTGTATCGGAATATAAGTAATATCAATACTCCATACATGATCCGGAAAGGCAGCCTGTATCCCCTTGAGAAGATAAGGATATACCTTTTCTGCTTTACGGGTGTTCTGCATGGGGTAAACGGCCTGATTCCAGATTTTTTTCATCCACTCATACTGAGCAGTAAGTTTTCCGATTTGTTTATACAGCTCTTCGATTTGTGCTTCATACTGCTTAGCCTGCTTACGCATTCTTCCAGCGGGTAAGCATATTGGGATAAACGTTATTTTCTGATGCAGTTTCACTGAGCAGGCGTTCTCCCCTGAAGACTTCCATGACAAGTTTTGCCTTAAATTCGGGCGGATAAGTTTTTCGCATAGTGTCAATCTCCTTTAAAATTAGTATGTGCGGCCTCACGAAAAACTATTTAAAATTTTGTCTTAAATCATAGGATCATTATACTATCTCACCGATATGTTTGATCTTTCTTTTGCATAGTTTATATGGATGTTTGCTCGTAAAATAAATCTGTGTAGATTGTAGTTGACCTTTTACTGCAAGTTGATAGAACCTTTTTGCCAGCAGATGGGTTTCTACTCCCGTCAAATGCCTGAAACTCTCCGCTTTATAGCATACCTCTATGTATCTGCCATCAAAAACATATAAAAACTTTCTTCCGATAAGGTGTTCTTTATATAATTGTGCTGCTTTATTGATCTCACATACAATAAGCTTCCTGTCATTACTTTTCTTTTTATTCATTACACATCCTGGTTCCGATCAGATCTTCAAGTTTTCTATATCTGCAGAATATACCACAAAAGCTTCTTAAATGTATAAATGGCAATAAAAACACGCTGGACTATCACTCATCCAGCGTATCAATATTCTAAAAAAGCGGTTTTATGCTGGCTGTCAGCCGGGATACCCTTCCGGGTATCGATCAGTCGCCGAAATGTTAAGTCCCCGGCGCGGACTCACCGTATCTCCCTGGTGTGGGCACGGCATCCTCCCGAACGCCTTAAAGTCTTGGTATATTACCTGCCCAAGCGCAGTACAGCTTATACGTGCCGCTTCACGGAATCTTCCCGATTCACTTTATAGTATACGTTAAATACCCCAACTTATCAAAACTTTTTTATATTTTTAAATTTGAACAGATAAATCGTTCATTAGATTTACGATACCATATTGGTGTGAAAAAGCGGGATATACGGTTCGGTTTTGATACGATTTTTGAACATATTAAATTTGATGCCAAAACTGTTGGTTTGGGAATCCGATAGATATGTGATGCTCGAATTCATATTGTTTTAATTGTTCTTTTGCATCAGATGTGACAGTGATATTCAGATATTCTTTTGCCAATATATTTCTCTTTCTTATTTTATACTCGTATTATACGTATCAAACACATATGCTCAAGACTGAGAAGCGTAATGGCAAAAATCCATGTCCTTACCATTTGTTACAATGGTATATAACAGAAATAAAGATTAGAATTGTAAATATATAGCAACTTCATCTTCTGAGAGAGTATATTGTTCGATTATCATCGATTTTATTTCCTCATTACTATAGTTTAATTTTCTAAGGACATCTATGGTACCTTGGATACCCTCTTTTCTTCCTTTTTGTATGCCCTTTTCTACATCACCTTTACGTATTTCATTTATCTTCGGTTCCATAATCTCCATCAATGTTTCAAACATAACATCATCTCCCATCAATTCCTACAGCCTTTGCGCCATCCATCTTTTCATGGCATCTTTTTAGCATTTCTTTGTTGATAAGATGGCCAATAGATGTGAACACTGTTTCCGGCTCTTCCTTTGATAATTGTGCCATTCCCGCCAATTTCGTTTCCATTGTGTCCCCTATCTCTGTGTATAGATAATGTTTCCTCTTTGATATTGCTTTACATGGCCGGGATTTTAGAGGTAAATCCCGCTCTCGGCTTCCCTCTGGCGGCATTGCCCGCCCTCATCGGTACTATCCGGCCATCCGGCTGCCTAACTTCCTACGCTTAACCTGGGACATTACTGCCACAGCCCCAAGGCTGCTGCCAATGATTTAGTTATTATCTTATTGGACAGGTTTTCCACCTGCTAAATAGCCGCACCCTTAGCTGGGTGCACGGACAGTTAAAAGTTCTCAAATAAAAAGATAACGGGTATGTCAAACAAAGTGTATATTTGAATCGTCTGAAAATTTTCATTTGACTGCTTAATCTCCAAATCAAACTGCCAAAGGATATGAAGATTACCCCATCGGCAATGACTTCTATGACTCTGTCTTTTTTACCCCACGATTTTTATTCCTTTGCTGATATGGTAGTGGATAAAAAACAGTATCTGTTCTATGCATAAGGTCACAGCATTTCCACAAGCTCAGAACAAATCGCTGTGTGTGCCTGTCCTGATCAGCTTTAAAATGAGAATTTCGTGGACGACCTTATAGACTAATAACCAATCTGGATCTATGTGGCACTCCCTCATACCTTTATGATTTTTTAAACTATTGAGTGGATGGTCACGGCAGGTTTCCGGGAGAGGCTCTTCGTTGCACAAGATCCGGATTACTTTTTCAATCTTTTTCGGATCACATCCTCTTTTGACTGCAAGTTTATAATCCTTCTTAAATTGTCCGGTAAACTCTGGTCTAAGCATTGAGAGCCTCCATCAGTTCATCAACGCTGTCAAACGGGCCGTATGTATCTTCGTCTCTTTCGGAGGCTTCTATTGCTGCGTAAGTGGTCTGGTTCGGCTCATCAAGACGCACCTCAAAAGGTAGTCCGTGATATCGTAAAGCCTGCCTGTAAAAAATCCCAGTTGCTGTACTCAGATCCATCCCCAAAGATTTAAAAAGGGCGGCAGCCTGTTCCTTCAATTCTGGTTCTATCCTCAGAGTCATATTCCCTTTATTAACCATGTAAGGACACTCCTCTCTTTTTTGTTAGTCAATATTATTATACGCAATATTTATTTGCAATGCAAATGCATCGTACATTTTTTGTGGTATAAAAGACATTTTCTGAACTTTTAGGTTATAATTACGGCATACCGCGGCAAAGTACATTACCACCACAATGGGCAGAACGATTAAGAGGATGCCGGCTGACTGGGATTCAAAAATAAAAGTGAAGCAGCAGTCTCCGGATCCAGTACCGCCGATGGGCTGTCACGGATAGGGATTTTTCTTTCCATCACCATGAACGCCAGATAACAATAAGAGAATCCCTTCCGTACCATCCTGAACTGAAACGATGATGCGGAGAGGATTTTCTTATTCATAATGTCCCTTACAGGCCAGAATGACAATTATATCGTCCAGAACCTTGTACGTCAGACGGTCGGTACCATTGATGCGACGGCTCCATAAGCCTGCCAAGTCATGTTTTAGCGGCTCCGGTTTGCCGATGCCCTCGAACGGGTTCCGCCTGATATCTTTGATAAGGGCGTTGATGCGCTTCAGGGTAGGTTTATCCTTCTGCCACTCGCAGTAGTCCTCCCAGGCGTCACCGTCCCATTGCAGCCCCCGGCTCATGCTCAATCGACCTCGATCAATTCATGTTCTTCCAGAGGGAGAGTACCAGCTTCCAAAGCGTCCAGCTTCTTCTTCAGGTAGCTGATGTTGCTTTCGGAATAGAAGGGGTCAGGGTCAGCAGTGATATCAAACGGGATGCGCCGCTCCTGCTCAATCTTCCGGCAGCAGATAGTCAGCAGCGTAGTCAGGTTCATCCCCATACGCTGGCAAATGTCCTCTACGTTCTTCTTCAGCTGTTCGTCCATACGGAAATTAACATTCACGCTTCGTGCCATAACCAACACCTCCTTGATGCTTAGCATTATAACAACAATAATAGATTTAGTAAAGATTTATCATTATAATTCTTTATATTTTATGCATCAAGGATTTGTTTGGATCATGGCTGGATTCATAACCATCACTGTCAATCAGGCATGTTCATGGCTCTGGTGTTGACTATTTCCTACATGAAGCGGACAACGACAGCCAGCCAGTTTATCACCGGTTTCATCGCTACGCTGGACGCTTTACGCTTGAGACCAGTTTTCAGGAAACCCCAGAGTTTCAGATAGTCTTTTCCGAGATTATCCGTTGGGGCATGCAGAGCCTGTACGCCCTGTTCCTACACGAATATGGCCCATCGGATTGAAGCAGCAGAAGCATAGTCACAAGTTTTGATTTACAACATTTTTGGTAGAAAGAAGTATCATATATTAACGAACGTTAAAACGTACGCCATAATAAAAAGAAAAGAGGTGATATCATGACAGCGGTCACAGCAACGAAAGCCAGAGAGAATATCTACCAGCTGATACAGGAAGTAAATGCAAGCTGTACTCCGGTAACCATTACCAATACCAGAGGGAAAAATGCGGTTTTGATTGGCGAAGAAGACTGGAAAGCGATTGAAGAAACGCTGTATCTGATGTTTATCCCGGGTATGACAGAATCTATCATTGAAGGAGGAAATACGGATATTTCTGAATGTCTTGATGGATCAGAGGTGGAATGATAATGTACAGGATCATTTACACCAGGCAGGCTGCTAAAGATATAAGGAATCTGAAATCCTGTGGATTGGATAAAAAAACCAGAGAATTGATCGAGATCATGAAAAAGGATCCGTTTCAGAATCCTCCGGCATATGAAAAACTGGCAGGAAATTTACAGGGATATTGTTCAAGAAGGATCAATATCCTGCATAAGATCGTATTCCAGATCATAGAAGAACCTAACACACATGAAGCCATTGACTATGAAGGTTATGTAAAGATCATTCGTATGTGTACACACTATGAATGATGATGACTGATAACAGTATAGGGTGTTTTGCATGGATGGATGGATGTATTTATTTCTTTTCCGGGAGTGTAAAATAAAGTGTGTAAGTTAGAAAACCAATAAATCTAACT
>CAJUMB010000016.1 GCA_910587105.1 uncultured Lachnospiraceae bacterium
GTGCCAAATGAAGGGCGCATAGCGGGCTATGTAACCTGAATTTGGCGCAAATCTGACGCAAAGTGGGGCGTGCAGATGGCAAGAATGATTTTTAAGACACGCTCTAGTACACCATTTCATAGATACTCAAACACTAAGCACCCGCTATTTGCTCCAAATGCGGGAGGCATAGCGGGCTATGTTGACCGAATTTGGTGCAAATAGCGCGCTAAGCGGGGCGTGCAGATGGCGGGAATGAATTTTAAGACACGCTCTAGACAGGAATAACTGATGTACATAATGGGAAATATATTCCTTATATTACAAAACCATCGAAAAAACTGTAAACACTCTCTAGTGTACTGTCTGCATTATATTCAGGTAAACCTCCTTGCCTAACTTTCCATCAGACTGCGTTGTCGGCGGTCAACGATGCCACCGCATCGCCTCCCTTCTCCGCCTTGCTGATGAAAATTTATTCTTCGGAGTTTCACCAGATATAATACAGACAGTACACTAGCGTGTCTTAAATATCAAAATAAATTATGAATCAAACGAGGAGATTATTATGAAACGAAAATTATGTATGATACTTCTGTCTTTATGCATAGCCTGCACTGCTGCAGGCTGCGGCGGCAAGGATGCGTCATCAAAAAAGCAGGAGGGTCAAGCTTCCTCTCCTGTCTTTGAAGGCAGACTTGTCTCCGCATCCGAAAAAGAATTGGCCAAAATTGTGGAATTAGGCGAATATAAAGGTCTGGCGGTAGACAAAACCATCGAAGATGTGACGGATGACCAGGTGGAAGAACAGCTGAGAAACATCCTGAGTACATCCACTGTAGAAGTAGAAGACCCCGAGGCTGCGGCAGGTGAGGGCGATGTGGTAAACATCAATTACACCGGCACAAAAGACGGCACTGCTTTTGATGGCGGTACTGCCGAGGATTACGATCTGACCTTGGGAAGCGGACAGTTTATTGAGGGTTTTGAAGATGGACTCATCGGTGCCAAAAAAGGAGAAACCAAGGAACTGAACCTGACCTTTCCAGAAGATTATCCAAATTCGGACCTTTCTGGACAGGATGTGGTCTTTACCGTAACTGTCAACGCCATCAAACGTATCCCCGAACTGTCAGACGAATGGGTGAAAAATAACAGTGAGTACGACAATATCGAGGATTACAAGCAGGGCATCCGCGAAGACCTGGAGGCAAGCAACCAGTTCAGTGCTGATTCTGCTACAAAAAATGAAGCATGGAATCAGGTGCTTACCAACAGCGATGTGAAAGAATATCCTGACGAAGACCTTGACAGTGCTGTAAAGGAATACAACGATTCCATCAATTCATATGCTGAACAAATGGGACAGTCTGTAGACGAATTCTTAAAGGCACAGAACATAACCCAGGAGCAGCTCGATGAAGAAAGTCAGCAGTACGCCCAGTACAAACTCAAACAGAACCTGATCGTACAGGCCATTATGGACAGTGAAGGTTTTACGCTGGATGACGAAGGCTGCCAGAAGGCTGCCTCACAAATGGAAAAAGATTACGGCATGACTTTAGATGATATGATTGAACAATATGGAGAGAGCACTGTCAAAGAAACCATCGCCCTTACCAGAGTCATGGATTATCTCATAGAAAACGCAGAAATCAATACCATCGCCGGCTCTTCCGACGGAAAAGACGGTATCCTTGCAGATGAGGGTCAGACTGAAGATGAATCAGAAAATACGGAAGAATAAAAAGATATTTCTTTTGCCAGTGCTGGCTCTCTGCCTGCTTCTTAGGCCGCCTGTGGCCAGTTATGCCCAGGATGCAGAACATATGCTGCCCGAAGATATTGTTGATACTGCTGCGGGTCCTTCAGACACCAGTTCAGACCCCAGCATTTCTTCTGATACAGCATCTGCCACACCGGACCCATTTCCGCCGTCCTACTATCTGCCCATTGAATCAAACGAAATACCCGGATGGCCCCAGGGCCCACAGGTACAGGCAGAATCGGCGATCCTGATGGAGCTTGACTGTGGAATCTGTCTCTATGAAAAAAATATACATCAAAGACAATATCCGGCAAGTATCACCAAGGTCATGACTGCGCTGCTCACCGCAGAAAATGCAAAACTTTCTGATGTGGTTACATTTTCGGAAAACGCAGTTTATGGAATTGAACCAGGCAGCAGTCATATCGGCATCGATGCAGGTGAACAGCTCACTGTGGAAGAAAGTCTGTATGGCCTGCTGCTGGCTTCTGCCAATGAAGTGGCCATGGGGCTTGCTGAACATGTGGCTGGTTCTGTGGAAGCATTCGTAGATATGATGAATGAAAAAGCCCAATCCCTGGGATGTCAGGATACCCATTTCGTCAATCCCCATGGACTGCACGATGAAAATCATTATGTTACCGCCTATGATATGGCACTGATTGCCCGGGCTGCTTATCAAAATCCCACATTTCGTAAGATTGCGGGTACTGCTGAGCATGAGATTCCTGCCACGAATTTGGAGAAAGAAACCCGCTATCTGGTAAACAACCATAAACTGCTGTCAAACAGCGCCATGTACTATGACGGATGCCAGGGAGGGAAAACAGGATTTACCGATCAAGCCCTGAACACGCTGATCACTTTTGCCAAACGGGACAATCGTACTTTCGTATGCGTGGATTTAAAGACAAACGGAACCCCCATCTATGCAGATACCGGCGCCATCCTTGACTACGGGTTCACCAATTTTTTCTGGACGCAGACTGAAGAGAAAGCTTCGGTGGATTTCCAAATCCCATTCAGCAGTCAGGAATACCTTCTTTACGATTGGAAAGGTGCCAAGTGGACCGAGACCCGTTCACCCGGAAAAGTCCTGCTTCCACAGAGGGCTTCCACATCTGATTTAACCGAAAAAACCGCCATGGAACCGAATACAGCCGGCCCATGGCGTATTGCGAACATGTATTATTATAACAAACACTATGTGGGGCATTCCTATCAATATGAAAACCCTCTGCTGAAACAGCTATTGCGTTGATTTCCTGTGGAGCCGTCTTTTGGCGCAGAGAAGTTCCTTCTTTTCACGGATCTTCTTTGCGTCATTTGCGTCTGTAAGAGAAACTGTCTTCACCGCATAAAACTTCCCTTCATCTGTCTTCTTCATCCGCACTTTCCCCTTTAAATATCCGTGCTCCGGGCATGTGGACACACTGAAATAATTCCTGGAATTCACAGAAAACCAGCGGATCTTCTTCTTAGCCGGTTTATGGCACAGAGGACAGCGGGTACTGCTCACCTCCCGGTCCCCGGTAGCAGCTTCCTTGCTCTGAAATTCTCTGGAAATGTACTTCTCATAATCTTCATAGTATATATGAATCTCTTCATTCTTGCACTTTGGATTCTGATATACATCAATAGAAAAATTCCTGTGTATACACTCCTCCTCAATTTTCCCAAAAATTTTTGCCGCATAACGTGCATCTGCCAAAGCCCTGTGAAACGTCTCATTCTTCTTGATTTTCAAAAAGTCAACAGCGTATTCCAGGGACTTTCTCGATGAATCGTCCTCATACTGCAAATTAAATAATTTCTGTATATCATAGTATTCTATCGGCCCTGGCAGCATTTCTTCCATATCATAGTACTTTAGATTCCTCTGTAACTCCAGCAAGTCCTGGTTTCCCCAGCTGCAAAATCGATAATCCCCTCCACACCACTGGAAAAATCGGTAAACCAGGTCCGGAAACGGCATCCCATTGGCCAGGCTTCTGTAATCCATATGAATGATCTCACGGGTATGGCTGTGAATCCAATGGTACACCTGTGGCTTGACAATGCCGTGGAATTCATCCACGATTTCCCGGCTGCTATTCAATTTCACCGCACCGATCTCAATAATCTCAAAGGGCAGGCGCACATCCTCTTCCTGCTTCCCTCCCGGACATTGATTCCATTCCAAATCAAAAACAATATACTTCATAATTACTATTGTACATGATTCCCGGGCAGAGTGCAACAAAGAGTGAACAATAACACTTTTTTACGTAATTTCAAACCGGATGGATCACTAGAACGTGTCTGAAGAATGATCTGCATTAATTTTTTTGCATTCCATAAAAATTTTTAGTAGTATCCAGAAAACACAGAAAAGAAATACAGGAGGGAGTACAAGAAGATGGAAGAATTATATGGAATCATGCGGGATTTGCTGGAATTGGAGTATAACCAACAGTCATTGCTGCACATCTTAAATGCCTTAGAACATACATACCGCAAAATACCCCAGGAGGAGGCTGCTCTGATTTCCAACGCTGCCGGGTATTATCTGGAAAATCTGATGAAAGAGCTGCGGGCAGCTATCGCCAGGATGGACAGCTATCTGGCTGAGAATGCAAAAAAAAGATGAAGAAAAGGCAGCTGCATCATTGAAACATCAAATGCAGCTGCCTATTCCTTCGGATATTTGTTTTTCACATTGCTCGCCCCTGTAATATAATCCATGGACACATTATAAAATCTGGCCAAAATCATAATGTTATCAATGGGTATCCGGATCTTTCCGGACTCGTAATCTGCATAAGTCCGCTGACCCACATGAAGCAAATCAGCAACCTTTTGCTGTGTCAGAAAACGTTCCTCCCGGATTTCCCTGATTCTCTCATTATATTTCATATACATCACCTCTTAAAAGCGTGTCTGACATCCGCTTTAGATTAGTATAAGAAAAAATCGAGAATACATTGACAAATAGAGTTATAAACTCTAAAATATAATAGCAGGAATATTTTAAGTCAATTTAGAAAAATCAGGAGGAATATCTAATGAAACCAAAACGAATTACCCCTGTGCTGCTTGCAGCCTTATTAACTGTCTGCAGCCTTAATTACGGCAGAACAGTGTATGCCTCGGAAATTGACAGCACTCCCCCGCCTGTTCCAGAGATAGCATCTGAGGCAGATAACGCTCTGTATTGGATCGACCAAGGCGTAACGTACCGTTCCGGCGCTCTTTTACAATTCTACGCCACCGGCGCCGGTTATGGACCAGATGAACCGCAGAAACTGAATCCGGTAAATAAATCTACCCGATATATCCCCGTCAGCTGGAAAGTGTCCACCAAAAGTCACAACGGCACACGCAGTGTAAAAGGCACTTGGCGTAAGTACACAGAAGATAGATGTCGGAAAAATAAAATAAGATTGGAGACCCATACAGGAGGGATTGTAAATGAATAAAAAACTAATGTTTTTATATATACCATCCGTACTGCTGGTTATATTTTATGTTGCTTTACATACTCAAACGGTACAGGCTTCTGTTTCAGCCCCTGCACAGGCGGAAGATATCATCCGCGGCTGTAAAAACACTCCTGTCCAGCTAAGTATATCAAGTTCTGATAATACTGCCTTTACATTTACATGCAGCGACAGCTGCCATTTTACAAGTAAATTTACTGGTTATTCTTCCATCCAAATCGGTGGTTTTGCCTTTTATTCGCAAGGCTATGAATTTGTATTTCCGACTGCCGGAGAGCACACCATATCTGCCTTTAAAAATGGCAGCTTCAGCACCCAGACAAAAATAGTGATTGCAGAAAGCCATGCTTTCGGAGATCCGGAAATAACCCAAGAAGTAACCTGTACATCCGATGGCATAAAAAAGTATACCTGCCCCAATTGTAAACATTCGTATACGGAAACACTTCCCGCGCTTGGACATAAGTACTCAAAAACCAGCGAACTACAACCCACATGTACAAAAGATGGTTTCAAAATATATTTATGTTCCAATTGTGGAGAATACCGCGAAGATAAACTTCCATCTAACGGCCATTCTTACTCAAGTTGGACTGTACTCAAAAAAGCAGATATATTTCGCAGCGGCAGCAAAAGACATATTTGCACCAAGTGCGGCTCTATAGAAACTCAGACTATTGAAAAACTGCCTGCCAATGTATCGCTGACAAAAGATAAATTGTATTTAAAGGTTGGAAGACAATCCAGATTAAAGATCAAAAATAAAACCCGCGGCGACAAAATTTTATCCTGGGAATCTTCGAAAAAAAATATTGTATTTATCAATAAAAAAACAGGAAAAATCAAGGCTCGAAAGAGCGGAACGGCAATCGTTACTTTGAAAATGAAAAGCGGCTGCTCAGCAAAGTGCAGGGTAATCGCTTATGACCAGAAGATCAGTGCTGCTCAAACCAATCCCAATCTGCCATACATTATTCGAAATTACTGATAGCCGGAACAAGGAATCCTGCAAAGCAGGATTCTCCGCTGCAGTGCGGTAATTGCTTTCTATTCTATCCGGCAATTATTTAATGCCAGGCAGTTATATACAATAGACCCTCGGCAGACAGACTGCCGCCGGGTCTTTTTCTACAATTTCTGCTTTTCTAAATTTTTAATGAATTACACTTCTGACTGCCTGATCCAATACAGTCATATCGATAGGTTTTGAAACATGGGCATTCATCCCAGACTCCAGCGCGTCCCTGATATCTTCAGCAAAGGCATTGGCTGTCATGGCAATGATGGGAATCTTCTCCGCCATGGGATGTGCCGATTTTCTGATTGCTCTGGTGGCGTCATATCCATTCATCACCGGCATCTGCACATCCATCAGCACCAGCTGATACTGCCCTGGCTCTGACTGCTCAAATGCCTCTGCGGCAAGCTGCCCATTCTCATAGATTTCACAGGAAGCCCCCGCCATATCCAGCAATTCGCTGAGAATTTCTGCATTGATCTCATTGTCCTCTGCCACCAGAATATGCATTGCCTGAAAAATACTCTGCTCATCCGAATCATCGGATTCCGGCTCCTGGCTGATGACAGAATCTACCTTTTGGCGGAAACTGGTCAGGAAGAATGGCTTCTGAAGGAATGCGTCCACCCCCGCACGTTCTGCTTCCTCCTCAATGTCTGCCCAGTCATAACCAGTCAATACAAAGATCGGTATGTCTTTGAGAATTTCCCGGCGTATCCGTCTTACTGTCTCCACCCCATCCATCCCGGGCATTTTCCAATCCAGCAGAACCACGTTATACAGCCTTCCCTCCCCATCGGACTGTTTCACCATATCTACGGCCGTCTGCCCATCCAAGGCATATTCCACAGTTACCCCTGTGCCTTCCATAGTCATCTGAATACTGTTACAGATGGCCTCTTCATCGTCAACCACCAGCATCCGGCTGATTCCATTCTTTTCCCAGAAATCATGGTCCACTGTCTGGCCGCTGATGTGCAGTTCCAAATTCACTGTAAAAACGGTTCCTTCCCCTTTCTTACTGTCCACCTGAATATTTCCACCCATCAGCTCTACCAAATTCTTTGTGATAGACATTCCCAAACCCGTTCCCTGGATTTTATTAGTCACGCTGTCTTCTTCCCGGGTAAATGCCTGAAAAATCTTCTGCACATATTCTTCGCTCATGCCATAGCCATTATCCGCTACAATAAAACGGAAGTTTACAAACTGCCTGGCCCGCTGAGGCAGTTCCTGAACAGTCAATGTAACACGGCCGCCGTCTGGCGTATACTTCACCGCATTGGATAAAAGATTCAAAAGAATCTGATTCAGCCGCAGCTTGTCCATAATTACCTGCTCATGCTTCATATCTTTGCTATGTACCTCGAAGGTATGCCCTTTCGCCTTCATCTGTGGACGGATAATGGCGTCAATCTCTTCAATCATCTCCACCATATTTTCATCTGACAGATTCAGAGCCGCTTTGCCTGCCTCTATCTTGCTGATATCCAAAATATCGTTAATCAGCCCCAGAAGATGCTGGCTGGATGAGGAGATCTTCTTTGTATATTCTTTTACTTTATCTGGATTTTCCGCATCTCTGGACAAAAGCGCCGCAAAGCCCACTATCGCATTCATGGGAGTACGGATATCGTGGCTCATATTTGAAAGAAAAGAACTTTTTGCGCGGTTAGCCTCCTCTGCTATCCTAAATGCCTCTTCTGCTGTCTCCTTAGAACGCGCCAGCATAGCATTGGACTCTTCCAGCTGCAGGTTCATTTCTTCCTGTCGACGCAGGTTCTTTTGTTCCTGCCAGAATAAGCGGGCGCTGCTCTGCTGTTTGGAGATAAATACCACTGTCAAAACCAACAGTATGAAAATCACCAGCGCCAGCGCCAGCAGCATCCGAATCACTGCCCCCACCATCTCCACGGTCCCCGATGCCACAAAATCTGCAGGTATCAGAAACAAAAGCATGGTGTCATACGTTTCCAGCGCTGTCAGGCAGTAATAATACTCCTCGCCCTCATAATAAAAATTAGTGCTGAATGCTCCCGATTTTTCCACTGTGGCTTTTATGTCATCAAAAGATATCTGCCTTTTCCCATCTGCCATTGACAGAGCTTTGAGCACATTATATGCCTGAATTGTATCATCTTCAGAAACATCATCATACATCCGCGTTCCATTGCTTTTTAAAATATATGTCTCATTTTTGTTTCCATAGGCCCGGCTGTCATAATAATCAGACAATGCGCACACATCTTTCAGCAGAACAATATGTGTAAAAACGGCATCGCCACTTTTTGTACATACTGGTTCATCCAGCTTCTGGGCAAAAGCCCAGTAACTGCCATCGTAAATCTCCGTATCGGAAATAAATGTATACCGTTCTTCTCCTCCGGATACCCTGTCAATATCAGACCAGACACTGCGCCTTCCTCCTGCGTCACAGCAATTTCCGCGGTCCTCCAGCAATATCAGTTTGGAATTATAGTGATCTGTTTCCAGTATCTGCTCTTGTCTTTTCAATTGCCGGATGATATCCTGTACTGTGTCATACTCCTGATTTTCCAGCAGATTTGCTGCTGCCACAAGATAATTCCAATGAGCATCCAATGCATTGTTCAGATTGCTCTGCACCTGCAGAGTAATTTCATTGAGCTGCGTGGTACGTTCTGCAAAAATCTGCTTTTTCAGATATCCCGCGAAATAACTGCCTCCAGCCAGCACTGCCAGAAATAGACATACTGCCAGCGCCACTGGCAGTACGATGTTACTCTTTTTTCTATCGGACCCCATACAGTCCACCCTTTCCCTTTTCCCCTACATTACCTGAGGGTAATGTAGTCTGCCGGCTCAGCAAGCTGCTTTCCCTCTGATGCAAGACGGTTCACAATTATTTCTTTGTAAGTGGTTTGTGTTTTCGTATAATCTGTAATACCGGCTGACTGGAGAGCTTCTTTCATCATCAGCTCCTCATTGCCCAGCAGCGCCAGAGAATATGTCTCTGTACGGTTCAGTTCACTGCCATCCATTGTCAATCGCTCCAGCTCATATCCCTGTTTCGTCTTCTTTACCTCCATCTCAAAGCCGCTGGATACATAGAGTGTAGAGTCATTAATCACAGACCCTCTTTTGCCAGGCGTTGTTAAAATATAATCTGCCAGTCTGTACAGCTGTTCTCCTTCAACATCACACAACAGTATGCTGGGCGACTCACCCATGGTCAAAAAACCAAGCTGTTCTTCTGTATAATCTCCCTCCACAATATTGCCGGCAACACTGGCCGCAGGGCCAAGCAGCAGCTGTGTCCCCACTTCTTCCCTGAGACTGTTCAAAACCGCAGACGCTGCCCTGCTGCCTCCATCTGGATGGAATTCATAAGCATAACCTGTACCAATGTGCGCCGCAGGCAATGTCTCCTCCCCACTATGGCGCAACGCCTCATTAAAAGCATTGAAAGCATCCCGGGCATCTGAATACTCTCCGGTAATCATCCCCTGGACCACCTGCTGGGAAACTGAAAACATATCTGAAGATGCAAGCCGTATATACAATCTGTTTTCCTCCGCATACGGCTGCAGATAAGCCAGAGCAGGGGAAAGTTCCAGTTCTACATCCTTATGATAGGCAATCATATTCTGCCCATCCGCAATATTTTTCAGGCCATCCTTACTCAGCATAGCCGCCAGAATCTCTTTCATCAGCTGCTCACGTTCCGGGTCATTTTCTGCATCCCTATTGACAGCCGCCTGAAAGGCTGGATAGGTCAGATACCAGTTATCTTCCTCTTCTGCACCATAATAAGGAATCAGCAGAGACTCTTTATCTATGCTGTACCGGATTGCCTCATCACCAGTTCCCCGCATCATCGCTGTCTCCCTGTTCTCATACATGGTAAACACTTTTTCATGCTCATATTTCAGGTCTGCCTGTGTCACACCTGAACTGCCGATGAATTCCTGCATCCGCTCAAAAACAGGCATCCAGACCTTTTCACTTAACTGATTTGTCTGACCGCTTTCATACTGCTGGCGCCATTCCCTGCCCTCCTGAGAAACCAGCTGTGATATGGAAAGGCCCTGCAGTAACTCCATACAGGTATAATCTGCCGCAAAATTGGAGAGAAACGGGCGGATTCCGGACTTGCTCAATGTTTTACAGACATCCGTAAATTCTGAATAATTTTTAGGAATATCAAGATTATGTTCCCTCAGAATCTCTTTATTCACAATAATACCATCTACCTCTGCATATGCCGGGAGCCAGTTCACGGTACCGTCATCATATGTGTAATTTCTCAAGTATGACTGATAAAAGGAACCTGCAAGTTCAGAATCACTGAGATCCAAAAGAGAATCTCTCCAGGAAACCACATCTTTTAATGCAAACCGCCGGACAGTTAAAATGTCTGGCAGCTCTCCTCTTTCTTCTTTAAAACGATAAAAATCTGTGGAATTGGTTGCCACATAAAATTCAAAATCCACCTCTGGAAATTTTTGCTGCAGGTATCCGCCGTAGCTCTCTGTCAGCTGATCACTCCAGAGAGCAACCGTAACCTTTTCCTTTCCCTCGCCCGCAGCTTTATGATCCGCAGAATTTCCCCTGCATCCACTCAGACTGGATAGTAATACAGCACCTGCCAGGAAAAAAAACGCCCCTTTTTTTCTTTTCATGACAATATCCTCTCCTTATAACCATATACTCTGCTTCCGCCTGTCCCCCTGCTGAAAAAGCGCCGTACCTGCCCCAGCTGCTATTATGATTGAATCTCTTCCATTATTTTCTGCATTTCTTTCATATATCCTGGAATATCAAATCCCTGAGGACAATGCCCGCTGCAGGTGCCGCAGTTCTCACAGGCCGAAGGCTTTTTATCTTCCGGAAGTCCGTTTAACTTATTCATCCTCCAGGCATCTCCGATTTTTGTCTCATTGTAAACGTTCAGCAGGAATGGAATATCCAGTCCTTTTGGACAGTCGGGACAACAGTACCTGCACCCTGTACATGCCACTGCCACAGTGGAATACTGGATCTCCGCTGCCTTTTTTATTTTATTTTGTTCTTCTTGTGTGAGGGACTGGGTGTTCGAAAAAGTTTCCAGATTATCTTTTACCTGCACATCGTTTGACATACCGCTTAAAACCACCTGCACGTTTTCCAGTCCCATCACCCAGCGCATAGCCCAGGAAGCCTGTGACGCGTCCCCCTTTAATTCCTCTGCCGCTTTTTCTGTCAGGTCTGCCAGCATCCCGCCATGCACAGGTTCCATAACGACAACAGGAATCCCCGCCTGTGTGAGAATCTCATAAAGCTCTTTTGCATCTCCATAATACCAGTCATAATAATTCAGCTGAATCTGCACGAAATCCCACGGGTACATGTGTAGAATTCTGGATAACACCTCAGCGCTTCCGTGGAAAGAAAATCCCAGATACCGGATTTTCCCTTCCTGTTTCATCTGGTCAAAATACGCAATACAGCCGCTCCCGGTGATGTCATCTGCAAAATGATCCTGAATTCCATGAAGCAGATAGAAGTCTATCCTCTCCATCTGGAGGCGCTGCAGCTGCTCTTGAAACTGTGCTCTATAATCTGGATTGGCCTGATAGTTGAATTTATCCGCCACATAAAACGTATCTCTGGGATATTCTGCCAACGCCCCGCCCAAAAATTCCTCAGATTTTCCCTCGTGGTAGATAAAAGCAGTATCATAATAATTAACACCGCCCTTCATACATTGGTCAATCAGAATTTTCGCCTGTTCATAGTCAATCTGCGCCTCATCTCTATTCAGCACCGGAAGCCGCATGGCGCCCATTCCCAGCCTGGACAATTTGATATTATCTCTATACTCTTTGTACTGCATCTCTTCCTCCCTTTTTTGTCAAAACATACATCCTGTCTCTATGCATATTTTAATGGATAATACCGGATAGCGCAACAAATATTTCCTCACTTTATACCTCCCCGGCAGTCTGGCCGCAAAGCGGCAGGGTGAAAAAAGAACCCGGTATCGCCGCAATGGCTATACCGGGTTCTTCTATGACCAGCTCTTTTCTAGATGAGTTTTCAAACACGTTCTAGAACACCCACTCATACTGCCCTTTTTCATCCACATGATAAAAATCTGCAAAGTTGATGTCAAAGATATCTTTTTTAATTCCGCCCACGTCAATTTTATTTTTAATCAGATACTGCCAGGTTCCGGCGTGGGAAATGTCTCCCTGCAGAAGCACACCCTCCACTTTTCCGTCTTTCAGGATAATCCGCTTATACTGTGTCTTATCCTCTTTAATCTGAACCTGATCCCCATCTTCTTCCAGTATCCGGCCCACACACAGTGTTACCAGTCCAAAGAAGTTGATGGTATTTTTGATTGCATAGGTGTCGGTGTAGGTTTCCGCCCCGCCGCACATATTCTCCCCGGCAATCTTTCCCTGATTGGCCGCGTTGGGCCAGATGCCGGACAACCCTGTGATATCCCCTGCGGCATAGATATCCGGCTGGGATGTGTTCAGACCAGCGTCCACGGTGATGCCTCTGTCACACTGGATGCCGCTGCCCTCCAGACAGGCCAGGGACGGGCGTACCCCTGCTGCAACGATCACAATGTCGCAGGCCAGTTCTTCTCCGTTGTCCAGAGTGATTTTATGTATTTTACCGTCTGCCTCACACACAGCTTCCGATGCCTTTCTGCCCAATACAAAACGCACTCCGGCATTTTCAAACAGTTTCTGATAAGCATTGGCAGCATGTACGTCCAGCTGCACCGGCAGAATCCGGTCCACCATTTCCACAATGGTAATCTTCTTGCCACGCTCCAGCAGACCATATGCCGCGTCCAGACCCACCAGACCGGAACCGATCACCAGTACGTTCTCTGCCGTCTCTGCTTCCTTTACGATTGCCTGTGCATCAGAGAGATTCCGCAGGCCGTATACGTTGGATGCCTTCCTCAATTCTCCCACAGGAGGGATAAAGCTGTCCGCACCGTTGGCCAGGAGAAGTTTGTCATAGCTGATTTTCTCCCCATTATCCAAGACGATTTCTTTCTGCTGGGGACAGACCTGTTCTACCCGTACACCCTTTTTCCAGTCAATGTTAAACTTCTCAAAAAAGTCTTTTTCTGTAAAATCCAGCCCTTTTTCATCCCGTTCGCCTGCGATAAACTTGTGAAGCATACAGCGGGAATGTACATGTGTGTCTGCGGAAATCATCACAATTTCCCCGGCATTGTCCTTCTCACGGATGGTTTTCGCCGCTTGTGCTCCGGCAATTCCGGCGCCGATAATTACATATTTCATCCCTTACACCTCCTCTACATAAATCGCCTGCTTGGGACAGGAGGCCACACAGGACGGCTCTCCTCCTGCGTTGACACAGAAGTCGCATTTTACAACCTTGCTCTTGGTCACTGCATCCGGCTTAATTACTCCAAAAGGACAGTTCATCACGCACATGAAACAGGAACCGCACCGGGTCTCGTCGTAGAACACATGACCGCTCTCTGGATCTTTATAAAGCGCCCCGCTCATGCAGGACTCTACGCATTTGGGATCGTCACAGTGACGGCAGAACAATGGCTTGTACTGCCCGTCAGCATCTTTCAGGATACGATTCCGGGATTCATTACGGGGGTCTGTCAGATCCAGGTCGTAGACTGTCCCTTGTGTCTCTCTGTGTGCCTGCATACAGGCGATGGAACAGTTCTTACAGCCATCACATTTCTGATAATCTATCATGATGCGTTTCATATGCACCACCCCTTCCTCTTATATATTAAGTCCCTGCCGTTTTTCTTCGATAATCTTCTCCAGGATGTCCGCAGATTCTTTGGCATCGCTGTTGATGATCACATGGCCTCCGGTAAGTTTCTTCATGTCTTCTGTCAGTACCTGTACGGCAACCTTGCTTCCTGTTACAAACGGAGGCAGTCCCAGATGCAGAGGCAGTCCCAATGCCAGTCCGTAACATCCGTCTGCCAGTGCCTGTTCTTCCAGCCACTGTGCGGCGGAGAGTACCAGAGGAAGCTGTGGAAGATCCACATTCAAAGCTTCTGCCAGCTCTGTAGCTACGATTTCCAGACGTCCGATTGCCAGACATGGGCCAAAGTTCAATACCGGCGGGATTCCCAGTTTCTCACAGACAGCGCGCAGTTTGGGACCTGCCAGTTTTGCTGCTTCCGGAACCATAAGACCGCAGTTTTCGATTCCGCCTGAGGAACATCCTGCAGTCAACACGATAATGTCTTTGGCGATCAGCTCTTTTACCAGATCTACACTTAAAACGTCATGGCCGCCTGCTGTCAGGTTGGAACAGCCTACCACTCCGGCAACACCTTTGATATCTCCGGATACGATCAGGTCAATGAGAGGCTTCCAGTTGCCGCCCAGGAATTTCTTCAGCGATACTTCGCTGACTCCGGTGAGGGTATTGTCGTTGCCGTGGTCTTTCATTAACTTCATTGGCACACTGCCCCGGCGCTCTTTGTATGCAGCCACGATCTCGTCGATAATCTCTTCTGTGACAGCGGGACGGTTTTCAAAGTCAAATTCTTTCAGCTCTGCATTGGCTTTCTTTGCCACATTGTCAATACAGATTTGTTTAATCTTCAATTCATCGCAGATGGGCTCGATTCCCGGAAGGGTACAGTTGAACTCAGAGATTACTGCATCGATTCCCCCTGTTGCCAGAATCGCTTCACTGGTATAGTTATTTCCGGCATGGCCGTCAAAGATTTCTGTGTAGTGTGCCCCGCGCAGCTGCAGATCCTGTCCCACACAGGTACAGCCCACCAGCTTAAATCCTTTTGCCCCGGCTTTTTTCGCTTTTTCTTTTACATCCTCGTCTGTCAGGCGGTCCTGCAGGAAGGTGAACATGGAGTGCTGATGTCCGGTGATCATAATATTGATATAATCCGGGTCAATGACTCTCAGTCCCACAGGCGCTGTGCGGATTTCCGGTTCTCCCAGAACCACGTCGTTTAACAGGTTGGTCAGCACCAGACCGTGGATTCCTGTGGAAATACCCAGTTTCAGACAGTCGAGTAACATGTTGACAGGGTCGGAATTCAGGTTTGTAGAACATTTTACTACGCCGTGGAATACCTCAGACTTTGCCCCTCCTGGCAGAATGCCCAGCTCTTTCCACTTCTCGTAGCGGGGTCCATAGGACAGCTTCTCAGTCAGCTGCATTTTCTCGTATTCCGGCAGATACAGATCTCTCAACACGGCGTCAGCCACGGCTTCCGCACATTTATGTACATCGTTTTCCTCAATGCCGAAGATGGAAGCCAGGCGGTTCAATGTGTCCACACCTTTGATCTCACCTTTTGTCTGTGCAATATGTTTCACGTTTAAAGCGGTATTCTCTACCACATGGATATAACAGCCAGACCCGGAAGCAACTGCTCTCAACAGATTTCTGACCACAATTGTATCCGCATTGGCTCCACAGATTCCGCGGGGTGATTTAGGCGTGATCCGGCAGGGGCCGTTGGCACACAGACGGCAGCATACGCCCTGGAGGCCAAATCCACATTTGGTGCTCTGGCTGTCTACCCGGTGATGGGACGTCTCCATGGGAAGCCCCGCGATAAACTCCTCTAACGGTTTGTCTGCACTTTTGCAGGTGTTGCATCCATGACACTCGTTCATATTCATTCCCTCCTTAAATTTTCACATAGTCTTTGGTTTTCCAGAACATATTTGAGATTCCAAATATGCACCTATTATAATGTAATTCTACTATACTTGATATTTTTTGTCAACATTAAATCCTAAAATAACTCCAGCACCTTACTGTTCAGGGGTAATATTGACAATCCGTTTCTTCCGTGTATAATTGGCTTAATAAAGAACAGTCTCAGATAATTCCAAAGAAAGGTGGTCCAAATGCAGTATAGAGAAGATAGAAAAGGAAATAAAATCTCAGTTCTCGGCTATGGGTGCATGCGTTTTTCCAGACAAGGCATCAGCGTCGACCTGGACAAGGCGGAAGCAGAGGTAATGGCAGCCATAAAAGGCGGGGTAAATTATCTGGATACCGCATATATTTACCCCGGCAATGAAGCCGCAGTGGGAGAAATCCTGCACCGGACCCAGTGCCGTGACAAAGTATATCTTGCCACAAAGCTCCCCCACTATATGATAAAATCCATGGAAGGCATAGAAAAAATATTCTGCGAACAGCTCCGCCGGCTGCAGACAGACCACATTGACTATTACCTGATGCACATGCTGACTGATACCGCCACCTGGGAAAAACTGAAACAACTGGGAATCACCAATTGGATACAGAAAAAACTTGCCACAGGACAAATCCGCAATATTGGTTTTTCTTATCATGGAAATTCAGAAATGTTCAAACAGCTGGTGGATGCCTATGACTGGGACTTCTGCCAGATTCAATATAATTATATGGATGAAACCTCCCAGGCAGGAATCGAAGGATTGAGACATGCCGCTGCCAGAGGACTTCCTGTGATCATTATGGAACCGCTGCGGGGCGGACGCCTGGTAGAACTGCTGCCGGAATCTGCAAAAGCTCTGTTTAAAAAAGACAGTCTGGCACGGACTCCTGCAGAACTGGCCTTCAAATGGCTCTATGACCAGCCTGAGGTCACCTGTGTTTTGTCAGGCATGAATTCTCTGGAGATGGTCGAACAAAACCTAAAAACGGCTTCAGAGGCCCATCCCGGATGTATGACGGATTCCGACCGTGCCCTGCTGCAACTGGTAAAAGAAGAAATACAAAAGAATGTAAAAGTCAGCTGCACGGGCTGCGGCTACTGTATGCCCTGTCCAAACGGAGTGGATATCCCTGGTGCCTTCCGCTGTTACAACGCAATTTATTCGGAGGGAAAGAAATCCGGCAGGAAAGATTATCTGCAATGCACCGCAGTACGCCAGAATCCCAGCAGTGCCTCCCAGTGTATCCAATGCGGCAAATGCGAAGTCCACTGCCCTCAGCACATTGAAATCCGTAAGGAATTGAAGCATGCGGCTGGAGAACTGGAAACCTTCTCTTACCGCTTCATGAAATGGGCCGTACACTTTTTCAAACTATGGTAGCAGGATTCTCCGCCTGGGGCGTGCTGTCACGGACGGCATATTCCACTCTGTCTCAGTGCGGTCCCCGGAGGGTTTTTATCGTATAGGAGGCGAAGTTTCTTATACGATAGAAAAAGACCCCGGAAGCTGTCCGAGGTCTTTCTTAATTATAATTTCCACCATCCCTATTTTGTCAGCAGCATCATAATTTCGTTACTGCGGGCAATAAATTTCGTCATCGCTTCCGGTTCCAGCGGCTTATGGCTGATCATAGCCAGATCGTAAAGCTGCTGGCAGATCATCTGTACATGTTCAGAATCCTGATTTTCTGCAAGATATTGTACCAATGGGTTTTTCGCATTGAGAACCAATGTCTCTTTCCCACCGAACATGTTTGTATCCATACCTCCCATTCCGCCCATGCTGTACATCTTCATCATCTCCTGCATACGGCGGCTGTCTTCCTCCAATGTCATCATAGAAGACACTTTTTCATTTTTCAGATTTTCCACTTTTACCTGTAACTGGTCATTATCCAGCTGCTTGCGGAACAGTTCTGTCAGTGCTTTTGCCGTATCTTCATCGGCTTCGGCTTCCACCACTGCCTCCGTCATATCCGCGTCAATACGCTGGAATTTGATCTGATCATTAAGGCGTTCCATATGAGATATGAACGCATTGTCAATATTATGCTGCAGATGGACCGCATCCAGCCCCTGCTCACGGAACAGATTGATATACTGACTCTGCTGCACCGGATCTGTCACATAGAAAATGGTGGTCTTCTCAGGTTCTTTCGTATCCGTTTCTTCGGAATTTTCTTCTTTTGAGGCATCTGCATCTTCCGGCTTGTCCTCTTTTGTGATATCCTCAGATACCTGTTCCCCGGACTCCTTATTCTCTTCGATACAGTCTTTCAGCGTCAGATATTTGTCATCTAAATTTTTAAACAAAATGTAATCCATCATGCGCTCAGAGAACTTGTCGTCCTTGATACAGCCGAACTTGATAAAGGGACTGATATCATCCCAATAAGACTCATAGTCCTCCCGTTTGGTCTTGCACATGCCGGTGAGCTTATCTGCCACTTTCTTCGTGATATATTCGGAAATCTTTTTCACAAAACCGTCATTCTGCAGGGCGCTTCTGGATACGTTCAGCGGAAGATCCGGGCAGTCGATTACCCCTTTCAGCAGCATCAAAAACTCAGGAATTACTTCTTTAATATTATCTGCAATAAATACCTGGTTGTTGTATAATTTAATGGTTCCCTCAATGGAATCATACTCTGTATTGATCTTGGGGAAATACAGGATTCCTTTCAAATTAAAGGGATAATCCATGTTCAGATGAATCCAGAACAAAGGTTCTTTGAAGTCCATAAATACCTTGCGGTAAAACTCTTTATAGTCCTCATCTTTGCACTCATTGGGGTGCTTGTTCCACAAAGGCTCGGGGTCGCTCAGAGAAACCGGACGTTTGTTGATTTTTACCCTGTCTCTGGCCGGAGAGATTTCTACCACTTCCTTCTCTCCTTTGTCGTTTTCCTTTTCCTCTGTCTTTGCTTCTTCGTGGATGTGTTCTACTACAACATCGTCATCCCGCAGTTCTTCTTCGTCAATGGTCTCGTATTCCTGCTCTGCGTTTGCTTTGCTCAGATAAATATTGACAGGCATAAAAGAACAATATTTTTCTAATATCTCCCTTGCCCTGTACTCGTTGGAAAATTCCACGCTGGATTCGCTTAAGAATAGAGTAATCTCCGTACCAACCGTATTCTTATTTCCCTCTGAGATCTCGTATTCTGTGCCGCCGTCGCAGGACCAGTGCACTGGTTTTGCCCCTTCCTTATAAGAAAGTGTATCGATGTGCACCACATCTGCCACCATAAATGCAGAATAAAAGCCCAGGCCAAAGTGACCGATCATCTGGTCATCTGTCGTCTTATCTTTGTACTTTTCCAAAAACTCTGTGGCGCCGGAAAATGCAATCTGTGTAATATACTCTTCCACCTCATCTGCATCCATACCGATACCATTATCAATAAACTTCAGACTTTTTTCTTCCGGATTCACAATCACATCAATTTTTGCCTTATAGTCATCTGGGAACTGGTATTCCCCCATGATCTCCAGTTTTCTTAATTTTGTGATGGCGTCGCATCCGTTGGATACCATCTCTCTGAAGAAAATGTCATGATCAGAATAAAGCCATTTTTTAATAATTGGGAATATGTTTTCACTGTTAATCGATAAATTTCCTTTTTTTGCCGCCATTCCTATTCACTCCTTTACTTTTTCCTTTTCCCTTAGAGGGTATTGTAATACCTGCTATAGAAAAAGTCAAGAAAAAATCAGCACTCTTTTTTAACGAGTGCTGATAACGCTGGCGGAGAGCCGTACTGATGGGAAACAGCTGCCGTTTTCACACCTGCCTTCCGCCCGGATAGATCTGTAATTTCTCCCAGATATCCTCCGCAATTTCCCGCTCACTTCTGTTTCCGTCTATGATCATCACCCGTTCCACATCCTTTCGCTTCTCAAAAGCCTCCAGATATTTCTCCCTCACTTCTATCAAACGGGATTTCTTCTCAAATAATTCCCGGTGAAACCGATTTCTTGCAATTCTCTCCATTGCAATGTCTGGATCTGTATCAATGAAAATATTCACTGTGGGCCGCAGAATCTGGCTGCTCTGCTCATTGGCCTGTATAATCCAGTCCATGGGCATATCCACGCTCTGATAAGCATAGGAAGAAAAATAATACCGGTCTGTAAGCACTGTGATTCCCTCATTCACTTTGCTGACGATTCCGTCCACATCGTTCAGCAGATGGTCCAGCCGGTCAGCCACAAACAGGGCGGCGATCACTTTATTGTCTGTCTTAATACGGCCGGTCATAATCTGATGTATCAGAGAACCGATTGGAGAATCTGTAGGCTCCATGGTGGTATAGCAGGTGTCCCCCTGCATCTTCAGCCGCTCTGCAAGTATTCGAATCTGTGTGCTTTTCCCGCTTCCGTCAATTCCCTCAAAGGCAATGAATTTTCCTTTATTATTACTCTGCATTTTTTCTCCCCCTGTCAAACCCAATCTGACCTGCCAGATAAACTGGCACGGTAATCTTTTTATCTTCTATCCCGCCGCAGGCATCCCCTTTCAGCAGATACAGATACGGAATCTTTCCATCTTTCCATCTTTATACAAAGCGTACCATGGCGTGGTGCCTGCGATCTGACCATTCTCTGCTTTCTTTCTCAAAACAGTATACACAAAATTCTCATTTACAATGCCGGATTTCTGGTGTCTTCGTGATTTAACGTCTCCTGATTTTCAGTATATAGGAAGTTTTCTTAATAGTCAACGGATTGCTAAAACCCTGGCAGCTCTATTGATATTTCCGCCCGCTTCCAGTATACTAACTATAAAAAAAGGACAATTACAACCATGATCATTGATTTTCACACTCACATTTTCCCTGAAAAAGTAGCAGAAAAGGCAATCCCAAAACTGGCTGATGTGATACATATCGCCCCCAGCACCAACGGCACCGCAGACAGCCTTCTGGATTCTATGGCTAGAGCGGGAATTCACACCAGTGTAATTCTTCCTACTGTCACCAATGTAAAGCAGTTTGATTCCATTATCCGGTTTGCCCAGTCCATCAATGAGCGGGACTTTTCCGAGAACGGGCCCAGGCTTTTTTCCATTGCGGGAATCCACCCGGACATGTGTGATTATAAAGAAAAGCTCACTTTGATCCAGAGAATGGGTTTCAAAGGGATTAAAATACATCCGGATTATCAGGGGGTATATTTTGACGATATCCGCTATATGCGTATTTTGGACAAGGCCTCTGAACTCGGCCTGTTTACCATCACCCATGCCGGGTACGACCCCTATTCTCCTGAGAAGGTGCACTGCACACCTGAGCGCGTCCGCAGGGTGCTGGATGAAGTGATGCCGCAGAAACTGATTCTGGCCCATATGGGATGCAACGAGTTCTATGAGGAATCGGAGGAACTGCTGGTGGGACAGGATATCTATCTGGATACCGCATACTCCATCTGCCATATGGACGGGAAACAGCTCTGCCGCATGATCAAAAGTCATGGGGCACACCGGATACTGTTCGGCACGGATACCCCGTGGACAGACCAGGCAGAAGCAGTGTCTGTGCTTCGTTCCCTTCCGCTGGAAGATGAGGAACGGGAACAGATTTTCTGGAAAAATGCCCGGGAACTTCTTGCCTGATCTCATAGGAATGTTGATTACTATTCCGGAATCCGGATCAAAGATTATGTGAACCAGTATTATCGACGCACACGCAGGTATGACGGTACTGCTGGTTCCCGCTGCGGCTGGGCTGGCATTGGCGGTCTGGAATCGGCGGCTGTCCGATTAAACTCAGACCTGTATTGCCGTGCTGTAAAAGAATTCCTTTTCTCACAAAAAAAGAGACTCTGAAATATCATCAAAGTCTCTCAAAAGTTTCAGAAAATATTCACTTTTCTTTTCTAATCAGACATATCCGCTTTCCCAGGCATCACCATCACGCCTTCTCCGGCAGCGAAGTCTTCTTCCTGACGGACACCGTCTCCTCATAGCATTCAAAAATATCGTCCACTTTCTTCCTGTCAAAAACCGGAGTAATCAGGCTTACCACCGGCACCACCACAAGACCTGCGATCATAGCCGCTGCCCCTGCATTGATGGGTGACTGGATAAAGTGCAGGAACATGTTCAGCACAGTGATTCCCACGCCGCAGATGAAGCTGGCCCACACGGCGGGACGGGTGACCTTTCTCCAGCACAGTCCGTACAGGAACGGAGCCAGAAATGCTCCGGCCAGAGCTCCCCAGGAGATTCCCATCAGCTGGGCAATAAAAGTGGGCGGATTCAATGCCAGCACCACGGAGAGCACGATAAAGAACACAATCAGCACCCGCATCACCAGAAGCTGTACCTTGTCGCTCATGTCTTTCACCAGGTTCCCCTTGATAAAGTCCAGTGTCAGAGTGGAACTGGAAGTCAGCACCAGGGAAGACAGGGTGGACATGGAAGCGGACAGCACCAGTATAATCACGATACCGATTAACAGATCCGGCAGGGTGGACAGCATGGACGGAATCACTGCGTCGTAGGCAATGGCGCCGTCCGGCCCGTACAGGGACTGGTTGTCAAACAGCCGGGCAAAGCCGCCCAGGAAATAACATCCCCCTGATATGACCAGGGCAAAGAAGGTGGATATAATCGTACCTGCCGTCACAGCCTTTTCATCCTTAATGGTGTAGAACTTATGTACCATCTGGGGAAGTCCCCAGGTTCCCAGAGAGGTGAGAATCACCACGCCCAGAAGGTTCAGCGGGTCCGGCCCGAAGAAAGCAGTAAAGGCTCCCGGCTGCCCTGCTGTCACAGGCACATCGCTCTCCAGCTTCGCCAGCTCTGCCACCGCATTCATAAAGCCGCCTTTGCCGCCTAACACCGCGGCAATAACTGCCACAATTCCCCCCAGCATGACAATACCCTGAATAAAGTCATTGATAGCTGTGGCCATATATCCCCCCAGGATCACATAAACAGCAGTCAGCGCCGCCATCAACACCACACAGGCAGTGTACGGAATATCAAAAGACATACCGAACAGACGGGACAGGCCGTTATACAGAGATGCCGTGTAGGGAATCAGAAACACAAAGGCGATGGCTGACGCGGCGATGCGCAGGGCATTGCTGTCGAATCTCTTTCCAAAAAAATCCGGCATGGTGGCTGCCTCCAGATGATTGGTCATAATCCTTGTGCGGCGGCCCAGGATAACCCAGGCCAGCAGACTTCCAATCAGCGCATTTCCAATACCAATCCAGGTGGAAGACAGTCCGTATTTCCAGCCGAACTGCCCCGCATATCCCACAAATACCACCGCTGAAAAATACGAAGTGCCATAGGCAAACGCCGTCAGCCACGGCCCCACTGAGCGCCCGCCCAGTACAAAGTCATTGACGCTTCCTGCATGTCTCCGGGAATAAAATCCCACTCCTATCATTACAGAAAAAAAGATTAGTAACAACAAAATTTTGATAACCATTGGTTCCCCTCTCTCAGAACCAACAGAAAACTTTTATCTCTGGTCCTGCACATATTTTTTTATGTTAGATGCATTCACATATTTCTGCATCTTCTCTCCATTCCAGACTACCAGCGTGGGAGCCTGCATGATGCCGAACTTTTTGGCCAGATCCGGATTCTCCTCTGCGTCCACCACCTGCACTTTCTCGTCTGCCAGCATGGCCTTGGCCGCTTTGCAGTTGGGGCAGGTACTTGTGGTAAAGAGATATTTGGTTCCGGAAACCGGCTGGATATCCACATCCTCCCCGGTAATGGTGACCACCTGGTTATGCCTTTTTTTACTCCAGCTGGACTGTCTGATGTCATAGAGTTTCCTGTTTTTATATTCCTGGCTCTTACCGTCATTCCAGTTCTGTACCGGACGGTAATAGCCGGTAATGCGGCTGTAAACCTCCGCTGGCTGTCCGCAGTCGGGACAGGTAAAATGTTCCCCGGCAATATATCCATGGTCTGCGCACACAGAATATGTGGGGGATATGGTGTAATAGGGAAGCTGATAATTTTCGGCGATTTTCCGCACCAGAGAAGCCGCGGACTTCCAGTCTGGAAGTTTTTCCCCGATAAACCCGTGGAATACCGTTCCCGATGTGTACAGGGTCTGCAGTTCATCCTGAATATCCAGGGCGTCGAAGATATCCTGCGTATATCCCACCGGCAGATGGGAACTGTTGGTATAATAGGGGGTGTCTCCGCTGCATCCCGCTGTAAGGATATCCGGCCACTGTTCCCGGTCATGTTTCGCCAGACGATAGGCCGCTGATTCCGCCGGAGTCGCCTCCAGATTGAACAGCTCTCCATACTGTTCCTGGTAGTCTGACAGTTTCTCCCTCATATGATTTAACACATCTCTGGTAAACTTTTGTGTCTTCTCGTCTTCCATGCTGCTGCCCAGCCAGGGAGCGTTGAGCCCCACTTCATTCATGCCCACCAGACCGATGGTGGAGAAATGGTGGTCAAAATTGCCCAGATACCGTTTGGTATAGGGATACAGACCTTCCTCCAGAAGCTTGCCCACCACCTCACGCTTAATGTGCAGAGAGCGGGCGGACAAATCCATAATCCTGTCCAGCCGGCGGTAAAATTCCTCCGGAGTCTTAGACAGATAGGCAATCCTGGGCATGTTGATGGTCACCACTCCGATAGAGCCTGTGCTCTCCCCGGAACCGAAGAAACCGCCTGTCTTTTTCCGCAGTTCCCGCAAGTCCAGACGCAGACGGCAGCACATGCTGCGGATATCACTGGGTTTCATATCGCTGTTGATATAATTGGAAAAATAAGGTGTCCCGTATTTGGATGTCATCTCAAAGAGAAGGCGGTTATTTTCCGTATCTGACCAGTCAAATTCGCGGGTGATGGAGTATGTGGGGATGGGGTACTGGAATCCTCTGCCCTCTGCGT
Source organism: uncultured Lachnospiraceae bacterium (assembly GCA_910587105.1). Taxonomy (GTDB): domain Bacteria; phylum Bacillota; class Clostridia; order Lachnospirales; family Lachnospiraceae; genus MGBC164599. The sequence goes on from CAJUMB010000016.1 coordinate 24,808, forward strand.
CTCCCTCCACCATAGTCTCGATGAATGCCTTATTGATCATGTCCATCTCTTTTTTGCAGTCTTTATAACAGAAGTCCATTTCCCTGCCGCCCACAATGGCCGGCATTTCCGCCAGGTCATCCGGCACAGTCCAGTCCAGGGTGATATTGGAGAAAGGAGCCTGGGTTCCCCAGCGGCTGGGGGTATTCACCCCGTAAATAAAGGATTCGATACACTTTTTCACCTCCGGATACGTAAGGCGGTCTGCTTTCACATAGGGCGCCAGATACGTGTCAAAGGATGAAAATGCCTGTGCCCCGGCCCATTCATTCTGCATAATACCCAGGAAGTTTACCATCTGGTTGCACAGCACGCTCAAGTGCTTTGCCGGAGAGGATGTAATCTTGCCCCGGATTCCTCCCAGCCCTTCCTGAATCAGCTGCTTTAACGACCAGCCTGCACAATATCCGGTGAGCATAGATAAATCATGGATATGAATATCCGCATTCCGGTGAGCCTGGGAAATCTCCGGGTCGTAAACTTCTGAAAGCCAGTAATTGGCCGTCACAGCCCCTGAATTGTTAAGAATCAAACCTCCCACAGAATACGTAACAGTGGAATTCTCTTTCACTCTCCAGTCTTCCACTTTTACATAACTGTCCACAATCTCCTTGTAGTCCAGGATTGTAGACTTCATGTTGCGTACCTTCTCCCGCTGCTTCCGGTACAGAATATATGCTTTGGCTACATCCCCATAGCCGGTCTGAATCAGCACATTTTCCACACTGTCCTGAATATCTTCTACTGTAATCTGTCCATCTTTTATCTTACTTTGGAAATCTGCAGTCACGCGAAGGCCCAGCAATCCTAAAATGTCGTCTCCATACTGCTTGTCCTTCGCCTCAAAAGCCTTACGGATTGCCTCACTAATCTTATCCAGCTGAAATTCCACAATCTGACCATCACGTTTGATTACCTGAAACATAAAAACTGCCTCCCATTTTCTTTCCTAACTGCTTCTGGAACCTGCCGGGCTGCTCTCTCCCGGCGGCATTCCCGAAAGCGTGTCTGTCAGTGACGTATGGGACTATTGTAACAGGGCTGATGCGTTACGTCAAGTATGCATTTACTATATATTGTGTTCATAAGAATCGCAAAGGACAATATCATGTATTTTTTATCTACCTATTCTGCAGAAAACCCGCCTCTCTCTGTGCATTTTCATCATCGGGATAACGGGTCAGATACTCTGTGATTTTATTTCTGGCTGTGGCAAAGTCCCTTTTATTCTCATAAGCCACCACCTCATTATACAACAGATCCTGAGCACTCTCCTGGTCCGCAGACTGCAGTCCTGCCGCTATATTCTGAAGCGCCCCGTCATAATTTCCCTCTGCCATATCGCAGAGAGCCAGCCCGTTGTATGCCCGGGCGGCATTGCCGCCCTCATCGGCGTACTCCTGATACATGGCCCTGGCATTGGCGGAATCCTGCTGCTCCAGATAGACCTTTCCCAGAAAAAGCCTGGCCTCTTTATAATCCATCTCCGCTGCTTTCAAAAGTTCTCCCTGGGCGCTGGGAAAATCTTCCATGAGATAATAAATGCGGCCCCTCTGATAATAATCTTTTCCGCCCTCCGGTTTTAAGTTCAGGGCCCGGGTCAGATATTCCTTCCCGTCGGCCTGCATATCCTTTTCTGTATAAGCCTGGTAAATCTCCAGAAACATACCATAACTGGTATCCTGCTCTGCCGCAGCGTCAAAGTTGCTCTTAGCCGCGTCGTACTGGTCCAGCTCCAGGCCGATACGCCCCACCAGAAAGTAGCAGGACGCATCCGCGCCGATTTCCTTGATGGCCTCACAGCTCTCCAGGGCTTCTTCGAACTTTCCGCCTTCATATTCTGCAGCTGCTTTATAAGACAACACATCTTTTCTGAACTTTTTGCTGTCTTCTTCTTCCAATGCGTACCCGAAAAGCGATACGGCCTGGTCGTAATTTCCCATTTTCATATGGACAATTCCCATTCCCCGCTGGGATTGGGGCACTTTCACATCCTGGTCCACGGATTCCTGGAACCCTTTCAAAGCCTGTGCGTACTCCCCCTGCTCCAGTTTTTCGCAGGCATCCTCATAGGCTTTTTGCTTTTCCCCGCCACAGGCAGATAGAAGCCATGCCGCTCCCAATGCTGCCAGCAGGATATGTTTCCTTTTCATAGAACTTACTCCGCCGTCAATCCTTCTTCCCTCATCACCTGCACCACCTGGTCCACATACTTCCTGCACAGTTCCTGAGTGGAAGCTTCCACCATTACCCGCACCAGCGGTTCTGTGCCGCTCTCTCTGACCAGAATCCTTCCATCTTCTCCCAGTGCTTCTGCCGCTGCTGCCACAGCCTGCTGTACCCTGGGATGTTCCCGGGCCGCCTTCTTATCAGAAACCCGCACATTTTCCAGAATCTGCGGATAAATCTTTACCTCATCCGCCAGGTCTTTCAAAACTGCCTTTTTCTCCATCAGGGCTTCCATCAGCATCAGGGAGGTGAGAATACCGTCCCCTGTCGCCGCGTGGCGTGAGAAAATAATATGCCCGGACTGTTCTCCGCCCAGACTGTGCCCGTTGGCCATCATATTTTCACAGACATATTTGTCCCCCACTGCCGTTTTCTCATAGGAAATCCCTTCCCTGTCCAGAGCTTTATACAGCCCCAGATTTGACATCACAGTGGTCACAATGGTATTGTTGGCCAGTTTTCCCTGCTCCTTCAGATATTTGCCGCAGATATAGAGAATCTTATCTCCGTCCACCACATTTCCCATATGGTCAACAGCAATACAGCGGTCTGCATCCCCGTCGTAGGCAAATCCCACATCCAGGCCATGTTCTGTGACAAACTGCTGCATTACTTCAATATGGGTGGAACCGCAGTTGGTATTGATATTGGTTCCGTCCGGTGTATTGTGAATCACATACGTCTTTGCCCGCAGTGCGTCGAACACACTTTTTGCAATGGCAGAGGCACTTCCGTTGGAACAGTCCAGCCCCACTTTCACATTTTTAAAAGCATGGGCGGGTACGGACATGAGATACCCAATGTATCGGTTTCTCCCTGCTGCAAAGTCAACAGTGCGCCCGATATCCGCCCCTGTCGCCAGAGGAAGCTTCTGGTATTCCCCATCCAGATATTTCTCAATCTGTTCTTCCACAGCCGCCTCAATCTTCTGCCCCGTGCCGCTGATAATCTTGATTCCGTTATCATAAAACGGATTGTGGCTGGCAGAAATCATAATCCCGCAGTCAAAATCCTCTGTACGCACCACATAAGAAACACTGGGTGTGGTGGTCACATGCAGCAAGAAGGCATCCGCTCCTGATGCGGTAAGCCCGGCTGCCAGGGCATATTCAAACATGTAGCTGCTTCTTCTCGTATCTTTTCCGATGGCAATCTGCGCCTTTTTCTCCTGCCCGTAATACCATCCCAGAAAACGTCCCACTTGGAATGCGTGCTCCGCCGTAAGAGCTATGTTTGCCTCCCCGCGGAAACCGTCCGTACCAAAATATTTTCCCATCGTTCCATTCCTCCTTTGAAGCGTCTGGCCACCATATCCAAGCCGTCTTCGCAATATTTTTAAGACTTTATAATTTTTCCGGATACACGCCCCTGCGTATCAGGTCCGCAAACGCCTCTCTGACCACATATTTATCCTCCTGGTAGGTGACGCCGAACCAGATATCTTTCGTCTTTAATACTGACACTGCCGCCTTTTCCTCTCCAATAAGCCGGTCCACAATATCCGGCAGCAGATATTCCTTTTTCAGATCCTGCTCTCCCCACTGGGATAAAAATTTCCTAAATCCCTGTTCCAGCTCCTGGACAAATTCTGGAGTCAGCCCCCACATATTCATGGAAACCAAAGCTTTCGGGTCCAGGGCCTTTTCTGTGCCGTCCGGCAGAACTGCACAGGCTCCTCCGGGGCTTTTGCGAATATTCCTTGTCTCATCCACACCCAGCAGCCTGCCCTCTTTGTCCATGCGGCAGATACCCCTGGTCACTTCTCCATAATCACTCAGGGTGTTCCCCAGAATAAATCCGGCCATGCAGATGTCCAGCTTCCCGGAAGAAACACGGTCTTCTATAAGATATTCATGAACTTTGGAGAATGCCTCTTTTCCATAATAATCATCTGCATTGATCACTGCGAAAGGTTCTCTCAGAAACTCTCTCGCAGCCAGCACCGCCTGCCCTGTGCCCCAAGGCTTCACCCTCTCCGGCGGGCAGGAGAACCCGGCGGGCACATCCTCCAGTTCCTGGAAGGCATACGCAACTTCTGCCCGCTTCTCAATCCTGCTTCCAATCACCTCCCGGAAATCCTTTTCCAGATCCCGGCGTATAATGAATACAACTTTATTAAAACCGGCCTGCAGGGCGTCGTAAATGGAATAATCCATAATAATCTCACCGTTTGGCCCCACTGGCTCCAGCTGCTTGATGCCCTTGCCAAACCGGCTCCCAATTCCTGCAGCCATAATCACCAATGATGTTTTTTTCATCTGTGCCGCTCCCTTCTTCTGCCTTTTTATGCTTCTTCATTCAGGCGGCTCAGACGCAGCGCCTGGTCCGCAGCGATAAGACTGTCAATAACTTCTTCCAGATCTCCTCCCAGCACCGCCTCCAGACGGTGAAGCGTCAGCTTGATTCTGTGGTCAGTGACCCTTCCCTGGGGGAAGTTATACGTCCGTATCTTCTCCGAGCGGTCTCCTGTGCCCACTTGGCTCCTTCTGGCCTCCGCCTCCGCATCGTGCCGTTTTTCCAGCTCCATCTCGTATAGTCTGGATCTCAGAACTTTCAGCGCCTTTTCCTTATTTTTCAGCTGGGATTTTTCATCCTGGCAGGAGACCACCAGACCTGTGGGAATATGGGTCAGCCGCACGGCGGAATCTGTGGTGTTAACACACTGTCCACCGTTTCCGGAAGCGCGGAATACGTCAAACTTACAGTCATTCATATCCAGCTGGAAATCGATCTCCTCTGCCTCCGGCATAATGGCCACGGTTATGGTGGAGGTGTGGATGCGCCCGCCGGACTCTGTCTCCGGCACCCTCTGGACACGGTGTACGCCGCTTTCATATTTCAGCCGGGAATATGCCCCCTGTCCGTTGAGCATAAAGACCACTTCCTTAAATCCGCCGATGCCGTTCTCATTCAGGCTGAGCATCTCTGTCTTCCACCGTCTGCTCTCGGCATATTTCACATACATCCGGTAGATATCTGCCGCAAAAAGGGCTGCCTCGTCTCCACCGGCTCCTGCGCGGATCTCCACAATTACATTTTTATTATCATTGGGGTCTTTGGGCAGAAGAAGAATCTTCAGCTCCTTCTCCAGCTGTGCCATGCGTTTTTTGGACTCTGCCAGTTCTTCCTTCAGCATTTCCCGCATTTCTTCATCTGATTCTTCTTCCAGCATAGACAGACTGTCCTCCTCTGTCTGTCTGCACTTTTTATATTCCTGATACGTATCCACCACTGGCTGCAGATCACTCTGCTCCTTCATCAATTTCTGAAAGTGCTCCGGGTTTCCCGCCACATCCGGCTGCCCCAGCTCTCCCAGCAATTCCTCAAACCGAATCAGCAGATTTTCTAATTTATCAAACATGTTTTCCTCCTAAATACACTTCATGTACTCTCGGAAAGATTCCGAGAGTACATACTTGGCCTTTGTCCCCTTTATTCCGGGGAATATCCCAGAACAGCCCGGTCCAGGCCGGACAGATCTTTCAGCAGCCTCACCTGCCGGTAACCCCCGGCTTTCATATGTGACTGCACCCAGTCTCCCTGACCGGAACCAATTTCCATCAGCAGTATGCCTCCCGGCTGCAGGTATCCAGGACTGTCTGCCAGCAGCCTCCTGTAAAAATCCAGGCCATCTCCGCCCCCATCCAGAGCCAGACGTGGATCATACCTGCCCACTTCCTCCATCAGGCGGTCAATCTCCCCGCCTGGTATATAAGGGGGATTGGAGACAATCATATGATACGTTCCCTCCACCTGTGCAAACAGATCGCTTTGTACAAATTCAGCCGGAATCCCCAGACGACGGCTGTTCTCCCTGGCTGTTTCCAGTGCCTGGGAAGAAATATCCACTCCAAGGCCTTCTGCCCCTTTACAGTGGTAAAGCAGGCTCAGCAGAATACAGCCGCTTCCGGTACACATATCCAGCACCCGCTGGCCCGGCCCCAGCAGTTTTCTTGCCTCCTCCACCAGAACTTCCGTATCCTGGCGGGGAATCAGTACATGGGGATTCACAACAAATTCCAGCTCCATAAACCAGGCCCGCCCCAGAATATGCTGCAGAGGCTCCCGCATTCCCCGCCTTTTCAGATAATCAGCGAACCGTTCCTGCCTCTTCCCGTCTTCTTCCAGAACATCATCTCTGTGGGTATAGTAATAAGCACGGTCTATCTGCCAGACTTCCTCCATCAGATACCAGGCATCCAGCCCTGCATCCGGCACTCCTTTTTTCTCCAGAAAAGCAGTTCCTCTGTGCCATATCTGCCCCAGAGTCAGCCGGTCTTCCCGTTTCATACCGAGACCTCTTCCGGCACTGGTTCATCTGCCTCTTTCCCTCCCGGCACAGAAGTCTCCTCACTTCCGGCCAGATAAGCTCTCCAGTCGAAAACAGCCTCCACTGCCTGGATGGCCACCTGGGCCATATCCGGTTCCGGCTCCCGGGTGGTAAGTTTCTGCAGTGTCAATCCCGGCTTACTCAACAGAGAAATCAGACCCTGGTCACTGCTGCCCGCCCAGCGGATAAATTCATAAGAAATCCCGGCAATCAGCGGAAGCAGAACAATCCGCAGCAAAATCTGCATCCATTTAGTCTCAATGGGCAGCAAAGTAATCCCGAAATGGATAATCACGCTGACCACCATCACAAACAACAGAAAACTGGTTCCGCACCGCTTGTGCTGACGGGAACTTTTCATCACATTTTCCACAGTTAGTTCCAGGCCGTTTTCCACACAGTTGATACATTTATGCTCTGCACCGTGATACATGAATGTACGCTGGATATCTTCCATGCGTGAGATCAGCAGCAGATAGATCAAAAACAATACAATCCTCACCACTGCCTCTGCCGCCGCGAAGGCCATATCCGATGCAGTCAGATATTTCACCCCCTGGGCAATCCAATAGGGAAGAACCATAAACAGCCCGATGGACAGCAAAAGCGCCACAAAAACTGTGCCGTATATAAATAGATTATCCAGCTTTTTCTGCTTTTCAGGCTCCCTTTGTATCTCCTCCTCTTCCTCCTCAAAAAAAGAGGCTGAATACATGAGACACTTGGTCCCCACCACCAGGGAATCCACAAAGCTGACAACTCCCCGCAGCAACGGCCATTTCATCCACCCATGTTTTCCAAATACACTTTTATAATCTTCTACTTTTATTTCAATCTCACCGTCAGGTCTGCGCACTCCCACTGAATATACGTCCCCATGGCGCATCATAATGCCTTCCATGACGGCCTGTCCGCCGATATTTGACGACTTCATTCCACTACCTCCAACGAAAAATAGGGCGAGATAATCCACCTCACCCTGTTCATTCACTATGCCTCTTTCGTGACAGATCCTTGAGCAGATCCTTACTGAAGACCATATTTCTTATTAAATTTATCAATACGTCCGCGTGCCTGTGCAGCCTTCTGCTGTCCAGTATAGAACGGATGGCATTTGGAACAGATTTCCACGTGGATTTCCTTTTTTGTGGAACCTGTGGTAAATGTATTTCCGCAGTTACAGGTCACTTCCGCCTGATAATATTCTGGATGGATTGCTTCTTTCATTTGTTATCACCCCTGTCTGTTTCATATTTCCTATCCATGTAAGGAACTGTAAAGAAATAACTTTACAATCCCGCAATGCTATTTCTTTACAGTTCCTAAACAGTCATTGAATTATAGCATATTCCTTTTGTAAATGCAAGTTCTTTAAATAAATTTCTGTTTCTTTGCAATCTGCACAAATTCCCAGTTGCTTTTTGTCTTGGCGAACATATTTAAAATCTGCTCCACCGCCTCATCTGTCTTCAATCCATTCAGAGCTTTGCGCATATTATAGACAGCCTCCTGCTCCTCACGGCTGAGCAGCAGATCTTCCCTGCGGGTGCCTGACTTTACAATATCAATGGCGGGGAATACCCGTTTTTCCTGAAGTTTTCTGTCCAGCACCAGCTCCATATTTCCGGTTCCCTTAAACTCTTCATAGACCACATCGTCCATTTTGCTCCCGGTATCTACCAGGGCTGTGGCTAGGATAGTCAGACTGCCGCCTTCCCGCATATTCCTGGCCGCCCCGAAAAACCGCTTGGGCATATGCAGCGCAGCCGGGTCCAGACCGCCGGACAGGGTTCTGCCGCTGGGAGGAACCGTGAGATTATATGCTCTTGCCAGACGTGTGATACTGTCCAGAAGTATGGTCACATCTTTTTTATGTTCCACCAGACGCTTGGCCCGCTCCATCACCATTTCCGAAACCCGTTTATGATGTTCCGGCAGTTCATCAAAAGTGGAATAGATCACCTCCACATTTTTTCCCACAATGGCCTCACGGATGTCAGTTACTTCCTCCGGGCGCTCATCGATGAGCAGAATAATCAGATGCATTTCCGGATTGTTTTTCAGCAGGGACTGGGCCACATCTTTCAGAAGCGTGGTCTTTCCCGCTTTCGGCGGGGATACAATCATACCCCTCTGGCCTTTTCCGATAGGACTGACCAGATCCACAATCCGCATGGCCATACTTCCTCCTGGACGCTCCAGCACCAGCCGTTCATTGGGGAAAATGGGGGTCATATCCTCAAAGTTAAACCGCCTCATCATATTGGGGGAGATCCCGTTTATGGAAGTCACATACAAAAGGGCGCTGAACTTTTCCGACTGGGTTTTGATACGGATATTTCCCTGGAGGATATCCCCGGTCTTCAGCCCAAACCTGCGTATCTGAGAAGGCGACACATACACATCATTCTCCCCGGGCAGGTAGTTGGCACAGCGGATAAATCCGTATCCGTCAGGCATTACTTCCAGAATGCCGTCCGCTTTTTGTCCGCTGTCCAGCTGGGCCGTATCCACCGGAATTCTATCCCCTCCCTCCAGGCGCTCTGTCCTCTCTGTCCGATCCGTTTTCTCGGCAGGCTCCATCTTTTCTTCACTCTGAACTGCCTCTGCTGTATCTTTCTCTTTTTCTATTCTCTCTTTTTCATCTTCTGCAAGCATGGCCTCCACCAGCTGGTCTTTCTTCAGCGCAGAGATTCCTCTCATTCCTCTTTTTTTCGCCAGATCCTTCAATACGGTTACTGATAAGGATTCATATTTTTCTTTCATGAATTCACTCTTTCCTGTCTTAAATTTTTCAAATTTTCACTTTATATATACTATTCCAACCGCCCCAGATACCGGAAAAAAAACGTATCCTCCGGATGATAAGTAAAAAACTGCTGCCTGCAGATTCCCACCACCCCGGCATCATCTGTGGCAAAATCCTGAAAGCTGTACACCAGTTCATTGGGCTGCGCTTCTCCCAGCACTGTGGCCGAAGCACTGCGGTATATCTCAGATAACGGCGTAACCGCCGCCACAGCCAATATAAGTACGATTGCCCACTTTTCCCATTTCACCGCATTGTTCAGCACATAACGAATCAGGCAGACCGATAAAATGAACAATCCAGGCATGGAAGACCGCATAGCAAAATCATTTGCTCCTGTCATCCGGTACAGTGGTATCAGGGCCAGTTCTGCCAATACCAGCCATAAGTAATCATATTTAAAAATACATTTTCTCAAAATCAGGGCGTAGATTCCTGCTTCCAGGAACAAAAACAAGAGATAACGGCCGGCCAGACTCCCGGACGGATAGAATTCGAAAATCCACCCTTTCACAGACAGATTGTCCGGATTAGATAAGTAAAAACTTCCAAAGACCAGCAGCATAACCAGCGGTATCAGAATATTTTCCCAGGTGACCGCCATTTTCCACTTTTCCTTTTTCCTGAAAACGGAATAAACGGCCAGGGGCACCATCCCTAAAGTGGCAAACGGGGAATAGGCAAACATCAGTGCTCCCAGTCCTGCAGCGGACCCATTTCCCTTCATATTGAGGAACAGTGCGGTCAAAAGCCAGACGGGTATGGCCTGATTGAAAACCCAGTACAGAACTGTGGTATGGGCAGAGTACTGAAAGTACGTACACCACCACTCCAAATGTTCCCCAAGAGGGACCTCCCCGATGAGCAGCCGATACCCGATCATATCCAGTCCTCCGAAAAAAATAAATATCCCGGGTATTGCCCACGAAGTCCGCTTCAAATATCGGTGTACCTGGTACAAAGCCAGCATCACACCCAGATAGGCCCAGAGAAGCAGCAGCAGATTAGAGACCAGCTCCCCGCCCGGCAGCAGCTTCGATAACAGGGCCGGTGGAAGCCAGAAACAGAAATAGTAAGTAAACGCCACAGTATCACTGCCCACAATCTCCCGGACAGCCTCCCTCTGGACAGACAGGTCAAAACACACAGGCCAGGACTGGTTCACCAAGTCCCGGTACACGGGATTACGCACATAATAATCTGTATTCTGAAAAGAAAAGCCCCCGATACCGCTGAACAAAACCCAGATAAACACCACCACTGCCAGTGTCAGCCAGTACTCTGGGTTGGAAGAAAATCCCACCCCCGGATGCCGGACACACAGATTTTTGCTCAGAGGCTTTAAGAAGCAGAGCAGCACTGCACACAGCAAAATTGCTGCGGGAAGTTTCAGCCACCCGGCAAAAAATAGAAAAACAGGCAGAATCACATACAGCAATGATAAGGCCATTCCCTTGTCTGTGCCCAAGTCTTTTTTGCACTCTGCGGCAGCATGTTTTATTTTGATCAAAATCTCATTCATCGAATTTTGCGGACATCCTTTCTATTGCTCTCACTGATAATATAATGGGGACGATTCTTAACTTCCATATACGTCTTGGCCAGATACTGCCCCATAATCCCCATACAAAAAAGCTGCACACCCCCGATAAAAGTAACAATGCAGGCCAAAGAAGGCCAGCCGGGTACAGGATCATCATAAATCCATTTACGGATCATGATAAAACAGATGGCAAGAAATGACAGAAATGTAAACACAAAGCCGCAATAAGAGGCAAGGGACAGCGGTGCCTGGGAAAAACTGATGATTCCATCCAGAGAATACCGGAATAATTTCCAAAAACTCCACTTGGTTTCACCGGCTGAACGCTCCACATTCTCATAAGACAGCCAGCATGTGCGGTATCCAACCCATCCAAAAATCCCTTTGGAAAAGCGGTTATACTCACCCATAGCTGCTATGGCATCCACGATTTCCCGCTTCATCAGCCGGAAATCCCTGGCTCCGTCCACCACATCTATATTGGATATGCGGTTAATCACTTTATAAAACATCCTGGCAAACACCGACCGAATGGGCGGCTCGCCTTTTCTGGATATCCGCCGCGCTGCCACACAGTCATATTCACCGGTTTCCATTTGAACCAGCATGTCCTTTAACAGTTCCGGGGGGTCCTGCATATCTGCATCCATCACAGCTGCGTAGTCTCCGCGCACATTGCAAAAACCCGCGTACATGGCGGCCTCTTTTCCAAAGTTTCTGGAAAAAGAAAGATAACACACCCTCTCATCCTGTGCCGCAAAGGATTTCAACAGGTCTAATGTATGGTCCCGGGAACCATCATCAACAAATAAAATTTCAAATTCATGCTCCGCAATTTCAGCAATCTCCTCAATCACCCGATTCAGGGCCGCATAAAAGGCGGGCAGAGTATCTTCCTCGTTATAACAGGGTATAATGAGACTAATCATGGTAATTTCTCCCTTCACATTATACAACCGTTTCTCATTCTAACAGATACAAGAAGAATTTGCAAGTTCGTATTCTCTAGTAATTAACCGTACCTTTCACTTGTCTAAATTTCCATCTGCGGCGTTGTCTTTCACAATTAATTTTAATTTCTTATTGACAAAAAAGTCTTCTATATAATATAATGATACCGCATGTTCCGGTGGATGCCCGTGTCTGTTCATCGGAAAATTTCAGATGTAAAAATTTTAACCACAAATTCATTCAGATGGGAGGTGTACCAGTTGGCTAACATTAAATCAGCAAAGAAGAGAATTTTAGTAAACAGGACAAGAGCTGCAAGGAATAAATCCACCCGGTCCGCTGTAAAGACTTCTATTAAGAAAGTATATGCAGCCATTGACCAGAAGGATAAGGAAGCTGCAGGCGCCGCTCTGCAGGCAGCCGTTTCGACAATCAGCAAAGCTGCATCTAAAGGTGTTTATCATAAAAATACTTCATCCAGAAAGATTTCCCGGTTAACAAAAGCCGTAAACGCTTTGGATTGATTTATAGAAGGACAGCCATTCCGTCTGGGCTGTCCTTTTTATTGTACAGAATGCACCGCACTGCCGGCGGAATTCTGCCCGGTCCAGCACCAGACCAGGCAAAGCCAGACTACAATTTCTGTTCAGATGGAAATACCAGAAGTGTGTCTTAAAATCCACTCACGCCCTGGCGCTGTACTGTATAATCAACAGTTCTACACTCAAAGCATCTCCCAGCCGCCCATTCTTCACATCTTCCTCTGCACAGGTAAAGTCTTCCACCGCATCCCTCAGCACCTTTCCATCATACCCCCTGGAACAGTTAATATAGTTTTTGGCCGCAAACCCGGGAACGCCCAGAGTCCTGCCAATCTCCTGCTGTCCTTTTCCCTCTTCCAGCATTTCCTTTGTCTGCATCAGATGCCGAAACTGGCGGGCCAGCAAAAATAAAATACGCATAGGAGGCTCTTTCAGTGCCAGCAGGTCTTCGTACAGCTCCAGAGCCTTTTTCTGATTTCTATCTGCCACAGCCCGGACCATATCGAAGATTTTATTGGTAATCTGTGTCACACACACAGCCTCTATATCCTGCGCCGCCACCACATCCCGCCCTATGGTATAGGCCAGCAGTTTCTGCGTCTCCTGGTAAATATTTCCCATATCCGTGCCCACTTTGGACAAAAACAGCTCCATATCTTTTTTCGTGATTTTCTTCCCCTCATCCGACAGCATTTTCAGCACCCACCGCATCAGAGTCTTTTCATTCTGAACAGAAAATTCAACCGCCCTGCCGATTTTTCCCAACCCTTTGTATACCCGGCTTCTTTTGTCTACCTGTTCTTCCACAAAAACCATATACAGGTACTCCGGTACTTGCTTGAGATAATCCGCCAGAGGATCACACTTATTTTTAAAAAATCCACTGTTCTCCACCAGAAGAATCCTCCGCTGGGACAAAAACGGCAGCGTATCTGCCAGCTGAAGCATCTGGCCCATATCGATCTGCTTCCCTTCATAAGATGCCATATTCATGGTATCCCCATCCGGATTCAATGCTTCCAACAGCTTATGTTTATATTGCTGTACCAGAAAGCGTTCCTCCCCATAAAGCAAATACGCCTGCCGGAAATTCCCCGTCTGAATATCCTGCTGCAACTCCTTCATCCTCCACCCGCTCCTTTCCTTTTTCCGCCTTTTGCCAAACACCCGTCTCACAAACCAGAAGCTGAGACCAAATAAACAAATCCCAGCCTGTGGCTTTTATGTGAAATCCGGCAATTACCCCCTGCTTTTTACAAAAGCCTCCACTGCCGCACTCTGTTCCCTTACCTCTAAGGTAACTGCTCCACTGTCTTTTGTCAAGAACACCCTGCATCCATTTTCTTCCAAACGCCTCAATGTATCTGGATGGGGATGTCCGTATGTATTGGAGCCGCTGGCAGATACAAAAGCAATCTCCGGACGTACCCTGGCAAGAAACCGTTCTCCAGTGGAATACCGGGAACCATGATGGGCCGTTTTCAGAAATCCGCAATCCGGCAGTACGGCTTCTAGTTTTTTCTCCTGCTGTTCCCCAATATCCCCGGTAAACAATCCTCTGAATCCGCCTCTTTCCAACAATAGCACCAAAGAATTTTCATTTACATCATCACTTTGTCCTGACGCCAAGGGAGAAAGGGCCTCCCAGCGGATATCCCGGCCCCTCACAGAATCCCCAGCCTGCAGATAGACAGCTGCAGCCCCCGCCTTCTCTGCCAGAGCTGCCAGTCTTTCCTGCTTTATATCCGGCTTTTCCAGGCGGGGCATGACCAGATATTGAATATTCAAAAACGTCTGCCCGTCACCAATCATCTGGAGAATCTCCGTGAGACCGCTGATATGGTCCTCATCTGTATGGCTGACAAATACCCCGTCAATGCGGGAAATTCCCTTGCTTTTCAAAAACGGCAGAATCTGGTACTGACCCACCTTCTTCCGATTGCTGCTGCCACCGTCAACCAGATAACAGCTGCCCTGGGGAGTGCAGATAACCGCCCCATCCCCCTGACCCACATCCAGGCATGTGATCTCCAGGCTCCTGCCCGGATGGATGCACAACAGCCATACCCCTGTACACCAGAACAGAAGAAACACCGCTGCACCTGACAAACGTGCCGCTGCATTTTGTTTCTTAGATACAGAATGCTGATTCTTCACCGGAGGGGCTGCCACACGCTTTCCCAGATAAAGAGCCAGAATAAGAATTCCATAGTACAAAATGATCTGCCACGGTTCCGGTCTTCCCGCTGTCAACACGGCTCCCGGAAGATTCTTTACAAATTTACACAAATATTGATAGTATTCCGTTAAGAAACACCCTGGAAACAAAACGATTTTTCCCGCCCACACCTGCCACAGGCCTGCTGCCGCCCCCAGAAGTCCTGACACCAGTACCACAGTCAATGTGGGAACCACCAGCAGATTCACAAGAATGCCATACAGGGGAATCTCGTAGAAAAACCACACAGATACGGGCAGTGCTGCAGCCTGCACCGCAGTGCTCATCAGACATATCTGCACCAGCCTTTTTAAAAATTTCTGTTGTATCTGCTGCAGAGACAGAATCTCTTCCAGAAGGGGAAGCACCAGTCCCACCCCGCAGATACACCCACAGGACAGAAGGAATCCGCTGTAATACAGACAGACCGGGTTATCCAGCAGCAAAATCACCGCCGAAAGTGCCAGGGCGCTGAGGAGGTCGTAGCTCCTCCCCACTGCTTTCGCCGCCACAGCCAATCCGAACATCCCCAGCGCCCGCATAGCAGACACACTCTCCCCTGTCATCATGCCATAGAGTATCATTATCCCGGCCGATGCCGCAGACGACGGCAGAATCCCCAGCCCCGCATGAAGCAGCCCATAGAACACCATCATACCCAGCAGACTCACATGCATTCCTGAAATGGACACCATATGGGAGACAGCACCTGCAGCCAGCAGACTTTTCTCCTCCGGTTCCAGCAGACTCTTTTCCCCTGTAGTCATGGCACAGAGTATCCCTGCCTGATTGGGGGCAGCCTCCTGAACAGACCGCACCAGTCTCTCCCGAATCTGCCGGAGACTCTCCTGCAGATGCCAGGTGTCCTTTTTATATACAGCCAGTTCCTGTCCTTTCATGCGGTAATAAATTTTCTTTGCCCGGTAATACAGACGGCTGTCAAACTCCCCAGGATTTCTAGGCCCCTCTATTTCCTGAAACTTTCCTTTTACGCAAATCCAGGTTCCCAGGGGCAGACTGCATTCCTCCTGCATATATACGATTGTACGTTCCAAAGATATCATGGAGTTCCCGCTGAACTGCGGTTTTGAAAAGACATCTCTCAGACAGATGCCCATAGAATTTTCCGAATAATGATACTGATAGATTCTGCCATAAATCACCGCCTGTTCCTGGTCTGCCACCTGCACAGCCTGGGAACTGGCCGGGGCGTCTCTGACAGGGGCCAGTCCCGTCCAATCCCCCAGCCAGATCCCCGCCATGAGAAGCAGACAGAGCAGGCACATAGGCCGTCTCACCATCTATTCACTTCCTTTTCCTTTGTAAGGAACTGGTCAGCCAGTCAATTCTTCATTTTTCTCATAAAACTGGTCCAGATGCATTTCCCCGCCAAATGTCTCATCTGTAAAACCTTCTACCGCAATCTGCACCTTCTTCACACCACAGGTATCCACCAGAGAATTCACAATGGAGTAGATGGGAATTTCCTCCCGCAGCGGCAGGGCATCCTGTACAAAATCCCGGCTGAGATTCACATAACAGATATTGTCCACCGTAGTCACCGACACCACTTTCACATTGGATGGCAATGTTGGTTTTGCAGACTCTCTTGGTCCTTTCAACAGCTGTTCCACCACCACAGTCTCCAGGGTAACATTCCTGTCAAAATAAACTTTCCTCTCCTCCTTTACCAGTTTCTCACCGTCTTTGCTGGCAAAATACAGAGCCACATCCGTCTCCTGGTAAGAGTTCAGGTTCTCTCCGGAATTTTCCAGAAAACTGTCCTGGTTCATGATGCCGATGGGCTTTTGATTGGAGTCCAGAAACGGCTGGCCGTCAATCTGGAATTTCACATACTGGATATCAGAAAGCT
Source organism: uncultured Lachnospiraceae bacterium (assembly GCA_910587105.1). Taxonomy (GTDB): domain Bacteria; phylum Bacillota; class Clostridia; order Lachnospirales; family Lachnospiraceae; genus MGBC164599. The sequence continues at coordinate 41,342 of CAJUMB010000016.1, forward strand.
GGGCAAACGTCTTCACCACCCCTGCTCTGGCAAGGACTTCCCGTGCCGCATCCATCTCCAGGTATTCTTGATTAAAGTCTAGATTCAATACCCCATCGTGGACACTGTGGGTGGTGATTTCCACCCCCTTGGGGAGCAGACTGCTGTTCTTCCTGCCGTGTTCTCTGGTATTGAGCAGTTTCATAAAGTCCTGAATCATATCTTCTGTGCTTTCCCTGGATGGCTGATACGCCGTCTTCACCAGTTCCGTCTTTGTCTCATCCACATAATAAAAATAGTAATCTGACTCTGGCACATGGCGCTCATCTGCCGGAGAACATCCGGTGGTCCCGGCTATAACCAGACACAGCAAACCAATCCATTTTTTCATGGCGTCCTCCTGGTTTTTTACGGAATATAGGACAGAGGCATCCGGACAGTAAACGTGGTTCCCTCTTCTTCCCTGCTGTTTACATTAATCGTTCCATGCTGCATAAATATAGAACCTCTGGCAATAGCCAGCCCCAGACCCGTCCCGCCGATTTCCCTGGAATGGGACTTGTCCACCCGGTAAAATCTCTCAAAAATTTTCTCCAGAGAGTCCTCCGGAATCCCCATGCCGGAGTCGGAGACTGTCACATAGAAAAACTTGTGGTCCGCATCCAGAGATACTCTCACCCATCCGTCATCCACATTGTATTTGATTCCGTTTTCCACCAGATTGGAGATAGCCAGCGTGAACTTCACTTCATCCACATCCGCCTCCACAGGGCGGAAACTGTCCAGTATCAGGTCAATATTCCTCCCGTCTGCAATGGGCCTGAGCCGCTTCAAAATCGTTTCCAGCAGGTCATTGATATTCAGATGCTCCATTTTTAAATCAGAAACCTTTTTATCCAGTTTCACCAGAGACAAAAGGTCCGTAATGATCTTATTCTCCCGGTCAATCTCCACAGTGATATCCTGAAGGAATTCCTGATAAAGTTCCTCCGGTACATTTTCCTGCCCCACAAGGGAATCCGCCAGCACTTTCATGGATGTCATAGGCGTCTTCAGCTCATGGGATACGTTGGAGACAAATTCCTGTCTGGACTCGTCCAGCACTTTCATCCGGTTCAGCATCTTGTTAAATGCATCGGTGATCAGCTCTGTCTCCGTATAACCCTCTACATAAATATCCCCTTTCTGGTAGCCATCCGTAATGTCCTCAATGGCTTTGGTGATTTTATCAAACGGTTTGACCAATATGCGGCAGGCTATATAAGAAAATATAATCACAATCAGCGCTATAAGCCCCTGGAACAGCATGCCGCTCCTGTCCAGATATTCGATGGAAGAAGATATTTCTGCCGCTGAAATACTCACCAGCATAACTCCCTGCAGGGCTTTCTGCTCCGGACTTTTTATGAGTACTGTCAACTCCAGATAATTATCCCTTTCATCATATCTGCCGGTAGTCTCTCCCTTCAGGCACCGGATTACATCCGCGGCGATGATGGTTTTTCCCTCATCCAGCCCATAGGTATCTTTCACAATTTTAAAATAATTATTGATCAGCAGAATCCTGCCATTGTAAACATTTGACAGAAGCTCCAGCTGGGTATCGATCTCCCTGGACTTCGGATTTTCCATGTAGTGTTCCTCCACAAGCTTATTGCAGAGAATGTCACATTGATTCCGCACACTGCTGGTACGCAGAGAAACCGCACGCTTTTCATAAGAATGTACGATAGCTTTTGCAATAATCAGACTGGGCACAATCCCCAGCACAATCATAATCACCATCATACGGAAACGCACACTTTTAAAAAAACTCGGCTTTTTCTTTGGCATACTGCCCACAACCTATCCCTGGAAATAATATCCAACGCCCCATTTTGTATGCACATACTTGGGCTCACTTGGATTCGCCTCAATCTTCTCTCTGAGCCGCCGGATATGTACATCCACTGTACGCACATCTCCTGGGTACTCATAGCCCCACACAATATTCAGCAGATTCTCCCTGCTGTACACCTTATTGGGATTAAATATCAAAAGTTCCAGCACATCAAATTCCTTGGCTGTCAGATTAATTTCCTTTCCGGCAATAAATACACGCCTGCCCTCACAGTCCAGACGCAGTTCACCCACCTCAATGGTCTTGGCCTTTTCCCGGGAATCGCCCTCCTGATGGGCACGGCGCATAATCGCCTTGATGCGGGCTTTTACCTCCAATATATTAAAGGGCTTGGTAATATAATCATCTGCACCGTATTCCAGTCCCAGAATCTTGTCCATGTCGTCTCCCTTTGCCGTGAGCATTACAATGGGCACATTGGAAAAATCCCGAATCTGCTGGCACACCTCCAGCCCGTCCATCTTTGGCAGCATCAGATCCAGCAAAATAATATCGTAATGGTTTTCCTGAGCAAGCTCCAGCGCTTCCTCTCCGTCGTAGGCACAGTCCACCTGCATATCATCCTGCTCCAGACTGAAACGAATGCCTTTTACAATTAACTTTTCGTCATCTACCACCAATACTCTCTTGCTCATGAATCATTCCTCTTTTCTGATTCCCTGCCGAAGCTTTAGAACGCGGGAAACTCCAGGTTCCATTCAGCCGGCTGAAATCTGATCTTTTATTTTATTAAACACGCCTTCTTTTATGCCGTCTACCTGCATAATATCCTCGATTGTCCGGAAGCCGCCGCAGCTTTCCCGATAGGCAATAATCGCCTGAGCTCTGGTCTCCCCAATGCCGTTTAATGTCTCAAGAGCCGCCGCATCTGCTGTATTGATATTTACACGGCCATCCGCCTCAGATGCATCCTGTGCCCCCAAAGCCATAGACGGCTCCACGGCAGATTGCTGCACCTGGGTCTCCCCTGTGCAGCTGCAGGTAACCTGTATCACTGGATTTAACTCGAGGGCGGCCATTACATCCTCCAATAACGCTCTCCATTCCTCCTGATCCATCTGGGAACCCGCGCCATCCTGGGAAGATACTGTTTCACTATTATCCATTTTCCCCTGCTCCAGTTCAAAGACAGAAGCCCTGGTATCCCTTCCGCACCCGGACCAAAACAGCGCCAGCATAACAACCGCCACACATAGATATCTGTTTTTCTTCATAAATTCCGCTTCTCCTTGTCAGTTTATTTTTATATAATTGTCCCAAAATGAAAGCCAATTTCTGACAAACAAAAGCTGTGTATAACCATTATTATTTTAACGAAAGATTACGGATTTTACAATAGAAAAATAAAAATTTAATAATTTAGAATTCTTTCATGCTCTTTACCATATAGAAAAAAGAGTGCCTGCAGGATACCGGCACTCCCAGCATTTCCGAAGCCAGAAAACCGCTTAAAGGAGAGAATCTATGACATGTAAAATAGAAATCCTCCCTGCTGCATGGGAGGATTTAAAGTGTATGAAAGATTAGAGCGTGTTTGAAAATTCATTAGCGCTTTTAAAGGGAAGCCTCCAGCAGCACCCTGGTGTAAGGATGCTCCGGCTCCCGGTAAATCTTTTCCACAGGCCCGGATTCCACGATTCTGCCCTTCTCCATGACCATGACCCGGTCGCACATCTGATAGATCACATCCAGATCATGGGAGATAAACAGATAAGACAGATTCATTTCTTCCTGCAGCCCCAGCATCAATTCCATAATCTGCCGCTGTATGGTCACATCCAGGGCGGACACCGGCTCATCTGCCAGAATCAGCTGAGAGCCTTGAATCAAAGAAATGGCAATGCTCACCCGCTGCCTCTGTCCTCCGCTTAAGTCCCGGGGATACCGGCCCAGAAGCTCCCGGCCCAGCCCCACTTTCTCCGCCATAGCCTCTACCCGTTCCCGCCGCTGCCTCTCTGACAATTTTTCTTTCTGGAATCTCAGGGGTTCCTCCAGAATCCATCCCACTTTCTTCCCGGGATTCAGGGAGCCGAACGGGTCCTGGAATATCATCTGGGGACGGCTGGTGTAATGAACCACCTGACCACTCTTTGCCGGAATAAACCCCAGAATAGTCTTGCTCAGCGTGGATTTTCCACAGCCGCTCTCTCCCACCAGTCCCAGAATCTCCCCTTTTTTCAAACAGAAATCCACATCAAACAGCACCTGGCGGTATTTCCTCCCCCAGCCGTACCCGGCTTCCAGGCGGCGCACTTCCAATACCAGTTCTTCATCTGCAAATTCTTGATTTCTCACTGTTTCAGCCGCTCCTCTCTGTGCCTGCGCAGGCTGCAGTCCCGGCGGGGAATAGACGCCAGCAGCCGTCTGGTATACTCTTTTTGGGGCGCTTCCATCACTTCCTGTACGTTCCCGGACTCCACCATTTTTCCCTGATGCATCACCACCACCCGGCTGCAGATGGACCGTATCACCCGCAGGTCATGGGAAATGAACAAAATAGCCGTCCCAAATTCCCGGTTCATCTCCTTTAACAGAGCTAAAATCTGTGCCTGAATGGTCACATCCAGTGCCGTTGTGGGCTCATCGGCAATCATCAGCTTGGGATTTCCGATTAATGCCGCCCCGATCATTACCCTCTGGCGCATCCCCCCAGAAAGCTGATGGGGATACTGTCCATACAGTTTCTCCGGCTGAGGAAGCCCCACTTTCTCCATCATATCCAGGGCTTTCTGATACCTCTCCCTCTTATCCAAAGAAGTATGAAGCCTGAGATTCTCCTCCATCTGCCTGCCGATGGTGAGAACCGGATTCAGTGAAGTCATGGGCTCCTGGAAAATCATACTGATTTCTTTTCCCCGTATAGCCTCCCACCCTTTCTGAGTCTGAGAAGCCAGGTCTTTTCCCATAAAATTCACACTGCCCCCGGTAATGTGGGCATCCCGTTTCAAAAGCCCCATGAGCGAAAGCGCCGTCATAGTCTTTCCAGAACCGGATTCTCCCACAATCCCTACGATTTCCCCCGGCTCCATGGACAGAGAAAAATCTTCCACCACCTGCTGGGGGGGATTCACGTCCTGAAACATAATTGTCACATGATTCATTTTCAGCATCCCGCAGCCTCCCATCAGATATTACAGCCGTCGCTGAGCAGCCCAAACCCCAGTACCATCAATATAATCACCAGCCCTGGAAACAGCACGCTCCCCGGAGCAGTAAAAATATATGCCTGGGCTTCTGAGAGCATTCTTCCCATGCTGGCATCAGGCGGCTGTACCCCGATGCCTAAGTAACTCATACCCGCTTCCGACAGCACCGCATTGTTAAACCCAATGGCCAGCGCTGAAAATAATGTTCCTTTGATATTGGGCAGAATGTGTACAAATAAAATCCGCATCCGCCCACATCCCATGAGACGGGCGCTTTTCACATAATCCATATCCTTGTGGACGATTACCTGGCTTCTCACAATCCTGGCAAAACTGGGGATAAATACAATACCCAGGGCCAGAATCACATTATACTTCCCAGGGCCCAGAATGCTGATAAATACCAGAGCCAGCAAAATTCCGGGGAACGCTGCCACCAGGTCATTGAACCGCATCAACAGCTCATCAGGCCATCCGCCGAAATACCCGGTAAACATTCCCAGCAGGGCTCCCAGCCCTCCGCCCAGAATCAAGGTTCCCGCTGCCACAAAAAATGTGGTGCCGCTGCCCTGAAGCACTCTGCTGAACACATCTCTCCCAAACTGGTCACACCCAAAGGGATGGGCAAGGCTTGCCGGTGCAAACTTAAGAGCCTGATCCATGGCCTCAGGGTCATAGGGCGTATAGACCAGTCCAGCCAGCATAAATACCATCATAACCCCTGCAAGACTAATGCCCAGGATCAAATTATAATTTTTTCTCACCTTCACGTCTATCCTTCCCCCTTCATATTAATACGGGGGTCAATCACTCCATATAAAAGGTCCACCAGGAAGTTGACCACCACCACCAGCCCGGCAATCAGCACAATCACCGCCTGTACCACCGGATAATCCCTGTTGGAAATGGACTGCACCAGCAAAGTGCCAATCCCCGGCGCTGTAAATACCTGTTCCAGAATCATACTGGAAGCCATAATATCTGCAATAGCCAGCGCCCAGAAAGTAATCACCGGAAGCAGGGAGTTCTTCAGCACATGGCCATACAGCACCTGTCTGGGGCTGTTCCCCCGGCTGTAGGCAGTCCGCACATAGTCCTGCTGCAATTCTCCGATCACAGAACTGCGCAGCAGCTTCACACCCATGGCGCACTTGGGCAGGGCGATGGCTATTGCCGGGAATACCAGATAGCCGAAAAAGCCGCTGATGCTTTCCTGGTAAGACACATATCCCCCCGGTGTAAACCAGTGGAGCATTAGCCCAAACACGCAGGTCAGCAAAATCCCCATAAAAAAACCCGGAACCGCCATCACAATCTGATTACAGACTGTCAAAATCCGGTCCGGCAGCCTGCCCCCATATCTCCCGGCCAAAAGCCCCAGGGGTATAGATACCGCAAGCATAAAGAAAAAAGACATTCCGGCAATAGCCAGAGTCACTGGCAGCTTTTCTCTAATCATGCCGGCAACCGGCAGGGAATAGGTGTAAGACTCACCCATATCCCCCTGCACAAAGTCTTTCAGCCAGCTGCCGTACCGCTCCATCACTGGGCGGTCCAGCCCCATTTCCCGGCGGAGCTTGGCAGCCTTTTCCTGGGTGGCCCCAGTGCCCAGTTTAGACACAGCCGCATCACCGGGAATAACCTGAAAAGCCAGAAAAGACAACAATGAGACAGCCAACAATGTTATAATGAGAGTACAAAATTTTTTCGCCAAATATTTCAATGTCCTATCCTCCTGGCTTTTCCAGTCATCTATTCTTCCACTGGATAAATTTTAGACATATCCAGCGCGTACAGCGGGTAAAACTCATACCCGTCAAACTCAGGCGACAGCGCCACAAAATCTGCCATATCCTGAATATACACATTTGCCGCGTCTTCCGCCAGAATCTCTTCCATCCGCTGATAGCATTTTACCTGCTGGGCATCGTCTGCCGTTTTCAGCACCTGCTGGAATAAGTCGTCGTACTCCTGATTTTTAAAATTAATGAAATTGCTGTCATTATCGGAGACAAACCGTTCCAGCATGGCACGGGCTGTGAGCGTCTTAGCGTCAACCCCCACCACAGTGGACTGGAATTTCCGGTCCATGTACACATCACTAAGCCAGCTGTCCCACTCAACCAGCTCAATCTCTGCAGTCACAGAAATCTGCTTCAGCTGTTCTACCAGAATCTGGGCAGTCTCCACATGCTGCTGATAGTTGGATGGAACGGTGATAGTCAGCGTAAACCCATTCTCATACCCGGCTTCTTTTAACAGTTCTTTTGCCTTCTCTATGTTCTGGTCATACATATGGGCCAGCTCCGGCACATCATACTTACTGAAAGCAGGAAACATACTGGTGCCCACTGCAGTTCCTTTTCCGTCTGAGATCATGTCCATCACTTCCTGGGCATTCACCGCATAACACAGCGCCTGGCGCACTTTCACGTCATTAAGCGGCTCCTCCTGATTATTCAGGTAAAGGGCCTGGACCAGATTCATATTTCCCTCGAAAATACGGAAATCGTCTTCCAGCTCAGCCACCTGTGTAGAATTCAGATGGAAACACATATCTACAGAACCGCCTTTTAAACTGGTCAAAATCGCATTGGAATCCTTCAGCACTTTAAACGTAACCTGGTCAAGCTTGGCAGGTCCGTCCCAGTAATCCTCAAACTTTTCCACAATAATATTTTCCTGGGGGATGCGGGAAACAAACATAAAAGGCCCGGTCCCCACCGGCTGGGTGTCTAAATCCCTGCTGTCCTTGGGAACAACAGCTGTAGTCAGATAAGCCAGGAATTCCGTGTCTGCCTCTTTCAGAACAATCTCAACCGTCTTCTCATCCGGAGTGTTTACCTCAGAAATAGCAGAAAACGCCGATACCAAAGGTTCCCCCTCTGACGTATCGGCGCACCGTTCAATAGAATATTTAACATCGTCGACTGAAACGTCTGCCCCATTGTGGAATTTTACACCTTCCCTCAGCGTAAACGTGTACGTCTTGTGATCCTCTGAAATGGTGTGGGAACTTGCGACGGCATCGACGAGATTACCTTCTGTGTCTGGTTTTACCAGACCTTCGTAAACATTAAATAGGATTTCTCTGGTTCCTGCCATCTCTGATACATGAGGGTCAAGACTGTCCCCAAGATCCTGGGGAATTCCTACTACAATGGAACCTTCCTGAGAAGATTCTGTGGAATCGTTCTGAGAGCTGCTTTCTGCCGGAGAGTCCGTTTTGTCTGCCTCTGTCTTCCCGCCTGAGCAGCCGCCCAGTGCAAGAGTCAAAGCCAGTACAGGTGCACATAACATACGTACCTGAAACTTCTTCATGATTTCCTCCATTCCTGCCGCCTTTTCTATCACTGCGGCATATACAGATTCATTCTCTCATTATAGAATTGTCTTAGAAACTGCCGCCAGATAACCGGCAGGTCAGTTCCTCACTCATTGTACCTGCATGCACAGGTTTTGGCAATAGTTATTTTAATCTAAATTTTTATTTTTACTCTAAAATTTTCTTCAATTCGTCCATAAATGTATTCACATCTTTAAACTCTCTATACACGGAGGCGAACCGCACATAGGCCACTCCGTCCAGAGCCTTCAGCTGTTCCATCACAAGTTCTCCAATCCGGGAACTGGGGATCTCCCTCTCCCCCTCATTGAAAATCCTGGTCTCCACGGCGTCCACAGCCTCAGCCACCTGCTCTGCGGAAATAGGCCGCTTATAACAGGCCCTCAGCACACCGTCTTCCACTTTAGACCGTTTATACTGCTCCCGCCCCATATCTTTCTTAATCACAATTAACGGAATCGTCTCCACTTTTTCATAAGTAGTAAAACGCTTACCGCACATGTCACACAGCCTTCTGCGGCGTATGGAATTATTCTCCTCCACCGGCCTGGAATCCACCACTCTGGTATTCTCCTGATTACAAAAAGGACATCTCATGCTGCACCTCCCGTATTTTCCACAAAACCCTCAATATCTCCACTCTCTAGAGCTCCAGCTTATGATAATACAGAACACCGCCGCCGGTCAAGCACGGTGTGCCCCGCATCTTTTCCGGCTTCCCTACATATAGTATAACATCAACACTCAAAATAAAGGACCTTCTATGCGTGTATGTGAATTAAAACAAAAAGATGTAATCAACACCTGCACCTGCAAAAGTCTGGGATGTCCCACAGATGTAGAATTCAACCCCAAGACCGGAAAGCTCACTGCACTGATCATTCCCGGCCCGGGGCGCATCTGCGGCTTTCTTGGCCGGGACAGTGAGTACGTCATTCCCTGGGAATGTATCTGCCAAATCGGCGAAGACATCATTCTGGTGGAAATCCGGGAAGACGACTGTATGAAAGAAAAAGAATGACCATTCGTCTTTTCTAAAAATCCACCCACTGCAGCCTGGAATCAATATCCGGGTCGCTGGAACACACAGCCGCCCGGTAAGACTGCAGATCAAACTCCCGAAAGAAGTACGCTTCTTTTCTATAAGGCCTGGGACAAGTCTTCAGCACCGGGCATGCCCCCTCTCCCATATAAAACTCAAAAGAATCCAGCCCCAGGGCCATCCCCTCCCTTACAGCTTTCATAAAGCTCTCTTTCAACACCCAATAACGGTAAAACAATTCTGCCCGGTCTTTTTCACCATCCAGACTCTGAATATGCCCATACTCCCCAGGGCAGAAAAACCTCCTGGCTACGCCTTCCCGGTAAGTCTGCATCTGCTGCACATCACATCCCACCTGCACCTGCCCGTCACCCTCTATCTGGGCGGAACACAAAACATATCTGCCTGAGTGGGACAAGTTAAAAGGCCCCTGCTTTGGCAGATGATACTGCTCTCTGGCCCTCTGCCATAAAATCCAGGCTCCCGCACTCAGCGCCCTGTCCTCAGCTGAGCGGTACTTCCCTGCCTTCTCTCTCCGGAAATCCGGCAGCTGCTGATAATACCTCTGATAGCAGGCATCTTCCAAAAGCGGCCCCACATCTCCAATCCATGTAAAAACCATAACTCCCCCTCCCCCGGCAGCATAAAAACTTCTTGATAAATCACTTCACATATGGCAAAATAAAACCAGTGCTCCATTATCATTATATGGTCAGCCTGTCAAAAGGACTTTTGACACTCTAATCATTATATCGGCACCAGCACAGTGCTTCATAAATCTGAAATCATAGGATCAGTCCTGCCCAAAACTTCACCATTTTAATCAGGCTGGTCTTTTAGAAAAAAGGAAGGTTGTGAAGATGAATGGAAAAACACATGTAATCCGCACGCTGCTTTTTATTCTCATTGCATCCTCTGTCTTGTCAGGATGCGGCCATGACACCGCCGCTTCTGAGAAAAGCGGAAAAACGGCAGAAGAAACTAAAAAATCTGACTCTGGCAAAAAGAGAAAAAGCGTCCGGAAATTTCTGCTTCCTGCGGCAGACGGCACCGTTGTATACGGAAATGAAACCATCTCCATCGATGCATCTAATACAGGCGAAGGCTACATCATGGTCCAGTATTTGGGCGGCGCGGATAAGGTAAAAGTACAGATTACGATACCTGATCTGACTCAGTATACGTATACCCTGACTGCCAGCGGCGCTTATGAGACACTGCCCCTTACAGGGGGAAACGGCGCCTACCACATTGAGGTGCTGGAACACGCTTACGATGATATGTACGCCATGGCATTTGCCCATGATATAGAAATCACCTTAAACGATGAGTTTAAACCATTTCTATATCCGAACCAATACTCCTGGTATACCCAGGACAGCGAGACAGTAAAACACGCAGTCCAGTTATCGGAAGAATCCTCAGACGACCTGAACTTCGTTGAAAATGTCTACCATTATATTATCGAAAATATTACTTACGATGAAGCGCTGGCAAAGGATATCCCGTTGAATTACGTCCCCAGTGTGGACGAAACCCTGCGCACCGGCAAGGGCATCTGTTTCGATTATGCCGCGCTGATGACATCTATGCTGCGTTGTCAGGGCATTCCCACAAAACTGGAGGTGGGCTATTCCGGGGAGGCTTACCACGCATGGATCAATGTGTACCTGAAGGAAACCGGCTGGGTGGACAAAATCATTGAATTTGACGGCAGCAATTGGTCCCTGATGGACCCCACACTGGCAGCCGGCAACAACAAATCAGCTGTGGGACAGTACATCGGTGACGGAAGCAACTATATGGTAAAATATTCTTATTAAGAAACTGTTTTTATGCAGTTTCTAAGGGGAGGTTGATTATGAATAAGAAAGTATCCCAGGGAAAACCATTTTCAAATATGGAAATTTCCGCTTTCTGCGGACAGATTTCCCTGATCCTGAAATCAGGTATTTCTTCTATGGAAGGAATCACCATCATGCTGGAGGACGCCGCCTCCAGTGAGGAAAAAGCAATTTTAGAGCAGATACTGGAGCAGATGCAGGAATCCGGCAGTCTCTGCCAGGCGCTGACCGAGAGCGGACTGTTTCCTTCCTATATGCTTCATATGGTAGAAATCGGCGAGGAGACAGGTACCCTGGATGAAGTAATGGAATCCCTAAGCATCCACTATGAACAGGAAGAAAATATCAGCAAAAGTATTAAAAATGCAGTCACATATCCTATGATTATGGGCGGCATGATGGTGGTTGTCATCATTGTGCTCCTGGTAAAAGTTATGCCCATTTTCAATCAGGTATTTATTCAGCTGGGCACCGAGATGACAGGATTTTCCCGGATGCTGATGGACCTGGGAAATATCATCAACCGGTATTCCATCGCACTGATTGTACTGCTGCTGGCAGCCGCCGGAGCCATCGTGTTCTGCACCCGCACCAAAAAAGGACGTGAATTTTTCCGCACAGCCGGTTACCGCCTGAAATTCATACGGCCCATTTATGAAGAAATCGCCGCATGCCGTTTTGCCAGCGGGATGGCCCTGACTTTGAGAAGCGGCCTCAACCCGGAACGAAGCATGGAACTGGTTCACTCACTGAGCGATGACCCCTTTTTCCTGGAAAAACTGAACACCTGCCAGGAACATGTGGATAACGGCGAAGATTTGTCAGAAGCACTGCACGCCGCCGGAATCTTCTCCGGCGTCTATGCGCGGATGGCTTCCATCGGTTCCAAGACAGGTTCCATGGACCAGGTGATGAGCCGTCTGGCTAAATTGTATCAGGATGATATCGACAGCCGCATGAACAATGCCCTGGCCGTGCTGGAACCCACCCTTGTGATTGTTCTTTCGTTGATTGTGGGCGTGATTCTGTTGTCCGTCATGCTTCCGCTGACCGGTATCATGTCAAGCCTGTAAGGAGGAGGTTTCATGGCACGTTTCCAATATAAGAAAAAGACGCATACATATAGGAAATTTGTACTGTCCCTCTGCGCATTCCTGCTGATCGTGGGCATCTTCTACCAGGGGATTCAGTCTGTTTCCACCAGCACACGGAGAAGACAAAAGGAAAGCCTGGAAAATGCCCTGACCCGCAGCATTACATACTGTTATACGGTGGAGGGAACCTATCCCCAAAGCCTGGATTATCTGAAAGAATACTATGGCCTCATGTATGATGAAGACCTCTTTTTCGTAGATTACCAGGTCATGGGGTCCAACATCCTGCCCGATGTGACGATTATTGAGAAGGGGGATTGAACATGCAGCTTCGAACACGTCAAAATCATATGATTGACTTTTTGTTTCCGGTAGCGCTGTTATTTGTATTTGCAGTTTCCGCCCTGGCTGTTATTTTGCTGGCAGCAGATATTTACCGGTCCACAACAGCAGATTCTTCCCTGAATTATACCGCCCGCACCTCCCTGTCCTACATCAGTGAGAAAATCCATCAAAACGACACGGGAGGGGACGTATCTATCGGTGTTTATGACGGCTGTGACGCCCTGATTCTGGAACAGGAGTACAATCAGGCGGCTTACAGAACTTACATCTATGTATATGAAAATGAATTAAAAGAGTTATTTTCAAAAAAAGAGGCCGAATTTCCCGCCAGCACAGGAAAAACCATTCTCTCCGTAGAAGATTTCTCCATGGATATGGTGAAAGACGGCATATTCCGATTTTCCTGCACAGATTCTGACGGACAGACCGCCTCTACCGTTGTGGGAGTCCACAGCAGCCGTTAACCGGCCATGCAGAAAGGAGAACAGTTATGAATCGCAAAAACCGGGCACAATCCTCCACGTTATTTCTCCTGGAGCTGATCCTTGCAATCTTGTTTTTTTCCCTTGCAAGTGCTGTCTGTGTACAATTTTTTGTAAAATCCCGTCTGCTGAGCCGCGGAGCCCAGAATTTGAATCACGCTGTAAATGAATGTTCCGGAATTGCAGAAATCGTAAATTCATCAGACAGCATGGACAGCGTTCTGGATGTCATACAGGATATTTACCAGGAGGCAGACATCAGCGGGGAAAATTCACCCACTGTAAAGATCTATTACGATAAGAATTTCACCCCCTGTAAAACGGGGAAAGAGACATATATATTAAAAACTGCACTGCAGTTAGACGGCCACATGCTGACCGCTGACATTTCTATGGAAGAGACGAAGCCGGATAGTTCATTCTACCAGCTTACAGTCAGACATTATCTGCAAAGGAGGGCCGCTGATGGATAACAACAGACGACAAGCACCATTTGTAAATATCGGCTCATCTCTGCTTCTGGTGATCTTCCTGGTCCTGTGCCTGGTCACATTCGCCACCCTTTCCCTGTCCAGCGCACGCAGCGATGAATCTTTCAGCAGACGAATGGCAGACCGGAAGACTGAATATTATGAGGCCGCCGGCAAAGCGGAAGACCTGCTGGCACAAATCGATCAGATGCTGGAGCAAGCCGCCTCAAAAAGAGGACAAAATTCCCAGAAAACACTGGATTTCAGCGGCATCAGCCCCGAAATCCACTACGATCCGGTCAACACTGCCGTCTCCTACCAGGTTCCCATCAATGAAAAACAGGCCCTGGATGTGGTGCTGGCGCTGAACACAGAAAAAGATACCGCCCAATCCGGTTACTACCAGATTGAAAAGTGGCAGACCGTAAACACAGAAAAATGGGAAAGTGATGACACGCTGAACCTGATGCCTGTACCTTTGTTACAGAATTAAGAAACTGCCATGAAAGCTCTATTTTGGGGGATGGAGTACCAGTACTCCATCCGGCTGGAAATTGAAGTCTGCCGGATGTATGACCCACTTGGCATCCAACAGGTATGATATGCCAGATGGGGCGGCATAGCGGGCTATGTTCACCGAATTTGACACAGTTCTCCCGCTAAGGGGGACATACAGATGGCAGAAATGATTTTTTAAGACACGCCATCTGAGAATACCACAGCGTATAATCAGTTTAAGGAGTAATTTTGAAATGGATATTCAATCAATTTTGCAGCAAGCCGTATCGGACAATGTCTCCGATATTTTCATCGTAGCCGGACTTCCTATTTCATTCAGGAAAAACGGTGTTATCCACAAATATAATGAAGACCGCCTGCTTCCGGCAGACACAGAACTTCTGCTGAAGCAGATCTATGAGCTGGCCGGCAACAGGGAAATCGAATCTTTCGAGGAAAACGGAGACGATGACTTCTCATTCGCCATCCCTGGAATCTCAAGGTTCCGCGTATGCGCCTACCGGCAGAGAAGCACGCTGTCCGCTGTGATCCGTATCATCACCTTCAATCTGCCTGACCCTGCCGACCTGGGCATTCCTGACTACATTATCCAGCTGGGCAGCGCCGAAAACGGCATGGCATTGGTGACAGGCCCTGCAGGAAGCGGAAAGTCCACCACCCTGGCCTGTATCATCGACCACATTAACAAAAACAGAGAATCCCATATCATCACCCTGGAAGACCCTCTGGAATACCTGCACAGACACAACAAAAGCATCGTCAGCCAGCGGGAAATCAACGTAGACACTGAAAACTACGTAACCGCCCTGCGGGCGGCCCTGCGCCAGAGCCCGGATGTGATCCTTCTGGGGGAGATGCGGGATTACGAAACTATCAACGTGGCCATGACTGCCGCTGAGACCGGACATCTGCTCCTCTCCACTCTGCACACCATCGGTGCCGCCAATACCATCGACCGTATCATCGACGTATTTCCGGCCAACCAGCAGAGACAGATTGCCATTCAGCTGTCCACCGTACTAAATGCTGTAGTATCCCAGCAGCTGGTCCCCACAGTGGACGGCCGCATGGTTCCCGCATTTGAAATCATGACCGTCACCCCGGCCATCCGGAATATGATCCGGGATAATAAAGTACATCAGATTGATGGCATTATTTATTCCTCCGCAAAAGATGATATGATCTCTATGGACTCCAGCCTTCTGAAGCTCTATAAAAGCGGCATCATCGACCGGGATACGGCCCTGACCCATGCTACCAATCCGGAGATGCTGGGGAAAAAACTGTAAACGGATACCTGCTTTTTCCTCCATCCTGCAAACTGTAATCCAGTTGTGTACTAATACAGCAATCTGTCAATCCTTTGTCTCTTAAGCACCTGCTATTTTCGCCAGCGCCGCGTATTCGGTCCACAATGCCACCGCATTGCCTCCCCCATCCGCCTTGTACTGACAAAAATAGCAGGCACTTTGTGATAATTACTCTTTCCATACTCTACATCAGCTGTTTTCCATACCTCTCCAAATAGACAGCTGCCATCTCTATGGACAGACCTATCTTTTCCTGCAGTCTTTTCAGGATAGCTGCATCGTCCAGTCCAAACTCCTGCCCCATTTCAACGATTTCTTCGGCTTTTCCTTCTGCTATTCCCTCGGCTTTTCCTTCTGTTCTTCCTTCTGTTCTTCCTTCTATTCTTCCCTCTATTCTTCCTGCCTCTCTTCCCTTACGGATCAACTTTTCAGATTCTGTCTCTATTACGGTTCCTCCCATGATATTCACCAGCCTTTCTTCATTTTTATTTCCGTTAGTTATATGCGTAATGATTGTATTCACAAATCCCATAAGATCTACCAGCTCTGCATCCGTTAATTCCCCCTTTTTATGCTTCCGTATCATCTCATTTCTAAGATACTCCAGATCTTTCTCTGCATTTTCTGTCCCGTTCTCCGCCGTAAGCTCTTTCTCATACCTTGCTATATAAAAAGGGATATATGGAAACAGCTTCTTTTCCACAATCTCTTCCTTTGTTAACTCCTCCAAAATTACATTCGCCGACTCATACTCTGCTTTCTGCCCATCTGGAAATGTGATCGTTATCCTGGTTGTTTTTGGTGTTTTTTCTGTTCTTTTTACATAGATAATCGAAAACCTTGGCATGGGAATGACTGCATGCCCAATATCCCATACTGCTGACTGCCTCCCAACGATAAATGCATACTCCGCAATTCGAATTGCCATTGAGCCGTCATCATAACTCTGGCATTCCAATACATACACTTCGCTCTCTATCTTAATTACAAAATCTGAAATCTGTTCTTCTATATTTTTGCTTCCGTCTGCCGTCTCTCTTTCTGTCAAATACCCTTCCGATGGCAATGTTTCTACTTCCACATCCATGGAATACTGCTTTTGGAATATATCGTTGATAACCGCAATGAACAGCCTTTTGTGTTTCATTTTCATTGTCTTAAATACATTATCGTAATCTGGTGTCTTTTTCTGCATTTTCTCCTTTTCTTTTACTGGTTCCTTCTTACCAGAAACCCCTGTGCCTCTTTTTGCACACAATTACTCTTTCCACACTCTACATCAGCTGTCTTCCATACCTCTCCAAATAGACAGCTGCCATCTCTATGGACAGACCTATCTTTTCCTGCAGTCTTTTCAGGATAGCTGCATCGTCCAGTCCAAACTCCTGCCCCATTTCAACGATTTCTTCGGCTTTTCCTTCTGCTATTCCCTCGGCTTTTCCTTCTGTTCTTCCTTCTGTTCTTCCTTCTATTCTTCCCTCTATTCTTCCTGCCTCTCTTCCCTTACGGATCAACTTTTCAGATTCTGTCTCTATTACGGTTCCTCCCATGATATTCACCAGCCTTTCTTCATTTTTATTTCCGTTAGTTATATGCGTAATGATTGTATTCACAAATCCCATAAGATCTACCAGCTCTGCATCCGTTAATTCCCCCTTTTTATGCTTCCGTATCATCTCATTTCTAAGATACTCCAGATCTTTCTCTGCATTTTCTGTCCCGTTCTCCGCCGTAAGCTCTTTTTCATACCTTGCTATATAAAAAGGGATATATGGAAACAGCTTCTTTTCCACGATCTCTAAACTGTACCCCTTGTCAAGGACATTTTTTTAAATTTGTTATAGGGAACTTATG
>CAJUMB010000017.1 GCA_910587105.1 uncultured Lachnospiraceae bacterium
TAAATGGGAATACCTATATGAAATCTATTCGTTATCCGGGCAAAATCCGGAAGCATAGAAGAATAAAGGAATATTATGAAAATACAATTTTTAAATGGAGGACTTGCAAATCAGTCTTTTCAATACATTTTTGCAAAATATTATGAATTATCACACCCTGGGAAAATTATGTACATGGATGATTCCTATTTTTCTATTCACACTGTTCATAACGGATATGAATTGGAAAAAGTATTTGGAATTAAGCCTCATATGTTAAGCGAATGCTTTGACGAAACTGTATGGAAATTTATTTTGGACGAAAGAAAAAAAGGAAAAAGTATCCCTCAAATTTTTTGTGAAAACCAGATTTCAATCCAAATGTTGTCAGAAGTACCTTCATACAGTGATTTTAACCCGTTTGACGGTGAAGTACATTTGATTCCATGCAATCAGTACTATCCTGGTATTATGGATCTTCCTGGCAGCTTCTATTATCATGGCTACTGGATTAATAAAAACTGGTTCGAAAAATATAAAAATATTTTTCTAGAGGAATTTAGTTTCCCAGAAGTCAAAGATGTAAGAAATTTAACTTACTTAAACGAGATAGAAACTTCCAATTCTGTTTCTATTCATGTACGCAGAAGAGATTATGTAACCTTAAATTGGGCGTGGAATTTTGATCAATACCAATCTCTTACCTCCGCATTTACCCGTAATCGTTCTGGAAATTATCATCTTTTTGTCTTTTCTGATGATATAGAATGGTGCAAGGAGCATTCCTCAGAACTTGGCTTTTATAATTTCCATGAAATTACATATATTGAAGGAAATACCGACGGACAAAATTATATAGACATGCAGCTTATGAGTGCATGCAAAGCAATGATTGTATCTAATAGTTCTTTTTGCTATCTGGCTGCTCTTTTAAATACAAAAAAAAATTGCATACTAAATGCCACTAGCCGGGAAATCATTTAAAACCACAGTGTAATAAAAGGAAACCCTCTATATATCTTCTATATTACAAATAAAGCAGGAACTCTATATGAATGAACAAAAAGATTCTACTTCTCTCTTTCTGGATACATTGTCCAGTATTAAGGATCAGATGTTTCATCAAAAGCAACAGATGATCTGCCTAACCGAACAAATAATACATGATAAAAATAGTTCTTGTATTCCACAAGCACTATCCTACTTATCAGTAGGTGAATATAGCCTTCAATTTCTCGACCCTGATATACGGAAACTTCTTATTATTTTTAAGATTATTGCTGCAGAAGAAAAATTACCCGGTTCCAGAATTTTCTTTCTGGAACAAGTAACTTCTTTCGAAGATTTGATAGAAAAATATATTTACGTTACTTTTCTTCTACGCAGGATAGAGTTTCCATTATCAGAGGATGCAAAAAATGAAACAAAGGAAATTCTTTCCAGCGGACAAATATCTGTCTGCGCCCTTAAAGAAATCACAGAATCTGAAATTTTCAATGACTCGGAATATGTGTTTAATCAGGCAATAAAAATAATCGGAGGGGATGTAAAATAGATATTATAAATAAGAAATTAAATGAAAAAAAATTTTGTTTTATCATCTGCTATAATCAGGAATTCTATCTAACTGAATGTTTGTTGTATCTAAATCAACTTCACATTCCTGATGGTTTCACTACAGAACTTATAACCATCGCAGATGCCCCCTCTATGACAGCAGGCTATCAGGCGGCTATGAATGAGAGTGATGCTAAATATAAAATATATCTGCATCAGGATGTTTTTATATTATATCCATACTTTTTGGACAGTCTGGTGGAGATTTTTCAGGTATCTTCTCATATCGGCATGATCGGCATGGCGGGGACAGATATTTTTCCAGAGGATTATATGATGTGGTCCCAAAGTTTAGTTGGAAATATCTGTAGCAAAAGCGGACCTCCTTGTGACTATAAAAACTACCGGTATAAATTAGAAGATAGTTTTTCTGTTATGGATGCTGTTGACGGTTTATTAATGGCCACATCCTATGACATTCCATGGCGCACAGACTTATTAGAGGGATGGGATTTTTATGATGTATCTCAGAGTTTCGAATTTCGTAAAAAAGGATATAAGATTGTCGTTCCTGTTCAGAAATGTCCCTGGTGTCTGCATGATGATGGCGTTATTCTGAATCTCTGGAATTATGATAAGAACCGCCGCATTTGTATGAAGGAATACCCCCTTTCACTTTTACGCCCCGGTTCCCATTAAATACTCTAAGGCTAAAAATTTAAATAGAAGGACTCAGCAAGATTATAAAATTATAATTGGACTAGAGCGTGTCTTAAAAATCATTCCTGCCATCTGCACGCCCCACTTTGCGGGAGATTTGTGCCAAATTCAGGTTACATAGCCCGCTATGCGCCTTTCATCTGGCACAAATCTCGCACCAAGTGTGACGCACATCTGACAAAAAGCATTTTTAAGACACACTCTAATATTTTAATTGCGCTGGAGTAAAGTATAAATGAAAAGTTATTTTAAGCCCCTATTTAGAGCAGAGGTTATCTCTGTTCTTTTATTTTAAATAAATAAGATGCTTTCCGAAAAATTATTCTAACTTGTTAAAGACATTTTAAAAAATTATACTTAACGTATGTGATCTAGGGGAGGTCCCATTTTTTCTTTTTCGATGACTAGGATGCTATTATAGTAATGTAGGCTGTGCATACTTCGGGAATACTGGTTTTCTTGCAATACTTCTGTCTGGCTATGCCAGGCATGGATATAATCAATAAAATTTTTGCTGTACTCAATATAAGTGTTTGGATATCTATTATAGTGTATAACAAATCAATCGCTAGAATGGAGATTGTAAAAAGCATTGCTAAGAAGCTGGCCATACCCCTGTAGATATGGTATTATTATAAATACAGCTCTTTTCAGGTAGAGCTGGTTGATTGCTGCCTGCCAATTCAATTTTTGTGTAAACTTGTGAAGAGTTGTTTGATTCTTATTAAAGAAGTTTCACAATTACCTAAAAAAGTTATTTTATCAAGGGGGGATTTTTTGAATAGTAATTTTGAGTATATATTACAAAATCAGCCTTTAGAAATCAAAAATTTTTTAGATACTTTTTCAAATTATCAGACTATATCTGATATGCTAAAAACATATGGTTACGATGAAATTCTGGGATACATATCAGCATCAATTGCCATCAAGGCTGAACTGCTGGAGCAATATTTTATGGGTCCTTATAATGGAACATACCGTCTTATTCTGCAAGATCTGATAAGAAACGTTGAACAATATGATTGGCTTTATTCTCGATTGGAAGATGATATTTCCCGCCAGGTTTTTACTAATCTGATAAGATATCGGATTATACCCCTTAAAGCTTTTTTGAAATCTGCCTGTGATAAAAAATATCCTCAATATTTTGATAAAAATATTGTCTCCTGCACAGATAATGAAGTTTTTGTGGACTGCGGCTCTTTTATTGGCGATACTGCGGAAGAATTCATCCGTCAATTTTACAATTATAAACATATCTATGCCTATGAGCCTGCACAAAATAACATTGCGACATGCCGCAACAATCTGAAAAAGTACCAAAATATTACATTACGGCAGTGCGGCGTTGGTGAAAAAAATGTTCAGAATGACCCTTCTTATGAAGGCACCCAAATTATTTCATTGGATAAGGATATTCAGGAACCAATCACTTTTCTAAAAATGAACATTGGAGGTTGTGAGATTCCAGCTCTCTTAGGCGCAAAATATCATATTAAAAATGATTTTCCAAAACTTGCAGTCTGTATCTACCATATTGTCAATGATATATGGAAAATTCCAAGGATGATTGACCTAATCCATTCAGACTATCGTTTGTTTATACGTCATTATGAATCTTCTCAAAATTTGAAAACTGTTGTCTATGCAATACCTCCTAATCAGGACAAAAAACAGCATCCCATCAAATCAGTGAAACGCAGAAAACGAATTGTTTCACTGATACTTGGTGAAGGTTTGACCAATGCCTTACTGTTAAAGGACGGTGGAGTGATTCCTTATCTATTCTATAAGAACCATAACTGTGATTCTTATATGGTCGGGATAAGAGGGAGCGATTTTTATTCAAATGCACAGTATGTAAAAGGTCTGAAAATGGAGTTTTTGCAGGACAAAGAATTCCGAACAAAGGCAGAATGGATAGCCAAAGAAGCCCCTAATATTGACTGCTTACAGCTTTATGGCTGTTACCCCGGGTACCATCCCCTGGCAGCGCTCTATAAAAAGTACAATCCCAAAGGTAAAGTTTCTCTGGCGCTTGATGCTAATTCTCATTGGATGGATCGTATCCAATGGACCGACCCCGCCTTTTCTCAATTTATGGAACATTGCGATGTCATCAGTGCTGCAGGACATGTTATGCAAAAACATTTAAATGAAAAATGGCCCTGGGAAATTAACTATATACCAAATGGATTTTATAATTTCTCCGATAAAAAATGGATTATTAATTTTGAAAAAAAAGAAAATATCATTCTGACAGTGGGAAGACTGGGCACACGCCATAAAGCGACCCATGTATTACTTGAGGCGTTTGCCCAAATTGAAAAAAGAATTCCAAATTGGAAACTTCATTTAATTGGCAGTATCGACCAGGAATTTGAAGCGTATTTATTACAATTTTGGAGCCGATTTCCAAATTTGCGGACTCGAATTCATTTTTTGGGAAGCATTACCGACCGGGATGCCCTTTACGCAGAATATCAGCGGTCGAAAGTTTTTGCTCTCCCATCTGTTAAAGAAGGCGGGACACCTAATGTCATTGCTGAAGCTCTGTACGCTGGAAATGCAATTGCAATTACTAAAATTGATGAATATCAGGACGCAATATGTCATGGATGCTGCGGATTAGCTTCTGAAATAAACGATGTTTCCGGGTTTGCAGATATATTGCTAAAGCTGTGTCAAACTTGTAATTTAGACAAAATGTGCCGGTATGCCTATGCCTATGCACAAGAGAATTTTGATATGGAAAAAGCCACAGCTAAACTTTACTATTTAATTTTTGGTGAGGAGACATTGATATGAGCAGTCTTTTTATAAGAAATTCTAAATTTATCTATCAAGATATAGCAGGTGAGAGGATGCTGCTGAACTGTAATGCCTTCTTAGAGAATAAAAGCCAGATTTCCATGCATCGATTTCAATATCAATCACATAAAACGATACCCGAACTGCTCACTTCGCTAATTGAACGCGAGCAAAAAAATGGTAACAATCTGGAAATACCCTTCGGCATAATTGATATTTTATTGACCAGCCAGCTGATACAGACTTCTCAGCCAGTCAGGATGCTGGAATATGGAAGCGGTCAGGGATTGTTGAGCTGTCACTTAGCTGAACTGCTCGGTGCGTTTCACGAAAAATCTACCCTTGTTTGTGCCTATGATACCATAGAGCCGGAATGGATGGAACGGATCTCTCAAGTGGATCAACTGCCGAAAGTCAGTTTCTTTGCAGGAGATTTCGGAGATTTTCAACTTCAGGAAAACTTTTTTGACATTGTTCTCATCAATGGTATGATAAATTATACAGAACCATATGAGGTTATTTCTGATGCTCTCCGCCTTGCCAAAGATGATGCTGTAATTTTTTGCTACACCAATAATACCCCTTTCCTGGAAAATATTATCCAACTATTTTTTGAGCAGCGGGAAGAATATGAAATTAACCCGTCAAGTAAAATAATTGTGGCAAATACAAGGGATAAATCCTGGAATATCCATAAGATTGCCGACTTTTCCACACAGGCATTGAAAGATATTGAACATGTTAAATTTATCTGCTCACAAAAAATGATAGAAAAGCAAATATGCTTTTCTATGATGTCTGTATTGAAACAGGATATTAAAAACGCTTCAAAAATGGGAAATATTGATTTAAAATTAAAGTTGATCGATCAAAAAGAGCTGCTAATGAAATATATACTCAGCCAATAGAAGAGTTGTAAATTTTTTCAGATATGTTATAATCCTAAATAAAGAAACTATCTTCATGATCCATATAAAAATACAATGTATAATGGCATCCAGGCTTCGTAGCCGCTATGTATCTGGAGCTGAATGAATAATTGATAGGAGATGGAGCCAAAGTGTAGCGTTTGAAGGAGATTATGGAACTCAAACAGAAGAGATATAAAGGAAAGCCGGATTCAGGGGATAAGATAGAAGCCCTCCATGATCTAAAACATTCAGATTCCGAAATAAAATCAATACTTTTATACATACTGTATACATCAAAAATTTTTCATACTACAGAAAGTGAGGGTAAATAATTATGTCAGATATTATTATACACCTGCAGGAAGATCTTCAGGAGCTGCAGGAAATAATGCAGAAATATGTTAATTCGGAAGAAACAACAGACCAAAAAATCTTAGATGTTCTTAATGAAAAAAGCATTTACTTAGAAAACACCTATACTTTAGAAGAACTTCAGGCAGAAGGACTGAGCAATGGCGAGATTATAAACAGTCTGGAGGCTGTTGGTATATTCCTGGGTTACAGCGATATAGTAAGGAATCAAAAAGCAGAAGCCATCGACCATTTCATGATGGCTCTGCATTATAATCCTTATTCTAATGATGCCCTGTGTTCTTTACTGGATATTTTTCAGGAAGACATGAAGGAATTAGACCGAGGCAGAAAGGTCTATGAATTTTTATCCAAAATGTATGATTTTAATGAGTCCAGAGATAGAGATATGGTTATGGACTGCGCTTTGGAAGTAGGTTTTGTCCAACTATGCAGCGAAATCACCATCCGGGAAACAGAAAAATAAAAAAATGGAAAAAACCTCTTAAGTAATCCAAAAACCTAACGATAATATATGTGTATAAAAAAATAAGCCGGTTACATAAACGGCAGTATTGGAATCCAAATTCAGGCGCCGGAGTTGGATTCCAGTGCATAAAATTTAAGAAACTGTGGTGAAAACCAACGGGAAAAGGAGTTCCCGGTAATGATATTCAAGGAGGAAAATTTATGAGAATTCAACATAATATTACAGCATTAAACTCTTATAACAAACTGAATACTAACAATAGTGCAGTAAGTAAAAACCTGGAAAAACTTTCTTCTGGTTATAAAATTAACCGTGCAGGTGATGATGCTGCTGGTCTGGCTATCTCTGAAAAAATGAGAGCTCAGATTACTGGTCTGGAAACAGCTTCCAAAAACGCAGAAGATGCTGTATCTCTGGTACAGACAGCAGAGGGTGCTCTGACAGAAGTTCATAGTATGCTGAATCGTATGGTTGCTCTGGCTACTCAGTCTGCAAACGCAACTTATAATTCAACTAACCGTAATTCTATGAATGAAGAAGTACAGCAGTTACAGTCAGAGATTGATAGAATCCTTTCTACGACGAAATTTAATGGCAAAGAGATATTTACTAAAGCTGCTGCTACTGGTGGTGCTTTAACTTTCCAGGTAAGTGAGACCGGAATTGCTGATGCCCAGATTGGTATTAAATTGGAAGAAATGTCTACAAAAACTTTGGGCGTAGATTCAGTTTCAGTGACTATTGGCGGTACATCTGTAACTGGTACAGACCCAGGTGACCAAACTAATGCAAGAAATATGATCGACAAGATTAACTGTGCGATTGATAAAGTTTCTAAGCTGAGAGGAACCTTTGGTGCTATTCAGAACCGTTTAGAGCATACCATCAACAACCTGGCTGTAAGTACAGAGAATATCAGTGCTGCTGAAAGCCGTATCCGTGACGTAGATATGGCCAAAGAAATGATGGCTTATACCAAAAATAATATTCTGGTTCAGTCTGCCCAGGCTATGCTGGCTCAGGCTAATCAGGTACCGCAGAGCGTGCTTCAGTTACTGCAGTAATTTCTAGTAGTTTAAGTAATTTATAAATTACAAATTGTAAAAGTATATATCTCCGGCTGAGTATTCTTTTAGCCGGAGATTTTCATGTATATAGAATCTTTAAAAGGAAAAATTATATAAAAAGGAGAATTCCATGAAACCCCAGTTAACCATATCGCTATTAGCATCTAAACAAATTCATGCCGTCCGCAAATGCCTGGATTCCCTGGTTCCAATTCTTATGAGCATCCCCAGCGAATTGATTGTTGTAGATACCAGTGAAAAAGATTATATCCGGGAATTAGTTCTGCAATATACCCCTCATGTGATTCCTTTCCACTGGTGCAATGACTTTTCCAAAGCAAGAAATACCGGTATGCAAATGGCACGAGGTGAATGGTTCCTGTTTATCGATGATGACGAATGGTTCGAAGATCCCGGTGAAATCATTACTTTTTTTTCCAGTGGAGAATACCTTCAATACAATACAGCATGTTATACTGTACGTAATTATTTTGACTGGATGGGGACGAGTTATAGAGATGCCTCTCTTAGCCGCATGATTCGTTTAACACCAGAAGCAAAGTTTTTAAATCCTATACACGAATATCTTTCCCCTCTTAGAGAACCGATAAAAGTACTTTCTGCATATGTCCACCATTATGGCTATACAGGAAAAGTCCTGGATTCTAAAACAAAAAGAAATATTCCTTTAATAAAAAAAGAGTTGCTGGATCATGCACCCACCGTCCATAATTGCATGCAGTTAGCCCAGGAGTATATATCTTCTAATGAATACAAAAAAGCAGAAAAGTATGCGAGAAAATGTCTGGATATTGAATATCCCCGTAACGATCTGGGAAAAAGCTGGTGTATTGCCTATCTTCCTTATATAATTCGAAAACAGAATGATTATCAGAGGGCCTGGGAAGAAGGAATAAAGATGCTGCGGCATCCCCTGTGTACAGAAACTGCATCCCTTCGCATCTATGTTGACTTAATTGATATCTGTGTCCATCTGGAGGATCATGAAAAAGATATTATAATTTACGCAAAAGCATATCAACAATATTTACACCTAATGGATGCTCATCCAGAACGGTGGACCCAGCAAACGATTGGAATTCTGGGAGAACATCTTGTTAAAGGTTTCAAAGATATGGTACATCTTCTTGCCTTTAGAGCAGCTGTTCAAGTTGAAGACTTGGAATCTGCCATCTTTTTCATTGAACATCTTCCATGGGAGAATGGCAATGCTGAAAAATTTTACCCTATTTTTTTCGAAATGCTGAAGGAAGAAAAAAATGAAAATTTTCTCTTGAACTTGTTTGGAAAACTTGATATTTCTGACCCTCTTTTCTATATGATTAAATCCATATCATTCTGGAAAAACAAAAACCAGAAACAAATGGAAAAATATTTTGCTTTGGCCATAAAGAGTCATGATATTAATATTTTAAAAGAAGCTTTTTTATTATCCTTTCAATCCCATGGAGAAATTCCTTTAGAGTCAATATTATCCAATACTGATATCTCTCAACTAGAAGAAATATCAGTTTATTTGACAAGTAATACAGAAACAGAAAAATTATCCCAATGGATTTTCTTGATAAAACCTTTTTTATCGGATTTTTCTATACAATCTCTCCATTTTTTGATATCTTTTCAATCAAAGCGCCTGATCGAAGGAGTCCTGGAAATTGAAGACAATAACCTCTTCCAGGAAGTAAAACAATACTGTCAATGGGTGAAAGAATCTACTGCCTCTATTTACAATGAACAATTTTTATCCTCCTGCAACCATGACTTTTTACCTCCCAACTATCGTTTCGCCCTGCAGATGGAAAAAGTTTTCAAAGATTTAGAAAAATCTAATTATCCAGAGGTTTTACAGAGACTCCGTGAAACCATTTATATTTATAAACCTTTTTGCGGAGTTATCCGCCGCATGCTGTCTATAATTGCAGATGAAATCAGTCAGCCAGAACAGGCAAATCCGGAATTTCTTGCCCTGGGAACTCAGGTTAAATATATTGTCCGTAGTTTAATACAGGAGAACCGTTATGAAGATGCCCTGCCATTTATCCAACAATTATCCACACTGCTTCCAAAAGACCTGGAAGTTGTCCGCCTGAGACAGGAATTATGGAGTCATATGGAGAATGATACAGAATGAAAACCGTACTATTTATCACATGGGGATGTTTTGGCCAGCAGGATATGATACAGGCTTTTTATAAATTACATTATAAGATCGCCACATTTCCATTAAAAGATAGAGGATATCCAGAAGACAAAGAACAATATTTATCAGACTTAAAATATCATATAAAACAATCGAAGGCAGACTTTGTATTCTCCTTTAATTTCTTTCCCATTATAGCCCAAGCCTGCTGGGAAGAAAAGTGTAAATATTTTTCCTGGATTTATGACAGTCCTCACAGTAATATTTTCTATCCGCAGATACTTTACGAGACAAATTCTGTTTTCACCTTTGACTCGTATACACTTAACTACCTGAGAAACAAGGGAGCAGAGACCGTACACTATGCACCGCTGGCCGCCAATCCCCAGCGTATGCGCTCTCTCCCTATTTCGAAAAGCGACCAGGAAACTTACGGCACAGAAATTTCCTT
The DNA here is from genome assembly GCA_910587105.1 of uncultured Lachnospiraceae bacterium. Classification (GTDB taxonomy): domain Bacteria; phylum Bacillota; class Clostridia; order Lachnospirales; family Lachnospiraceae; genus MGBC164599. The sequence goes on from CAJUMB010000017.1 coordinate 10,502, forward strand.
CATTGGCTCTCTCTATAATGAAGAACACAACTTTTTTGAAAGACTCTGCAGTAAAGCAGATGCCTATACTATTGGTTATCTTCAGGCGCTGGTTATGGCCCAAACGGATATTTATGGATGTGATTTGATAGAAAAATGTCTGACGAAAGATATATCAGCTTTGATTGATCAGTACATGCCTTATAATATTCCTGAAGGATATCTGGCCCCTGCATCCCATATTTATGCCAATTACTACCTGGCCAGGAAGGTAACTTCCGCAGAGCGTATCTTACTGCTGGAGCTGTTGTCAGAATCTTTTGAGACACATTTTTATACCTTAAATGAACATGCCTCTGTGGGAAAAGCCATAAATAAAGGCATTGCCGATTATTCCACAGTCATGCCCAAGGTGATGCGCTGCAGCAAGATCAATATCAATGCAACCTTAAAGAGCATCCACACAGGTATTCCCCTGCGGGCTATGGATATTATGGGATGCGGCGGCTTCCTGCTGACGAATTTCCAGGAGGATTTCTTCCAGCATTTTGAACCGGATGTAGACTTTGTTTATTACACCAGTTTTGAAGAAATGCTGGACAAGGCAGGTTATTATCTTTCTCATGATGAGGAAAGGAATCGCATCAGTCAATCCGCATTAGAAAAAATGACCCAGGAGCATACCTTTGAAGTCCGTTTGAATGAAATGCTGTCAATTGTGATGTAATATCCCAACTGACAGCACTGTTTCAATATTGCTAATAGGATTGAAAAGCATTGAAGTTACTTTCCCAATACCCATAGCCATGATTATTTGAGGAAATCCTTATGGGAAAGCTGCGATAATAATATAATTTTGATATGCATAAGGTGGGAAATGATTTATGAATGAACAAGATATCTATCCAAACTATCCATATTTCCTCTATGCCACAGACATTTTATCCAGTATTAAAAACCAATTCTTCCAAAAAAAGCGGCAGGCGATTCATTTTACAGAGCAGGATGACTCAGAGTAAAGATTTATCTTACATACCAAAAATTTTATCCTGTTTTCTGATAGAAGATCTGTATCTTCCTCAGTTGGACGCATACAGAAAACAATTTATTCAGTTTCAGGAGCTTGATGCGGATATGCGCAGGCTGTCTATTATCTCTAAGATTCTTATGAAAAAAAGAAAACAGCCTGGAAGCAGGTTGTTTTTTGGTGGAAATTATGGAACCTAAGATCAAAGAGATACTTAATAAGAGTTAGCTTCAGAGTCACAGGGTAGAACGTATAGAAGGCCGTAAAGAGAGGAGGATTCAGGGGATAATAGAAGCCCTTCGGAATCTAAAGCATTCAGAATTCTGAAATAAAATCGATACTTATAAAACAGTATAATCTTACGGAAGACGAAATAAACAATTTCCTATTAAGAGTAGTTTATTAAGGCGTGTCTTACTATGGCAGTAAGTATTACCCCGGACCTTTTTAATATCCGGGGTATTTTCATTATGCTAAAAACTACCACTACAGCCTCTGTACCACCATTAAATATTCTCTACACGACATCCGTTTTAAGAACTCTCCCTTTTCCTCCTGTGAAAAATCCGATGGAATGATACTTTCTAATAACTGCCTATGTTCTTCATCTAATTCAGAAGGTATATCCACCATATGTTTCACTGTTCCCAGTTTTTCCATTGACCCCTTGGCTGTTTCGCAGGGAATATGATAGAAAATTTGATAGAAAAACTCCCATCCATAAGTATTTTTCTGCATTAGCAAATGACTATTTTCCTGGTAAGAGAATGAATTATGAAATTTAGTAACTACGATACCACCCTTTCTGCAAAGAGTAAATAAAGCTTCTAAAATCCTCTGGGAATCCTGGCGGCAGTTAAACGGAAAATCTGCTATCACATAATCAAAGTGCTCTGCTGGAAAAGCCTCGCCTAAGAATTCTTCTCTATCACATTTAACCCCTCCTCCCCTGCAAATACATTTTAAATCCATCCAGTATTTGGGGTCTTGGGTAAAGGCTGAAAGTTCCACTTGGAAAATGCCTGCTTTTCTCAGATAATTCTTCATATCAAGAATAGGTGTTCCACACTTTACATCAATTCCCAAAACCCGAGTTAGTCCACTGTCCTCTATCACTGGTATATATCCAAGAAAGGGTTTATAAGAATTACATACATCTTCCCAAGCATCTATTCCGTAATATTTTTCACTGAAATTAGCACTTCCTTTTTTCAGCGACTTATAATGTTCTATTGGATCCTTTCCCTCACCACTTCTAAAATCATGGTCATGGCAGATCCATGTGTCTCCTGCCAGAACGATGCGATAACCCAGACGGCGTATGGTAAAGCTGATATCATCGTCAAAGAAATCATGAAAAAAACCCATATCTCCCATAGGCCACCCGGCCGCCAGAAACACTTCTTTTCGATACAATGTACCCAGAGTGACTATCTTCTGCCTCTCCTCCCATTTCTTCCTGTCAGGCTTGTTATACTGGGCCGCTATCTGCTGCATTTCATCATAAGATTTAAAAGTAAAATCTATAAACTGTCTGTTGGATACATTGGATGTCACAGGATTTACCATACCAATTCTCATATCGGATTTTATACAGGCCAGAAGGTTGTCCAGCCAATGGGAAGTGACTATCAAATCATTTTGTACGATGCAGATAAATCTGCCCAGTTCATGCAAGCTCAGAGATGAATAGGCAAATGCCGCTCCCAAATTCTTTGTAATGTGAATGACTTTTTTCTTGTGAAACTGCACGGAATCATAGTATTCTAATGTTCCATCCTGCGAACCGCTGTCTATCAGGATCAGTTCATAATCCACACTTTCTGTATATTTCAAAATGCTTTCAACACACCGTCTGGTCTTTTCCAAACGATTATATGCTACAACCACAATGGATACTTCCGCCGTGGTTTGATACGTATCGGCTAACAATGCCCTGTTTAGGAATAAGTCTCCTTCTGCTCTTGGCTTTTCCATACAATCTGTATTAATCTCAATAATTTTTTCCATAGCTTTTTCCACCTTAATGAGTATCTCTTTTTGTAACTATTCAGAACTCCCCCTATTCAAAGATGAAATCAGGATGACCTGAAATAGCATTTTTGATTGCTTCGTAAGTATTGTATCCCTGCTTATGTGCCGTACCGATGTATAACATGATTTTCAGGTAATCTCTGGCTCCTTCCTCGGTTCAGAAGCATCTGGATACCTTTGTTTTAACCTTTATCATCCAAAGATCCCGCTCTGCCTGGTTATTATCGGAACCACGAAGTAATGTATAAAAAGGCAGACTGATGCCTTGTAATCCGCAAGGTGTTCCACAAGAGCGGGAATTTTCCCCTTTTTTTCGTCCACGTTTTTTCTCTGTGGTTTCAGGGGGTGGATTTTCCTTCCGAGCCTGTTCGATAAGTTCATCATATTTCTTATCGAACTTATGATAATGATAATAGCTCAGAGATTCTTTACCTTTCTCTACAGCTTTATCTTTGACCTTTTTCATCTTCAGTAAAAGGTTCGTAAACGCAGGTGCCCATTTCTGCTCCGGATGGTCTTCTGTGATCCCAGTCAATTCACGGAGAAGATGGGCACAGCAGACTACATACCGGATATCAGGGTAATTCCAGCTGTCATGCATGGCAGTCCCTTTGAATTCTGGGAGGATACCACATTGTTCCATGCCTGCAGTTTTACGTTTGGGACTGATATCAAGATAGGTATATTCACAGTTTGAGGCATCATGAACCCACCAGAGTTTCTTATCCACTCTAGTTCCAGTTTCATCGAAATGTCCAAGTGCGGAACCAATCATCTTATCCTTGATCTTACTTGCTTTTTCACTCAGACTGTCAGTGCATCCTTTTACCATGCTGCTGATCGTTCCTTCCGCAATCGAAATGTTAAATACTCCGGAAAGGATCTCATGGGTGCATTTGATGCTGACTACACCTACAGTATTTATTGTAGCAAATAATGCCTGGAGGTTTCCACCATACTGTACGTCTACTTTTACATTAGAAGGGAATCACCTCTGTGGGTATCTCTGTACAGCATACAGAATTGGAAGTTCCAGTACCTGGTGCTCCGTTAGACCGTAACAGTCGCATCAATAACATGGCGTTTCTCCACGATACATGCAGTGTCTCTGCATAACTGATAATGCTGGCACCCTTCACATACGGAAGGCATATGTCTGACTATTTCATCTGGGGCTGTTACCACCGCCAAATGTGTCCCTTGATGTCCGTCCTGTCCACCGGCCTTTTTGCCGGATGGTTTACGTAGACTCTTAGGAGCAGGTTTTTTATAGCCATCACTTGAAGGTGTTTTGGAACTATTTTGGGAGTTCCTATTAAGCTGTTCCTTCAGTTCCTGTATCGTCTGATTGAGGCGGGCGGTCAACTGTGTCTGCGCATTTACTATGTCAGTCAAAGTATTAACCTGTTGTAAAAGCTGTTGAATTATTTCATCCTTTGTCAATCAGACCACCTTCTTCCGCCTAAATTTGATATCTTTATTTTAACAGAAAAGGGGATAAAAAGCGAACCCCGGTAGTTTGGCGTATCGTCAAAATGACGATGGATAAACAGCAAAAATTAAAAAGCAGCTGCCGATAACACTCGGATAAAATCCACAAATAGTACATCATCTGGCAATAATCGAGGATTTGTGGTACAGTAATCCACAGACAAAAAGCACATGGTAGTTGTACTGAAAAGTTATCCACTTTTCGTAATAAAGCAATGACGAAACAGAAATTTTATTTTCTCTGTTTTGACCAAAAATCAATGTAGCTTAAATGGGGTGCTGAATAGTTACCTCCTTTTTATATTTTTTAAATTCTTTTATTTATATTATGAACATTGCAAGTATATTAGTCAAGACATGCTATGGTATAATCCTTATAATTTCACATATATTAACTAAATACACAGCACCTCCTGTTATCTCTAAAAATTAATTATTTTTATCATATCTTTCAATATATTAAATTGAAAACTATTGCTTGATAAATACTTTATTTGTGGATATAATAAAAAAGAGCATACCTTTTATCATTTCTACACCGGCAAATGCGGAAAATACACGTGAATATAATAAATTAGCTGCATTTGCAAGCTTGGAGTCATCCAGAAAGTCTTTCTCCGATTCAATAATGAATGGACGGGAAGACCCGAAAAAAAATGATCTATTTTTCACTTGCAGTCTGATTGATTATATCGCAAGAAAGACCAAGAATAAACTTGCATCCGTAGTTCACGCTCTTGGAAGAAATTCTATTGCTAAAATTTATGATCTGGCAGATGTCTATCACAGTGATAACATTGACCGTGTCAGTGCCGATTTTATTGAATACGCGAAAATTAAAACAGGAAACTTTGATAATGTGAAAGATGCCCAATATGCAGTGCCGAGCCACTGGGATATTGGGAAAGTATACAAAAGACTGATTCTCGGTATTGCGCGGGAACATAACCTGGATATTATTGATGCTCTGTTTGCCGCCTATGACTCTTTTGTCAGCGATAAAATTGATGATTATAACAGCAGTTTCTATTATGATGCGCCGCAGAATATTTTGAATGCTTATCTTTATCATGAAATTGAATAAAAAATTTTGCAAGGCAATGTTGCAGGGGAGGTGGATTCACTGAAAAAAACCGTCGGTATCGGGCATCAGAATTTTGAACAATTAATCCTAAATGACAATTTTTATATTGACAAGACTGCTTTTATAAAAGAGTGGTGGGAAAGCAATGATATTGTCACTTTGATTACCCGTCCCCGCCGTTTTGGAAAGACTTTAAATATGAGTATGCTAGAACGTGTCTTAAAAATCATTCCTGCCATCTGCACGCCCCACTTTGCGGTAGATTTGTGCCAAATTCAGGTTACATAGCCCGCTATGCGCCCTTCATTTGACACAAATCTACCACCAAGTGTGACGCACATCTGACAAAAAGCATTTTTAAGACACGCTCCAGAGTATTTTTTCTCAATAAAATACAAAGAGAAGAAAAATTTATTTGAAGGTCTTTCCATATGGGAGGATGACAAATACCAGCAATTGCAGGGGACATATCCTGTGATAAGTCTTTCCTTTTCTAATGTGAAAGAACCGAATCTGTATTCGGCCAAGCGATGCCTCTTTCAAATTTTATCTGATTTGTACGATAAACATATATTTTTACTGGATAGTCCGCTTTTGACGAAAAACGAAAAGGACTTTTTTCTCAGCGTTACAAATGATATGGATGATACCACTGCCATGTGGACGCTCCACAAATTATCAGATTTCCTTTCCCGATTTTACGGACAAAGGGTAATTGTACTTTTAGATAAATATGACACTCCCATGCAGGAAGCTCATATAAATGGTTATTGGGATGATCTGCTTCCGTTTATCAGAAGTTTTTTCAACTCCACTTTTAAGACAAATCCTTATCTGGAGCGCGCCGTTATGACGGGAATTACACGAATTGGTAAGGAATCTATTTTCTCTGATTTGAACCATCCCAAAGTAATCACCACTTCTTCCGCAGAATATGCTGATTGTTTTGGATTTACGGAAAGCGAAGTCTTTGGGGCATTGGATGAATTCGGGATGTCTGATAAAAAAATGGAAGTTAAAAAATGGTATGACGGATTTACTTTTGGAAGGTGTACTGACATTTACAATCCCTGGTCGATTATCAACTTTTTAGATACCGGAGAATTTGACACATACTGGGCTAATACCAGCTCCAATAGTCTGGCCGGAAAATTAATTAGAGAGGGAAACCGTGAAGTAAAAAAAGATTTTGAGAAACTTCTTTCCGGGGAACATCTTCATATCTCCCTCGATGAGCAGATTGTATATGACCAGCTGGATTTTGACGAAATGGCGGTCTGGAGTCTTCTTCTTGCCAGCGGCTATTTGAAAATTGTCCGATTGGATAAATTTAAAAACATTGGCAATGGGTTGAGGGAATCTGCATACGAATTGGACCTGACTAATTTTGAGGTAAAGCTGATGTTCTATACCATAATAAGAGGATGGTTCCATGAAAATATCTCTGACTATAATCATTTTATCAAAGCATTGTTTGCTGACGATGTGGATGCAATGAATGATTATATGAATAGCGTGGCACAGTCTGTGTTCAGCTATTTTGATACTGGGAAGAACCCTCCAGGGAACAGCCGGAACGGTTTTACCATGGATTTGTCTTGGGCCTTATGGTGGAATTGCAGGGCAGATATGTATTGACCTCAAATAGGGAGAGCGGATTTGGAAGGTATGATGTGATGTTGGAGCCTCTGCACGAGAAGGACGATGCCATGATTTTAGAATTTAAAGTTTTTCAGCCGAGAAAAGAAAATACCCTTGCAGATACAGTAAAATCCGCACTGCAGCAAATTAATGACAGACATTACGAGACATTTTTTCTCACAAAAGGCATTTCAAAAGAACGCATACGCAAATATGGCTTTGCCTTTTCTGGGAAAGAAATCTTCATTGGATCTGATGACTAAAAAAATAGAGATGGAAAGCCGCAATTTTTTCTTTTCCATCTCTTTCGTCTATAATATTTTCCATTTCTTAGGCCGGCTTTAATATTCATTGTATTCACTTTATCTTTTATATTTTGATCTTTTCTATAACGCAAGTATGCTTTTTTGTCTTACGATTATAATTGACTCCTGCCAGAATCAGATTTCCTTTGTAATCATTTAATACATTTACATATTCTCTATTCTTTATCTGAGATATGGCTCCTTCTGCACTTTTATCCCATTTCAGTTCAATGATAACAGCGGGTTTATCTATGTGTAGTTTTCTGGGTATCAGACAGATATCTGCGAATCCCTTTCCCGCAGGCAGTTCACGAATAATAGTATAATACTCCCTTGCAAAATAAAAAGCCAGATTAATGGTGCAACTTAATGCATTTTCATTATTATACTGTAAAATAGATAGTTCTCTATGCGCCCGTTCTATTCCTTCTGCCACAGCATCCTGATCCAAATTCCATAGAGATTCTAAGAGTCTGCGGGAGGCTTCCACTGATGAAGCAACTTCGTGCCAATCCATGGTAGTAATTGCATTGATGTATTCCTGTGACACTTCTCTGTTGGGAATGGATACAGCTTCGTCATTGCTGTTATATGTTAAATATCCCAGATGTACCAGCAATGTCAGGACATCGTCTTTTCCTGCAAAGGTGGTCATATCATTGCTAAAAGTTCCGGTAGAAATTCTGACACTGTTTCCGGCAATCATTTCCACAACTGCATCTTTCAAACCGTCCATGTCCATCTGAATATAGACTTTAAGTGCTTCATAAGTTTCCGTTTGGTTCCAATAGGTATAAAATTTCTGATGAAGCATGCATTCCACCACTGATCTCGGACAATAAATATGGTGATTTGTCAGTTGATATCCATCGTACCATGCCTTTGCTTCCTCAAAATTCATCTGATATTGTGCACATAATCTTTTTACTTCATCTTCCGTGAATCCAAAAAATTCTGCCATACCTCCCGAATCTATCATTGAATATTCTGAAAACATATTCAATGCAGAATGTAATCCATACTTTTTGATCGGAAGAATGCCAGTCATATAGGCAAGTGCCACGTATTCTTTATCTTTTATCCACGCCCTCAGAAAATCCAGATATTTCTTTTGTGCCTGCCAATTCTGCTGATATTCCCGAAACAAGCAATCCCATTCATCTATCAAAATGACGAAAGGCTGTTTCGTAAAAGAGAAAATATCCTGCATCACAAATATGAGATGACTTTCTTGACTTTCTTCTGTGTATTCTGGATACTTACGTTTCAACTCTCCAATGATACGTGTCTGCAGCATACTCAGCATTTCATCTATATAGTTGGTAACACTCAGGAAGTCCTGCATATTAACCCTTATCACATCGTATTGATTTATATGTTCTCTATACGATTGATACCGGCTGACCTTCAAATGTTGAAATAGTGTCTCTGTATTTTCATCCTTTCCATAATAGGAAGCCAGCATGTTTACAGCCATTGATTTTCCAAATCTGCGTGGCCTGCTTACGCACATATACTTCTGCTCTGTATTGATAACTGCATTTGTTTTTTCGATTAATCCGCTTTTATCTACATAAATCTGGGAACGCAGGCTTCCCCGGAACATGGTGCTTCCTGGATTTAAGTAAGTTCCCATATATTCATCTCCTATTCGATTTTTAAAAATACACTTCTCCCTGCAGCCAGACCACTCCTTTAAACCGCCGCCCTTTTGCCGGTTCTCCCAGCAGGTCTCTTTGATTGATACACACATCAAACTGTATATCATTACATTCTATTGTAAGGTGATATATTTTTTCATCTGTCATAGTATTTTCAAAGGACATGCATTCAATGATTTCTCCCAGGACACTGTATTGGTCACATTCTATTCCAAAGGGCATGAAATAGGAGTCCACGATTGTGAAAATATCTTCTGTCTCTATCCGCCGGGAAATCATTGTGTACATATCAATGTCGTCTATGGTGAGATTTTCCATAGCTTCTTCATCGCCCCTGCGGGCGTCAGCGATCAATTGATTTCTATTTTGGGAAGCCTCCTGTTCAATGCGGACCTGCTCTTTATCTTTTTTCACGGGAAACAGTATTTTTCCCTCACTGGCCAGGCCGGCCAATGTGACAGGTGTGTTTTCCAATACCATGTCTTTCTTAGATAAATTGGAAAGATATTCTCCTGCATTCTGCATATAGAAAATCAAAGTCACGCCCACCCGGATATCGTCGCAGACACCGGCGAAGGATCTCTTTGAGGCATGCTCCTCAACAATGATTTTTTCCTGGGTGGTGATTCCTGTTCCCCGGAAGAACGGAAAATAATATGCCATGTGGAATTGATTGTTTTCATCATATTCACCGCACACAGTGATACCACAGTCACATCCATAGTTTTTAGAAAATTCCGCGAAAAGACAATCTTGATAGGATTCAACCACCGTTTTTTCATCGTAAGCGTTCACCACTTCATTTAGAATTTTATTTAGGTCTTTGATTTTATTCAATTTGGAAAATCCGATTGATTTTAAAAATTTATGCATGTATGTTTCACCTCCTTGGGAACTGTAGCAAAATAAGTGATGCGGCGCCGCGCAGGATATTTCTTTGAGAGTGTATTACAGAAAAGGCAGGCGCAACGGGCTGCGGCGGGGCTTTTTCTCTAACATCGCCGCCCAAAGTCAGTTACACAACCCGCTATGCGCCTTTGATTTTGAGCGGATATGCTCAAAGAAATCCCATAATACGCTTCACTCCCCCGCTCTGCATAAAAAGACTTACTTATACTGCCTCACATGCAAAGTTAATTGTCAAAGTTCCTTACTGTTTTTTGGGAACCTGAATTTTCTCCATACCCCCCATATAGGGACGAAGAGCCTCCGGAATGTTTATACTGCCATCTTCATTCAGATTGTTTTCTAAAAAAGCAATCAGCATTCTGGGTGGAGCTGCAACAGTATTATTTAATGTATGCGCCAGGTATTTTTTCTCTTTTCCATTTACACGGATTTTCAAGCGGCGTGCCTGGGCATCGCTTAAATTGGAACAACTTCCCACTTCAAAATATTTTTTCTGCCTGGGGGACCATGCCTCCACATCAACGGATTTGACTTTCAGGTCAGCCAAGTCTCCGGAACAGCATTCCAAGGTCCGCACAGGGATATCTAATGACAAAAATAGATCTACTGTATTTTTCCACAGGTTATCAAACCATTTCATACTTTCCTCTGGCTTGCAGATGACAACCATCTCCTGCTTTTCAAATTGATGGATACGGTATACGCCTCTTTCCTCCAGGCCATGAGCACCCTTTTCTTTCCGGAAGCAAGGAGAATAACTGGTCAGTGTCAGCGGGAGCTTTTCTTCTGGAATAATGGTATCAATATATTTTCCAATCATAGAATGTTCGCTGGTTCCGATCAGATATAAATCTTCCCCTTCTATTTTATACATCATGGCTTCCATTTCTGCAAAACTCATGACTCCTGTCACCACATTACTGCGAATCATAAACGGGGGAACACAATAGGTAAATCCTCTGTTTATCATGAAATCCCTCGCGTAAGTGATTACAGCCGAATGGAGTCTGGCAATGTCCCCCATCAGATAATAAAATCCATTTCCAGCAACTTTCCGTGCGCTTTCCAGATCAAGGCCGTCAAAACTTTCCATAATTTCTGCGTGATAAGGAATTTCGAAATCCGGAACTACTGGTTCTCCATATCGTTTCACTTCCACATTCTCACTGTCGTCTTTTCCTATGGGAACAGAAGGATCGATTATATTGGGAATTACCATCATAATTTCTTTTATTTTTGCTTCTACTTCTTTTTCTCTGACGGATAATTCTTCAATTTTTTTGCCGCTGGCGGCCACCTCCTGTTTGATTTTTTCTGCTTCTTCTTTCTTCCCCTGACCCATGAGTGCACCGATTTGTTTTGACACTTTATTACGGTTTGCCCTTAGTTCCTCTACTTCCTGTTTGATTTTTCGGTTTTCCTGGTCTAAATCCACCACCTGGTCCACCAATTCCAATTTGGATTCCTGAAATTTCCTGCGAATATTTTCTTTTACTGCTTCTGGATTTTCTCTTAAAAATTTTATATCTAACACTTTGTTCTCTCCTTCATAGTAATGTCGTCCATAGATAATTTAAAATGAATATTTCAAAATTATCCAAGTAATTTCTGCCCATGCAGAAATTTCATCCTGCTGAAATTTCGTATCCATGGGGTATTTGGTATTACTCCGTCCCCTGCTGGACACTCTCCGCCAGTCCGAAATTCACAGCCTTTCTCAGTGCCTCTACTTCTTCCTGGCTTAACATAACATAAGATTCGCCTTTTACGATTTCTTTTAAATATAGGAAACAATTATCTCTGCTATGTATGGCGTTTAAAATAACTCCGGTATTATTTTTATCCAGCATTGCCAGTACAAAACTCATTTTCCCGCCAACGTCATCAAACGCGTCGTATTTTTCCACTCCATATTTGCTAAAAAGACGTTTGTAATTCTGATCCAAAATGTCAATCTTTTGATTGTGAATATCATTGGTCTCAGATAGTCTTTCCAATTCCCGAAAGCGCTGAGCAAATATCCTCTCTAGAGATTGCCCATCTTTTCCTCTCATAAACCCTTTATATTTTCTTTCTAACCTCCTTATCCGCATACCCATACGAAATACGATCAGAAAAAGTATCACGATAAATACAGCCAGTACAAGAATAATGACAGCTGGATCTATTCCAATACTTAAAAAGAACTCACTCATATGTATCTCCCCTATCCAATGGATTCAAATATATCTATGATCCGTTCTAATTCATCCTGGGAATAGTATTCGATTTCAATTTTCCCTTTGTCTTTTTTCTTTCTGTGAATGGTTACCTTAGTCCCCATAATCCCCTTCATTTTTTCTTCCATTTGTTCATATGCGGCATCCACTGCTGGTTCTTCTTTCTTCTCTACTCTCTTAACCGGTTCCAGCAGTTTTTTTATTAATTTTTCTGTTTCCCGTACACTTAACTTCTCGTCAAAGACCTGATTTGCCAAATTTACTTGTTCCTGAGGATCTGTGATGGCAAGAAGTGCTCTTGCATGTCCTGTGGAAATCATTTCATCAATTAACATCTGCTGGACCTTTTCATCTAACTTCAGCAATCGTATGGAGTTGGTGACTGCTGTTCTGCTTTTCGCCACTCTCTCTGCAATCTCATCCTGCTTTAAATTAAAATCTTCAAGTAATCTTTTATAAGCGATGGCTTCTTCAATTGGATTCAGGTTTTCTCTCTGAATGTTTTCAATCAAGGAAATTTCCACTATTTCCCGTTCCGTATATTCTTTGATAATGACCGGTATTTCTTTTATTCCAGCGAGTTTAGCGGCTCTCCATCTTCTTTCCCCTGCAATAATTTCATAATAATTTTCTTTATCAAGGACAAGCAAAGGCTGCAATACTCCATACAATTTGATGGAATCTGCAAGTTCCAACAGCGAATCCTCATCGAATTGTTTTCTGGGCTGGTTTTTATTTGGTTCGACTTTTGAGATTTTGACCATTACAACCCCATCATTACTCCTCCCGGCTTCTTCTGATTCCTTATGCAAACCTGCTTTTTCGGATTGATGATCGGGAATCAAAGAATCCAATCCTTTCCCTAGTCCGGATTTTCTAACAGCCATGTTCTCCTCCCTTTTTATTTTTTAATTTTCCCGATTGATTACTTCTTCTGCAAGAAGCCGGTAGCTCTCCGCTCCTGCTGATTTTGCATCATAAATATTGATTGGCATTCCATGGCTGGGTGCCTCCGCCAGACGCACATTTCTCGGTATAATGGTTTTATATATATTTTGCTTTAAATTATCTTTTACATTCTCAACAACTTCCAGAGACAGATTTGTTCTGGCATCATACATAGTAAAGACTACTCCCTCAATTTCAAGTTTTGGGTTTAATCTATCCTGAACCAATTGTATTGTATGAACTAATTGAGATAATCCTTCTAATGCATAGTATTCGCACTGAATGGGAACAATAATAGAATCAGCGGCAGTCATAGCATTAATTGTCAACATACTCAGAGAGGGGGGACAATCCATAATAATGAAATCATAATCATTTTGAATTTTTGCCACCGCATCTTTTAATATGTATTCTTTGTTGTCAATCCCAATTAGTTCAATTTCTGCGCCGGCCAAATCCATATTTGATGGAATTAAAGACAAAGACTCCTGAATATTTGGCATAATACATTTCTGAATTTCTGCTTCCCCCAACAATAATTCATATAATGTATTTTCTGATTCATTCTTGTCTACGCCAAGTCCGCTTGTTGTGTTTCCCTGAGGATCTATATCAATGGCCAACACATTCTTTCCCATTTCCGCGAGACAAGACCCCAAATTAATTGTTGTTGTAGATTTGCCAACGCCGCCTTTCTGATTGGCAATCGCTATAATTCTTCCCAAACTACAATCCCTCCTCTGTCTGGAGGCTAATACAACATCCATTAATTGAAATGTATCTGATATAGCCCACACTGGAACGTGTCTTAAAATTCATTCCCGCCATCTGCACGCCTCACTTAGCGCGGCATTTGCGCCAAATTCAGGTTACACAGCCCGCCATGCGTCCTTCATTTGGCACAAATCTCCCACCAAGTGTGAAGCACATCTGACGAAAAGCATTTTTAAGACACACTCTAATTAACTGTACCATTACTTATCTAAATTTCCATCTGTTGGGCTGCCGCCAATGAGCACTGACACTGTGGTACCTCATTCCTCCTTACAGTCGGAAAATTTATCCTTCTTGGAAGGGTCAGTAATTAGCGATTATATCAGCAGTAAATTATAACTATAAAATATTAAGTAGTTACAATAAATTAATGTTATGATGTACTTGCCCTTAATCAACCGTATGTCTCCATCCAATTAATTCATCTGTGCTTGTACACTAATTTGCAATTTTCATATATCATCACCAACAGCCTGCTGTCCTCTCACAAATCAATATACCTTAGTTTTGTATTTAAGTCATTATAACACTTTTTCACGAGGATATCTATATAAAATAAAATGTTTCACGTGAAACATTTTGGAAATTTTGTAACAGTTTATCAACATTTGTACCAAAACACCATTCCATGTTTCACGTGAAACATTTGATTCAAACTAAGTTAAAGGATATTCAGTATTTTAATTTTTTACCATCTGCACACCCCGCAATCATATACCAGCAAAAGCAATCTTCAAACAGACTGTATTACATATTTTTATATTTTATCCTTGTATATCCAGCATGTTTCACGTATAATAAAAGTCAAATATAAAAGTTATTGAGGAGAAAGTGATATGAAGAAAAGCAGACACAATTTATCTACTCTTGGCATTTTATTCACCATCGCAACAGGCGCTATTCATTTTATAAACAAAAGTATCATTGCATCCGCATCCAGTAAAAACTTAGTTAAATCATCAATCAATCACCACTTTTATCAATGGAGATTTGGAAGAATTTATTATACAAAACAAGGAAGTGGAAAACCACTTTTGCTAATTCACGACCTGCAGGCAGGTTCCTCCGGTCATGAATGGAATAAAATTGAATCAGCATTGGCAAAGGATCATGAAGTTTATACTCTGGATCTATTGGGATGCGGGCAATCCGAAAAGCCACAGGTCACGTATACAAATTTTTTCTATGTCCAATTATTATGTGATTTTGTTAAACAGGTAATCGGTAAAAAAACAGATGTTGCTGCCAGCGGATATTCCGGCTCCTTTGCCATCATGTCCTGCCTTAACGATGCTGACTTATTTGATAAAATACTCCTTATCAACCCACCAGATTTGAATCATTTGAATCAGGCCCCCAGCAAAAATTCGCGTTTACAAAAGCTGATATTAGAAACTCCTGTTTTTGGAACCATGGTCTACAATGTCCTCATGAGCCGACAGAACATTGAGCATATATTTTCCGAAAAATTGTTTTATAATCCTTTTCGTATTAATCCTGTATTCCTTGATACTTTCTATGAAAATGCCCATTCTGATGGTTGTAAAGGCAAATACATGTATGCCAGTCAAATTGGAAATTACACAAACCTGAATATTCGAAATGGCCTGGCCAAAATCAACCACAGCATTTATATTCTAGAAGGAACAAATGAATTATCAGGCAAAAAAATTGCAGATGACTATACGAAGATAAATCCTGCCATTGAAATATCCTATGTGGATCATGCCAAACATTTTCCTCATCTGGAAAATCCAGAACAATTTTTGGAACAGACAGAAATTTATTTGTTATGAAAACCCCGGCAGCAACAAACAGATGAATATCACAAAAAGCCATATGAAGATTTTATAAAAAATCTTCATATGGCTTTTTCTAATTTTTACAAACCAGAGGGGACTTCCCAGGTGTTCCGCTTTTTCTCGGATATTTCCCCGGTGTAGCATGCTTCTTTTCAATACGTATTAATGACCTGCTCATATCTGAATTGGGAACTTTGAAATCAACTTTATCTCTGAGGCTGCCTCCCAGAAGTTTTACTGCCCCCTGTGCTTCTTTCAGTTCTTCCTGCACATTGCCAGACTTATAAGATATAAAATCACCTGCCTCTCTTACCAGTGGGATACAATACTCTGATAATACAGATAAGTGAGCAACTGCCCTTGAAACACACAAATCAAATTTTTCTCGGTATTTTTTATTTCTTCCTGCTTCTTCTGCTCTTCCGTGAATGGCTGTTACCTCATCCAATTCCAGTGCTTCCACTAAACTATTTAAAAAGTTGATTCTTTTATTCAGGGAATCCAGCAATGTCAATTGAATTTCCGGAAAAATAATCTTTAAAGGAATCCCTGGAAATCCGGCTCCTGTTCCCACATCAATCACCTTTTTCTTTTCTCCGCCAATAACATCTGGAATTTTCACAAGACACAGGCTGTCCAGAAAATGCTTATTGATAACATCATCATAATCAGTAATACTGGTCAGATTTACCCTCTGATTCCATTCCAACAACAACTGGTAATACTTCATAAATTGCTGTTCTTGTTTCTCCGAAAGGGCGATTCCCAACTCCCTACATCCTTTTCGCAACGCTTCCATTTATTTACACTCCAATTTTTCATATCAAACGCTTTCCATCACCTATGAATTGTTCCTAAGTAAACCATCAAAACAGAAATATCGGAAGGGGATACTCCCGATATCCTGGATGCCTGTCCCAGAGATGCCGGACGATACAGAGATAATTTCTGTCTGGCTTCCTTTCTGAGATTTGTGATTTTCTCATAGTCGATATCATCCGGCAGAATTTTCTGCTCCAGCTTCTTAAACTGAAGCACCTGCTTTTCCTGACGATTGATATATCCTTCATATTTGATATGAATATTCACCTGTTCCCGCACATCCCAGGGAAGATTTGGACGTTCTTCATCCAACTCCTTCAACATCTCATAATCCAATTCCGGACGCCGGATGAGATCCGCCAGAGTCACACCGGATTTCAAGGGAGCACTTTTATTTTTTCGTAAAAAACTCTGAATTCTTTCACTGGCTCCTAAATGCTTTTGATTGACACGATCGATCTCTTCCGCGATTTTCTCCTTTTTCCATAAGACATATTCATATTCCTTCTCTCCCACCAGACCTGCTTTCCAGCCAATTTCCCTAAGCCGCAGGTCTGCATTGTCCTGTCTCAGAAGCAATCTGTATTCTGCCCGGCTGGTCATCATCCGATAAGGCTCTTTGTTCTCTTTCGTCACCAGGTCATCAATGAGAACTCCTATATAGGACTGGCTCCTATCCAAAGTGACCATATCCCTATTCAGTATTTTCATAGAGGCATTGATTCCGGCAATCAGTCCTTGCGCTGCAGCCTCTTCATAACCGGAACTGCCATTGAACTGTCCTGCACTGAACAATCCCTGGATAGACTTAAACTCCAGTGTGGCATTCAACTGTCTGGGATCAATACAGTCATACTCAATGGCATAAGCATTTCGTACAATCTCCGCGTGCTCCAAGCCTGGAACAGTGTGATACATTTCAAACTGGACATCTTCCGGAAGTGAACTGGACATTCCCCCCACATACATTTCTGATGTATACAGACCTTCCGGCTCAATAAACACCTGGTGGCGGTCCTTATCTGCAAACCGCACCACTTTGTCTTCTATAGAAGGACAATAGCGGGGACCTGTTCCCTCAATCTTTCCAGAATACAAAGGCGACCGGTCCAGATTATTCCGGATAATTTCATGGGTTCTCTCATTGGTGTAGGTCAGCCAGCAAGACACCTGCTCCCTTTGTATCTCCTCCGCAGATGTGGAAAAAGAAAATGGACGAACCCACTCATCCCCTGTCTGTCTCTCCATTTTGTCATAATCAATGGTATTCCCGTCAATTCTGGCAGGAGTTCCGGTTTTAAAACGGAGCATTTTCACTCCCAGTTCCTTTAAGGAATCTGTAAGGAAATTGGCTGCCTGCAGTCCATTTGGCCCGGTATTGGTACTTACGTCCCCATAAATACACCGTGCTTTCAAATAAGTTCCAGTACACAAAATCACTGCCTTACACTCATAGACAGCTTTGGAATACGTCTCTACTCCTCTAACCCTTCCGTCTTCTGTCACTATTTTTACAACTTCTCCCTGCTTGATCGTCAGATGCTCTGTCTCTTCCATGGTCTTTCTCATCCGCGTACTATATGCCTGCTTATCCGCCTGTGCTCTGAGGGAATGAACCGCAGGCCCTTTAGATTTATTCAACATTTTTGATTGTATAAAGACAGCATCTATATTCTTTCCCATCTCACCGCCCAGAGCATCCACGTCTCTGACCAAATGCCCCTTGGAGCTTCCCCCGATATTAGGATTACAGGGCATCAGTGCAATGCTGTCCACACTTACTGTAAAAATAACCGTATCCAGACCAAGTCTGGCACAGGCCAGTGCTGCCTCACATCCCGCATGTCCTGCACCCACTACCACAACCTGATAATTTCGTACTAATCGGCTCATCATTTCTAAACTCACTTTCCCACACAAAATTTGTGAAAAATCTCATTGATTACATCTTCATCTACCGACTCACCCAGTATACTGCCCAATGCCTCATAGGCAGTCATCAAATCAATGGAATAAAAGTCCTCCGGCATATGTGAATACAAACTGTCAAGAACCTGATTTAAACTTTCCACTGCCTCCTGAAGCAGTTTCTTATGCCGCAGATTCGTAATATAAATATCTTCCGGCAGCTGCAGCCTTCCCTGAAAGAACATGGATTCTATCTGAATTTTTAGTTCTTCCAGCCCTGTCTCCTCCTTGGCCGATACCTCTGTCACGTGCTTTCCTGTCAAACGTACAAGCTCTCTGGCATTTACCTTTTCCGGAAGGTCTGATTTATTCAGGAGAATGATTGCCTGCTTTTCTTTAATCATCTCCATTATCTGGTAATCACTTTCGTCCAGGGGTACAGAGGCATCTGCCACATATAAAATCAAGTCAGCCTGTTCTGCCTGGTTCAGTGCCTTATCTACACCGATACTCTCAACCACATCCGAAGTCTGGCGTATCCCGGCCGTATCCACCAGTTTTAATGCCACACCTCCCATGTGGATATATTCCTCCAATGTATCTCTGGTAGTTCCTGCAATTTCGGTGACAATTGCTCTCTCCTCTCCCAGCAGAACATTTAAAAGTGAAGACTTTCCAGCATTGGGTTTTCCTATGATAACGGTTCGTATCCCCTCCTGTATTATTTTTCCATCCTCAGAAGTAGATAGTAGCTGTTCTATCCGGAGTTTCTGTTCCTTTACCGTATCCAGCAGTCTCTCATCGAATCCTTCCAGACTCATATGCTCCGGGTCATCGAGAGCTGCTTCTATATAAGCAATTTCATAGAGTATCTTCTGCCGGATTTCAGTTATTTTCTGCTTAACAGAACCCTTTAGCTGTCGAATAGAATTATTCAGAGCCTGCTGATTCTTCGACTGTATCACATCCATGACAGCTTCTGCCTGGGACAAATCCAGACGGCCATTTAAAAATGCCCGTTTTGTAAACTCACCAGGTTCTGCAATCCTGGCTCCCTTCTTCAATACTGCCTCCAGAACTCTTTTCATGGCATAAACCCCGCCATGACAGTCTATCTCCACCGTATCCTCTCCAGTAAAAGTCCTGGGAGCGCGCATCAGCAGAACCAGCACCTCATCTACGATTTCCTCTCCATCGTAAATATGGCCATAATGAATGGTATGGGTGGCGGCTTGTGATAACTCCCAGTTTTTTTTCTTACTGCGGTAAACCTGATTAGCAATTTCAACTGCCCTGGTCCCGCTGACCCGGATAATCCCGATTCCCGATGCACTGACTGCCGTAGAAATTGCTGCAATCGTATCCCTCATAGATTCTTTCTTCTCCTATTAAAAAGAAAACCCCATGGCATAAGAAACTTACAGGGAAATAGCTTCGCGTGTCCATACCCGCTATTAGAACTATTTTCCCAAAGTTACTAAATTCCTGGAGTCTTCAAAAAATATAAACATCTTACCTGCGTGCAGCCGCTTTTGGTTTTACAACAATATGACGATAAGGGTCCTCACCCTCGCTGACTGTCTCCACATAATGATTCCCCTGTAATGTGGAATGAATAATCCTTCTCTCATAAGGATTCATAGGTTCTAAAACCACAGACTTTCTCGTCTTGCGCACTTTGGAAGCAATTCCTCTTGCCAGATTCTCCAAAGTCTCTTTTCTTCTGGCACGGTAATTCTCCGTATCCAATTTCACTTTCACATAACTGTTTTTGCCTTTGTTAATCACCAATCCGGTCAAATACTGCAAAGAATCTAACGTTTGTCCTCTTTTTCCAATCAAAATCCCCATATCATCGCCAGAAAAATCAATAGTCAGACTTCCGTCTGAAGTGCTATAAACCGTATTGATATCCGCCTCTATTTTCATAGCTTGGAAAACATCGTACAAAAATTTCTCTGCTTTTCCCTTAACTTCCTCAATCTGCTCTAAATCTGTGATGATTTCAATCTGCCTGGGCTCTCTTTTTCTGTATTCTCTGCCTCTGCCCTTTGGAGAAACCGGTTTTCCTGTGTTTGGCTGCTCCTCAGATTTCTTCTCTTCCGTGCTTCTCTCAGCCTCATTCTTCTCAGTAAGGACTTCACTTCCGGCAGTCTCTATGCTCTTTGCTCTCTCATCTTCAACAGCTTCTGCTCCATTCTTCTCTTTCCTGCCTGCACGGATCACAGCCGGTTTGCTTCCAAACCCCAAAAAACCTTTGCTTCCCTCGCTGATTACCTGGATTTCCAACTCATCACTGGGTGTCTCCAACTGCATAGATGCTTTGATAATAGCCTCATCCTTTGTCCTGCCAGATACCTCTATATACTCCATCCTTCACCCTCCCACTATCATGGAACAAATTCTTTCACCTGTTTTTCCTTTTGTTTTTTTCTTCGAACTGCTTTACTAAATTCGCCCTGTCGGCGATACTTCCCGGCGTCGGCTGACCGTTGTTCTGAGGAAGATTTACCTTCTTATTTGCCAGAGATTCTGCATTACGACTAATATTACGGACATTCTGATGGGCCTGACTCGTGATTTTATTTGGCGGAAGGCCGGATTTCTCTCTCTTCTTCGCCGCCTTCTCCATATTTTTCTTAATCAGTTCATCCATATCTACTTTGCCGATATAGTGGTTGATCAACAACATCTGCAGACTGCGGATCACAGCACCTGCAACCCAGTAAATACCAATACCTACCTGAAAAGTAAAACACATAAATGCTGAAAATACCGGCATAAAGTTATTCATGGTTTTCATGGTATTTGCCATATTGTTATTTTCATCATTCCCCATGGAAGCCTGGGGCATCAACCGATAATTCAGCCACTGGGTAAACCAAGCAAGCAGAGGAACCATCACTGCCCCCACAGCAAGCAGAATACTTCCAGCTGTCAATGCATCTTTAATAATGCTAAGAGGCGCATCCGCTATATTCAACCCCAGGAAATACTGCATTTTCGACAATTTTTCTGCCGTCTGGTCTATGGTTCCGGAAAATGCAGAAAACTTACTGATATCCGCAAACTCCTGCCATTGTGACGGAGAAAGTTTATAGAGAACATCGATCACAGATTCCTTTGTTGCCATTCCATTATCCAAAACCAAGCTTACCTGGTTAATCTTCTCATCTTCCAGAAACTTCTGGATAACATCCGTATACCCGTTGACATTTACAATTCTATTTACTACATCAGTGAAAATATTTTTCACACTGCTTACATAAGCCGGTACCCGGTAAATCACCTGGTATAATGACAAAAGGATCGGCATCTGAATCAACAGCTGCAGACAGCTTCCAGTAGGAGACACTCCATACTTTTGATACACCATGGCGGTTTCTTCCTGCATTTTCTGAATGGATGCCTGATCCCTTCTCTCTTTGTACTTTTTCTGAATTGCCTGCAGTTCCGGATTCATAACAGCAGACATTTTGGAAAACTTCTGCTGTTTAATCTGAAGAGGCGTCATTAACAAATAAACAATCAATGTAAAAATAATAATACATAAACCAATGTTCTCAATTCCAAAGAGACCATCCAACACCTTAAATATGCCGTCCATCAGCCAGCCCAGAATATAGGCTACCTGTCCCAATATGGGCACACTGCTCTTTGTAGCTAATATAAACAAAATATAATTCCTCCTGGTCTTTTCATAACAATTCTTAAGTACCTAAGGCACTGGATCATATCCCCCCTTTGAAAAAGGATTACAACGCAAAATTCTCCACCCCGTCAAAAGGATTCCCTTAAAGGCCCCATATTTTTCCAACGCTTCGATCCCATATTGAGAACATGTGGGAAAATACGGGCACCTGGTACTTTTCACAGGCGATACGTACTTTTGATAGCATCGAATCATCCCAATCAATAAATTTTTCATGATTTTCTTCCTATTATAATGTGATGCATATTACCCAGATGCATCATGGCACTTTCAATATCCCAATAATTTGTACCTTTCGCCTGTGCCCTGGAAACTACCACAATATCCAATCCTTTTTGAAACCGGCTTTCATTGCACCGATAACTCTCTCTGATCAATCTGGCAATCCTGTGGCGGACAATACTGTTTCCCACTTTCTTACTCACAGAAACTCCCAGCCGGTTATGTTCTGTACCGTTACCCAGTACATACATAACCAGCAGACGGTTTACAAACGATGTTCCCTGCCTGTAAACTTTTTGAAAATCACTGTTCTTCTTCAACGACTCTGAATATTCCATCATTTATCTGACTCCAAAATAATAGAAGAAAAGACCACAATTATGCGGTCTTATACAGCGATCCTTTTTCTTCCTTTTAATCTTCTGGCTGCCAGGACCTTACGCCCGCCTTTCGTACTCATTCTTGCCCGAAAACCATGCACTTTTGCCCTATGCCTTTTCTTTGGCTGAAATGTCATTTTCATAACTCAGGCACCTCCTTCTTTTTCTAAAAATATATGACAATTACGTTTATGAACATCGTTTTAATTATATGCATAAATAAGGTATTCGTCAAGCAAAAATCAAGAAAAGATACGAGAAACTTATATGAATTTTATTAAATTAAAGTTTTCCACAATCCCCCTTTTATCCCCCGCCTGATATAACGTTATCCACATTTTGTGGATAACTTGTGGATAACTCTCTTTTATCCGTGTAAAAAACGCAAAATCTTACACATTTCGACACAGAAATCCCCAAAATAAGCCTCTTTTTCATCCATACCATTTATACACATTTTTTACACCTCAGTAATAATATGGATTCCTCACAAATATTTAATCATTGCGAAATCTCTCTATTTATTATAATATGATATTATAAAAAAAATTTGGAGAATTGGCTATGAACGTGATAGAAGAAAAATGGGACGAGATACTAAATATTGTAAGAACAGAGCACGAACTGTCTGATGTTTCTTTTAACACATGGCTGGTGCCCTTAAAAGTACATAGTGTGGATAAAAATATAGTTACCATCATTGTCCCTTCCCAACAGGTGGGTCTAAACTATATCAGCAAAAAATATACCCTTCCCCTCCAGGTGGCAATCGGAGAAGCTACCGGAATGATGAACTGCCAGGTAAGATTTGTCCTCCAGGCAGATGTGGAAACAGCAAAGCCCCTTCCCAATCAGGACCCCAACGCCACTCGATGGGAAGAAGCCAGGCTGAACCCCAAGTATACTTTTGATACTTTTATCGTGGGAAGCAACAATAAATTTGCCCATGCCGCTTCTCTGGCTGCCGCGGAATCCCCCGGAGAAGTCTACAACCCTCTGTTCATCTACGGAGGTGTAGGGCTTGGAAAAACCCACTTAATGCACTCAATCGCCCACTTTGTAATCAATACATACCCGCAGAGCCGTGTGTTATACGTAACCAGTGAAGAATTCACCAACGAACTAATCGAATCCATCCGTAACAGCAACAACACTGCCATGACCAAATTCCGTGAAAAATACCGGAACATTGACGTACTTCTCATTGATGACGTGGAGTTTATCATAGGAAAGGAATCTACACAGGAAGAATTCTTCCACACTTTCAACGCTTTACACAGTGCTAAAAAGCAGATTGTCATTTCCTCAGACAAGCCTCCAAAGGACATGGAAATTCTGGAAGACCGCATCCGGTCACGTTTTGAATGGGGTCTGATTGCGGACATCTCAAGCCCAGATTATGAAACCCGGATGGCTATCCTTCGCAAAAAGGAAGAACTGGACGGTTATAATCTGGATGAAGAGATTATAAAATATATTGCAACCAATGTAAAATCCAATATCCGGGAACTGGAAGGCGCTTTAAATAAATTGATGGCCTTTGCTAACCTGGAAAAACAGGAAGTGACTTTAGCATTGGCGGAACAGGTCCTCAAGGATATTATCTCCCCGGATGAAAAAAGAATCATAACACCGGAATACATCATCAATACCGTCTGTGAACACTTTGACGTATCTTTGGAAGATATCAAGAGCAATAAGAGAAGTTCCAAAATTGTGCACCCGCGGCAGATTGCCATGTACCTGTGCAGGGATATGACAGACACCGCCTTAAAAGTGATTGGAAAATATATGGGAAACCGGGACCACACCACTGTAAAGCACGGCATCGAGAAAATTGAAAAAGAACTGCAGACCTCCCCTTCCACTCAAAACACCGTTGAAATTCTGAAAAAGAAAATTAACCCTCAAAAATAGAAAAGGAAAGTTATCCACATTCACAATGTGCATGAAGGATACTTTTCATGTGAATTGGGGAGTATAACTCTCTTTAGCAGAATACCCGTATTTTTCCTCTTCGTAACTTGTACACTGAGATCCACACGTTAAAAAAGCAGTTTAAACAGGGTTATCATTTCATCAAACCCTTGAACCACAGGTATGATTGGACTTTTTCACATATACACACCCACTAAGAAGACTACTACTAAATTCTTTTTATATTAATAAAACTCCTGGGTGCAGTCCTACAAGAAAGGAAGTTATACACAAACATGAAAATTATCTGTTCCAAGAGCGACCTATTAAAAAGCGTAAACATTGTCCTGAAAGCTGTTCCCAGCAAAACAACCATGCCAATATTGGAATGTATTTTAATCGACGCTGCAGCCAGCCAGATTAAATTTACAGCAAATGATATGGAACTGGGAATAGAAACCATCGTAGAAGGTAATATAGAAGAAAAAGGCATGGTTGCATTAGATGCTAAAATCTTTTCAGAGATTATACGGAAACTTCCCGATAACTCAGTAACCATCCAGACAGATGAGGCATTACATGCCACAATCACCTGCGAGAAATCAAGATTTACCATACCCGGAAAATCCGGTGAAGACTTCACGTATATTCCAGTGGTAGAGAGAGAAGAATCTCTGAGCATTTCACAGTTTACTTTAAAAGAAATGATACGGCAGACGATCTTTTCTATTGCAGTCAACGAAAATAATAAACTGATGACAGGGGAATTATTCGAAATAAAGGATGGATTTCTCCGAATTGTATCTCTGGACGGCCATCGGATTTCCATCCGTAACGTAGAACTGAAAAAACAATATGAAGATAAAAAAGTAATCGTACCGGGAAAAACCTTGGGTGAGGTCAGCAAAATTTTATCCGGAGAAATAGATGACCAGGTAAGCATATATTTTGGAAAAAACCATATTTTATTCGAATTTGACAAGACCATGGTGGTTTCCAGGCTGATTGATGGAGAATACTTTAAAATTGACCAAATGTTGTCCAGTGATTACGAAACTATGGTCATGATTAACAAAAAAGAATTTTTAAACTGCATTGAGCGGGCTGCCCTGTTTATCCGGGAAAGTGATAAACGTCCCATTATCATCAATGCTTCTGATAATACGATGGAATTGAAAATTGATACAGCAATGGGGTCCATGAATGAGCAGATTGATATTGAAAAAGAAGGGAAAGACATTTTGATCGGTTTTAATCCTAAGTTTTTGATTGATGCGCTGAAAGCCATTGATGATGAAACCATTCATATTTATTTTGTGAATCCCAAAGCGCCCTGCTTTATCAGAGATGAAGAAAAAAGATATACGTATTTGATTCTGCCTGTTAATTTTAATTGATTTTGAATAAGATAAGATTGGATGTGGGCAAAATGAAAGAGATATTTGAGATTCCCTTAGAGGGGGAGTATATTAAATTGGGACAGGCCCTAAAAGCTGTGAATATAGCAGAAGACGGTGTGGACGCCAAGTACATGGTATTGGACGGACTGGTACAGGTAAATGGAGAGACCGATACCAGACGGGGACGGAAGCTGTTTGCAGGTGATGTGGTTGATTTTCAGGAAATTCAGATTCGTATCGTAAGGTAGAAAATGTATATTGAATCTTTGCAATTAAAAAATTTTAGAAATTATCAGTCCCTTGACCTTAGGTTTGATCAAGGGACTAATATCTTGTATGGAGAGAATGCTCAGGGCAAAACGAATATTTTAGAAGCCGTCTATATGTGCGGAACCACCAAATCACATAGAGGAAGCAAAGACCGGGAAGTAATTCAATTTCATGAGGATGAGTCTCATATCTGTATGAGATTGGTGAAAAATGGGCTCCCCTATAAATTGGATATGCATTTGAAGAAAAACAAGCCCAAAGGAGCAGCTATTAACGGAATTCCCATCCATAAGGCCAGTGAGTTGTTCGGTGTGGTAAATCTGGTCTTTTTTTCGCCGGAAGATTTAAATTTAATAAAAAGCGGGCCCAGCGAGAGAAGAAAATTTCTGGATTTAGAATTGTGTCAGCTGGATAAAATCTATTTATCCGATTTATTTAATTTTCAAAAAGTCATTAATCAGAGAAATAAACTTCTGAGAGATATTGCGTTTCAGCCTAAACTGGAAGAAACTATAGACATATGGGATTATCAGCTTCTCACATATGGAAAACGTATTATCGCAAAAAGGAAAGAATTCATTCTGCAGTTAAACGAAATCATCCAGGAAATTCATCAGAATTTGACCGGAAAGAAAGAAAAGCTGGAGTTGAAATATGAGGCAAATGTTTCTGAAGAATTTTATGAGGAGACACTGGCTGCAAACCGGGACAGAGATTTGAAACTGCATACCACCTGTACCGGACCCCACAGAGATGACCTGTGCGTGAAAATCGATGGATTTGACATCCGTAAATACGGTTCTCAGGGACAGCAGAGAACAGCGGCATTGTCTCTGAAGTTGTCTGAGATTTATATGGTAAAGAATACAGTCAGGGATACGCCGGTGCTGCTCCTGGATGATGTCTTATCAGAGCTGGACCATAACCGGCAGAATTACCTTCTGAATAGTATTCATCAGATCCAGACATTGATTACCTGTACTGGACTGGATGATTTTGTAAACAGCAGGTTCAGAATTGATAAAATATTTCAGGTGACAGCAGGCAGCATCCGTCAGGGATAGAGGGCAGTAGTTACAGTAATTCTTTGACAATCACAATATCCCTATGATACACTGTGAATAGCAGGTCGGTCAGGCGGATGAACATATAGATATGGAAAGTTGGTGGATAGTATTGGACAGAGAAGAATTTCTTACAAAAATAGAAGGCATCAACCAGTTTGTGCATAAAAAAGATTATAAAAGTGCTCTTGAAATTGTGGAATCTATTGAGTGGAGAAAAGTGAAAAGTGCGCGTACTCTGTGTGTGGCGGGAGAGGTTTACGCGGCAAACAGATGTTATCAGGAGAGTAAAGAGATTTTTCTTATGGCCTACAAAAGATCGCCTGTGAGAAAAAATATTCTGTACCGCTTGATTGAAGTGTCAATTAAAATGGAGGATTTGGAGGATGCGCTGAAATATTATCAGGAATTTCTCGAGATGTCCCCCAACGATAATATACATTTTATTTTAAAATATAAAATCTACAGCGCAAGAAAGACTCCGCTGGAAGACCAGATTCAGATTCTGGAGGAATATAAGGAACGGGAATATACGGAAAGATGGTCTTATGAACTGGCCAAATTGTATTATAAAGCAGGCGAGCGGAGCAAGTGCGTAGAAGTCTGTGATGATATTGTATTGTGGTTCAGCGAAGGAGAATATGTTATAAAGGCGCTGGAACTGAAAATGCGTCTGACAGGTCTGACCCCAAGACAGCAGAAGATTTATGAAGAGCAGCTCCATGAAAAAGAATTGAGGGAACAGCAGGATAGAGAGGAAGCGCAGGCACAGGCAGAGCACCCACAGGTACAGGAAGAACAGGAAGCAGATGAAAATGAGGCGGCGGCAGAACAGGAATGGGATAACGAAGGCCAGCCGGCTGCAGAACCAGAGGAAACCCCGGAGCCAGAGCTGCAGGGAGGTTTACAGAGTCTTTCTATGGAGCTGTATGAAGAAGAACAGCCCCGGAAACAAAAAAAGAATGATGATATTGTAACTATTGTGGAAGGGAATGGAACCTTACAGGAGAAGATTACGAAGGGCATTAAAGATATCTTTGCAGGGATTGTGAAAGGGGACTGGGAAGAAGATGAAGATTTCCTGGAAGGATACGCCATTGAGCCGAAGATCAGCATGGCAGACGTGATTCCCCCTGAGAAAGTGGAAGAAAACATCAGAGAGATGGAAGGAAAATCTTCCCAGGATGAATCGGAAGGTTCTCAGCCGGAGGAAAGTGCGGGACAGCAGGAAGACGAGACAGGAGAAGCAGAGGAATCTGAGCTGCAGGAGGGCGGAGTCAAATGTCAGGAAAATGAGAAGTCTGAGGAAGAGGAGGAACGTCAGGAAGAAGATTCTGTGGCAGAGGAACCTGCAGATTTACAGTTAAGCGGGCAGGACAGTCTGTCCGGAGAAATGCAGGAGCTGAGAGTACAGGAAGAGCTGTCTGAAGAGATGCAGGAACCGGACATGCAGGCAGACCCATCTGGTGAACCGCAGGTTTTGGAAGTGCAGGAAGATTTGCCAGGGGATACGGAAGACCCCAGATTGCAGGAAGGCCAGTCTGAGGTTGTGGAGATTCAGGATTTACAAGAGAAACCAGAGAAGAAATGGCCCCTCCCTGAATTAGAGGTAGAAACTCCGGAGAAGTTTGATACCAGCAGGCTTCCAGAGCTGAAAATGCCGGATTTTAATCTGGAAGAAGTTATTTTGTCTGCCGCAGAGAAACAGGGGATTGACGTTTCCGAAAAAGAAGAGGAAGAAAATTCATCGGAATATGTGGAAGAAGCGGCAGAAGACATAGAAGAGGCGGAATCTGAGGGACCAGAGGAAGAAGAATCCGCAGAAATTTTGAACATAGAGAAAGTCCAGCCAGAAGGGGAAATACATCCTCAGGAAGATGCGGTCAGTGAGGAAGATAGTTTAATCGAGTTCATTGATTCCCAGAACAGCAGAGAAGATGAAGACCCGGATGTGATTGTAACCAGAGAACAGAATCTGGATGATGTGGAACAAAAATTATTTAGTTATTTTTCCACAATTCCTGGCATGAGCGAACAGCTGGTGGAAGCCCTCACTGATGCCCAGATGTCTGCATCTGATAAAACATCGCGGACAGGAAATATTATAGTGATGGGAAATCTCCGTACCGGAAAGACAAGGCTTACGGAAGGTTTGGTCAAGTCCATATGCAGAGAACTTCATATGCCTGCGGCAAAGACTGCGTCTGTGGAGGCTTCGCAATTAAATGGCAGAGATATCGCGAAAATTGTAGATAAAATGTCAGGAGGTTTTCTGGTGATTCAGAAAATCAGCCAGCTGGCTCCGGAAAGTGTGGAGCAGCTGAACCAGGCCATGGAATTCAGGACAGATGGATTGACGGTTATTTTGGAAGATGAAAAAATTGGCATGCGCAAATTTATTGCAAAGTATCCCAAATTTACAAAGAAATTCACCTCTACCATAAATATTCCGGTATTTACCAATGACGAGCTGGTTCATTTCGCAAAAGTCTATGCAGATGAAATGGGGTATGTGATGGATACTATGGGAGTTCTGGCCCTTTATAATCTAATCGGAGATAACCAGAAAGAAGATCAGCCTATGACTATTGGAACTGTGAAAGATATGATGGATGATGCAATTACAAAAGCGGAAAGCAGTCATCGGAAACTTCAGAGGTCCATTTCCAAAAAAAGATTTGATGATGAGGGAAAAATTGTTTTATATGAGAAAGATTTTAAGTAAAAAGGGCGGACTAAAATGAAACCTTATCTGGGTACTCTCGGGGGAACGAAAGAAATTTTAAAAAAATATGGATTCGTATTTCAGAAAAAATATGGACAGAATTTTCTGATAGATTCTCATATACTGGAAAAGATTGTAAAAGCAGCTGAAATTGAGGACGATGATTTTGTCCTGGAGATTGGCCCGGGAATCGGTACAATGACCCAGTATCTGGCAAGTGCAGCCAGAAAAGTTGTTGCAGTGGAGATTGACCGCTTTCTGATTCCAGTGCTGGAAGACACTTTGAAAGAGTTTCCCAATGTGGAGGTGATACAAAAGGATATTCTGAAAGTGGATCTTGCGGGCCTGATACAAGAAAAGAATCAAGGGAAACCCATTAAGGTTGTGGCCAATCTCCCTTATTACATTACCACCCCGATTCTGATGGAACTGTTGGAGCAAAAACTCCCTATCACCTCTATCACTGTTATGGTTCAAAAAGAGGTAGCTGACCGCATGCGCATGGGACCGGGCACGAAAGAATATGGGGCGCTGTCGCTGGCAGTACAGTATTACGCCAAGCCCTGTACAGCCGCACAGGTTCCGCCCAGCTGTTTTATACCACGGCCAAAAGTGGGAAGCACGGTGATTCAGTTGAAAATTTATGAAAAACCGCCGGTCATTGTAAAAAATGAACAATTTATGTTTCAGGTGATTCGGGCTTCCTTCAACCAGAGGAGAAAAACCTTGGTAAACGGACTTCTGAACTATCCAGGATTTTCGCTGGAAAAAGATAAGATATTGGAGGCTCTGGAGACATGTGGAATCCCTGGGAATATACGGGGGGAAAGTTTAAGTTTAGTGCAGTTTGCCCAGCTGTCTAATGCTTTGAATGAGCGGTTATAAGGTGGGGTTGAAAGCCGCTATATCATACCTTTGGGTACAAACTGTGACGCAGGGCTGACATAAAGCATTTTTCAAACACGATGTGGCAAATAAAGGGCAGGTTTTCATCAAAATGGAAAACCTGCCCTTTCTAAATATAACAAAAAATAGAACGCTTAGCGGAGCGTTCTATTTTAATTAAAGGAAGGAGTGTCGATTACTATCGACATATGAAAAAGAAATTTGATAAAAATAATTGTTTGTTGTTATTATTTTTATGGTCTTAGTATAGCTGTGAAATATGAGTAGAAAATGATTAACTTGTAAAGAAATCATGAACAATCGTCTAATGATTTATGAATAGCATTCAAAAGCATATTTTTTACTGTGCGGGGAAAAACTAAAAAATAAAAAGGAGTTTTGAGTATGAAAATTGCTTTTTATAGCACAAAGCCTTATGATAAAATCTGGTTTGAGTCTCTGAATAAGGAAAAATATGGATTTACCATAGATTTTCTGGAAAGTCCCTGTAAAGAAGCAAGTATCTCTCTGGCAAAAGGATACGATGCCATTTGTATCTTTGTCAATGATTATGTGACAGCTCCTATGATTGAAGAGCTTTATCAGATGGGGGTAAAAGGAATTCTTCTCCGCAGTGCCGGCTTTAATCATGTGGATCTGAAGGCTGCAAAAGGAAAGTTAGAAGTTCTCAGAGTTCCCAGCTATTCCCCGGAGGCAGTGGCAGAATATGCCATGGCTATGCTTTTGACTGTAAACCGCTATACCCATAAAGCTTATACCAGAACCCGGGAATTTAATATGAATATTAACGGACTGATGGGAAGAGATCTGTTCCGTAAGACAGCCGGCATTGTGGGGACAGGAAAAATCGGACAGGCTATGATACGGATCTGTCAGGGATTTTCCATGGATGTAATTGCCTATGACCCATATCCCAATCCTGATTTATCTGTGAAATATGTATCCAAGGAAGAATTATTCAGAAATTCAGATGTGATCAGCCTGCACTGTCCGCTGACAGAGGAAACCTATCATATTATTGACAAAGAAAGCATTGATATGATGAAGAAAGATGTTTACCTGGTGAATACTTCCCGCGGAGGGCTGATTGACGCAGGTTATTTAATTGAGGGGCTGTTGAACAGAACGTTTGCCGGAGTGGGGCTGGATGTCTATGAGGAAGAAGAAGGGGTATTTTATGAGGACAGGTCCAATGATATTATGAGAGATGAGATTCTGGCAAGACTCACTTCCTTTCCCAATGTGCTAATCAGCTCTCATATGGGATTTTTTACAAGGGAAGCCACAAAGGCAATTGCAGAGATCACACTTGAGAATGCCTGTGCTCTGGACCAGGGAAAAGAATTAAAGAATTCCGTAGTTTATTAAAAAAGGATTAAAAGCCTGGGAAATTCACAAATATGCTGATAATTATGGTATAATATTCAGCGATATGTATCAATAGATGAAGGAAGTGATCATAATGGCGATAGAATCCTTGCCATTAAGTTATTTTAAGGAAGTAGATGACTGGGATACGGTTATATTTATTTATAGTGCGGCATTGAAACAGATTGGAACAAAGATAGATATTCTGAATGATGAATTCCAGCACAGACACCGTTACAATCCCATTGAACATGTGAAATCCAGACTAAAAAAACCGGAAAGTATTGTCAAAAAGCTGAAAAAGCATGGATATGAATCCAGCGTCGCCAATATGGTGAGATACGTGAATGATATAGCGGGAATCCGTATCACTTGTTCTTTTACTTCAGATATTTACCGCCTGGCAGACATGATAGCGAATCAGAGTGACTTGAAAGTAATTTCTATTAAGGATTATATAAAATCCCCTAAGGAGAGCGGTTACAGCAGTTATCATATGATTGTGGCTGTTCCGGTGTTTCTCTCGGACACTGTGCTGGATACGAAGGTGGAAATCCAGATTCGGACAGTGGCAC
The DNA here is from genome assembly GCA_910587105.1 of uncultured Lachnospiraceae bacterium. GTDB lineage: Bacteria > Bacillota > Clostridia > Lachnospirales > Lachnospiraceae > MGBC164599. The sequence goes on from CAJUMB010000017.1 coordinate 43,645, forward strand.
AGGATTTTTGGGCTACACTGGAACACAAAATTAATTATAAATTCGAGGGAAGTGTCCCTGAGTATATTAGTGCAGAACTCCGGGAATGTGCGAAAATGGTAGGGCATCTGGATGACAGAATGCTGTGCCTCAATGAGGCAATCTCAGCATCCCAGAAGGAGAAAGATGCTTCGTGACATGTTTTACAGTTATTAAGTACCCTCAGAAATCCGCAAATAGAAGATTTCTGAGGGTACTTGAATTGCCAGCTTATAGAATTGTCTTTCAAAATATTCTCTGGAACGTGTCTCAAGAATGATTTTTAAGACACACTCATGATTAATCTGGTGGCTCTTGAAAAGTTTTCCAATTATCAAAAAACACCCTGTAAACGAGGAGTGCCCAGGCAAGCGGAACATGCCTGGGCAATTATTATGAAAAAATTATCTAGAAAAGTAGCCTGTGCAAGAAAATATTTAAGTCTTCCCTACAGCAACAGCATATCTTCTACTATGGAAACATTGTAACAGTAAAATATGAACAAAAAATGAATAAAATATAGAAAAAATGTAAAATATACATAAATTACACAAACAGTAGATGAAATAGAGAAATTTTTTAGTTATTATTGATATAAAAAAATCATGAAAAGGGACAGGCACGGAAAATTTTTAGTGATTTTTGCCCTCTTTAACTTTATCCATTTCCAGTTTCGCTAAAAGATAATCTGTGCTATAATAGAAAAAAATCGTGTTACTATATTATCATAAAGGAGTGTTTAGAATTATGTCTGAGACAATGAAAGATTATGAAAAAGAGTTAGAAGTTTCTTATCAGGAAATGGAAGAAAAACAGGATCTGTTTGCATCTATGAGTGAGGAGGAACAGGCTGTCTGGGAAGAATTGAAACAGATGAAAGACGACAAGACAGAGGTGGAGGTTAAGATTAAAGAAATCGTAAAAGGTGGAGCAGTTGCCTATGTAAATGAAGTCCGCGGCTTCATTCCGGCTTCCAAACTGTCTTTAACTTATGTGGAAGATTTGAATGAGTTCCAGGGGCAGCACATAAAAGTGCGTGTATTTGAGATTGATGTGCAGAATAAAAGACTGATTCTCTCTGCAAAAGAGATTCTCAGAGAAGCCGAAGAAGCGAAGAAACAGGAAGAACTTGCGAAAATCCAGGTTGGCACAGTGGTAAAGGGTGTGGTGGACAGCATCAAACCTTACGGCGCTTTTGTGAAACTGGAAAATGGTCTGTCCGGTCTTGTGCATATTTCACAGATCAGTAACCGGAGACTGAAAACTGTTCAGGAAGTACTGGGCATGGGAGACGAAGTGACTGCAAAGATCACGAAAATCCAGGATGGCAAGTTAAGTTTAAGCATCAAGGCTCTCAGTGATGGTTCAGATTCTGAAGAACAGGTAACTGATTATGAGATTCCCAAAAGCCAGGAGCTGACCACTTCTCTGGGGTCTCTGTTTGCGAATATTAAATTGGATGAGTAAATATGGCAAGTCGGAAAATTATTATCGTAGGCCATAAAAATCCGGACACAGATTCTGTCTGCTCGGCAATTGCCTATGCAGATATTAAGAACAGGACTACGAATCAGCGTTATTCGGCAAAAAGAGCAGGACAGCTCAATGAGGAGACTGCATATGTGCTGAATCGGTTTGGTGTGGACCCTCCCGGGTATATCAGCGATGTGGGAACTCAGGTAAAAGATATGGATATCCGCAAGAGTCCAGATGCGTATGGCTATTATTCTGTGAGAACTGCATGGAATATGATGAGGGAAAGCGGTGCCGTCACCCTTCTTGTGAAAGACAAGGAAGGACGTCTGGAAGGGCTTGTCACAATCGGAGATATTGCCAGAATTTACATGGAAATGTCTGATAACCGGATTCTTGCAAAAGCCCAAACACAGTATCAGAGTATCGCAGAAACTGTGGATGGGGATATTATAGTGGGAAATGAGCATTCCTATTTTACAAAAGGTAAAGTGATGATCGGGGCAGCCCATCCGGAGTTGATGAAGGAACATATCCAGCACCATGACCTGGTCCTCATGGCGAACAGAGAGGAAGACCAGAAATTTGTCATTCAAAGGGGTGTGAGTTGTGTAATCGTTTGTCTGGGGTCCGGCGTGAGCGATGAAGTCAAGCATCTGGCAGCCCAGCATGGATGTGTGCTGATCGCCAGTCCGCTGGACACGTATACTGCGGCTACGATGATCAATCAGAGCATTCCTATACGCTATATTATGAGAAAAGATAATTTGGTTACATTCAGCACAGAAGATTATACAGATAATATAAAAGATGTTATGGTGAAAAACCGCCACAGGGCATTTCCTGTTATCAGTAAAAAAGGAAAATGTATCGGAACGATTTCCAGGCGGAATTTTATGGGAATGCGGAAAAAACAGATTATTCTGGTGGACCATAATGAAAAAGACCAGGCTGTGGATAACATAGAAAATGCCGAGATTCTTGAGATTATCGACCATCATCGGCTGGGGAATCTGGAAACCATACAGCCGGTAGTATTCCGGAATCAGCCGGTGGGATGTACAGCGACCATCATGTATCAGTTTTATGTGGAAAATAAGCTGGATGTATCCCCCAGCATTGCAGGTCTGTTATGTGCGGCCATTATATCAGATACATTAATGTTTCGGTCCCCGACCTGTACAGTGGCCGATAAAATGGCGGCGGGTGCGCTGGCGCTGATTGCGGATATTGATATTCAGCAGTTTGCGGCGGATATGTTCAAGGCGGGAAGCAATCTGAAAGATAAATCTCCAGAGGTTGTTTTCTATCAGGATTATAAGAAATTTATGGCTGACGAAGTGAACTTCGGTGTAGGACAAATCAGTTCCATGAACGCAGAAGAACTTATCACATTAAAGGAAAAACTGCTTCCATATATGAAAAGTGAATGTGGAAAACATGAAGTTTCACAGGTATATTTTATGCTGACAAATATTATGGAGGAATCTACCGAGCTCTTGTATTATGGAGAGAACAGCGAACAGATGATCGAGTCTGCATTCCATATTCAAAAGGAAAATGATACATATGTGCTTCAGGGTGTTGTGTCCAGGAAAAAACAATTGATTCCTGCTCTGATGGAGGCGGCGCAGGATGTCTATGCATAAAAATGTAATAGAAACTGTCAGGTAAGATATGGATGATAAAATAATTATTTACAAAGTGATGTAATTGTTATAAGATATAGCTATATTGTCTGATGGTATTATTACGGCAATTTTACTGGAGTATAAATAAAATGTAACTGCTGGGTAATTTCTGCAGTTATGAAAAATATAGAGGTGCAGTATGGAACAATATGTGATCAAAGGCGGAAATCCCTTGGTAGGTGAAGTAGAAATAGCGGGGGCAAAGAATGCAGCATTGGCGATTCTGGCGGCGTCAATCATGACAGATGAGACGATACTGATTGAAAATATGCCGAATGTAAGGGATACGAATGTTCTGCTGGAAGCAATCCAGGAAATCGGGGCAACTGTAGAGAGGGTCAGTAAATCCTGCGTAAAGGTCAACGGTTCCACAATTCAGGCTTTAAGCGTAGATTATGAATTTATTAAGAAAATCCGTGCTTCTTACTATCTTCTGGGAGCATTATTAGGAAAATATAAACATGCAGAAGTACCGCTGCCTGGCGGGTGCAATATTGGCAGCCGTCCCATTGACCAGCATTTAAAGGGGTTCCGGGCTCTTGGGGCTTCTGTTGAGATCAGGCATGGGGCCATTGTCACACAGGCAGATGAGCTGAAAGGAAGCCACATTTTCCTTGATGTGGTTTCTGTGGGGGCAACCATTAATATTATGATGGCAGCTTCCCTTGCCAATGGACGCACGATTATCGAGAATGCCGCCCGTGAACCACATGTGGTGGATGTGGCCAATTTCCTGAACAGTATGGGTGCCAATATTAAAGGCGCCGGTACAGATGTTATCCGTATCAAGGGTGTGGAAAAGCTTCATAAAACAGAATATTCTATTATACCGGACCAGATTGAAGCGGGGACGTTTATGTTCGCAGCGGCAGCTACAAGGGGTGATGTTCTGGTGAGAAACGTGATACCAAAACATCTGGAGGCGACGACTGCAAAATTGGAAGAAATCGGCTGTGAAGTAGAAGAATTTGATGATGCCGTGCGTGTGATGGCAAATAGAAGTCTGAGGAGAACACATGTAAAGACTCTTCCCTATCCAGGTTATCCCACAGATATGCAGCCTCAGATTGCTGTTACGCTGGCCATGGCACAGGGAACCAGTATTGTCACTGAGAGCATATTTGAGAACCGTTTCAAATATGTGGATGAATTGTCCAGAATGGGTGCCAATATTAAAGTACAGGGAAACACAGCGATTATTGACGGAGTGAGCAGTCTGGCCGGTGCCCGGGTCTGTGCGTCAGATTTGAGAGCCGGGGCAGCTTTGGTGATTGCAGGGCTGGCAGCCGAGGGAATTACAATTATCGACGATATTGTATATATACAGAGGGGATACGAAGATTTTGAAGTAAAATTGAGAAGTCTTGGCGCTGAGATAGAAAAAGTATCCAGTGAAAAAGAAATTCAAAAATTCAGGCTGCGGGTCAGCTGATGTATTTTCGAATGAGAATAGGAATGGTCCGTTTATACGGGCCATTCTTAGGAACTGTATGTAAATAACATGAGTTATTTGCATACAGTTTCTTAGCATAGAAAGATTAGCAAAGGAGCAGAACAATGGAGAAGCTGTTATTTACATCAGAATCGGTAACAGAAGGACATCCGGATAAAATGTGTGATCAGATTTCAGATGCAATTTTGGATGCGCTGATGGAACAAGACCCCATGAGCCGTGTAGCCTGTGAGACTTGTACAACTACCGGATTGGTTCTTGTTATGGGAGAAGTCACTACCAAAGCATATGTGGATATTCAGAAAATTGTCAGAGATACAATCAAAGAGATCGGTTATACCAGAGGAAAGTTTGGATTTGATGCAGATACCTGCGGGGTGATTACAGCTATTGACGAGCAATCCGCAGATATTGCCATGGGTGTGGATAAAGCCCTGGAAGCAAAGGAAAAGACTATGTCTGATTCCGATATTGAAGCAATCGGAGCAGGCGACCAGGGTATGATGTTTGGTTATGCGACAAATGAGACAGAGGAATACATGCCTTATGCCATTTCGCTGGCTCATAAACTGGCTTTGCAGCTGACGAAGGTACGCAAAGACGGAACTCTGCCGTATCTCAGACCAGATGGTAAAACACAGGTGACAGTTGAATATACTCCGGATGGAAAGCCCTGCAGGCTGGAAACCGTGGTGTGCTCTACCCAGCACGACCCGGAGGTAACGCAGGAACAGATTCATGAGGATATCAAGAAATACGTTTTCGATCCTGTGATCCCCGAAAATATGAGGGATGAGAATACGAAATATTTTATCAATCCTACGGGACGTTTTGTAATCGGAGGTCCCAACGGTGACAGCGGCTTGACAGGAAGAAAGATTATCGTGGATACGTATGGTGGATATGCACGGCACGGCGGCGGTGCTTTTTCTGGAAAAGATTGTACAAAGGTGGACCGTTCTGCCGCATATGCGGCCCGTTATGCGGCCAAGAATCTAGTGGCCGCAGGCCTGGCAGACAGATGTGAGATTCAGCTGTCATACGCCATTGGTGTGGCTTCTCCCACTTCCGTCCGTGTGGATACATTTGGAACAGGAAAACTGGAAGATGTAAAATTAGTAGAAATTATTCGGGAAAACTTTGATTTGAGACCAGCAGGAATTATTCAAATGCTGGATTTGAGAAGGCCGATTTACAAACAGACAGCGGCCTATGGTCATTTTGGACGCAATGATCTAAATCTGCCTTGGGAGAGACTGGATAAGGTGGAAATATTGAAGAAATATCTTGCGGACGCGGATAAGCAATGATACCGTTGATATTAGCATCCGCTTCTCCCCGCAGACAGGAGCTGCTGAGACAGATTGGATTGGAGTTTCAGGTGTTTCCTGCGGATGTGGATGAACATATTCAGGGCGGAACGCCTGTACAGATTGTGAAAGAGCTGGCACGCCGCAAGGCTTATTATGTGGCAGAGCAGGTCAGGAATGATGGGTGTATTCTAGGTGCAGATACAGTTGTGGCGCTTGACAGTCAGATAATGGGAAAACCTGCAGACAGGGAGGAGGCAATTTCTATGCTGGCTTCCCTGCAGGGGAATATCCATAGTGTGTTTACAGGTGTCTGTGCAGTAAAAAAGCGGGGAAAAGAAATTCAGAAAATCCTCTTTGCAGAAGAGACAAAAGTATCTATTTATAAAATGGAAATGTGGGAAATAGAAGAATACGCAGATACCCTTGAACCAATGGATAAAGCAGGTGCATATGGGATTCAGGGCATTTTTGCAAAATATATCCAGTGCATTCAGGGTGATTATAACAATGTGGTAGGGTTGCCTGTTTCCAGAATTTATCAGGAAATTCTGAAAGCAGAATTTGAATAAAATCCTCTGTATGGATGAAAAAAGTGTGGAGGACAGCAATGTTTGGGAAAAAGAAGGACTCGGATTCGGAAGAACCGAAAGTAAAAAAGCCGAGAAAAGAAAAGAAAGAAAAGAAAGAGAAGAAAGAAAAAAAGGAAAAGAAGCCGAAAGAACCGAAACAGCCCAAAGAAAAGAAGCCGAAAAAAGAAAAGAAGCCAAAGCCGCCAAAGAAACCAAAACCGCCCAAAAAGCCTAAGCCAAAGAAAGACAAGAAACCAATGAATCCGCTGATTCTTGTTATTCTTCTTCTGGTAGTAGTTATTATTGGCGGAGGCGCAGCCTTTGTTATGATGAATAAACAAAAAGAGAAGGAAGCCGATGATATGTACGGTCCTATGTACTTTTTTGCAGAGGGAGACGGCATTGAATCCATCCGTTCTAAGATCGGTGACAGGGAAATAAAAGGCGGATATCAGGGACCTGTGGACTTAACTGCGCAAGAGGCCACAGAGGCACCGGAAGAGGAAGATCAAGAAGCGAAAGAAGAAGAGAAGGATAAAGATTCGGAAAAAACTGAAAAAAAATCAGAATCGTCCGAGAAAAATGAGGAAGAAAAGGCAGAGAGTGAAGACCCGGAGCTTGACGAGGTAGAAGTGAAACTGTTGACTGACCAGCATCTCACGTATATCACACCAGGTGATGGCGTGGCAGAAGCAGAGAAATATATGACATATCTGCTTCAGGAGAAGGAATTTAAAATACTTACATATCCAGAAGGGGCTGAGGGAGAGATTCCCAAAGAGCCTGTCCAGGAAGAAGAAGCCGCAGAGGAAGGCGAAGATGGGGAACAGGAGCCGGAAGAAGATGCAGATGCAGAGGAAGAGGAAGAACCAGGATTTGTTCCTCCTGAGCAGGGGTACTATATAGCGGCTGTGGATAATAAAGATGACGTGGAAGAGGGTGATCCATCGGAGATTAAGAGGATACGCATGGATTATACCCAGGATAGTTATAGACTGAGGCTTTCTACGGCAAATGGAGAGGTGGATGACTTGATTCCACCGGAACCAGAGGAAGAGGAACCAATCAAAACTATCACTATGTCTACAGCAGTGGATAAACTGGAGAGTATGACAGATGCACAGCTTCAGCTTCCCAAATCTATGGACCATTATGAGATGACACCGATTCAGGGCAAAACGATCCTGCATGGAATTGAATTTTATAATGTGCGGGCTTATGAGGAAGGCCCGGATGATACCTTACTCTATGGAGGCAGCTATTTTGTCGCATGTGAAGGGGATACGGTTTATAAACATGATGAGGCCACAGGAGAGAGAACCTTGGTTTCGGGAATTGATATTTTGGCCGGGTTTGAGCAGCAGCCACCGTCCAAAGATGATGAGCTTAACATGGATGAATTGCTGGACAGTACAGTGGTAACAAGTGGAAATCCATGAAAAAAGGCAGTATTTTTGCATGAAAATGCGAAAGTACTGCCTTTTTGCAGATATAATCAAAATTGAGGGAAAATAAAACAAATAAAACTCAATACTTGGAAAAAAGGAAATTTTATGGTATAATACGATAGTATGGCTTGTTATGCCATATTATCATGCTGTAAGGAAATGCAAAGTTATTTATTTTCAGTTCCTAACTGCTCAGTACCTTTACAGTTGCATGATGTCTATATTTGGAAGAAAATGGTAACACTCAAATAACAGGAGGGCAAGAATGGGTACAGAATACGGAGCAGATCAAATTCAGATATTAGAGGGCCTGGAGGCTGTCAGGAAAAGGCCGGGCATGTATATTGGAAGTACTTCCAGCCGGGGGCTGCATCATCTTGTATATGAGATTGTGGATAATTCTGTAGATGAGGCACTGGCTGGATACTGTGACACCATAAAAGTTACAATTAATCAGGATAATTCCATTACTGTGAGGGATAATGGCCGGGGGATTCCGGTGGGAATCAATCATAAAGCCGGTATACCAGCAGTAGAAGTGGTTTTTACAATTCTGCACGCTGGGGGAAAATTCGGCGGAGGAGGGTATAAAGTATCCGGAGGACTTCATGGAGTAGGCGCATCTGTTGTAAATGCTCTCTCTCAATGGCTGGAAGTCACCATTTACAAAAAAGGAAATATATACAGACAGCGTTTTGAGAGAGGGCATGTCATTAGTAAACTTGAGATTGTAGGAAACTGTGATGCAGCATTGACAGGTACGCAGGTTGATTTCCTGCCGGATAAGGAGATTTTTGAAGACACTATTTTTGATTTTGCTGTATTGAAACAGAGACTCAGGGAAATGGCATTTCTCACCAAAGGTCTGAATATCTCGTTGAGAGATGAGAGGCCGGAGGAGAGTGTGGAATCCGATTTTTTATATGAGGGCGGAATCAAAGAATTTGTCACTTATCTGAATAAAAGTAAGACAGAGTTATACCCGGAAGTGATTTACTGTGAAGGGGAGAGGGATGGAGTCTGGGTGGAAGCTGCTATGCAGCACAATGATTCCTTCACAGAGAATACGTATGGGTTTGTGAATAATATCAATACACCTGAGGGCGGCACTCATATTATGGGGTTTCGGAATGCGCTGACTAAGACATTGAATGACTATGCCCGGAAAAATAAATTGTTAAAAGACAATGAGGAAAATCTCTCCGGGGAGGACATTCGTGAAGGTCTGACAGCAATTGTCAGTGTTAAAATTGAAAACCCGCAGTTTGAGGGACAGACAAAGCAGAAACTTGGCAATAGTGAGGCGCGGGGCGCAGTTGACAGTATTGTCAGCAGACAGTTGTCATTGTTCCTGGAGCAGAATCCTTCTGTGGCGAAAACTGCCATAGAAAAGTCTGTATTGGCTCAGCGGGCCAGAGATGCGGCCAGAAAAGCCAGAGATCTAACCAGGAGAAAATCAGCCCTGGACGGTATGTCTCTGCCGGGAAAACTGGCAGACTGTTCTGACAAAAATCCAGAAAACTGTGAAATTTATATTGTTGAGGGGGATTCCGCCGGCGGTTCTGCAAAGACGGCGAGAAGCCGGGCTACACAGGCAATTCTTCCATTGCGGGGAAAAATATTGAATGTGGAAAAAGCCCGTTTAGATAAAATTTATGCGAATAAAGAAATCAAAGCGATGATCACTGCTTTTGGCACTGGAATCCATGATGATTTTGATATTACAAAACTTCGGTATCATAAAATCATTATTATGACCGATGCCGATGTGGACGGCGCTCATATTGCTACATTGCTGCTTACCTTTTTATACAGGTTTATGCCGGAACTGATTAAGCAGGGATATGTATATCTGGCGCAGCCGCCTTTATACAAAATAGAAAAGAGCCAGAAGGTCTGGTATGCATACAATGATGAAGAATTGAAAAAAATACTGGAAGATATTGGAAGGGACAACAACAAGATTCAGAGATATAAAGGTCTGGGAGAAATGGATGCGGACCAGCTGTGGGAGACGACCATGGACCCAGAACAGAGGATTCTTCTCCGTGTAACGATGGATGAAGAAAGGTCTACAGAGATTGATCTTACATTTACAACGCTGATGGGAGATAAAGTAGAACCCCGTAAGGAGTTTATCGAAGAAAATGCCAGGTTTGTGAAAAATCTGGATATTTAAGTTCGATGTTTGTTTTTTGACAGGATGGAGGAAGACGTGGAAGCAAATATTTTTGATAAAATCCATGATGTGGATCTGAAAAAGACCATGGAGACATCCTATATTGATTATGCTATGAGCGTAATAGCAGCCCGTGCGCTGCCGGATGTGCGGGATGGATTGAAACCTGTGCAGCGCAGAGTTCTGTATTCAATGATAGAGTTGAATAACGGACCGGATAAACCCCATAGAAAATGTGCCCGTATTGTGGGAGATACAATGGGTAAATACCATCCACACGGGGATAGCTCCATTTATGGAGCACTGGTCAATATGGCTCAGGAGTGGTCAACCAGGTATCCTCTTGTGGATGGGCATGGGAATTTTGGGTCCGTGGATGGGGACGGTGCGGCGGCAATGAGGTATACAGAAGCACGTCTCAGTAAAATATCCATGAAGATGCTGGCGGACATCAATAAGAATACGGTGGACTTTGCACCTAACTTTGATGAGACAGAACGGGAGCCGGTTGTACTTCCTTCCCGCTATCCAAATCTTCTGGTAAATGGCACTTCCGGCATTGCCGTGGGAATGGCTACCAATATCCCTCCTCATAATCTCAGGGAGGTCATTCATGCAGTTGTACGGATTATTGATAATATTGTAGAAAGTGGAAGAGATACAGATCTGGAAGAAATTCTGGAAGTGGTAAAAGGGCCGGATTTTCCCACAGGAGCTACGATTCTGGGAACCAGGGGAATTGAAGAAGCTTATCGTACAGGGCGTGGAAAAATTAAAGTAAGGGCTGTCACAGATATTGAGACCATGCCAAATGGAAAAAGCCGGATTATTGTTACTGAACTGCCCTATATGGTGAACAAAGCGCGGCTGATTGAAAAGATTGCCGAGCTGGTGCGCGATAAGAGAATTGATGGCATTACTGAACTGAGCGACCAGTCTAACAGGGAAGGTATGCGCATTTGTATTGAGCTGCGGCGGGATGTGAATGCCAATGTGGTATTGAATCATTTATTTAAACATACACAGCTCCAGGATACGTACGGAGTGATCATGCTGGCTCTAGTGAATAATGAGCCGAAAGTGATGAATCTGCTGGATATGTTGAAAGCTTATCTGGCTCATCAGGAAGATGTGGTCACAAGAAGAACAAAATATGAATTAAATAAAGCCCAGGAAAGGGCACATATACTGGAAGGTCTGTTGAAAGCTCTGGATCATATTGATGAGGTGATTCAGATTATCCGCAGTTCCAGAACCACTGCAGATGCAAAAGAGGGATTGATTCAGAGGTTTGAACTGAGCGATACCCAGGCCCAGGCTATTGTTGATATGCGTCTACGGGCTTTGACCGGATTAGAAGGGGAAAAGTTAGAGGCAGAATACAAGGAATTGATGGAAAAGATACATGAATACGAGGCAATTTTAGCTGACCGCAATCTGCTTCTGGGAGTAGTCAGGGAAGAAATACTGGAAATTGATGATAAATTTGGAGATGACAGAAAGACAAGCATTGGATTTGATGCGGATGATTTTTCTGTGGAAGATTTGATTCCATTGGAGAGTACTGTAATTGCCATGACCAATCTGGGGTATATTAAACGCATGACTGTAGACAATTTTCACAGTCAGAACCGGGGCGGTAAAGGTATTAAAGGAATGCAGACTTTAGAAGATGATTTTATAAAGGATATTCTAATGACCACTACCCACCATTATTTGATGTTTTTTACAAATATGGGTAAAGTCTATCGTCTAAAGACCTATGAAATTCCTGAATCCGGAAGAAATTCCCGGGGAACGGCCATTGTAAATCTGCTACAGCTGGCTCCAGAAGAAAAGATTACAGCAGTCATTCCTTTTGGGGAGCAGGAATCAGGCAGATATCTGATGATGGCCACAAAGAAGGGGTTAGTGAAGAGAACTCCCATTTCTGAATATGAACATGTGAGGAAGATCGGTCTGGCTGCCATTGTTTTGAAGGATGAGGACGAACTCATTGAAGTAAAATGTACAGAAGGAGAGGAAGAGATCCTTCTGGTGACAAAATTCGGCCAGTGTATTTGTTTTAACGAAAAAGATGTAAGAAGCACCGGAAGAGTCTCCATGGGTGTGCGCGGCATGAACCTTATAGATGGTGATACAGTTCAGGCTATGCAGATTTATTCTCATGGCCAGTATCTGCTCATTGTTTCAGAAAAGGGCATGGGAAAACGTACTCTGATGAATGAATTTAATTGTCAGAATAGGGGAGGAAAAGGTGTAAAATGTTATAAAATCACTGAAAAGACAGGAAATGTGCTAGGTGCAAAGGCCATTGATGAAGATGATGAGATTATGTTGATCACAACAGAAGGTATCATTATTCGTCTTCATTGCCTGAATATATCAGTTACGGGCAGAATTACTTCTGGTGTGAAGCTGATGGAACTGGATGAGGGGGTGGTAATTGCCGGAGTTGCAAAAGTGGAAGATATAGATGATAATAGTTTAGGAGGGGATGAAGATGAAGAGAATCCTGATGATGGTAATTCGTAATCTTCTTTTTATCCCTTACGGATGGATAAAACTCTGTTATTATGCCTCTCATGTGGATAAATATACAGTGGAACAGAGATATGACCTCCTGAAATATATTGATGCAAGGGCAAACTGGGGTGGAAAAATAAAGATTGATGTCCATGGGAGAGAAAATATACCAGAAAAAGACGGGTTTATCTTTTATCCCAATCATCAGGGTTTATATGATGTACTGGCTATTATTGAGGCATGTCCCCGCCCATTTACAGTAGTTATGAAAAAGGAGGTTGAGAATATCCCCTTTTTGAAACAGGTATTTGCCTGTATGAAAGCTTATGCTCTGGATAGAGATGACGTAAAACAGGCGATGAAAGTGATCATGACCGTATCCAAAGAAGCAGCAGAAGGACGGAATTTTTTGATTTTTGCAGAGGGAACAAGAAGCAGAAAGAATAATCAGCTTTTGGAATTTAAAGGGGGAAGCTTTAAGGCTGCCATAAAGGCTAAGTGTCCCATTGTGCCGGTAGCGCTGATCGATTCTTACAAATCCTTCGATACCAATTCTATAAAACCGCTGACAGTACAAGTGCATTTTCTAAAGCCTATAAATTATAAGGAATATGGAAATATGAAATCGGTGGAGATCGCAGCTGAAGTGAGGCAGAGGATTGAAAATGTCATAACTGAATATGAATAATTGGAGCAGATAAGAGCGTGTTTTAAACACGCTCTTACGGCAGGATGCCAGGTATTTCTTCGATTATTTAAAAATTATCTGCAGAAAAAGAAAAAAAGTGGAAAAAACTGTTGACAAGAGGTTCTATCTTTTGTATACTACTAAACGTGCTGTTGAGCACAACAATTTAATAAAATTTTTCTGATTTAGGCATTTTTGGAGAAGTACTCAAGTGGCTGAAGAGGTGCCCCTGCTAAGGGTATAGGTCGTTTATAGCGGCGCGAGGGTTCAAATCCCTCCTTCTCCGTTTTTTTCAAAGTTATATAATGGATCATGAAAATGTGATTCGAAAAACTTTGAAAAAAGTAAAAAAAGGTGTTGACAACAGAAACAAGACATGATATTATAAACGAGTTCTGTTGAACAAGAAAAACAACACAACACTTTGCAACAAACAATGAACTTTGATAACTGAACAGCGAAACACACTATCATACATGTGACGAATGTGACAAT
>CAJUMB010000018.1 GCA_910587105.1 uncultured Lachnospiraceae bacterium
CGTCTGCTCTGCACCATTGCGTCGTTAAAATTTCTAATCGATGCCACCGCATCGCTGGCAAAATTTTGCCTAGAGCATGTTTGAAAATTCATTCACGCCACCCATACGCCCCACTTTGCGGCAGATTTGCCCCTTATTCGGTTGCTGTAGCCCGCTACAGCGCCCTCATGCGGAACAAATCTCCCACAAATTGTGACGCACGGTTGACATAAAGCAATTTTCAAACACGCTCTAGCACTGGCACAGACCAGGCAGAGCCAAACTACAATTTCTGTCCGGATGGCGGGAATGATTTTTAAGACACGCTCTGCGTACTGGTATGATTAAATTTTTATAATATATAGAAATAATATTTACAAATGCAAATATGTGTGTTATTTTATTAAAAGGCTGGTCTGCTGTGACATGATATCAGGAATACTCGTAACCGTTCAGCATATTTACAGTTACGGGCAAAAATAGTGTCTGCTGAATCATTACGAACACTCATAATCCGAATGGGGGAATTATATGTCACATCTGAAAAAAGTCTTACAGACAGCGCTGGCTGTCATCTGTATTATTTCTATATTATCCATCACATCTGTCTTTGGTGCACCTGCGGTCTGTGCATCTCCCGGCCATGGATTTGTTCTTCTGAACACGTATTCTAAAACGATGAAGGCCGGAGAGATATTTGATTTGTCGTCAGTGACGTCCAATGGGAAAAAACCCAGATTTTCTTCTGATAATCCCAAAACAGCGGCAGTTAATGCCAGTGGGCGAATCACGGCAAAAAGAGCCGGAACCGCAGTGATTAAGGCGAAAATTAAAAATGCAGAAGCACGCTGTGAGATCACGGTAAAAAAGGCGGTCATGAAATTGAGCGCAGAAAGGCTCTCGCTGAAAACCGGAAAAAAGGCGAGGCTGAAAGTATCCGGGACTGCTGGGAAAACGGTTATTTATAAATCCAGCAGGCCAAATGTCGCATCTGTAAATAAAAAAGGCGTGATACTGGCTAAAAGTACGGGAACTGCTGTCATTACAGTGGCTGCCGGAAAAAACTCGGCGGTCTGTCAAGTGGCAGTTAAGCCGCAGAAAGTGATGTTCAGCAGGCGTTTCGTTTTATATTTATAATGAAAATCCAGCAGGCCGGCTGTTATTGATTTCTTGCGATAACTATGGAAAAACTACGAGAAATATAGTATACTGATTAATAAGTTACGCAGGAGGTGATTCTTATGAAAAATTTTGAATCAATAGTAGGACATGAGCAGATTATCAGACACATGAAGAATTCGATTTTGCAGGGCAAAGCATCACACGCATATATATTGGCGGGAGAACCGGGGGCCGGGAAGAAGACTCTGGCAAATATATACGCTATGGCACTGCAGTGTGAAAGCGAAGGCGCAGATCCGTGCCAGAAATGTGATTCCTGCCGGAAGGCAAACAGTAAGAATCATCCGGATATCATATATGTGGAACACGAGAAAAGCAATTCTATCGGTGTGGAGGAAATCCGCTCCCAGGTTGTGGATGACGTATCCATACGGCCATACAGCGGACGGTATAAAATATATATTATCAATGATGCGGATAAGATGACTGTGCAGGCGCAGAATGCTGTTTTAAAGACCATTGAGGAGCCACCGGATTATGCGGTGTTTCTTCTGCTCACCACCAATGTGGACGCGCTCCTGCCCACTATCTGTTCCCGGTGTGTGCGGCTGGACGTGCGCCCGGTGGAAGACAGTCTGGTGAAGCAGTATCTGATAGAGAAGATGCATATTCCAAGTTATGAAGCGGAGGTACAGACCGCATTTGCCCAGGGCAGTATAGGGAAAGCGCAGCAGGCGGCGGATTCGGACCATTTCGGTGAGACATCCCAGAAGGCCCTGTATATTCTGAAATATGCATCCAGGATGGAAGTACATGAATGGATTGATTTGTTAAAGGAGTTAGCGGCACAGCAGCAGAATGTCTATGATTATCTGGACATTTTTCAGGTATGGTTTAGGGATGTGCTTATGTTTAAAGCTACCCGTGAGGTGGACCATCTGGTGTTCAAACAGGAGATTAATTTTATCAAAGAGCAGGCCAGCCAGCGTTCTTATGAAGGGCTTGAAAATGCCATAGACGCTGCGGATAAGGCGAAAATACGTCTGCGTGCCAATGTAAATTTTGAACTGGTGATGGAACTGCTGTATTTGACAATCAGGGAGAATTGACATGACAGAGATAATTGGCGTGAGATTTCGAAAAGGGGGAAAGATATACTATTTTGGACCCAGGGAATATGATATCCATGTGGGGGATCATGTGATTGTAGAGACTGCCAGAGGGGTGGAATACGGCTATGTGGTCATGGGTCCGAAAGTGGTAGAGGACAGTGATGTGGTGCAGCCCCTGAAAGATGTACTGAGGCCCGCTGACCAGGAAGATGAGGAGAGAGAACAGGAAAACCGGGAGAAGGAAAAGAATGCTTTTCAGATATGTGCAAAGAAGATTCTGGAACACCATCTGGACATGAGACTGATCGATGTGGAGTACACATTTGATAACAATAAAGTGCTGTTTTACTTTACAGCGGACGGGAGAGTGGATTTTCGGGCACTGGTCAAAGATTTGGCCGCTGTGTTTAAAACCCGGATTGAGCTGCGGCAGATCGGTGTAAGGGATGAGACAAAGCTTATGGGCGGTATCGGTATCTGTGGGCGCCCTCTCTGCTGCCACACGTATCTGACGGAATTTGCTCCCGTCTCTATTAAGATGGCCAAAGAACAGAATCTGTCTCTGAATCAGACGAAAATATCCGGTGTCTGCGGACGGCTCATGTGCTGTCTGAAAAATGAACAGGAAATTTATGAAGAACTCAACAAAAAGCTTCCAGGTGTGGGTGATACAGTGACTACGCCGGAAGGGCTGCAGGGGAAGGTTCACAGTGTCAGTGTACTGCGCCAGCATGTGCGGGTTGTGGTGGAAATGAATGATGAGAAAGAGATACGGGACTATCAGGTGGAAGAACTGAAATTCCGTCCCAGAAGGAAAAAGGTGAAGCTGCCTGAGAAAGAGTTCCAGGAGTTGAAACAGCTGGAGGACCGGGGAGGAGAGTCTATTTTGGATGAAGATTGAATTATTGCCTTATGAGAGACTGGACGATTTGCAGAATGGTTATGAAATCATTCAGGACCCGGGTAAATTCTGCTTCGGCTCAGATGCAGTTTTGTTATCCTGGTTTGCCCGTGCACAGAAAAATGAGCAGGTTTTGGACATGGGATGCGGTACCGGGATTATTCCGATTCTGCTTCGGGCCAGGAAAAAAGGAAGTCATGTGACAGGGCTGGAGATTCAGCCGGACTGTGCACAGATGGCCAGGAGGAGTGTGAGCCATAACCAGCTGGAAAAAGAGATTACAATTGTGACAGGAGATATCAGAGAAGCTTCCGCCATATTTGGAGGGGCTTCTTTTCATGTAATTACCTGCAATCCCCCGTATATGATCCACCAGCATGGTCTGGCAAATGCCCGTGAGGAGATAGCTGTTGCCCGCCATGAAATCTTGTGCAGCCTGCAGGACGTGCTCAGCCAGGCCGCCAGACTGCTAAAACCCCGTGGCAGATTTTACATGATCCACCGTCCGTTTCGTCTCGGGGAAATTCTTTCCAAGATGGTGCAGTGGGGTCTGGAGCCAAAGAGGATGCGTCTGGTGCATCCATATGTGGATAAAGAACCGAATATGGTGCTGCTGGAGGGGCTTTCAGGGGGGCATTCTGGTATGAAAGTGGAGAAGCCATTGATTATTTATGAGGAACCGGGGGTGTATACTCAGGAGGCCATGGAGATTTACTATGGGGGAGCCTAGTGCTCCATCCGGCCAGAAATCGAAGTCCTGCTCTGTCTGCTCCGCACCATTACGTCGTTAAAATTCCTAGACGATGCACCGCATCGCCGTCGAAATTTTGCCTAGAACTGGCACGAATCAGGCAGAGCAGGACTTCGATTTCAAACCGGATGGAGCACTAGCTGACCCCTGCAAAGCGGGGCGCGGGGGTGGATTGAGGGATGAGTCATTGGTGGAGTTATCACAAGAACAAGGGGGTGTAAATGGTGGGAACGTTATATTTGTGTGCTACGCCTATTGGGAATCTGGAGGATATCACTTTGAGAGTCCTGCGGGTGCTTAAGGAGGTAGATTTGATTGCGGCTGAGGATACCAGAAACAGTATGAAACTGCTGAATCACTATGATATTCATACACCGATTACCAGTTACCATGAACACAATAAAAGGAAAAAGGGGCAGATTCTGGTGGAAAAGCTGCTGGAAGGGCAGGACGTGGCTCTGATTACGGATGCCGGGACACCGGGGATTTCTGACCCTGGAGAGGATTTGGCGGCTCTGTGTCATGAACAGGGGATTCCTGTGACAGCCCTTCCTGGGGCGGCGGCCTGTGTGACAGGGCTGACTCTGTCTGGATTGTCTTCCCGGCGTTTTGTATTTGAAGGGTTTCTGCCCATGGATACCAAGGAGAGAAGGCTGTGTCTGGACAGAGCGAAAGAGGAGACCAGGACACTGGTATTCTATGAGGCCCCTCACCGTCTGCAGCGCACCCTGGAGGAGCTGCGGCAGGCGCTGGGAGGAGAAAGGAAAGCAGCTCTGTGCAGGGAGCTGACGAAACTGCACGAGACTGTGAACCGGACCACCCTGGAAGGATTGATAGAGCAGACGGCCAGCCAGCCGCCAAAGGGAGAATGTGTGCTGGTGGTTGAGGGAAAGGATTATCGGGAAATCCAGAAAGAAGAGCAGGAGAAGTGGGAGGAATTTACTTTGGAAGAACATATGGCCTATTACGAGAGCCAGGGGTATTCCAGAAAAGACGCTATGAAGCAGGTGGCTAAGGACAGAGGCGTGGGAAAGAGGGATGTGTACCAAAAGCTGTGTGTGAAGGAGTGAGGGGAGGTAATATGGCGAGAACCATTGGGCTTGGTCATCAGAACTTCGAGTTACTGATCACGAAAAACAATTTTTATATAGATAAAACACTATTTATAAAAGAATGGTGGGAAAATGAGGATGCTGTCACTTTGATTACTCGTCCCCGGCGTTTTGGAAAAACATTGAATATGAGTATGATAGAACAGTTTTTTTCCGTGGAATATCCTCAAAGAGAAGATTTATTCCAAAACCTGCATATCTGGAGAGAGAAAAAGTATCAAAAGCTGCAGGGAACCGTCCCGGTGATCTTTTTAAGTTTTGCGAAAGTGAAAGAAACCTCATTTATCAATACTCGAAAGCGGATATGCCGAATTATAAAAAGTTTATATAATCATTACGATTTTCTGCTGGAAAGTGATGTACTAAATGGAGATGAGAAGGCGGCATTCCAGGAGATATCTGTTGATATGGGGGATGATCTTGCAGCAGATTCCCTTAATATTCTGTCGGATTACCTGATGCGTTATTATGGGAAAAAAGTAATGATTCTTCTGGATGAGTATGATACGCCTATGCAGGAAGCTTATGTGAACGGTTATTGGGGAGAGCTGATGCCGTTTATCAGAAATTTGTTCAATGCCTCATTTAAGACCAATCCTTTTCTGGAAAGAGCTCTTATGACTGGAATCACAAGAGTCAGCAGAGAGTCTATTTTTTCTGACTTAAATAACCTGACAGTAGTTACCACTGGGTCAGAGCTGTACGCAGACAGCTTTGGATTTACACAGCAGGAAGTATGGAAAGCGCTGGATGAGTATGGGTTGAGAGAAAAAAGAGAGGAAGTAAGAGACTGGTACGACGGATTTACGTTTGGACAGAGGAAAGATATTTATAATCCGTGGTCTATATTAAATTATCTGAAATTCAGAAAATTTTCCGCTTATTGGGCGAATACCAGCAGCAACAGTCTTGTGGACCAATTAATCCGTGGGGGAAATGCGGATGTAAAAATAATTTTTGAAGAGCTGTTAGCTGGCAGAACATTTCGGGCGGAGATCGATGAACAGATTGTATTCAGCCAGCTGGATGGCCACACAGATGCAATCTGGAGCCTTCTCCTTGCCAGTGGATATCTGAGACTTGAGACTTATCGTATGGATGAAAAAACAGGGACAGATGAATATGAGCTGGCATTGACCAACAAAGAAGTGCGTATTATGTTCAAAAAGATGATTGAGGGATGGTTTGCAAAGTCCACTCCAGCGTATAATCAATTTATCAAAGCTTTTCTAGCTGGGGATAAAAAGGCTATGAACCAGTATATCAACCGGGTGGCACTGGTAACGTTCAGTTATTTTGACACTGGAAAGCATCCGTCAAAGGAAACAGAACCCGAACGTTTTTACCATGGCTTTGTCCTTGGGCTGATGGTGGAGCTGGCAGACAGATATGTGATCACATCTAATAGGGAGAGTGGATTCGGGAGGTACGATGTGATACTGGAGCCCCGTGAAAAGAACCTTGACGCGTTTATTCTGGAATTTAAAGTGTTTGACCCGGATGAGGAAGACACTCTGGAAGATACTGTGAAGGAGGCATTGAATCAAATTGAGTGTAAGCAGTATGCAGCATCTCTGAGGGAAAAGGGCATCAGTCCCAAACGCATACGAACATATGGTTTTGCCTTTGAGGGGAAAAAAGTTTTGATCGGATAGCCGTGAATGATTTTTCAGACAGGTACTGGGATAATTGTGCCAGGAATGGGCATAGTATGGTTGGAAAAAGATAGTATTTAGTTAGACACACAGGAGGAGATACTATGCAGGCGAATTATCGGATTCGGACAGATCTGGCACTGGAGTCAAAGGAACGGTTTGAACGGGACAATGTGGAGATTGGCGGGGTGGTGATCCGGGAGTTCTACGATGAGGAGCGGGATATCCAGACTACATGGGTAAAAATCGAGACGGAAAAAGGGGCGAAAGCTATGGGAAAACCCCAGGGTACTTATATTACCATGGAGGCGCCCAATATGTCTGTACCGGATGAGGATTATCACCGGGAGATTTCCAAAGAGCTGTCAAAACATCTGCGGAAACTGGCGTCACTGGATAAAGAAAAGTCAGTTCTGGTGGTGGGGCTGGGAAACCGGGATGTAACTCCCGATGCACTGGGCCCCAATGTGATTCAAAACTTGCATATTACCCGTCATGTTCTGCGGGAGTACGGCACGCTGGGAATGGGAGAGGAACGGGCCCATGCAGTCAGTGGCATTGTTCCCGGTGTCATGGCCCAGACCGGGATGGAGACGCTGGAAATTATCCAGGGAGTTGTGGCGGAGGTGAAGCCGGATGTGGTCATAGCCATCGATGCGCTGGCGGCCAGGAGTACAAAGCGGCTGAACCGGACCATTCAGATTACAGATACAGGGATCAATCCGGGTTCTGGTGTGGGAAACCACAGGGACGGCCTGAATGCAGACACTCTGGGGATTCCTGTGATCGGCATCGGTGTTCCCACTGTGGTGGACGCAGCCACCATTGTCCACGATGCCATGGCCCATCTTCTGGAGACGCTGGAAGAACAGGAACAAAAAGAATTTCTGGAAGAAATGATTTCCCCCCATCTGCACAGTATGTTTGTCACCCCGAAAGATGTGGATGAGACGGTAAAACGTCTGGGATATACCATTTCAGAAGGGCTCAATATCGCTTTGGAGTATGTATAAATGGGTATAAACTAGGAAGTTCTGTCATATAACATCTAAGGGGTGATTGGTTGACCAACTGGCAGAAGTTCATTTGCATATTGCTGAGCCTGTGTATGATCGGGCTGCTGTTTATATATTTACCCGGATTTTATCCCATGCCCATGCAGGAGACGGGGATGGTGGATAAGCTGTTCCACCAGTTCCCTGTCTATGGATATATGAAAAATCAGGCGGTTTACGCGCCGACCATTGAGGATGAATATACATATGACAAAATTGTAGAGGCCAATGCAAAATATCTTCGGGAGCAGGTGGAAGACGAAAATCAGCTTGCCCAGGAAAAGCACACTGGCCAAGAAGGGCAAAATCAGGAAAAATCATCACAGGAAAAATCTTCTTCGGAGAATAAAGA
The DNA here is from genome assembly GCA_910587105.1 of uncultured Lachnospiraceae bacterium. Classification (GTDB taxonomy): domain Bacteria; phylum Bacillota; class Clostridia; order Lachnospirales; family Lachnospiraceae; genus MGBC164599. The sequence goes on from CAJUMB010000018.1 coordinate 8,040, forward strand.
GTCATCTTCTGGTCAGGCAGAACGGGCGTCAGCACCGGTGGAGCCACAGATTGAGATTACCAGGGAACAGTTGGAGAATTACGACTATCTGCTGGGAAATTTTTTTATTGTGGACAGCACCACGGCGGTGGATGCATCGAGAATCAATGCCTCCGGCCTGCTGGATGTGGATATGTCCATAGAAAAGAATCAGGAAGTGCCTCAGATTCTCATTTACCATACTCATTCCCAGGAAGGATTTGCAGATTCCAGGGAGGGGAATCCACAGGATACAGTGGCAGGGGTAGGCGATTATCTCACAGAGCTGCTGACAGATCAATACGGCTATCAGGTGATCCACAATACAGATACGTTTGATGTGGTAAATGGGCAGATTGACAGAAACAGTGCATACGATTATTCCCTGGCAGTGGTGGAGCAGATTTTACAGGAAAATCCCTCCATTGAAGTGGTGATTGACCTGCATCGGGATGGAGTGGCTGAGGACAGGCGTCTGGTGACGGAAGTGAACGGGAAGCCCACTGCCAACTTTATGTTTTTTAACGGGCTCAGCTACAGCGCTCTCAACGGGGAGGTGACATATCTGCCCAATCCTTATGTGCAGGAGAATCTGGCCTTTTCTTTTCAGCTGAACCTGGAGGCAGCCAGGTATTATCCGGGGCTGAGCCGGAATATCTATCTGTCCAGCCTCCGGTATAACCTGCATGTACGTCCCAGGGCCATCCTTTTGGAGGCGGGAGCCCAGACCAACACGGTGCAGGAGGTGAAAAATGCCATGGAGCCTTTTGCACAGATTCTGGACCAGGTGCTTCAGGGAAGCGGCAAAGATGCGGATTGAGAGAAAGGCGGGGAATCGCCGCTGTTTGAAAAAGTTTTGCCAGAAATTCACAACACTTTTATTGAAGAATTTGTGCTGTAATGATATACTGATACATACTTTACGATGAAAGTTTTGGCAGGTATCACCACAGCGGGCTTTCATTTTCAGGAGGAGAAAGGATGTCAGTTACCAATCAGAGTAAAATCAGGAATTTTTGTATTATAGCACATATTGATCATGGAAAGTCTACCCTTGCGGACCGGATTATTGAGATGACCGGTCTTCTGACAGACCGGGAGATGCAGTCTCAGGTACTGGATAACATGGAACTGGAGCGGGAGAGGGGCATTACCATCAAAGCCCAGGCGGTCCGCACGGTTTACAAAGCAAAAAACGGTGAGGAGTATATCTTTAATTTGATTGACACCCCGGGGCACGTGGATTTTAACTATGAGGTTTCCAGAAGCCTTGCTGCCTGTGACGGGGCCATTCTGGTGGTAGATGCGGCCCAGGGAATCGAGGCGCAGACCCTTGCCAATGTATATCTGGCGCTGGACCATGACCTGGATGTGGTTCCGGTGCTCAACAAGATTGACCTGCCCAGCGCAGAGCCAGAGCGGGTGATCAACGAAATTGAGGATATCATCGGTATTGAAGCCCAGGATGCCCCGCAGATTTCCGCTAAGACAGGGGAACATGTGGAGGAGGTGCTGGAGCAGATTGTAGAAAAGATTCCCGCGCCGGGGGGCGATATCCATGCGCCGTTAAAGGCATTGATTTTCGATTCCCTCTACGACTCTTACAAAGGGGTGATCGTGTTCTGCAGGATTATGGAGGGAAGCGTGAAGAAAGGAACACCTATCCGCATGATGGCCACCGGCGCTGTGACGGAAGTGGTGGAAGTGGGGTATTTCGGCGCAGGACAGTTCATCCCCTGCGATGAACTGCAGGCGGGGATGGTGGGATATCTCACAGCCAGTATAAAGAATGTGAGAGATACCCGCGTGGGGGATACCATCACCAACCACCAGCAGCCCTGTGAAGAAGCACTGCCTGGCTATAAAAAGGTGAATTCTATGGTTTATTGCGGGCTCTATCCGGCAGATGGAGCCAAATATCAGGATTTGAGAGAGGCGCTGGAGAAACTGCAGCTCAACGATGCGGCACTTCAGTACGAGCCGGAGACTTCGGCGGCGCTGGGGTTTGGATTCCGCTGCGGCTTTCTGGGACTGCTGCATCTGGAAATTATCCAGGAGAGGCTAGAGAGGGAATACAGCCTGGATCTGATCACCACAGCCCCAGGCGTTATCTATAAAGTTTATAAGACAAACGGGGACATGATGGAGCTGACCAATCCCTCCAATCTGCCAGACCCATCGGAGATTGATTACATGGAAGAACCTATTGTGGCTGCTGAGATTATGGTGACCACAGAATATATCGGCTCCATTATGGAACTGTGCCAGGAGCGCAGGGGACAGTACCAGGGGATGGAGTATATGGAGGAAACCCGTGCCCTTTTGAAATATCATCTGCCACTCAATGAGATTATCTACGATTTCTTTGACGCGCTGAAATCCCGTTCCAGGGGATACGCCTCACTGGACTACGAGCCCTGTGGATATGAGCGCAGCAAGCTGGTAAAATTGGACATCCTGGTGAACAAAGAGGAAGTGGATGCCCTGTCATTTATCGTCCACGGAGATACTGCCTATGAGCGGGGCAGGAAAATGTGTGAGAAATTAAAGGAAGAGATTCCCAGACAGCTCTTTGAAATTCCCATACAGGCCGCAATCGGCAGCAAGATTATCGCCAGGGAAACCGTGAAAGCTCTCAGAAAAGATGTGCTGGCCAAATGCTATGGCGGTGATATCACCCGGAAGAAGAAACTGCTGGAAAAACAGAAAGAAGGCAAGAAGCGCATGCGCCAGGTGGGAAATGTGGAGATTCCGCAGAAGGCGTTTATGAGTGTTTTGAAGCTGGATGATAAGTAGAGTGGTATTAGAACAGCCTATGAAACGAAAGATTCGATTATACGTACACATTCCCTTTTGTGTACAAAAATGTCTATACTGTGATTTTTTATCCTGGCATGACAGCCGGGAGAATCAGGCGCGTTATGTTCAGGCATTGTGCAGGGAAATACGTGCCTGCCGGGGAAGATATCCAGCCAGGGTATCTTCTTTGTTTTTCGGGGGCGGTACACCATCAGTGCTGGAGCCGGGGCAGATGGCAGAGATTATGGAAGCACTGGCGGAGGTCTTTTCTTTTGAAATGGATTCGGAGATATCTATAGAGGCCAACCCTGGTACAGTGAATCTGGAGAAACTAAGGACATATAAAAAAATAGGGCTGAATCGTATCAGCTTCGGTCTGCAGTCCGCCCATAATGAGGAGTTGAAAGCGCTGGGAAGAATCCACACCTGGGGAGAATTCCTGGAGAGCTATGACCTGGCCAGGCAGGCAGGATTTGACAATATTAATGTGGACCTTATGTCAGGAATTCCGGGCCAGACCCCGGCCAGCTGGCAGAAAACTCTTTGCCGGGTATTAGAGCTGGCACCGGAGCATGTTTCCGCTTACAGTCTGATTGTGGAAGAAGGAACCCCTTTTGCCCAGAGGAAGCTGAATCTTCCGGAGGAGGAAGAAGAACGCCGGATGTATGAAATGACTGCAGAAATGCTGGGCAGCCAGGGCTACAGACAGTACGAAATTTCCAATTATGCCCTGCCCAAAAGGGAATGTGCCCACAATATGGGGTACTGGACCAGGGAGGATTATCTGGGACTTGGGCTGGGAGCGGCGTCGCTGTTTGATAACCAGAGGTGGAACAATACAGATTCTATGGAAGAATATCTGGAAAAATCAGCTCATCCAGAAGAAATACAGGTCTGCCGGGAAAACCTGTCATTGAGAGAACAGATGGAAGAAACCATGTTTCTGGGGCTTCGGATGACAGAAGGCATTGAGCGGGAGCGGTTTCAGGAGGAATTTGGCATTTCTGTGGAGGAGGTTTATGGAGAGGCTGTCAGGCGGCTGGAGGGGCTGGGACTGCTGCAGGCGGACGGGGGGCGGATCTATTTGACTAGAAAGGGAATCTCCCTTTCCAATCAGGTGTTTGTGGAGTTTTTATTATAAAGGTTCTTTTTAGGCTGCAGAGGGCTTAAATGATATATCTAAAATGGGCGCACCGAAACAGGAAACCTTTTCTTGATTTCCTGTTTCGGTGCGCCGTCTATGTAACAGCAATTGTTTAATTTCCTGTTGACTATAATCTATAAACGGGAAGTTACTTTTCTAATAATTTCAAAAACCTCTTGTCATTCATCTGTTCGTGTGTAATGTAGTTACCATCTAAAAATAATGCATAAGTTGTAACTGGTGTTGGAGCGTTTTGTGCGTCCTCTTTGTTCTGTAAGTGAACCGACTTAAATTGTATGGATTTTTCTTTCGCAATATTTTCAATTACAGGGATATATTTTGCATTAAACGGACACTGGCTGGTGTAATACAGAACATATCCCATCTCATCGATATGAGGGTGTTTTGCACATTCTTTGAATTTCGGCAATGGAGCATTTTCGGTAAAAGATAAATGCCATAACTGAATGCCATTATCCGATTCATCGCTGATGGCAAATCCTTTGTATTTTAGAAATTTAGGGTCTGCCAGGAATGGTTTTTTCTTTGCAGCAGATAATATGCATAGTCCTTTTTTTCCTTTGTTTTTGCTATCCTCAATGCAGGCATTCAGTAATTCTGCCCCATAACCATGTCCTTTGAAGGAACCAGCTACCCATAAACAGTCAATATACATATAGCTATCTGCGGCAATGGGATTCCACGCATTTTCAGCGGGTATATATTCAATAAAACACTTTCCCCGCTGTTCACTTTTTAAGAAAACTAAACCATCATCAAAACGCTCTTTTAACCAATCTTTTTTTGATGACACCTGAACATCATTACTGTTTGAGATTGCACAACATATATGTTCTTTTTCTATATTTTCATTTGTTACTCTAATATATTCCATAAGCACACCTCCGTGAATTTTCTTTTCTCGCTGCTCTATTATACCTCCGCTTTTTCAAAAATGAAAGCGATTTCTTATTCTTGTATCTGGCCCTGAAATCCCTGCTGCCTGCTTTTCATTGACAGATTTTTTATTCTATGTTATTTTGTAAATTGCAAGGTATGTTTAGGACTATAACATGTATTTTATAAAATTATAAGTGCTTTTTATTCAGGAGGTAACTATGAAGTATTCTACGCGATTAAGCGATGCCGTGCATATATTGGTGTTTATTCAGCAGAGCGGAAGTTCCACTGTATCCAGTTCGGATATTGCAGTGAGCATTTGTACCAATCCATCTTATGTACGCCAGATTATGGCCAAGTTAAAAGCTGCCGGGCTGCTCCACAGTTCCCGTGGACAGGCTGCTCCCAAGCTGGGGAAACTGCCCCGGGAGATCACTCTTCTGGAGATCTATAAGGCAGTAGAAAAGGAGAAACCCCTGCTGCATCTGGATACCCACACCAACCCGGAATGCGGGGTGGGCGTGAATATTCAGCTGGCCCTTGCAGACTATTATAAAAAGGTTCAGGAGGACGCGGAGAGCTCTATGGGGAAAATCACCCTGGAGGATATTATAAATACCTATCTGGAAAGAATATCGTGACGGTCCAGTTTCTTTTGAACGGCAGTGCAGTATTTTTTCCAAAAAAGCTCTCCCCGGTATTGCTGCATAAATAATGTGACGGTTGCAGCACATGCCAGAGTATCTGATATAGGTTCTGCAAGAAAGATACCTTTTACCGGGTCAGCCGTTACGAGCGGCATGAGAAAGATTAGTGGAACCAGCAGAAATACTTTCCGCAGCAGGGCCAGAAACAGGGAAACTTTCGCATTTCCAAGTGCTACAAACATCAGCTGGCAGGAGATCTGCGCTCCCATCACCCAAAGCATGGGAAAAAAATAACCGCTCATGGAAGCGCTGTATGCGATAAAACGCTGTTCCTCGGCAAAGATGAGGGGAAACATGGATGGAAACACGCTGAGAGCGGCCCAGAATAAAACAGAATACGTGAGGCTGGCACAAAGGATAAGTCCGCAGCATGCGCCCACACGGTCTCTGCGTCCGGCGCCGTGATTATAGCTGATAATCGGCTGGGCCCCCTGAGCGATACCTGTGATGGGAAGGGAGACAAACTGCATGACAGTGGCAAATATAGTCATGGCTCCCACAGGAATATCTCCGCCATATCGAAATAAAGAACGGTTAAAGCAGACCGATATCAGGCTTTCCGTTAAAATCTGGACAAAGGGGGACATGCCAAGAGACAGTGCGGCAGCCAGCAGTTTCCAGTCGAAACGAAGATACCTGATTCGCAGACGGATCATTCCCCGTTTTCCAAGCAGGAATGCAAGTACCCAGATACAGGAGGCTGCCTGGGATACCACAGTAGCAGCGGCGGCTCCGGCTGTCCCCATGTGAAAACCAAAGATCAGGATAGGGTCAAGGAGCATATTCAGTCCTGCTCCAAGCAGTACGGAGACCATGCTGGCCATGGGATACCCCTGGGCAGAGATAAAGAAAGCCAGTCCTACAGAGGTCTCCACAAAGACTGTGCCAAGTACATAAATATTAAAGTAAGAAGATGCATAAGGCAGTATCTCCCTGCTGGCACCAAATAGATGAAGAATTTCTCCGGAAAAACCCCGGGTAAAAAGCGTCAAAACAGCGCTTAAGCAAAGAGAAAACAGTGCACAGGTTCCAAGTGTTCTTTCCGCCGCATCCGGATTGTTTCTGCCAAGATAGGCGGAGGCCCTGGGCGCCCCTCCAAATCCCACCAGCTGTGCAAAGGCAGATAAGATGATGGTGATGGGCATACACACGCCTGCTCCTGTCAGCGCCAGTCTTCCAGATCCCGGCATATGGCCGATATAAATACGGTCTATGATGTTGTAGGCCAGGGTCACCAGTTGGGAAATGACTGCCGGGATTGTCAGATGGATAAATAGGGTCTTGATATTATCATTTCTCAGTGATAGTTTCTGCATGTTTCTTTCTCCTCCTCATAGTTGTTTATATATGAAGTATACTTATGACATGGAAAATGAGTAAGCCCCCCTGGGGGATCGCTTTCTGCACACATTTCAGGAAAATGGATCGTTTCTTGACACAGATTTTCTTTTTGTATTATTCTAAACAATATATCTGTTTACGGACAGAGTGTTCAATATTTGTATAAAATGATAAGGAAGTGCAGGTAAATTATTTGCCGGCAGTTCCCCAAGGGAGAATTTACTATGACAGAGAAAAAGAAACGGAAAACAGACAGGCGGACCTTATATACCCGCCAGGTAATCAAGGATGCGTTTTTAGCATTGAAAAAGAAAAGGGATTTTAATTCGATTACGGTTTCCGCTGTTTGTAAAAAAGCGGAGATCAGCCGGGGAACTTTTTATTTGCATTATCAGAATATCAGAGATGTATTAGACGATATTCTGGATGAGATTCTGCCCCAGACCAGAGAACTGACCACTCACGTTTTTCTTTCCCAAGAAAAAGAACCCTGCTGTCTAACACCCTTTTGCACATTTATAAGGGAAAACGACAAATATCACTGTATCTTTCTGGACGATTCGCTCAGTGCTTACCTGGTAGAAAAAGTTCTTTCCAGATTTCAGGAAACGACTCTGCAGAAGCTTGGAAAAAAGTCGCTTTTGTCTCCCCGTCAACTGGAGAATCTGATCTGTTTTCAGTTTAATGGCTGTTTTGCCGTTACGAAGAAAAACATCCGTCTGGGGCAGGAAGAATGGGAACAGACACAGTCCTGTATCGACCGGTTTATACAAAATGGCCTGACGCCTTATATGGTCAGATAGTCTGTTTTTCTTTGCTTTAGAAAATATGAAATAGAAAAGACATAAAAATGAAATAAAAACGAAATATAATTAAAACAAACAAATTTATATCACAATCTTTTTGTAAAATGTATATTATAGAAAATTTTCTATTATAAGATTGTGATTCACAGTTGGTTTGGAACATTTTGGGATAATGCTTTAAATATATAGTGTAATTAGGTGATTGTGAAGTTTTTTCAGGAGTCAGGAGTCAGGAGTCACGAGTTTGGGAAAAAGAAACAAAACGGGGCTCAAAATCGTTTTGAATTCGCCCCTTATTTGTTTATTTTTCCCAAACCCTGGTTATGAAATGTAGGTTTTACAATTATCTGATATGCTGTTTTGTAAATCTTGGGCGCCATCGGAGAAAAGCTGTGTAAATGGAATAGGATATTTACACAGTTTCGCAGTGGGGAAGGAAGCAGCAGAACAGTACACTATATAGGGTAATCAGAAAGGGGAGAAAAAATAGATGCGCAAAAGATTTATAGTTCTTGTGTTATCTGCGGCCATGGCAGTTTCCAATCTGAGCGGCTTTGGTACGGCAGTATATGCAGAGGCAGTGGAAGAAGGGTATCCACAGGAAAACTTGAAGGTCTCTGATGAAAATCCAGATGATATTTCTGAAAATGGGAATTCAGATAATATCTCGGGAAATGGGAATTTGGACGATGTATCGGGAAATGAGAATCCGGATGATGTATCGGGAAATGGGAATCCAGATGATGTATCAGGGAATGAGAATCCGGATGATGTATCGGGAAATGAGAATCCAGATGATGTATCAGGGAATGAGAATCCGGATGATGTATCAGGGAATGAGAATCCGGATGATGTATCGGGAAATGAGAGTCCGGATGATGTATCGGGGAATGAAAATCCGGATGATGTATCGGGGAATGAGAATCCGGATGACGTATCAGGGAATGAGACCCCTGGCGATGTATCGGGGAATGAGAATCCTGACGATGTATCAGGAAATGAGAATCCTGGCGATGTATCAGGAAATGAGACCCCTGGCGATGTATCAGGAAATGAGAATCCAGATGACGTTTCGGGGAATGAGACCCCCGATGACCCTGAGGAGCAGACTGCGCCAAAAGTTGGTACTGTGTTGACTGATGGAACTGACAAATATAAAGTGACGAAGGAAGGGAGCGAGGCTGCGTATACAGGGACCACAGCGTCTGGAGCTGTCAAGATTCCAGATAAGGTTACAATAGACGGCATCACTTACCAGATAACCTCCATTGGAGCTCGTGCTTTTGAAAATCAAACAACTCTTACTTCAATAGTCATGGGTAAAAACATTACACAAATTGGAAATTATGCATTCTCAGACTGTCTGAAATTAAAAACAGTCTCAATGAAAGCAGGCGTAACCTCCATTGGAATAGAAGCCTTTATGGATTGTACCGCGCTCACCTCCATAGCAATTCCTAAAACGGTCAAAACGGTAAAAGCCAGGGCATTTATGGGGTGCGGCAAATTAAAGACAGCGTCAATGAGCGCTGGTCTTTCCACAATCGGAAAAGGTGCGTTTAGAAATTGTACCGCGCTGGCAATGGTTACCATCCCGGGATCGGCTTCCGTTATCAAAACGAATGCTTTTAATGGATGTACGAAACTTGCATCTGTCAACTTGAAAGGGGGAATAACAACCATTGGAAGCAGCGCCTTTGCAGGCTGCAGAGCGCTGGAGAGCATCACAATTCCCAAATCAGTCACTGCCATTCAAACGAATGCATTCAACGGCGATACAAAATTGAGAACTGTAACTATGGGAACTGGGATAGAGACAATTGGGAAAAAAGCATTTCACGGCTGCAAAAAGCTTTCCGTGATAACGATTAAGTCAAAAAAACTGGTCTCTGTAAAAGCAGATGCGTTTCTGGGAATTCATGCTTCTGCAGTGATACAGGTAAAACCTGCCAAGTTATCCGAGTATACAAGACTCATGAAAGGAAAGGGTCAGGGAAGCCGTGTGGCAATTGTAAAAATGTAGATTGGTACGTAATGATTTTCAGGGGATAAGCCTTTCTTACGCAAAGGCTTATCCCCTTTTGGCTGGAACATAAGGCATGGATTTGCCAGGCCAGGCTTTTCCTGCATCTAAAACCTGTCAAATACTCTGTTTCTAAAATGGACCATACAAGTACGGTCATTCCATCCCATGTTTGTGCTGAAAAAATAATGTTCTTGCAACTGGTTCGGTGCCTATGACTCTGGCCAGCGGTAAGAATCTTTCAGCGGAATATGTTCTGGCAGCCATCGGACGCGCACCGTTTACAAAGGGTCGTGTATAGAACAGGCGGGAGTGGAGATGGGCTTCTAAAGAAGGAAGCATTGCGGTACCTGGATGTGTATTTACCAATCCGGAATCAGTAATATTTCCCATATTGTGGGGGCGTATCTGCAGAAACAGCTGGGGAGAGATTAGAGCGTGTCTGAAGACAATTTGCCGGCAGTTCCTTAACAAGATTCTTTCTGAAATCTTTCGATGATACATTGATGACGTTTTGATTTCTTATCATAATTTACAGCGGCCAGCAGCACCTCTCCTACATAACCGTCAAGTGCTTTTACATACTTTTTCTCCTTAATCTGCCTGATGGCTCCCTCTGGAGATTGTGACCATTTTAGTTCTATAATCAGAGCGGGTTTGCCGTGGAAACGCCTGGGCAGAAAGACAATATCCGCAAACCCTTTCCCTGCAGGCAGTTCCCGAAACAGTATATAATCTTTTCTGGCACTGAAATAGGCGATGGAAATCACGCAGCTTAATGAATTTTCGTCATTATATGAGAGAATCGAGGTATGTTCCATATGTGCTTTATCAATTCCTCTTGCCACAGCATCTGCATCACCGCATAATGTGGCATTTAACAGGGAATCGGAATCATTGAGTATCTGTGCAAGGGTATCCCATCCGTCCCCCTCCAAGGCATTTTTAAATTCATCAGAAATTTCCAAATTGGGAATGAACACCTCCTGTGTTTCCTCATCATAGGCGAGATATCCAAGGTGTACCAGCAGAGTTAATACATCATCCCGGCTTTTGAATGTTGTCATATCGTTTTGGAATTTTCTGTAATTGATCCTACATGTCCTGTTTCCCAGCATTTCAATAATAGAGTCTTTCAGACCGTCGAAATTCATATTCATGTAAACCTTCAGCGCTTCGTATGTCTCCGTGCCGGTCCAGTAACTGTGGAATTGTGCGTTCAGCAAGGCATCCACCACTGATTTGGGGTTGTACATATGAGGAACGTTTTTCAGTTTATAGCCATCATACCATTTCTGCACTTCTGAAAAATCCAGGTTGTATTTCAGACACAGATTGCGGACTTCATTCTCTGTAAATCCTGTATACTCAGCCAGTTCTTTCGGAGATGTCATAGAGTACTCATAAAAGATGTTTAATGCAGAGTGTGTGCCGTATTTCTTGATGGGCAGTATTCCTGTCATATAAGCCATTTTTACATAGGGCTGTCCCTTAAATAAATCTCTGAGAAAGTTCAGATAGCTTTTCTGCGCCCGGGCATTATCGGAAGTTTCCCGGAATACACAATCCCATTCATCAATAATGAAAATAAATTCTTTCCCAGCCTCTGCAGATATTTGTTCCAGGGCGGGCGCCAATTCTGATTCATCTGGGTCAAGGTAACCGGCATACACTTCTCTCAGTTCTTTCAGAACAGCCTTCTGCAGATAGGCAGTCAATTCATTTGGGGTCTGTGCCCGGTTCAGGAATCTTTGCATATCAAAAAATAATACATCGTACTGATTCAAATGACAGGGATAAGAATCATCATTTTCAATTGCCAATTCTCGAAACAGCCTGCTGGAATCATATGCCCTGCAGTAATAAGCCAGGAGCATCTGGGCGGCCATTGATTTTCCAAAACGCCGGGGCCTGCTGACGCAGATAAAACGTTGTTCGGTATCTAATACACTGTTTGTATATCGGATAAGCCCGGACTTGTCCACATAAATTTTAGAATTACGCGCAATGGCAAATCCTCTGTTGGTTGGATTCAGATATTTCCCCATACTGACAGTCCTCTGATAATTATTTCCTGCCCCTGATCAACGCAGCCTGTGCGTGTCCGGCCAGACCTTCACCTTTCGCCATGCGGGCTACCAGAGGCGCCAGATTCTGAGAGGCTTTGGGAGTCATGCTCTGGTGTGTGCAGGTTTTCAGAAAGGTTCCCACCCAGACGCCTCCTGTGTAGCGGGCGGCTCCCAGGGTGGGCAGGGTATGGTTGGTGCCTGAGGCATAATCTCCGAACACTTCGGCTGTATGTCCTCCCATAAAGAGAGAGCCGTAGTTATATAAATAAGGAAGAATTTCATCCGGATGCTCCATGGTAAGTTCCAGGTGTTCCGGCGCCAGCTCATTAGCCAGATCAATGGCCTCCTGAACAGAAGCTGCCAGAAGCACTTCTCCGTAAGCATTCCAGGATTGCCGGGCAATGGGGGCAGTTTCTAGTGTCTCCAGCTGTTTTTCCACGGCATCTATCACAGCCAGTCCCAGTGTCTCGTCTGTGGTGACGAGAATTCCCTTGGCGTTGGGGTCGTGCTCAGACTGGGCCAGCAGATCTGCAGCCGCTGCCTCTGCCCGGGCGGTATGGTCTGCCAGAATCAGGACTTCGCTGGGGCCGGCCACAAAGTCAATGCCCACCTGTCCGTAGCATTGGCGTTTGGCTTCCGTCACATACCGGTTTCCCGGCCCCACGATCAGGTCCACAGGGGCAATCTGCTTAGTGCCGTAGGAGAAGGCGGCGATGGCCTGTGCGCCTCCCACAGCGTAGATTTCATCCACACCTGCCAGGTCCATGGCTGCCAGAGTCTTCGGGTGTATCCGGCCGGTGCCCTTTACCACGGGAGAACAGGCAGTGATCCGGGGCACCCCGGCTGTCTTGGCAGGCGCGGCCAGCATCAGGGCCGTGGAATACAGAGGATAACTGCCGCCAGGCACATAACAGCAGCAGGACCTGACAGGCAGGATACGGTGTCCCAGGTGGATGCCGGGCATGGGGCTGAAATCCTCCAGTTCAGACAGGGTTTCTCTCTGGGCCTGGGCAAATGCCCGGATATTGCCCAGAGCCGTTTTCATATCGTCCAGCTCCTGGGAGTCCAGCTGACTGTAGGCATCCCGGATTTCCTCCGGGGACACACGCAGGAAGTCCCTGCTGCACTGGTCAAACTTCAGGTTATACTCTCTTAACGCCTCATCCCCCCTGGTACACACCTGGTCAATAATGTCCGATACCGTGTCCCGGAGGGCACGGGTGTCTGCTGGGGTGCGTTTTTTAGATTCTTTTAATATTTTCATGGAAGACTCCTTTTCAGATATTATGTTTACTCTTTGATATTTTGAACCTATTATAGCCTATTGTACAGAACGTGTAAAGTCTGGCCAGGCCCTTTCACGGGAGCGCGTTTTTAGATTTTTTTAATATTTCCAATCCCTGCGTATTTTCTGCCAAGACCTTGAGCGTGCATGTGGTTTGTGATATGATAGTGAAACGATTAGGCTCACTTATAAAAAGGCAGCCACAGCAAATGTCCGAACAAGTGTTTGCATTTAAAATTTTTGTGTGGTATAGTAATCAGTACCATATGGAAGAATTTTCTGAAGACATTTTGTGATTAAAGGAGAGTATCATGGCGGAACCAAAGAAGACCCGTGAATTTATCAAGATCAGAGGAGCTAATGAGAATAATCTGAAACACCTGGATGTGGACATACCCAGGAATGAATTTGTTGTTCTGACCGGTTTGTCCGGCTCCGGGAAAAGTTCCCTGGCTTTCGATACCATCTACGCGGAAGGCCAGCGGCGGTACATGGAATCCCTCACCTCTTATGCCAGGCAGTTTCTGGGACAGATGGAGAAGCCGGATGTGGAGAGTATCGAAGGGCTGTCCCCTGCCATTTCTATAGACCAGAAATCAACCAACAGAAATCCCCGGTCCACGGTGGGGACAGTCACGGAAATTTACGATTATTTCCGGCTTCTCTATGCCCGTATTGGCATTCCCCACTGTCCCAAATGCGGGCGGGAGATTATGCGCCAGACGGTGGACCAGATGGTGGACCAGATTATGGAGCTTCCGGAGAAAACCCGTATTCAGCTTCTGGCACCAGTGGTCAGGGGAAGGAAGGGGACCCATGCAAAGCTGTTTGCCCAGGCGAAGAAAAGCGGCTATGTCCGGGTGCAGGTGGACGGAAACCCCTATGAGCTTTCAGAGGAAATCGTTCTGGAGAAGAATATCAAACACAATATTGAGATTGTGGTTGACCGTCTGGTGGTGAAACCGGGAATTGAGAAACGTCTCACAGATTCCATAGAAAATGTCCTGTCCCTGGCTGAGGGCCTTCTGATGGTAGACACCATGGATGGGAATGTGATCAATTTCAGCCAGAGCTTTTCCTGTCCGGACTGCCAGATCAGTGTGGATGAAATCGAGCCAAGAAGTTTTTCTTTCAATAATCCTTTCGGGGCATGTCCTGCCTGTACCGGACTGGGATACCGGATGGAATTTGCGGTGGAGCTGATGATCCCCAACCCAGAATTGAGCATCTCCCAGGGGGCCATTGCCGTGATGGGCTGGCAGTCCTGTGCCAACAAAGGCAGCTTTACCAGGGCTATACTGGATGCACTGGCAGAAGAATATGATTTCGATTTGGACACGCCTTTTCAGGATTATCCGGAAGAAATTCAGAATATTATCATCAACGGTACTGACGGCAGGGAAGTGACGGTTCATTATAAAGGGCAGAGAGGGGAAGGTGTCTACACGGTGGCTTTTGAGGGGCTGACCAAGAATGTGGAACGCCGTTACCGGGAAACAGGGTCTGAGACCAGCAAACAAGAATATGAAAGCTTTATGCGCATTACCCCCTGCAATGTATGCAAGGGCCAGCGTCTGAAGCAGGAATCCCTGGCCGTGACAGTGGGCGGACAGAACATTTATCAGGTTACCTCACAGTCTATTTTGAAACTGCAGAAATTTTTGGAAAATATGGAGCTGACCAGCCAGCAGCAATTAATCGGATATCAGGTACTCAAGGAGATCCGGGCCAGAGTAGGCTTTCTGGTGGATGTGGGGCTGGAGTATCTCACACTGTCCAGGGGCACATCCACTCTGTCCGGAGGGGAAGCCCAGCGTATCCGTCTGGCAACCCAGATCGGCTCAGGTTTGGTGGGGGTGGCCTATATTCTGGATGAACCCAGCATCGGTCTTCATCAGAGAGATAATGATAAATTACTGCGCACCCTGTGTCATCTGCGGGATTTGGGCAATACTCTGATTGTAGTGGAACATGATGCAGATACCATGCTGGCGGCAGACTGTGTGGTTGATATCGGACCAGGGGCCGGGGAGCACGGCGGCAGGCTGGTGGGCATCGGCACTGCGGAAGAACTGATGAAGATCCAGGAATCTGTTACCGGACAGTATTTAAGCGGCCGGGTGAAGATACCGGTACCGGAAATCAGGAAGAAGCCCACAGGTTTTCTGAAAGTGAGAGGTGCAGCCCAGAATAACCTGAAAAATGTAAACGTAGATATTCCCCTTGGGGTGATTACCTGCGTGACCGGAGTTTCCGGGTCCGGAAAGAGCTCTCTGGTCAATGAAATTTTATATAAGAGACTGGCAAAAGAGCTGAACAGAGCCAGAACCATACCTGGAAAGCATAAAGATATTCAAGGTATTGACCAGCTGGATAAGGTAATCAATATAGACCAGTCGCCCATCGGCCGCACCCCCCGTTCCAATCCGGCCACCTATACAGGAGTATTTGACCAGATCCGGGATTTGTTTGCGTCCACCGCGGATGCAAAGGCCAGAGGATATGGGAAAGGGCGGTTCAGCTTCAATGTTAAAGGGGGGCGCTGTGAGGCATGCAAAGGGGACGGCATTTTGAAGATTGAGATGCATTTCCTTCCGGATGTGTACGTGCCCTGTGAAGTATGCAGGGGGAAAAGGTATAACCGGGAAACTTTGGAGGTAAAATACAAAGAGAAAAATATTTTTGATGTACTGGATATGACTGTGGAGGAGGCTTTGGAGTTTTTCCAGCATATTCCCTCTATTAACCGGAAAATCCAGACGTTGTATGATGTGGGACTGTCCTATATCCGTCTGGGACAGCCTTCCACCACTCTGTCCGGCGGGGAGGCCCAGCGGGTGAAGCTGGCCCTGGAGCTGAGCAAGAGGAGCACAGGAAAGACCATTTACATTCTGGATGAACCCACCACTGGACTTCATTTTGCCGATGTGCACAAATTGATCCAGATTCTGCAGAGTCTGGCGGAAGGCGGAAATACTGTTGTGGTCATAGAACACAACCTGGATGTGATAAAAGCAGCTGATTATATCATCGATATCGGACCGGAAGGCGGAGATGGAGGGGGGACCATTGTGACACAGGGGACCCCGGAACAGGTTGCCGCCTGCGGGCAGTCTTACACAGGAAAATACATTGACGAGGCTCTGAAAGGGTCACGTTAAGAATAACTTTGGGTAAAAGACAAATACTATCATTGTAAATATGGCAGCTGTGAAAGTACTGAACAGTTACCAAATATGTAAGAAAGAGGCACATTCGGTGCCCGTTGGAAAGGGGATTGCTATGCCGGCAACTGACATTGGAATCGATCTGGGTACGTCCAGTATACTGGTGTATGCTTCAGGAAAGGGGATTGTTCTGAAAGAACCTTCTGTGGTAGCATACGATAAAGATACAGAGAAAATCAAAGCCATCGGGGAAGAAGCGCGCCAGATGATCGGCCGCACCCCGGGGAATGTGGTGGCTATAAGGCCTCTGCGCCAGGGGGTAATCTCGGATTATGAGATTACAGAGAAGATGCTGAAATATTTTATTTCAAAAGCCATCGGACGGAGGGCTTTTCGGAAACCCCGCATCAGTATCTGCGTTCCCAGCGGTGTGACAGAGGTGGAAAAAAAGGCAGTGGAGGAGGCCACTTATCAGGCAGGTGCCCGGGAGGTCCACCTGATCGAGGAGCCCATTGCGGCGGCTATTGGCTCCGGAATTGATATTCTGCGCCCCTGCGGAAATATGGTGGTGGATATCGGAGGCGGCACTTCTGATATTGCCGTGATTTCTCTGGGCGGAACGGTGGTTTCCACATCGGTGAAAGTGGCCGGGGATAATTTTGATGAGGCAATTATGCGCCATGTGCGGAAAAACCATAATCTTTTCATCGGTGAGCGGACTGCTGAGGATATCAAAATTCAAATCGGCATGGCATGTGAGAGGCCGGAGCTGGTGACCCTGGAGATCAAGGGGCGCAATGTGATCACCGGGCTTCCCAAGTCTGTGACCCTTACTTCGGAAGAAATCCGTGAGGCACTGTACGAGTGTACTTCGAAGATTGTGGACGCGGTGCACGGAGTTCTGGAAAAAACGCCTCCGGAGCTGGCGGCAGACGTGGTGGACCGGGGAATTGTTCTCACGGGAGGCGGTGCACTGCTGGGTGGGATTGAAAAACTCATTGAGCAGAAGACTGGGATTAACACCATGACTGCCCAGGAACCTATGCTGGCAGTGGCCGTGGGCACAGGAAAATACGCAGAAATTGCAGAAAAATTGTAGTGATATCTGTGCAGGCAGACATGTGAGTTTCAGATACAAAAGACAAAGGGGGCGGCACTCATGGCAGATACCATTTCTGGATTTGTAGATCATATTATCTATCGGAATGAGGAGAATGGATATACGGTTCTGGTTTTGGCCACAGACGGGGAAGAAATCACCTGTGTGGGTACTTTCCGGTATATGGTGCGGGGTGAGACGATCGAAGCCCAGGGGCATTATACCCAGCATCCAGTTTACGGAAAGCAGTTCCAGATCGAATCTTTTCAGATGAAAGCTCCGGAAGATACGAAGGCCATGGAGCGGTATCTGGGAAGCGGCGCTATCAAGGGCGTGGGCGCTTCCCTTGCTTCCAGGATTGTGAAATGTTTTGGAGAAGACACCATCCGTGTGCTGGAGGAAGAGCCGGAGAGATTGTCGGAGGTGAAGGGAATCAGTGAACGGATGGCCCGGGAGATCGCCCTCCAGATGGAAGAAAAGACCGATATGAGAAAGGCTGTGATCTTCCTGCAGAAATATGGAATTTCCTTGAATCTGGGTGCAAAGATTTACAAACAATATGGCCAGGAACTGTACCAGATGCTCCGGGAGAATCCATATCAAATGGCGGAGGATATTCCGGGGGTGGGATTTCGGATCGCAGACGAGATTGCCGGGAGAATCGGCATCCGCCCGGATTCTGGTTACCGCATCAAAAGCGGACTTCTCTATATCCTGCTTCAGGCATCCGGACAGGGCCATGTCTATCTGCCCAGACAGGAACTGATCCGGCAGGCTGCCATGCTTTTGCAGGCAGAGGAGGAGATCCTGGAAAAATATCTAATGGATCTGGCTATTGAGCGCAAAGCAGTGATTAAAGACCTGGAGTCAGGGCCTGTTGTCTATGGAAACAGGCTCTATCACCTGGAATTGGATACAGCCCGCCTGCTGTGGGAGCTGAATGTGCAGTTTCCCCATGACCCCATTCAGACAGAAGAACAAATCCGGCGGATGGAAAAGAAAGAACAAATCCAGCTGGATGAATGTCAGAGAGCGGCAGTGAGGGAGGCGGCCGGCCACGGCCTTTTTATTCTCACCGGCGGACCGGGAACGGGAAAGACCACAACCATCAACGCGCTTCTTCACTATTTTGAAGGGGAGAATCTGGAGATTCGTCTGGCAGCGCCCACAGGACGCGCGGCGAACCGTATGACAGAGGCCTCCGGGTATGAGGCACAGACTATTCACCGTCTTTTGGAATTATCCAGTGCCCTGGAAGAACAGACGTCCGGCGTCCAGTTTGAAAGAAACGCCCAGAATCCTCTGGAAGCAGATGTGGTGATCATTGATGAGATGTCAATGGTTGATATCTATCTGATGCACGCACTGCTGTCTGCTGTCGGCCCAGGCACAAGACTGATTCTGGTGGGGGATGTGGACCAGCTTCCCAGTGTGGGGCCGGGGAATGTGCTGCGGGATATGATTGACGCCCGGGTATTTCCTGTGATTGAGCTGAAGCGGATATTCCGGCAGGCCAGCCAGAGCGATATTATTGTCAATGCCCACAAGATTAACCGGGGCGAGCAGGTGGCGGTGAATAACAGGAGCCGGGATTTCTTTTTTCTGGAGCGCAGGGAGGCGGTTCTGGTCCTGCGGGTGGTGATCGCTCTCATCCAGGAGAAGCTGCCCCGGTATATCCAGGCAGATCCCATGGATATTCAGGTGCTCACACCTATGCGCAAAGGGGTCCTGGGGGTGGAACAGCTGAATCCGTTTCTTCAGAAATATATGAATCCGCCGTCGCCGTCCAAAAAAGAGAAAGAATATGGACACACCTTATACCGTCAGGGAGATAAAGTGATGCAGATAAAAAACAACTACCAGCTTCCCTGGGAAGTCAGGGGGAAGTTTGGAATCACTGTAGACAAAGGGGCGGGGGTTTTTAACGGAGATATCGGCACGGTCCGCGAGATCAATGAATTTGCAGGGCTGTTGACCGTGGAATACGATCAGGGCAGATATGTGGACTATTCTTTCAAACAATTGGATGAACTGGAACTGGCATATGCAGTGACCATACATAAATCACAGGGAAGTGAATATCCGGCAGTGGTGATTCCCTTGCTGGGCGGGCCACAGATGCTGATGAACCGGAATCTGCTCTATACTGCTGTGACCAGGGCCAGGAAATGTGTGGCCATTGTGGGAAGCGAGGGGACGTTTCAGCACATGATTGCCAATAAGCGGGAATTGGAGCGGTACAGCGCTCTGGATATCTGGATTCAGGAATTGGGAAGTACAAGAGGAGAGTTCGGGGAGAAAGGCTCTTAAATTTGAGAAAAAGAGATATTGTGGAATTTTGTCTTCAGGCAGTTTATCCCAGGCGGTGCCCGGTCTGTCATGATATTGTCCGTCCAAAAGGCGCTCTTGTCTGCCGGGGCTGTGAGGGAAAAATTATGCCTGTCCGGGAACCCCGGTGCAGAAAGTGCGGGAAACCTGTTGAGAAAGAGGAGCAGGAATACTGCAGCGACTGCCTGAGACACCGCCATTTTTTTGAGGAAGGCGCAGGGATTTTCCCATATAACAGACTGATGAGAGAATCTCTGATGAAATGTAAATATGGAGGACGCAGAGAGTATCTGGATTATTACGGGGAGATGATGATACGTTATGGAGGAAAGTATCTGGCACGTTTCAGACCGCAGGCCATTGCCCCCATCCCCCTTCATAAGACCCAGATGCGTCTGCGGGGATTTAACCAGAGCCTCTGTCTGGCTCAGGCATTGGGAGGACATTTCGGGATTCCCGTATATCCTCAGATGCTGGAAAAAGTCAGGAAGACCAGAACACAGAAAAGCCTGGACGAAAAACAGCGCAGAAACAATTTGAGAGGAGCATTTTCCATAGGAGAGCAGTTTCAGCCGTTGCATAGAATTCTGCTGGTGGATGACGTTTATACCACAGGAGGAACTGTGGATGAGGCGGCAAGATGTCTAAAACAGGCTGGAGCCGGGCAGATTTGTGTTCTGGTTCTCTGTATAGGAAAAGGTTTTTAACAGGTTTTTGGCGGGCTTTTGACACTCTGATTAATCTATGGTACAATGAAGAGAAACTATAGAATGTAACTGCGAAAAAGGAGCCGCATATGTTAAATGAAGAAAAAGTCAGAGTCATGACAAAGCTGGCAATTTATGAGCAGGGAGAGGGGAAAAAATATCTTCCTGTCAGCAAATATTACCGCTCTGATTATATCGGACTGGCTATGATCAAAAATTTTTTTCTGGTATCCATTGCTTATGTGGTGCTGACTGCCCTCATTGCACTGTATTATCTTGATGAACTTCTGGAAACAATCCATAAAATGAATTTAATTAAGCTGGGAGCCCAGATTATTATTGGATATATTATTCTGCTGGCCGGGTACTCTGTTCTCGTCTATGTGATACAGACTGTAAAATACAGCAGAGCAAAAAAAAGTATTAAAAACTACTATATGCAGCTGGGAAAACTGACGAAGATATATGCAAAGGAAGAAAAACGTTCCCAGAATCGGACTGTGCTCAGGAGGGATAAAGTATGACAGCATTGCTGGAAATGAAGCAAAAGTTAAAAAACTTTTATGAACAGTATGAAGGGTATCTTGCGTCGTTTTTTAAATTTTTGCTGGCTTTTGGGTATTTCTGGTGGATTAGGACGGCACTGGGGATGATGGAACGGCTTGCCAATCCTTTTGTGGTGATCATAACGGCTCTTCTCTGTGCGATTCTGCCGGTTAACGCAATTATAGCGGTAGGGTTTGTGTTTATTCTGGGGCATTGTTACGCGGTGGGAATCGAGGTGGCCGGGCTGGCAGCGGCTATGATGCTGCTGATGATTATTTTTGGCATGAGGTTCAGCGGAAAGGCCAATCAGGTGTATCCTGTGGTGCCTCTGGGAATTGCATGCAGGCTTCCGGCTCTGACACCCATTGGATGCGGGCTTTTAAGCACACCGGCTGCGGCTGTACCAGTGGGCTGCAGTATCGTTTTTTATTATCTGATTACGTTTATCAAAGAACAGGAGATGATTTTAAAGAGCGAGGAAATGGAGATCCAGCGGGTGCTGAAGCTGTTGATGGACGGGCTGGTGAAGAACATGGATATGTGGATGGTTCTGGTGTCATCCGTGGGGGTTTTGCTGCTGGTATACCTGGTGCGCACCCGTTCTTTTGACTATGCATGGCGCGCGGCAATTCTTGTGGGAGCTGCTGTCTATCTGTTTTTGATGTTTACTGGCGGGATGTTCCTGGGGATGAACGTGGAAATGGTTGTCCTGGCAGTATCCACAGTGGTGTCTGCTCTTTTGGGATTTGTGCTGGAATTTTTTGCCTTTGGAGGAGATTACACAAGGACAGAGCATCTGGAATATGAGGATGATGACTATTATTACTATGTGAAAGCTGTTCCGAAGGTATCAATCAGTACCTCTATGCGCAACATTAAAAAAATTAACGGGGTATCCCAGAAGACAGCGGAGATACCGGATCTGCCAAGAAGGGAGCAGGCAATGCCCAGCCAGCAGGTTTCCGGCGGGCCGCATGTGGATTTTGAAAAAAAGCTGGAGGAATCTTTAAAGGATTTGTGATTTTTTACAGGGTAAAGGAGCAGAATTGAAGAATTGGGGAGAAATCTTTGAAAATTACATATCTAAAATAGCTGTACCGAGAATAGGGGTCATTGACATCATTGAAATTCTGCTGATTTCTTTTTTTGTCTATGAATTTATGGTATGGATCAAAAATACCAGGGCGTATACTCTGCTGAAAGGGATTGTGTTTGTCCTGATGTTTGTCCTGGCTGCCTATGTGTTTCGGATGAACACCATATTATGGATTGTGGAGAAGATGGCCACTGTGATGATTACGGCTGTATTCATTATATTTCAGCCGGAGCTGCGCAGGATTTTAGAGCAGCTGGGAGAAAAGAATCTTGTGTTTTCGATTTTTAACTTTGACAGCGGCCGGGATGTGGAGGAACGGTTTACCGACCGGACAGTCAGTGAGATCGCCAGAGCCTGTTTTGATATGGGGGCAAAACTCACAGGGGCTTTAATCGTCATTGAACAGAATGTGGTGCTGACAGAATATGAGAAGACAGGCATTGCCCTGGATTCGCTGGTGAGCAGCCAGCTTTTGATTAATATTTTTGAACATAATACACCTCTTCATGACGGAGCTGTGATTGTGCGGGGAAACCGGATCGTGGCGGCTACCTGTTACCTTCCGTTATCGGATAACCGGGAGCTGAGCAAACAGCTGGGAACCCGGCACCGGGCCGGTGTGGGAATCAGCGAGGTCAGCGATTCCCTGACCATTATTGTGTCAGAGGAAACAGGGGGTGTATCCATGGCACAAGGGGGAACACTGCGCAGGCATGTGACGTTAGAGGAACTGACAGAGGCTATGCGGGGGGTACAGAATAAAACCTATGTAAATAACAGTAAGTTCAAGCTATGGAAAAGGGGTAGGAATCAAAATGAGAAAAACTCAGGCAAATGATATCCTCATTGATGTGATCGGAAAGACTTTGACCAACAATATCCTTTTAAAAGGGGTTTCCGTAGCTGTGGCAGTGGTGGTATGGCTGCTGGTGGTCAATGTGGACGATCCGATTATTACCAGCAATATTGCCGGAGTTGCTGTGCAGGTGCAGAATGAGGCATATATTGAAAGCGGCGGAAAGATGAGCCTGATTAAAGAGGGGGAGAATATTATTTCAGTGGAGGTGAAGGGAAAACGTTCCATTGTGGATAAGCTCACCCCGGAAGACCTGGTGGCCACTGCAGATTTGAAGCAGATTGTAAATATGAATACGGACCCCATTATGGTGCCGATTGCAGTTACCTGCAGCAGGCTGAAGTCTGCAGATTTGATACCAAATCCCAGAAATCTCAGTGTGGATATTGACGATATTATGACGCAGGAATACATTGTCACTGTCACTTCTGGAGAGAGCCAGCCGGGAAAGGGATATGAAATCGGAACACTCAGTGCCAATCCGGATAAAGTCAGTATCACAGGCCCCCAGTCCCTGGTGCGCAAGATCGATAAAGTGGTGGCTTCTGTGGATGCATCCAATCTTCAGGAGAATACCACAAAACAGGTGGGACTGGAGATCATTGACAAGAATCAGGAAAAGATCTCAGAAAGTCAGATGAATTATCTGAAGTATGACACCAGTGTTCCGAAGGTCTATGTGTCGGTAGGACTGTGGGCGATACAGAATGATGTCTCAATCAAAGGCGGGTATGTGGGGAAAGCGTTAGACGGATATAAAGTGGACAAGATCACGTTTACACCGGAGAATATCAGTGTGGCCGGGAGCCAGGAGGCGCTGGAGGCGCTGACAGCAGAGGGCAAAGTCATACGGGTGCCGGATGAGACCATTGATGTGACAGGGAAAAACTCGGACTTTGAGGTAAAAGTAAATATTGAGAAACTGCTGCCAGACAATGTAAAACTGACAAAGGATACCAGCGACACGGTAATCGCGTCCGTCAGTATCCTGCCTCAGGATAGTAAAGAATACAGCGTATTGACCACAGACATTACGGGACAGAATGTGGCAGACGGCCTGCAGCTGGTCTATGAGACTGAGAAAGTCCAAATCCGCATCCGGGAAAACGGTGCCCAGCTGGCCCAGCTCAAGGAGAGTGATATCAAAGTCAGCGTGGACTTGTCAGGCAGAACAGAAGGCACTTATCTGGTTCCGGTAAAAGTGTCTCTGCCGCCGGGATACGACCTGGTGGAACAGCAGAATACCACAGTGAAGCTGGTAAAACCCGTGAAAGGGGGACGATGAGCTGATTCACAGATGGGGGTGAAGTGAGAATGATAAGAAAAAAGGTTTGTATTAAAAATCCGACAGGTCTGCATCTGCGTCCGGCGGGATTTCTCTGCAAAGAGGCTATGAAATATAATTGTTCAGTGGTATTTGAATTTCAAAATGGTACATATAATGCCAAAAGTGTACTGGGCATACTGGGAGCCTGTGTGAAATGCGGGGACGAGATTGAGTTAATCTGTGACGGAGAAGATGAGGCGGCTGCCATGGATGCCCTGGCCGGGGCTGTGGAGAGCGGTCTGGGGGAATAGGGAATAACTTGACAAAAGATGCGTTTCGGGTCTACAATAAGACATGTGAATGTAATTTGTGTTTTATCAGATGATCAGGATTCTTTCTTAATGAACTGATCATATATAAGGAGGATAATAATTAAGATGAGAAGTAAGAAATTTCTGGCTTTGACTCTGGCTTTCTGTATGGCATGTTCAGGTACCGTATCTGTAGGGGCATCCGTTTCAGATAACCAGAAAGAGGAACAGCAGGGAGATGTGCTGGAGGAAACGGACGAAAGCGGGCAGGTGCAAAAAGATGAGTCCTCTGCCCCGGAAGCTTTGGAGAATGAGGGCATTGAAAATGATGGAAATCTGATTTCCGGTCCAGAGGAACCGCAGGGGCAGCAGGAAGAACCGGCTGGCAGTGAGGAGCTGGCGGGGTTGGAGAATCTGGCAGATGCGGAAGATTCCGGCAATGCAAAGCTTGAGGAAAGCGGGGTTGTGGATGAAAAATGCTGGGATTTGAAAAATACTCCCCAGTATAAACTGAGAAAGTCAGAGAACAGTGAAGAATATTTTACAGCAGCAGATGGCATTGCTGCAGTCCGCAAAAACGGAGCAGATGCGTATTATGTGTTTGACCAGAATGGCGTTATGCAGACTGGTCTTTATACAATCAGCAGGAATGGAACGGAAACCTATTATTTTTTAACAGCAGAAGATACGAAAAAGGATTGTAACGAAAGCGAGGACGGAATTATCATTCCGAATCCTTTGAATTCCAGAATTGGCCAGATGGTCACAGAGGAAGGCTGGATTCAGGTTGGCGATAGATGGCTTTATATGAAAGAAGGCGGCGGCTGGGATACTTCTATGGTCGGAATGCAGAAGCTGCCTGATGGTAAAGTATACTGTCTGTCAGAAAACGGAGTGATCGAGAAAGACGTGCTGCGGACCATCAGCGATAATACATACTATTTTGGGGAAGACGGCGTTATGATTACAGACCAGGAAAAGATCCTGGATGATACCATGCATTATTTTGGCACAGACGGTGCTATGGTCATCAATGCATTTCAGAAAGTCGGCGATAAGCAGTATTATTTTGATGAGCAGGGGAAGAGGCTGGAGCAGACCGGCTGGCAGAAACTTGGCGGCAGCTGGTATTATTTCAACAAAGATTTCTCCCGTGTTATTAAGACAAAATGGCAAAAAATAACAGAGGATGGAAGTACAGAATATTACTATTTTGATGAAGAAGGAAAAATGGCCAAGGATCAGTTCGTCAAGTCAGATAGTTATATGTACTGGGTTGACAGCACTGGATGCCGGGTCACTGGTCTGCAGAAAATCGATGGCGCATACTACTACTTTAGACCACAAAAGGAAGATGGTGCTCCTGTTGGCTCTGCCTGTAAAGGATGGGTCAAAGAAGACGGCCGCTGGTATCGTTTCAAGAGCGATTTCCAGGCACAGACCAGTCCGTTGATTCTCATTGGCTCGAAATATTATTCTTTCACCAAGACCGGAAAAATGTACAAAGGCGGTCTGAAAGAGATTGACGGAAAATACTATTATTTTGAAAAGCAGACGGATAGTGCCCGTAAGGGATATGCTGTCACGAATAAATGGGTTAAGAAAGGCGGAAAATGGTATTATGCCACAGCGAAAGCTTATATGAAAACCAATGGCTGGCTGAAAAATAAGGGAAAATATTATTATTTCGGCAAAGACAGCGTAATGGTTAAAAATAAGTGGATGCAGCGCAATGGCAAGTGGGGGTATCTGGATGGGGATGGAGTATTCTCTCAGAATTGGGTAAAAGTCCAGGGAGATTGGAAATACGCTCAGAAAGATGGAACATTCGCAAAAGGATGGACCACTGTAAAACGCAATGGAGCCCAGTACAGATTTTATTTCAATAAGAAAGGTGTTTTGGTTCAGGATGTCAGAAATCGGATCTCCGGGCCGTATATGCTGAAAGTAGACCGAAAAAGAAATCAGGTTACGGTGTATGCGAAAGATTCCAACGGACAGTATAATACTCCTGTTGTGGCATTTCCATGTTCAGTAGGCCTTCCGGCAACACCTACTCCCACAGGGACATTTATTGGAACCCGTGCAGGCCGGTGGCAGGAACTTATGGGTCCCAGTTATGGTCAGTATGCGACTCTTGTAGATGCGGCAAATGGAATCTTTATTCATTCAGTGGCGGGAAGTGCACCAAATATCAACAGCCTTCCGTATGGTGAATGGAACAAACTGGGAAGGTCATCTGCTTCTCATGGATGTATCCGTGTGGCGGTTGCTGATGCCAAGTGGATTTATCAAAACTGCAATGGGTCTACAGTAGAGGTAAGAGATTATGCCAACGCAGGTCCCTTTGACCAGAAAACATATCGTAAGATCAACTCATCGTATAAATGGGACCCCACTGACCCAGAGGGAAGAGGATATCTGTAATATACAACAGGCTGGAAATTTCCAGCCTGTTTTTATAAATAATCTGTCAGCAGGTTTTCATTGCAGCAAGAAGAACAGCAAATCATTTGGCAGATAAATATGCCATTGAGTATAAAGGTTAAGGAACTGTATGTAAATGGATACACCGATATATGAGATTCACAGCGAATCAGAACAGGGAAACAGAATTTTTATTAAAAGGGACGATCTGCTTCCGTTCTCTCTGGGAGGGAATAAGGTCCGCATAGGCTGGGAGTTTTACCGGGATATGTGCAGGACAGAGGCAGACTGTATGATAATATATGGCGACAGACGTTCGAACTTATGCAGAGTCCTGGGGAATATCTGCAGTCAGAAACAGATTTCGTGTTACATGATTTGTACCAGTGTGGAGGAAACACGCAGTCCGTCCTGCAACAGCCGTATGATGGAGTGGATGCAGACAGAGGTGATTCCCTGCCGGAAAGACGCAGTGGCCCAGTGTGTGCAGGAACTGTTTGAGCGTCTGGAGGGGGAGGGAAGGAAGCCGTATTATATTTACGGCAATCAATGGGGAGAGGGCCGGGAAGGCGTCCCAGTACAGGCTTATGTGGATGCATACCAGGAAATACTAAGACAGGAAACCCAGCTGGGCATTTCTTTTGACTATATTTTTACGGCGTCCGGCACCGGGGCCACACAGAGCGGCTTGGCCGCAGGCAGTCTGCTGGCGCAGGACAAAAAGAAGATTGTGGGGATTTCCGTTTCCCGGGAAAAGGAGCGGGGAACCAGAATCATGGCCAGAGCCTTGAGCCAGTATTTTAAAACCCGGAAGATTCCGGTTCCTGAGCGTCTGGAGGACAGGATTTGTCTGGCCGACGAGTATCTGCTGGGAGGATACGGAAAATTTGATGAGCAGATAGAGGAGTGTATCCGCAGGCAGTTTCTGCAGAATGCCCTTCCTCTGGACCCCACTTATACGGGAAAAGCATTCTGGGGAATGGAACGTTATCTAAAGGAACACCATATCGAGAATGCAGATATTCTATTCCTCCACACAGGGGGCGCGCCTTTATTTTACGATTATCTGATAGATGAGGAGAACATGACATGTTAGTATCAATAGTCATACCCTGCTATAATTCCCAGGCTACCATTGGAAAAGTTGTGGATATGGTTTCCGGGGAGTTTGAGAAAAATCCTGGATATACCTGCGAATTCGTGCTGGTAAATGACCATTCCAGGGACGGCACCTTTGGGGTAATCCGCAGGCTGGCCCAGGAAAGGGAAAATGTGAAAGGCGTGGATCTGCTCCGTAATTTCGGCCAGCATAATGCGCTGATGGCTGCCCTGTCCTACGCCCAGGGAGATTATATACTGGGGATGGATGATGATATGCAGACACATCCGTCGCAGATTTTTAAACTGATTGACAAAATGGCAGAAGGGTTTGACATTGTTTACGGGGTATATCCACGGCGGAAAAATTCTGTTTTAAAAAATTTTTCCAGTAAGCTCAATGAAGTCTCTTCCAGAATTCTGCTGGGGCGGCCTAAGGAGATTTTATCCAGTAATTTCTGGGTGATTACCCGGGCTGTCTGTGAGGAAGTGGTGAAATATACCAGTTACAATCCCTATATAGATGGCATTTTCTACCGCATCACTCATAACATCGGCAATGTACCCGTAGAACACTTTAAACGGGAATCCGGAACCTCCAACTATACCCTGCGCAAATTGATGGGGCTTTGGCTGGCATACTGGAATTATTCGGTGATTCCTCTGCGGATATCCTCTGTTCTGGGGATGTTTTCCGCGTTGGGGGGCTTTCTGGCAGCTGTGGTGGTTGTAGTGAAGAAGATGATATCTCCGGATATCCCTGCAGGGTGGGCCTCCACCATCTGCGTGATGGTATTTTTCTTCGGACTGGTTCTGATGGTACTGGGTATTATTGGGGAATATCTGGGCAAAATGCTTCTGACGCTGAATCATACTCCTCAATACATTGTGAGAGAGACAGTTAATATAACAGACATGGAGAAAAGATGAAAAAATTGATGATACTGGGAGCCGGAATTTATCAGGCTCCCCTCATACGGCAGGCGAAAGAACTGGGACTGTTTGTAATTGTAGTGAGCAGTCCAGGGGATTATCCAGGGTTTGCCCTGGCCGATAAAGTGTATAAAACGGATACCCGTGACCAGGAGGGGGTGCTGGAGATTGCACAGTCAGAACAGATTGATGGTATCTGTACTTCCGGTACAGATGTGGCTGTGCGCACCATTGGTTATGTGTGCCAGAAAATGGGGCTCCACGGGCTCACCTATGAGGCTGCCTGCCAGGTGACAGATAAAGCACTGATGAAAGATGCTTTTTTTCAGAAGAAAGTGTCCACTCCTGGACATATCAGAGCATCTTCACTGGAAAAAGCCAAGCAGGCGGCTAAGCGGATGGGATACCCCCTGCTGGTAAAAGCGGTTGACAGCTCCGGAAGCAGGGGAATTGTGATTGTAGAAAGAGAGAGCAGGCTGGAGGAAGCTTTTTCCCGTGCCCTGCAGGTATCCCGAAAGGATTATGTGCTGGTGGAAGAATATATCCAGGCAGAGGAAATCGGGGTAGACGGATTTGTGAAAAATGGAAGTCTGGTATTTATGGCGCCTCATGAGAAGTATCTGTTCAGGGGCGACCAGGTGACTGTCCCTGCCGGACACAGCTTTCCGTATATCGCCACTAAGAAACAAATGCGTGAGGTTCAAAAGCAGATGCAGCTTGCCATAGAAGCTGTGGGTCTGGATGAGTGTCCTGTGAATGCAGATGTGCTGGTGGATGGGAATAAAGTCTGGATTCTTGAGATTGGGGGACGTACAGGGGCTACCTGTATTCCGGAGCTGATCTCTTTGCACTATGGATTTCCCTTTTACCAGAGAATCATACAGAATGCTTTGGGAGAATCTGTACAGTTTCCCAGGCTTGTTCATGTTCCCTGCCAGGGGAGGCTGCTGATGAGCCCCATTGATGGAGTGATCACCGGTATTGATGAAGAAAAGCTGGACAGCCTTCGAGAGAAGGGGGTGCAGGTTGTCATAGACTACCCCGCAGGCCATAAAGTACAGGCTATGAAAAACGGCACGGACCGCATAGGTCATGTGGCAGCCAAGGCTGCATCAGAGGAAGAATTTACAGCTGTTTATGACCAGGTGCAGTCAGCAGTCCGGATAGGAGACCAGACATTGTATCAGCTGAACCTGCGGACTGAAGACAGGGGAGATGGAAAGAACAAATGAGTACAGAGTCAGCAAAAAAACAGGGCAGAGCGGGTGTGCTGGATTATATAAAGCTTCATCTGAATATTCTGCTGTTTTCATTTACAACCGTGTTTTCAAAGGCAGCCTCCGTACAGTTAAATGAATATGGACTGCACTCCCGGCTGCTGTATGTATTTGCGTTTCTTATGCTGCTGAACTGCGGGATTTACGCCCTTGCGTGGCAGCAGGTGATTAAAAAATTTCAGCTGAGCATTGCCTATGCCAACAAATCGGTGTATCTGATCTGGGGGCAGCTGTGGGCTGTGGTGATTTTTGGAGAACATTTGACCTTTGGGAATATCCTGGGACTGATTTTTGTGTTTGCCGGGGTGATGGTGGTGTCTTATGAATAGATTTTATCTGATGTTGATGTTTGTGGGAACTTTTTTCGCGGCTGTTTCCCAGATTCTGCTGAAACAAAGTGCAGACCGCACATACAACAGGCCGCTGGGCGATTATCTGAACTGGCGTGTGATTACCTCATACGGTATGTATTTTGGAATTTTATTTCTGAATACCTGGTGTTATACAAAGATTGATATGAAATATGGTTCCATCATAGATACCTGCTGTTATGTATTTGTGATGCTGCTGTCCTGCCTGATTTTGAAAGAAAAAATCACCCGCAGAAAACTGGCAGGGAATCTGCTGATTATCTGCGGGGTCATGATCTATACTATGGTTTAGATTCTCCGCCTGTGGCAGGCCCGCTGCCGGCGGCATAATTCTGTTCTGCCACAGTGTGATCTCCTGGAGGAGTTTTATGGTATAAGATACGTAAGTTTCCTATACCGTAAAAAAGTCTTTGACAGTCTGTACCACCTTTTCCCTGCTCTCCTGGCCCATGCCATAGAAAAGAGGAAGGCGGACCAGACGTTCGCTTTCCCGGGTAGTGTATTTGTCTTCCCCGTGGAATCTGCCAAATTTCCGGCCTGCTGGAGAAGAGTGCAGGGGTATGTAGTGGAATACAGCCATAACTCCCCGTTCTTTCAAATAAGAGATGAAACGGGTACGGGTATCCAGGTCTTCCAGTTTCAGGTAATACATATGGGCGTTGTGCCGGGCGTAAGAAGGAATGACAGGGCGGGCGGCATATCCGGCCTGCTCCAATTCCTGGAACGCCTGGTGGTAGAATTCCCAGGTCTCCATCCGATCCTGCTGAATTTCCTGGAACATGGTAAACTGTCCCCATAGGTAGGCAGCATTTAATTCACTGGGAAGGTAGGAGGAACCGTAGTCCACCCAGGTATATTTATCGATTTGTCCACGGAAAAACTGACTGCGGTTGGTTCCTTTTTCACGGATTATTTCTGCCTTTTTCAGAGACTCATCCTCTTGGAGTAAAAGCGCTCCTCCTTCCCCCATAGTTAAATTTTTTGTCTCGTGGAAACTCAGGCATCCGTAATCTCCGATGCTGCCTAACGCTTTACCTTTATAATAGGAAAAAATTCCCTGGGCGGCATCCTCCACCACCTTCAGGTGATATCTCCGGGCAATGTCCAGAAGAGGGTCCATATCACATGCCACGCCGGCATAGTGGACTGGCAGGATTACTTTGGTGCGGGGGGTGACGGCATCTTCCACCAGTCTTTCGTCCAGATTCATAGTATCCGGACGTATATCTGTGAATACAATGTGTGCACCTCTCTGCACAAATGCATTTGCCGTGGACACAAACGTGTAGGATGGCATGATGACCTCATCACCAGTACCTATGTTTGTCAGTACCGCAGCCATCTCCAGAGCATGGGTACAGGATGTGGTTAGCAATGCGTGTCTGACTGCCAGAGTCTGCTCCATCCACTCGCTGCAGCGCCGGGTGAACATACCGTCACCGCAGAGTTTGCGTTTCTCAATGGCTTCCTGTATGTATTGTTCTTCTGCCCCTGTATGAGGGGGTATATTAAAATCAATCATGCTAAATATTATAACATAGTGGTGGAAATTGGTCAAAAATAAATATTGATTTTGTCAGTCCCAATAGGTATAATATTAAATGTAACAGAAACTTAATTAATAAGTTAAGAAAATATTAAATAGGGGTTGTGGGTATGAAAAAAGTCATGAAAAAAATGATGGCTGTATGTCTGTCAGGAGTGCT
This sequence comes from uncultured Lachnospiraceae bacterium, assembly GCA_910587105.1. Classification (GTDB taxonomy): domain Bacteria; phylum Bacillota; class Clostridia; order Lachnospirales; family Lachnospiraceae; genus MGBC164599. The sequence continues at coordinate 40,321 of CAJUMB010000018.1, forward strand.
TCTTGCAGGAGGAGTCCTGGCCTCTGTGCAGCCGGCCGGGGCAGCAGTAGCTGCCTGGTCAAAATATAACGGGAAATATTACAACAGTGCCGGAAAAGTAGTGCCCAATGTGAAAGCCAAAGGAATGGATGTATCGTTCTGGCAGGGACTGATCAACTGGGAGAAAGTAAAAGCCAGCGGCCAAGTGGAGTTTGCCTTTGTCCGTGTGGCCCATGGAAGCGGCATGGATTTGTATTACAATCGTAACCTGTCAGAAGCCAACCGGGTGGGGATACCAGTGGGCGTGTATTTCTACAGTACAGCCAAAACAGTTGCACAGGCAGAGAAGGATGCCCAGACAACGGTCAATGCCATTCGAAATTATAAGATCACCTATCCTGTTGTAATTGACATTGAAGATAACAGCCAGTTAAGCTTGACCAATGCCCGACGGACCAAAATCGTACAGGCATTCGCAGATGTGGTCCGGGCCGCAGGCTATCAGCCCATGATCTACTGTAATACATACTGGGCAAAAAATTATATCAATATGAGTGGTCTTTCAGGGGTGGATGCATGGATTGCAGAGTGGTCAGCTGACTACACAGCCAGTATTGCCCGCGATATATGGCAGGTGACGGATAAAGGAAAAGTCAGCGGAATTACCGGGGATGTGGATCTCGACTTTGCGTTCACACAATATGGTTCTCCGGTTATCACGGAAGGCTGGGTGAAATCCGATGGAAAATTCCGATATCGTCTCAGCGACGGCAGCTTTGTAACCAATGAATTCCGTACCATCAACGGCAAGACCTATTACTTTGACAGTTCCGGCTTCCGGGTCTTTGGCGGATTGAAAACCATTAACGGTAAGACCTACTATTTCGGCACAGCTGGGGTGATGAAGACCGGACTGCGTACCATCAATGGTGCTAAATATTATTTTAATAAAAATGGTGTTATGGCCAAAAGTAAGTGGGTGAAAGTCAAGAATAAGAGATATTATGCCGGCGCGAATGGAAAATTAAAGACAGGCTGGCTGACAATCGAAGGAAATCAATATTATTTTAATAAATCCTGCGAGCTGCAGACAGGATGGGTAAAAATTAAAACAACATGGTATTACTTTGATCCCAATACCGGTGCCATGGTGCGCAGCCAGTGGGTGGATGTAAACGGTTCACGCTATTTTGTGAAAAAGAACGGACAGATGAAGACAGGCTGGCTGACATGGGAAGGAAACCGTTATTATCTAAAAAGTGACGGTGTCATGCGGATTGGCTGGCTGAAATATAAAGGAAAATATTATTATTTCAATGAGTCAGGCATTATGCTGCGCAATACTACGGCAGATATAGATGGGAAGGCCTATCGGTTTAATGCCAGAGGTGTGTGGAAGAAATAAGATTTATTGTAAGACAATATATTCAGGCTGGCTCTGTGAGGGGATGCAGGCCGTAGAGATGGCCGTCACTATCTAACAAGGTAGTGACGGCCGTTCTTGTCTACAGGCTGAAACAAAGCAGTGTCTTGTAATTGCACAGCAGCAGAAATTATGTTATATTGTCGATAAGGAGTAACCGTGTTACAAGGTGGAAAAGCCTCCCTGACTTGAAAAAAGACCTGTATAATATGTTGACATTCTATAGTTTGTACGGAGTGTTTTGATATACATAATAATTAAGCCAATTGGTGTAGAGATTATTGGCAGTGGCCCGCCACAGCAGATCCGGTTTGCAGGCCGGGTCATTGTCTTTATAATAATTCACCGGGATCTGAATGGGCAGTCCCTTAGCCAGATCCCGTTTATATTCTGTATCCAGGGTAATGCGGTCATATTCCGGGTGGCCCATCACAAAAATCTGCTTTCCCTCATGGGCCATGGCAAGAAACAGTCCTGCCTCATCCGATTCCGCCAGCACCGTCAGATCTTTACACATGCGTATCTGCGCCATGGGAACATCGGTATGTCTGGAGTGGGGGGCCAGGAACACGTCGTCAAACCCTCTCACCAGGGGAATCTTCCGGTTGGACACCCGGTGCCAGTACAGTCCGAACAGTTTTTCATCCAGCAGGACTTTGGGCAGTCCAAAGAAATGATACAGACCGGCCTGGGCCCCCCAGCACAGGAAAATGGTGGATGTGACATTTTTCACACTCCAGTCCATAATTTCCGTCAGTTCTTCCCAGTAGTCCACCTCCTCAAACTCCATCTGCTCCACAGGAGCGCCGGTAATGATCAGCCCGTCAAATTTCTGCTCTTTCAATTCCTCAAAATTCTGATAAAATTTGTTTAGGTGGCTGACAGATGTATTTTTCGATGTATGTGTGCGGACCTTCATAAAAGTCACATCCACCTGGAGAGGAGTATTGGACAGAGAACGCAGAAGCTGCAGTTCCGTATCCTCTTTCAAAGGCATCAGATTCAGAATCAGAATCTGGATAGGCCGGATGTCCTGATGCATAGCCCGGTGTTCATCCATGATGAAAATATTTTCTTTTTCCAATATCTCTTTTACAGGCAGATCGTTTTGTATTTTAATTGGCATATATCTCACCTTTCTTTCTACAGACGCCAGTATCCATTTCATAACCGGAGCCTGTGCAGCATAAACAAATATCTCTTTGCAGTTATATATAGAGGTATGTTTGCGGTAAAATTACAAATAATACAAGCAAGTCTTGACGCTCTAATCATTATATATAAGGGAAGTACATTTGGCAAGGAAAAAAACAGGTTGAAGCCTGAATCACCCAATGCTATAATAGAAAAGAATATGTAAAAAAATAACAGTTGAGAATCGGAGGTTTCGAAGATGAGGACGTATCTGGTAACCGGCGGCGCCGGTTTTATTGGTTCCAATTATATTCACTATATGTTTCAAAAATATGACAGCCAAATCCGCATCATCAATCTGGACAAGCTGACTTATGCGGGCAATCTGGAAAACCTGAAAGGTGTGGAAGACCGGGATAATTATACATTTATACGGGCAGATATCTGTGACAGGGACGCAGTGAATCAGATTTTCCAGGAAAATGATATTGACCGGGTGGTGCATTTCGCGGCAGAATCCCATGTGGACCGCAGCATCAAAGACCCGGAGATATTTGTCAGGACCAATGTGCTGGGTACTCTGGTTCTGCTGAATGCAGCAAAGGCGGCATGGGAACTGCCGGACGGCACCTATCAGGAGGGAAAGAAGTTTCTCCATGTGTCCACAGACGAGGTATACGGGTCACTGGAAGAGGAAGGGGAGTATTTCTACGAGAACACCCCTTATGACCCCCACAGTCCCTATTCCGCCAGCAAGGCATCTTCCGATATGCTGGTAAAATCCTATATAGATACCTATCATTTTCCGGCGAACATCACCAACTGCAGCAACAATTACGGACCCTATCAGTTCCCGGAGAAGCTGATTCCTCTGATCATCAACAATGCCCTCCAGGGAAAGAAACTTCCGGTTTACGGCGACGGAAAGAACGTGAGGGACTGGCTGTATGTGGAAGACCACGCCAAGGGAATTGATCTGGTGCAGGAAAAGGGACGTCTGTTCGAGACCTATAACATCGGCGGCCACAATGAGAAGCAGAATATTGAGATTATCCATATTATTCTGGATACCTTAAGGGAGATGCTTCCGGAAAGCGATGCCCGCAGGGAACTGGTCAGCGACGACCTGATCACTTACGTGGAGGACCGGAAAGGCCATGACCGCCGGTATGCCATTGCCCCGGATAAAATCAAAAAGGAAGTGGGCTGGTATCCGGAGACGAAATTTGAGGACGGAATCCGCAAAACCATTCAGTGGTTCTTTGAACATGAGGAATGGATGAAAAATGTCACCAGCGGAAGTTATCAGAAGTATTATCAGGATATGTATAAAATATAATGAGCAGATAAGTGCGAAAAGTGTTTCTGACTCACGAGATTGGACAAAAGAAACAAAACGGAGCTCAAAATCGTTTTGCATTCGCTCCTTATTTGTTTCTTTTGCCCAATCTCTGGTTGTGAAACAGGTTTGGCATTTGTCCCAATGAATAGACAGGGAGGCAGGAATTTATGAAGGGAATTATATTGGCAGGCGGGTCCGGCACCAGGCTGTATCCGCTGACGAAGGCAGTCTCCAAGCAGATTCTGCCGGTATACGACAAGCCGATGATCTATTATCCCCTCTCCACGCTGATGCTGGCAGGAATCCGGGAGATCCTGGTGATTTCCACACCCAGAGATCTGCCTGTGTTTGAGGAGCTGCTGGGAAGCGGGGAGCAGCTGGGGCTTTCTATGTCCTATGCGGTTCAGGATACACCCAGGGGACTGGCAGATGCATTCATCATAGGAGAAAAGTTTATCGGACAGGACCGGACAGCGCTGGTGCTGGGAGACAATATTTTTTACGGGCAGAGTTTTTCTACTGTGCTCCAGAGAGCGGCGGCCCGTGAGAAGGGGGCGACCATATTCGGGTATTATGTCCGGGACCCCAGAGAATACGGAGTGGTGGAATTTGACGAAAGCGGAAAGGCCATCTCCATTGAAGAAAAACCCCAGAATCCTAAGTCGAACTATGCCGTACCGGGCTTGTATTTCTATGACAATGACGTGGTTTCCATTGCCAAAGAGGTGAAACCTTCTGACAGAGGAGAACTGGAGATTACATCTGTGAACAATGTGTATCTGGATAGAGGCACACTGCAGGTGGAGACCCTGGGCAGGGGATTTGCCTGGCTGGATACGGGAAATCACGATTCCCTTTTGGACGCGGCAGATTATGTGTCAGCAGTGCAGAAACGCCAGGGGCTGTATGTGTCCTGTATCGAGGAAATTGCGTATAAGAGAGGATTTATCAACAAAGAACAGCTGGTGTCACTGGCCCAGCCGCTGCTGAAAACTCCTTATGGGAAATATTTAATCGAGGTTTCAGAAGGATTATAAGTACGGAAATCCCGGAAAACGGGATTCTTTCTTACAAATGAAAGGCAGTGTCAAAAAAGACATTGATTGAGGTATGGAAATGGGAAAAATAAGTGTGGAAACTTGTGAGATTGAAGGTCTGAAGGTGATCACTCCTGCAGTATTCGGTGACGAGCGGGGCTATTTTATGGAGACTTATAATTATAACGATTATAAAGAGGCTGGAATTGACCTGGAATTTGTCCAGGATAACCAGTCCATGTCGAAAAGAGGCGTGCTGCGGGGTCTGCATTTTCAGATTGAATATCCCCAGGACAAACTGGTGCGGGTGATTCAGGGAGAAGTATTCGACGTGGCGGTGGATCTGCGGAAAGGCTCTGCCACTTACGGAAAATGGTTCGGGGTCAGGCTTTCAGCGGAGAATAAGAAACAGTTCTTTATTCCGAAAAACTTTGCCCACGGTTTTCTGGTGCTCTCTGAGACTGCGGAATTTGCCTACAAGTGTTCGGACTTCTACCACCCAGGGGATGAAGGCGGTATTGCCTGGAATGACCCGGAGATTGGCATTGACTGGCCCCTGCAGGATGGGGTGGAGCTGACTGTCTCTGAAAAAGATCAGAAATGGGGCGGGTGGAAAGAATACCGGGCAGACCAGAATTAGGAGCAGACTATGTCAAAAATAAAAGAAGGGCTGCTGTCCATTCCCATTGAAGTGGTCAGAAACCGGGGTCTGATTTTCAGCCTGGCGAAAAATGATTTTAAGACAAAGTTTGCAGGGTCCTATCTGGGGATTGTCTGGGCATTTATCCAGCCCATTGTCACTGTGCTGGTTTACTGGTTTGTATTTCAGGTGGGCCTGCGGGCAGGGGACATGGGAAATATCCCCTTTGTCCTGTACCTGATTGCGGGGATTGTTCCCTGGTTTTATTTTCAGGATGCTTTAAGCAGCGGCACATCGGCTTTGATTGAATACAGTTATCTGGTCAAAAAGGTGGTATTCAATATCAGTATACTGCCCATGGTGAAACTGATATCCGCTCTGTTTGTACATGGCTTTTTTGTATTGTTTGCAGTGGTTTTGTTTGGATGTTACGGCTACTATCCCGATGGATATGAACTGCAGATTTTCTATTATACATTCAGTTTGTTTGTATTTGTGCTGGGTATCTGCTATGCAACCAGCGCTATTGTCATATTTTTCCGGGATTTATCCCAGATTATTACCATAGTACTGCAGGTGGGGGTCTGGATGGTTCCTATTATGTGGAATCTGGAGATTCTTCCGGCAAAATATCACTGGGTCTTTAAGCTGAACCCGCTGTATTATATTGTAAGCGGGTATAGGGACGCTTTTTATCAGAAAGTCTGGTTTTGGGAACACCTGTCTATGACTGTCTATTACTGGGCTGTGACCTTTGTGCTCTTTGTACTGGGGACTGCTGTGTTCAGAAGGCTGAAAGTCCATTTTGCAGACGTGTTGTAAGGAGGAAACATGAGTAATTTAGCAGTTCGAGTGGAACATCTGCAGAAAGTATATAAGCTGTATAATAAGCCCACGGACCGGCTGAAGGAATCGCTGGGTCTGACCAGGAAGAAGCTCTATCGGGAACATTATGCCTTAAATGATGTGAGCTTTCAGGTGGAACAGGGGGAGACTGTGGGCATTATCGGGACTAACGGTTCCGGTAAGTCCACCATTTTGAAAATCATCACAGGGGTTTTGAATCAGACGGCCGGGGTGGTGGAGGTGAACGGGCGGATCTCTGCTCTGCTGGAGCTGGGCGCTGGGTTCAATCCAGAGTATTCCGGTCTGGAGAATGTATATCTAAACGGTACCATGATGGGATTTCCCAGAGAGGAAATCCACCAGAAGCTGGACAGCATTTTGAAATTTGCGGATATTGGAGATTTTATCCACCAGCCGGTGAAGACGTATTCCAGCGGTATGTTTGTACGGCTGGCTTTTGCTGTTGCCATTAATATTGACCCGGAGATTCTCATTGTGGATGAGGCGCTGTCTGTGGGAGATGTGTTTTTTCAGGCAAAATGCTATCATAAGTTTGAAGAATTCAAGAAAATGGGCAAGACCATTCTGCTGGTGAGTCATGACCTGGGGAGTGTGAGCAAATACTGTGACCGGGTGGTGCTTCTCAACCAGGGGGAGAAAGTGGACGAGGGAGAACCCAAAAGGATTGTGGATTTATATAAAAAGATACTGGCAGGCCAGGACCAGCCTCTGGAGGAAGGGGCGAAGACGCACATCCTCCCGGCTGGGAAGCGGTGGCAGGACCATCTGCAGGTGAATCCCCAGCTCCTGGAATATGGGGAAAAGAAAGCGGAAATCATAGACTTTGCCATCATAGATGAGGCGGGAAGAATTACCAATGCGGTGGATAAAGGAAGTTACTGTCAGATACGGATGAAAGTACATTTTTTTGTTCAGGTCCAGGAGCCTATTTTTGCTTACACCATTAAGAATCTCCAGGGAACGGAGATTTCAGGGACCAACACCATGTATGAGGATGCCGTGATACCGCCACAGAACCCAGGGGATGAACAGGTGGTCACATTCCGGCAGAAGATAGATCTGCAGGGGGGTGAATACCTGCTCTCATTAGGCTGTACAGGTTACCGGGACGGGGATTTCCATGTATATCACAGATTGTATGATATCTGTAATCTGTCTGTGGTCTCAACAAAAAATACCATTGGCTTTTTTGATATGAATTCAGAAATTGAAGTGGGGTAGAATATGGAGTCGGAATTATTTGAAAAAATCGGGGGTATTACGCTGAATTACACGTACTATCCGGGAGAGGATCTGTACAGCGACGGGGACGTGGAGGACCAGCTTTTGGAGATTGCCAGGACTTGTCCCAGGGAAGAGTATAACCGCATGATCACGGAGAGAAAAAGCTGGCCGGTGCTGTATCATTTTTCGCAGATCCGTGAGAATATCGTAAGCTGGCTGCCCATAACAAAAGAACATAAGGTTTTGGAAATAGGCTCCGGCTGCGGGGCCCTGACAGGGATTCTGGCAGAGATGGCGGGCAGTGTCACATGCGTGGAGCTGTCCAGAAAACGCAGCCAGATCAATGCCTATAAAAATCGGGAATACAGTAATGTAGAAATTCAGGTGGGAAATTTTCAGGATATTGAGCCCAATCTGGCCTGCGGGGACGGGTATGACTTTATCACTTTAATCGGCGTCTTTGAATATGCCCGGGAGTATATGGGAGGGCAGGACCCTTACGTGGAGATGCTGAGAAAGACAGCACGGCATCTAAAGCCAGGGGGCCAGATCGTCATTGCCATTGAGAACAGAATCGGATTAAAATACTGGTCTGGATTTGCAGAAGACCATGTGCGCACCTACTTTGAGGGTCTGGAAGGATATCCGCACACCACCCATGTGCGCACCTTCTCCCGTCCGGGACTGTGTGAGGTAATCCGCAGAGCAGGAGATTTTCAGACAGAGTTTTATTATCCTTTCCCGGACTATAAGTTTCCCATGGCTGTGTATTCCGATGAATACCTTCCCAGGCGGGGGGAGGCGGGGGAGGATTTTCCCAATTATGACCAGGAAAGAATTCTGTCTTTTTCCGAGGGAAGGGTGCTGGATACCCTCATTGAGGACGGTCTGCTGCCCCAGTTTGCCAATTCCTTCCTGGTGCTGTTGAGATCTCAGGCCCAGGAGGAGCCTTCTGACAGGGAAAAAGTTATATTTGCCAAATATTCCAATGACCGGGCAGCTGGTTTTTCCATACGCACGGATATCCTCCAGGACTCTAAGGGAAACCGGGCAGTGCAGAAAGTACCCATGCACCCTGCAGCCAAAAACCATCTGGAAAATCTGTGCCGGTGGCAGGAAAGGCTGGATACTGTCTGCAAAGCCAGAGGATTTGCCATGAATCGGGGGCGCAGTCTGGGAGACGGAGGAATCCGGCTGGAGTATATTCAGGGAGAGACACTGGAGGAAAGGCTGGATGCCCTGCTGGATCTGGGGCAGGAAGAGGAAGCTGTCAGCAGGCTGAAAGCATTTGTGGAACAGGTACGGGAGATGGCACAGGAGCCTTTTGAGATGACAGAGCGGTTCGTCCAGGTATTTGGCCGGCCTTCATTTCCCAGGGAGGAAAAGAGTATGGCGGTGACAGATATTGATTTCATCTGCAGGAATGTGATACTGGGCCATCCTTCCACGGTAATCGATTATGAGTGGTGCTTTGATTTCCCCATTCCTGTTTCTTATCTGGTGTACCGGATTCTCCACTATTATATTTACGGAAAAGGAAGCCGGGCAGTTTTGGAAAAATACCAGCTGTTTTCCTGGGCAGGGCTTACCGGGGAGGAAATCTCTATCTATGAGGAAATGGAGAGAGCTTTCCAGCAGTATATCAACCGCGCCCATGTGCCTCTGCATGAAATGTTTGAGGGATTTGGCGGCGGCAGGCTGTCCCTGAGGGATATGATCGAGCATGAGCGGTATTATATCAGTAACCATGTATTTCAGGTGTTCTTTGACAGGGGAGATGGATTTTCGGAGGCCGATTCCCGTCTGATCCCCATGGAGAACGGGGTTGTGAAAGGGGAGATCGATCTGCCGGAGCATGTGGCGGGACTGCGCCTGGACCCTGGAATGGACCCGGGTATCTGCCGGATTTTAAAACTGCAGTTTGTCTGTGAGGGAGGCAGGGAGCTTCCGGCCAAATATCAGGCCAACGGCCACTGTCTGGAACCGGATGCCATTTATTTTGCCTGCCAGGACCCTCAGATTCTCATTCAGGAGATGCAGGAGGGGGCTGTGAAACTTCTGGTATCTCTGGAGATGTACCCGGCTGACGCCTATGTGATGGAGAAATTTCTGAAGAAGATCCGGGAGCAGGAAACAGCTGTGGAAAACTGCCGCAGGCAGATCCGGAGAATGGAAAATACAAAAGTGTGGAAAGCTTACCGCGCGTACCGGGAGCTGCGGGAAAGGAACAAATAGATATGGGAAAAGCGGATTTAGAAAAGATATACACAGCGGTGGACTGGGAGAAATACGCTTCCAGGGAAAAGATTGCCCTGACCGTTGAAGGCTGGATCGCATCAGTGGATTCCCGGCCCATAGAAATTCAGGTTCTGGCAGAGGGAGAACCCATCCCTTTTGAGAAACAGCGGAAACTGCGCCTGGATGTGGTTGAGAATGTGGAAGAACTGCGGGGGGCTTCTCCGGAAGTGGGGTTTTCCGTGATTATCCCCGAAGTGGACGATCTGTGGGAGCACTATGGGGAATTCGGGGTTTTCCAGATTTTGGCTGTTCGTGGAGAAGAAAAACAGGTGGTGTGGGAAAAGACCGGCGGGCAGATGAACAAAGACTACGGCGCCCAGACCATGAAGTATAAGCTGGATGTGGTGCAGCCCCGGGAGGGCAGAATCCTTCTGCAGGGATGGGTGGTAGATGACATGAGAGAGGAAAAAATCTCTGTGGTGGATGAGAAGAAGAATCCCATTCCCTTTGAAATGGAGAGGGTGATGCGCCTGGATGTGATGAAGGCACAGAATCTGAAAGACGGGTATGCCTATGGCTTTGAGATTGCTATCATGGCGGACCAGGTTCCAGGGGACTGGCTGGTTCTGATTCTGGAGAACCGCCTGACCCAGAAGAAGTGCAGGGTAAATCTGAAAAAAATGTATTACCGCCACTCCAAGCGGGGGCGTCTGGCACGGGCACTGCGCAGGGAGCGGTTGGCTGTGAACCGGGCGTATATCCGCCAGTACGGTGTGGGGAAATTCATCCAGGAGCTGGGAAGAGAGATGGACCCGGATGCCAGTGAGGACCATGGATGGCTGAAAAAGCATGGTGTCACCAGGCAGGAGCTGAAACTTCAGAGGCAGCATGAGTTTCCCTACCAGCCCATGATCAGTATTGTGGTGCCTTTATATAACACCCCATTAAAATTTCTGAAGGCCATGGTGGAGTCCATTCAGAAACAGAGTTACCCAAACTGGGAGCTGTGTCTGGCAGACGGCAGCACCGATGACCAGGCGGGGGAGATGATCCGGAAAAACTATGGAAAAGATGTGCGCATCCGCTATCGCAGGCTTCCGGTGAACAGAGGAATTTCCGGCAACACCAACGCGGCGCTGGATATGGCCAGGGGTGAATTTATTATGCTCTGCGACCATGACGATGTGGTAACCCCCGATGCCTGTTATGAGATGGTGAAAGCCTTGAATACGGATGAACAGGTGGATATTGTTTACAGTGACGAGGATAAGCTGAGCATGGACGGCCTGCGCCTGTACGACCCTCATTTTAAACCGGATTTTAATCTGGACTTGCTGCGCAGCAATAATTATATCTGCCACATTTTCATGGTGCGCAAAGCAGTGGTGGACCGGGCGGGAAAATTCCGCAGTGAATTTGACGGGGCCCAGGACTATGACTTCATTCTGCGCTGCTGTGAGCAGGCAAGAAAGATTTACCATGTGCCCAGGTCTTTGTACCACTGGCGTTCCCATCCGGCCTCCACGGCGGGGAATCCCTCCAGTAAAATGTACGCCTATAAAGCAGGGGAGGAGGCGGTGCGGGCCCATTATAACCGGCTGGGCATGGAGGCGGAGGTGTCCATGACCGAGCATTACGGCAGATACCGCACCACATTCCCGGTGAAGGGAAATCCCAAGGTCTCCATACTGATTCCCAACAAAGACCACAGGGAAGACTTGGAGCGGGCCATCGCCTCTATTTATGAAAAGTCCACGTACTCCAACTTTGAAGTGCTGGTGATTGAGAACAACAGCACCCAGGAGGAAACCTTTGCCTGTTACCAAAAGCTCCAGGAAAAACATTCCAATCTGGGGGTAGTGGCGTGGAAAGGAGAATTCAACTACGCGGCCATTAACAATTACGGCGCCGGCTGTGCCAATGGGGAGTACCTGCTGTTTTTGAACAACGATATTGAGATCATCTCACCGGACTGGATGGAGGAAATGCTGGGATACTGCCAGCGGGAGGATGTGGGGGTATGCGGGGGGAAGCTGCTATATCCCAATAACCGCATCCAGCACGCTGGGGTGGTGGTGGGACTGGGAGGTCCTGCAGGCCATGTGCTGTGCGGGGCGAAGAACGGAGTTCTCACCTACGCAGGAAAGTCCAATTCCACCCAGGATCTCAGCGCAGTCACCGCTGCCTGCATGATGACGCCCAAGGAAATCTTTGATAAGGCAGGGGGATTCGGGGAAGAATTCCAGGTGGCCTACAACGATGTGGATTACTGTCTGAAGGTACGCCAAATGGGGCTGTTGGTGGTATATAATGCATTTGTGGAAGCTTATCACTACGAATCTGCTACCAGAGGGGCGGAGGACACCCCTGAGAAGAAGAAACGCCTGAAAAGAGAGGCAGCTCTTTTTACCAGTAAATGGCCGGAGATTCTGGAAAAAGGAGATCCCTATTACAATGTGAATCTGACCCTGGATAATGGAGACTGTCGTCTGCGGGGACAGGCAGAGGCTCTGCCAAAGATTGAAGATGTGCAGCAGGAGCTGGAGCAGGCAGAGAAAAAGGCAGGCAGAAAGCAGAGGAGAGCAGTATGACAGGTGAAATTTTTGAGGTCAAGAGAGAACGGTTTGATCTGCAGAACCCCCGGCAGTATCTGCTTCAGGGAAACTGGCCAAAAGAATATGAACCCCAGGCATTTTTGGATGATCAGCCCCTTTCGGCGGGGATGGAGCCCTGGGAGCATACCAGTGCCCTGGAGCGGTTCAAGGATCTGGATTTGGTAAAAGGAGAGAATGTAACCCTGTCCGTGGAGCTTCCCGAAGACGTGGGAAACTATAAAAAACTGACCATTTATGCAAAAAAAGGGGATAAGCAGATTTGCTGGTTTACCATCCGGGGGACAGAACTGGCTCTGCGCATGGGAAAACCCCAGTATTATATAGAAGAAGAAATTGTGGGTCCCCAGAAAAGCTGCCAGATCCGTGGATGGGCGGTGGATGAGAGTCCCGTGTCTGTGGGGGTTTTTGACCAGGACAAGAAGCCCATCCCCTGCAATATTCAGAAGAATACCCGGGTGGACGTGGCGGAAATGTTCAAAGAATGCCAGATTGACGGAAAATGTGGTTTTTTCGTGGAGCTGGAACAGCTGCAAGGGGACTGGATCTATCTGGTGTTCCACTCGAAAAGAGGTAACGCCGTGTACCGGGTCTACTTAAAACGCCGGGTGATTCTCCAGAGAAAACTGAATCAATTCAAAAAGAAAGCCATCCGTTACTATCAGGCCCACGGCCTTGGCGCAGTGTTTGCCAAGAGTGTGGGAAAACTGGCGGCTGTCTCCAAACGGCCCATTGTATATCAGAAATGGCTGCAGAAACACCTGCCCAGTCCGGGGGAGCTGGAGCGGCAGAAGAAAGAGACCTTCTCTTCCAGTCCGCGAATCAGCGTGGTGGTTCCCTTATACCGTACCCAGCCGGAATACCTGGAGCAGATGATTGAATCTGTGAGAAATCAGACCTACAGTAACTGGGAGCTGTGTCTGTCTGACGGAAGCGGAGCAGATTCGCCCATAAAAGGAATCCTGGAACAGTGGGAGAAAAGAGATTCCCGTATCCGGGCAGTGTATCATCAGGAGCCGCTGAAAATCGCGCCAAACACCAATGAAGCCATTGGGATTTCTACAGGAGAATTTGTGGCATTTATGGACCACGACGACCAGCTGACGCCCAATGCCCTCTATGAGTGCGTGAAAGCCCTGAATGAGAAGGAAGGAATCCAGATGCTGTACTCCGATGAGGACAAAATGTCCATGGACGGGCATAAATTCTTCCAGCCGCATATGAAGCCGGATTTCAATCAGGACTTGCTGTGTACTGTGAATTATATCTGTCATCTGTTTGTGGTGCGCCGGGATATTCTGGAGAAAACAGGAAATCTCCGCCAGGAATTTGACGGGGCCCAGGATTACGACTTGATTTTCCGATGTACGGAAGCCGTGGAGGAGTCCAGGCGCATGGAGCTGATTCATCATATCCCCAAAGTGCTGTATCACTGGCGCAGCCATGAAGATTCCACATCAGAAAATCCGGATAGTAAATTGTATGCCTTCGATGCAGGACAGCGGGCGGTGCAGGCCCACTATGACCGCATAGGAGTTAAGGCAGAAGTATATAAAGGAGAATATCTGGGGCTTTACCGGACCCGTTTCCTGCGGGATTATGACCCGCTGATCTCTGTGATCATTCCCAATAAAGACCACTGGGAAGACCTGAAATGCTGTCTGGATTCTCTGGAGAAAAAGGCCTCCTATTCTAATCTGGAATACATTATTATAGAAAACAACAGCGAACAGGAAGAAACGTCTGCCTATTACCGGGAACTGGAGGCTTCCCATCCGCAGGCAAAAGTGGTGTACTGGGAAGGGGAATTCAACTACTCGGCCATCAACAATTACGGGGTAACCTATGCCTCCGGTGAGTACTTGCTGTTCCTCAATAATGATACGGAAGTGATCAATGAAGACTGTATTGAGGAACTGCTGGGGTACTGTATGAGGCCGGACGTGGGCGCAGTGGGGGCAAGGCTGTACTTTGAAGATGACACCATTCAGCATGCCGGCGTGGTCATCGGCTTCGGCGGCGTGGCGGGGCACTGCTTTGTCCAGCAGCTGAGAGGATATACGGGTTACTGCCACAGAATCATCAGCGCCCAGAACTACAGCGCAGTGACAGCGGCCTGTATGATGGTTCCCAGGGATGTGTTTGAGAAAGTGGGAGGATTCAGTGAAGAGCTGGCCGTGGCCTTTAACGACATTGATTTCTGTCTGAAAGTGGGCCGGGCCGGGAAGCTGATTGTATATAATCCTTATGCAGAACTGTACCACTATGAATCCAAGTCCAGAGGGCTGGAGGACACACCGGAGAAAGTGGCCCGGTTTAATCAGGAAATCGCCGTGTTTGAGAAGCGGTGGCCGGATATACTGAGAAAGGGAGACCCGTATTACAATCCCAATTTAACATTGGACAGCCAGGATTTCTCGTTGAAAAGAATTTAGGAGGGAGACTTATGCGTTTTTTAGTAACTGGTGTGAAAGGACAGCTGGGACATGATGTGATGGATGAGCTGGCTCTGCGGGGCTGCGAAGGTGTAGGTGTGGATGTGGAGGAAATGGATATCACGGATGCACAGGCCGTGGAGAAGGTGATGAGCAGTGTTCAGGTGGACGGGGTGATCCACTGCGCCGCCTATACAGCAGTGGACGCGGCAGAGGACAATCAGGAGCTGTGTATGAAAATCAACGCAGACGGCACAGAGAATATCTGCCGGATGTGCAAAAAGTTGGATCTGCCCATTATGTATATCAGCACAGACTATGTGTTTGATGGGGAAGGAGAGCGCCCCTGGGAGCCGGAGGATGAGAAGAAACCTCTGAATGTGTACGGGCAGAGCAAGTATCTGGGAGAACTGGCAGTGCAGAAATACCTGGAAAAATATTACATTGTGCGGATTGCCTGGGTATTTGGTGTCAATGGCAATAATTTTATCAAAGCCATGTTAAACAAGGCAAAAACCACCAATCAGGTATCTGTAGTCAGCGACCAGACCGGTTCCCCCACATACACCCGGGATCTGGCGGTGCTGCTGGTGGATATGATGGAGACAAATCGTTATGGGGTTTATCATGCCACCAATGAAGGCATCTGCAATTGGTATGAATTTGCGAAAGAGATATTCGCCCAGGCGGGCATTGATATGGAAGTGACGCCTATCAGTTCAGACCAATACCCGGCAAAAGCCACACGGCCTCACAACAGCCGGATGAATAAAGATAAGCTGGAGGAAAAAGGATTCCGGAGACTGCCGCCCTGGCAGGATGCTTTGAAGCGGTATTTGGAGATTATCAGGGGATAGTTCCTTAGAGCGTGTCTTAAAAATGCTTTTTGTCAGATGTGCGTCACACTTGGTGGGAG
>CAJUMB010000019.1 GCA_910587105.1 uncultured Lachnospiraceae bacterium
GGTCACAAAGACCGCTAATAAAAAACTTACACATTTAACTTGACAAACCCTCTTTAATCGAGAAGGATGGGGAGTGATTCACTCCCATCCTCTCACAGCACCGTATATATCGTTCGCTGTACGGTGATTTCAATAGTTAATGCGCACCCTCTGGCACTGGCACAGACTATGTAGTGCAAAAATTTGATTTCTATCAGTCTTTGTTTTGTTCTTGCTTTTTTTCCTCTGTCTCAGATGTTTCTTCCGTTTTGCTGGGAATTTTTTTGTGTTGAAGGTCAAAAATGATTTGTGTAATTTTGTTTTGCTCTGTCTCATTCATTTCTAAGAAACGGCATCCATATTCATATCCAAGATAATCTTTTTCAGTAACCCGCAGTACTTTACAAAATAAAAGAGAAGCATCGCGTTCTGCAAAAAGTTTTACGTTTATTAAAAGCCTTTCGCCTTTATGATATCGGGCATTCGAGAGGAGACATGCACCACCAACGCTGATATTCAGCAATCTGCAGGGGGTCTCACCTGCAGAGGTTCTGCTGGCAGATGTCACAACGGCATCAATATTGGTATCCACACGGAAAAATGCACGGTCATTTCCAAGCCGGATAAGCGTTAAATTAGAAACTTTCCAGACGTGCTCAGGCATTTGCAGGGCAGTGCCTTCCAGATAGACGGCGCTTGCATTTTTGTCATCATAACCACGGATTCTAACGGGGATAGCCTCCGGTGGATTTTCAGAAAAGGTGGTCTCTGAATATTGATAGAGTTCTGCCGTAGTTCCCTGTACGTTCATTAATTTAGCAATAAAAATCACTTGTCCTTCAAAGGTCGATATTTCCACCCGCATATCGGAATACTGTTCAAGATTATCTGTATCCAGATGTTCATCGACGTTTTTGGCTTCTTTCTCTTTGTCTTTTTTGTTTTTTTTACCAAATAGACCGAAAAGTCCCACTTTTACCCTCCTTCTTGCGTGTATCTGCCATTAATTTTCAACGCTCGTTAATGGTGAATATAAAAAAATTATAAGTTAAACAGATGAAAATAGCAAGGACTTGTTAATCATATGGTTCATAATATTTTTTAAAAAACAGAAACACTCCTGTCTGTAATAGAGACGGGAGTGCTGCTCTGCTAAATATATATTAATAAGAAAGGAGGGGCCGGAAGCCGTCAGCTTCCGGCTAAATATGAAAAAGAAAAAAATTATATATAAAAAGGTATTGCCTTTTGTTGAATATTACTATATCAGGTATATGTGAGAAAAGTGTGATTAAAAAATGAAATAAATATGAATTTCAATGAAATGAAAAAAAGGCTTATTATATGTCTTCTAAGGCATTAAAATATAAAATATGAATAAAGTGTTAAGCTATATAAAAAAGCGTGACCAAACATAAAAATAATGCTAAAATAAAATGGAAACAATTGTTTGGCAAATTGGTTTGAGGTGAACAGTTATGGCAAAAAAAGTGGGAATCTGGTTGTTGGCTGCGATACTGATGATGAATGGCTTTTCATGGGAGGTAATGGCGGCTGGAAATGGCGGTGGACAGGAAAGTGAACATATGGTTACAGATATTTCGGAGACCTGGCTGAATCCTATGTATAAAGGGATGGTGAACACGGCGGATTTTCCAAAAGAAACGGATTTTCAGGAGAGCCGTGCTGGGAGCGGGGCTTCGGACTTTGTATCTATGAAGAAAGCTTCTGCTTACATGTGCAGTCATTTGGTAAATCGAGACAGTACGATTACTGTACGGGTGCAGACTGACATATCTAATCTCAGCAGTTTGGCTGCTTCCGTGTTTAAAAAAGCAGTGGCGGTTAATAAAAACACTCCCGGCTGTGAAGGAGATTATATTTTTTATCATGTAGCGGCTTACCAGGTGAATGTTTCTTATGCTGCTGTAGGCAGGTATACTCTAACATACACTGTAAAATACTTATCTACGAGAGCGCAGGAGACTAAAGTCACAGCGAGGGTTAACAGTCTGTTGTCCTCCCTGGGCGTGAAGAAAATGACTACATACGGAAAGATCAAAACGATTTATGACTATATATGCAGGAATGTCTCATACGACCGGGCTGGGGTCAATGACAGTTCTGTGGGGAAATTTACTGCTTATAATGCACTTTTTAAGAAAAAAGCGGTATGTCAGGGTTATGCCAGTCTGTTTTACCGTATGGCTGTGGAGTCAGGAGTTTCCGCAAGGGTGATTCCAGGTTCGTCCCGCTCTGAGCCTCATGCTTGGAATATTGTGAAATTGGGAAGCAGTTATTATAATGTAGATAGTACTTGGGATGCAGGTAAGAGAACTTATAATTATTTTTTGAAAAATAACCAGGAATTTTCAGATCATGTACGGGATGCGGAATACCAGGCCCAATCTTTTCAGAGGACATATCCAGTATCTGTAAAGTCCTATAAAATATCGACAAATGCACCGATTTACAGTTTAGCTAAGGCAAAGGTTTCCGGAATTAAAAATAAAATATACAATGGCAGGAAACAGACTCAGAAAGCTGTATTAAAGATGAATGGGGCTGTGCTGAAACAGGGAAGAGACTATAAAGTAACTTATAAAAATAATTTGAAAGCAGGCACTGCGGCCGTTATATTTACTGGAAAAGGCAGATATTCAGGAACATTAAGAAAGAACTTTAAAATAGTTTTAAAAAGGGGGAGTGTACATGAAGTGAAGTCATACAAGTACCGGATCACCAATAAAGGAGATAGCAGCGGTACGGTATGTCTGATTGGTACAGTGAATCAGAAAAAGTCATCGATAAAAGTACCTGACAGGATAAAAATCAGCGGACAGAATTTTAAAATCACATCCATAAGCGCAAAAGCATTTAAAAACTACAGACAGTTGGAAAAAGTGTCCATTGGAACTAATGTGGTGAAAATCGGAGATCAGGCATTTTGCGGAGCGGAAAAGCTGAAGACGATAGTGGTTAAGAGCAAAAAACTTAAGGCTGTGGGGAATAAAGCCTTTTATGGTATTCATAAAAATGCAGGTATCCAGGTGGAGAGCCAGGCACTTGCCACCTATAAAGTTCTTTTGAAAAGCGGGGAACAAACTGGAAATGTAAAAATAGAAATCAAGTAAAACAGCCGCTGTGGGAGAGTTTTTGTATCTCCTGCAGCGGTTGTTTCTGTATAGCAGAGATTCGTTTAAATCAGGCAGTCTTTCAGTTTTTCGGTCATCTCGTCAATCTGTTTTCTCTTAATGATCAGAGGAGGAACTAGACGCAGCACATTGCCGCCTGCCGAGATGACCAGAAGGCCGTTTTCTATGGCACGGCTGATTACCTGTCCCACAGGGATTCCTTCCAATGCCAGACCCTGCATGAAGCCTTTTCCTCTGCGGGCTTTTATACAAGAAAAATTTTCTGACAGTTTGTCCAGTTTTTCCTCCAGGTAAGGTGTTAATCTGCGTACATGGCTAATGAGATCCTCTTGCTCGAAGATGTCGATGACCTGGCTGACGGCTGCACAGGCCAAGGGATTTCCGCCGTAGGTGGAACCATGGTCACCCGGTTCCAGAGAACCGGCCGCTGTTTTGGCATTCAAAAGAAAAGCCCCCACCGGGAAGCCGCAGCCCAATGCTTTGGCACAGGTCATAATATCTGGTGTTACGCCGTATCCCTGCCAGGCAAAATAATGGCCTGTTCTCCCCATACCGCATTGGATTTCGTCGAAAATCAGCAGAATGTCTTTTTCATCGCAAAGGTCCCGCAGTTTCTGTAAAAATTCCGGGGCGGCAGGATAAATACCTCCTTCACCCTGGATTGGTTCAATAATTATAGCGCAGACGGTATCATCAATGAGAGATTTTACGCTGTCTAAATCATTGAAATCGGCAAATTTTACACCACCCATCAACGGTTCGAAAGGCTCACGATAGCTGGAGGTTCCGGTTACAGAGAGAGCACCCACAGACCTGCCGTGGAAAGAATGATTCATGGCGATGATACTGTGTCCGGCATGGCCGTCCCGGCGGGAAGCATATTTTTTGGCTGTCTTCAGTGCACCCTCAATAGCTTCTGTGCCGCTGTTAGTAAAAAATACTTTATCCATGCCGCTGATCTTGAGAACTTTACTGCCTGCCTCTATCATGGGAACGTTATAATACAGGTTAGAAACATGGATTAATCTTTCAGCCTGCTCCTGCAGGGATTTGGTGTACACGGGATGTCCGTAACCCAGGGCATTTACAGCAATTCCCGCAGCGAAATCCAGGTATTTTCTGCCTTCCACGTCATATAGATATACCCCGTCCCCTTTTTCAAAAACCAGGGGAAACCGATTGTATGTGTGTAAAATATTTTCTTCTGATTTCTCAATGTACGGATTCGTTTTCATGGTAATATCTCTCCTCGTCTTCCCTTAAAATAGCTGTACCAATACCTTTATTGGTGAAAATCTCCAGAAGCAGACTGTGGGGAATCCGGCCGTCCAGGATATGTACCCGGTTAACACCTTCCTGGATAGCATGGATACAGTTGTATAATTTGGGGATCATGCCTCCCCCCACGTTGCCTTGTGTGATCAATTGACGGGCTTCCTCTACCCGAAGTTCAGAGATCAAAGTTTTGGAATCCTGTGGGTCACGGTATACGCCTTCCATGTCTGTCAGAAATGCAAGTTTTTCTGCATTCATTGCTGACGCAATGGCACAGGCTGCGTCATCCGCGTTGATGTTGTATGTTTTGCAGTCTTGATCCATGCCGATAGGACATACAATGGGCAGGAAATCTTTTTCCAGCAGGTCTTCCAAGAGTTTTGGGGTGACTTTTTTGATCTCTCCTACAAATCCAATGTCCTTTCCGTCAGAAAGTTTCCTGTCTACATGGAGGAGCCCGCCGTCCTTTCCGCTGATCCCCACAGCCTTGACGCCTAATGACTGGACCAAAGATACCAGTTCCTTATTTACCTTTCCCAGCACCATTTCTGCCAGTTCCATGGTTTCTGTATCAGTTACCCGCAGACCATTCACAAATCTGGGTTCCATTCCCACTTTTTCTACCCATCGGTTGATTTCTTTTCCGCCTCCGTGGACAATAATGGGTTTAAATCCCACCAATTTCAGCAGTACCACATCTTCAATGACATTCTTTTTCAGTTCCTCATCCACCATGGCGCTTCCACCATATTTTACGACTACAATTTTTCGATTAAAACGCTGGATGTAAGGAAGAGCCTCAATAAGTACTTCCGCTTTATCTAGATATTTTTGATTCACCATTTGAAATGTTCCTCCTGTGAGTATTTTGCGGAACCATCCGCTGCCTATGAGCGGTAGTCCGCATTGATATCTACATATTTATGGGTCAGGTCACAACCCCAGGCCGTTGCCTGTGCACTTCCCAGTTTCAGGTCTGCAATGGCTGTCACGGTTTTTTCGGATAAAATCAGGGATGCCGTTTCTTCGCTGTAGGAAACAGCCATTCCATCTTTTACCAGCTGCAGCCTGCCTGCGTCACTTTCAATAAAAAGATCCACCTTTTCTGGGATAAAATCCGTACCTGCGTATCCCATAGCGCATAAAATACGTCCCCAGTTGGCATCGTGTCCATACAGGGCAGCTTTGGTCAAGCTGGAAGATACGACGGATTTTGCCAGTATGGCGGCCTGCTGTTTGTGGGCAGCTCCGGTAACTTTTACTTGAAACAGGGCGGTACATCCCTCGCCATCCCCGGCGATAGATTTTGCCAGAGTTTCATTTACATAGTGAAGAGCTGCCAAGAATTCCAGATAGTCCTGGTTTTCTTCCGTGATTTCTGGATTTTCTGCCAGACCGCTGGCCAGAAGGAGAACGGTATCATTCGTGGAAGTGTCTCCATCAACGGAAATCATGTTGTATGTATCCGCTACAGTATGGGACAGGGCTTTTTGCAGCAGCTCTTTAGAGATACACGCATCTGTGGTGACAAAACTGAGCATGGTGCACATATTGGGATGTATCATACCAGAACCTTTACACATGCCGCCGATGTGTACGGTTTTTCCGCCCAGAATGACAGAAACGGCGGCTTCTTTTTTTATAGTATCTGTAGTCATAATTGCCTGTGCTGCAGAGGATGCAGCGCTTCTGTCATTTGAAAGGTTTTCTGCCATATGACGGATTCCCTGTTTGATCTGCTCCATGGGCAGCGGCTGTCCGATCACACCTGTGGATGCTACCAGCACAGAATCTTCTGGAATTTTTAAGGTCTGAGCTGTTTCCCGGGATGTCTCCAGACAGGCATTCATGCCCTCTGTCCCTGTACAAGCGTTGGCAATTCCGCTGTTACATACCAGGGCCTGGGCGCAGGTCTGGCTGGATATCAGCTTCTGGTCCCATTTCACAGGAGCTGCTTTTACTATATTAGTGGTAAAGGTACCGGCAGTTCTGCATGGCTGGGGACTGTATATCAGGGCCATATCCAGATTGCCGTTTTTTTTGATTCCTGCAGCTGTGGAAGCGGCTTGAAACCCTTTTGGTGTCGTGACACCACCATCAATGATTTGATAATTCATTATTTATACTCCCTTTCGTTATTTTAAGACACGCTCTAGTGCTCCATCCGGCAGTTCAAAACTACGATTCCGGACTTTGACGTTTTAATCATTCTATGGAAATAAAGGCGTAAATTCCAATCCTGTAGTTTCGTCCAATCCGAACATTAGGTTCATATTTTGTATAGCCTGTCCTGCCGCACCTTTGACAAGATTGTCCATGGCCCCCATGAGAATGACTCTATGGGTTCTCGGATCAATCTGGAAATTTACATCTACATAATTGCTGCCGCGAACCCAGCGTGTCTGCGGGCATACATTTTTTTCCAGGACTCTTACAAAAGTTTCGTTTTGGTAATAGTGGTCATAGACTTCCCTGAGTTCCTTATAGTCTGCGTTTTCGTGCCCTTTGGACAAAGAGGCATAGGCAGTGACCAGAATGCCACGGTTCATAGGCACCAGATGGGGGGTAAAATTGACTATCAAATCTTCACCGGCTGCTATGCTGAGCTGGTCCTCAATTTCTGGTGTATGGCGGTGGGTTGTAACACCATATGCTTTTATGCTTTCGTTGACTTCGCAGAACAAATTGTCAGTTTTGGCACCGCGGCCTGCACCAGAGACACCCGATTTGGCATCAATAATGATGGTAGAAGGATCTAAAAATCCTTCTTTCAGGAGGGGATATATACTCAGGATAGAACAGGTGGGATAACAGCCGGGATTGGCGATGAGCCTTGCATTGCGAATCTGTTCCCGATTTATTTCACAGAGCCCATATACCGCTTCCTCTACTAATTTAGGAGCTGGATGATGAAGATTGTACCAGGTTTCATACTTTTTTACATCTTTGATGCGGAAATCTGCGCTCAGGTCAATTACTTTTGCTTTTGACAGGATATCGTCGTTGATCAGGGAGGCACACAGACCTTGAGGTGTGGCTGTGAATATGACATCTGCCTGGTCTGCCATTTCTGCCATATTGTCATCCAGGCAGGGAGCATCTACAATTTGAAACATATTTTGGTAGAGCTGTGCATATTCCTGGCCGACATAACTGTGGGAACCATACCAGATTACCTCTGCGTCTTTATGGCTTTTCAAAAGTCTGGCCAAGTCTGCTCCAGCATATCCGGTGGCTCCTAGAATTCCTGCTTTTATCATAAAATTTTATACCAATCCTTTCTGTGTTTAGAATGTGTTTGAAGAATGAAACTTTAAACATCATATAATATTTTGATCAATCCGTAAAGATGAAAATCTGCCATGATTCATGCATAATTATACACATTTATTGAATAATATGCAAGAAATATTCGATAAATATTCATAATATACCTGCATTTCCTTTTTTCTATTGCATATTTTTTGGAACTGGTGTATACTTTAAAACGTGTTTTAAAGAATGAATATGATGATTCGTGATGGAAGAGGAGGAACAAAATGGCAAAAGAAAAAGTAGTACTGGCATATTCTGGCGGTTTGGATACCACAGCCATCATTCCATGGCTGAAAGAAACATTTGATTATGAAGTAATCTGCTGCTGTATTGACTGCGGACAGGGCGAGGAACTGGACGGGCTGGAAGAACGGGCAAAACTTTCCGGTGCGTCTAAATTGTATATCGAGAATATCATCGATGAATTCTGTGAAGAATATATTATGCCCTGTGTACAGGCCGGTGCAGTATATGAAAATAAATATCTGCTGGGAACTTCTATGGCCCGCCCGGCTATTGCGAAAAAGCTGGTGGAAATTGCCCATAAAGAGGGGGCTGCGGCGATTTGTCATGGCGCCACAGGAAAGGGAAATGATCAGATTCGTTTTGAACTGGGAATTAAGGCACTAGCACCGGAATTAAAAATCATTGCCCCCTGGCGTATGACCGATGTGTGGACCATGCAGTCCAGAGAGGATGAGATTGAGTATTGCAGGAAACATGGCATTGACCTGCCTTTTTCCGCAGATTCCAGTTACAGCCGTGACAGGAACCTGTGGCATATCAGCCATGAAGGCCTGGAGCTGGAGGAGCCTTCGAATGAGCCTAATTACGAACATCTTCTGGTGCTTGGCGTTACCCCGGAAAAAGCCCCCGATAAGCCGGAATATGTGTCTATGACTTTTGAAAAAGGGATTCCGGTGAGTTTAAACGGCAAAAAGATGAAAGTTTCTGAAATCATTACTGAATTGAACCAGCTGGGCGGTAAACATGGCATCGGCATTGTAGATATTGTAGAAAACCGGGTAGTGGGTATGAAATCCCGCGGTGTTTATGAGACTCCCGGCGGGACTATTCTCATGGAAGCTCATGACCAGCTGGAGGAACTGGTGCTAGACCGTGCAACCATGGAGACGAAGAAAGATATGGGCAATAAGATGGCCCAGATTGTCTATGAGGGAAAATGGTTTACCCCGCTCAGAGAAGCTGTACAGGCTTTTGTGGAGTCCACTCAGGAATATGTAACTGGTGAAGTAAAGTTCAAGCTGTATAAAGGTAATATTATCAAGGCGGGAACCACATCGCCGTATAGTCTGTACAGCGAAGATCTTGCATCATTTACCACTGGGGACATGTATGATCATCATGATGCAGATGGGTTCATCACTTTGTTTGGCCTGCCTTTGAAAGTACGTGCTATGAAGATGGCTTCCTTAGAGCGGGATAAAAAATAAAGGAAAGTTTTTGTTTTTCCCGGCCAGCCGGAATATATTGTCAAAGCAATAAAAGACCGCAGCACATGAGATTTTGCATAGCTGCGATACTTAACTGTTTGACAATATATGGCTGGCTGTTTTCAGGATTATATTTTGGGAAAAACTTTTTTCATTTCTGCTTTTTCCGAAAATTTAAGGTGGTGATACAGAATATCGATAAATTCACCGTTGGATGGGGTCTTTTTGAGTTCGTAGCCGGCCAGCTCGATTAAAAGCTGGCGGTTGCCTTTGAGCCAACAGTTTGCGATTGCTGTGCGCATACAATGTTCTACATTATTTTGTGTGGTATGGAAATGAGCGGCCACATCTGTACAGAGCCATTTATACACCCACAAGAGATAGTCTTCATTTTCCATGCACAGTTCCAGAGCATATTGGAGATAGCGGAACCCCTTTAATGTTGCATGTATCCCTAATTCGGATAAAAGCGTTCTGGCCTTCATAGAATACCCTCCTTATTCTTGTTATAAATGTATTGTAATATAACATTTGCGAAAATGAGGGCAAACATATAAGATTCGATAATAATCGACATGTAAAATATTTTGGAATGTGTCCAGGGGAGGTTTATGTCAACTGAGGGAAAGAGCGTGCTTGAGTTTTCAAACACGCTCTTATAAACTTTAGACAGATGATTTCTTTCTATGAGACAGGGAAGCCTGAATCAGTCCCTTGAACAGCGGGTGGGGGCGGTTGGGCCTGGATTTCAGTTCTGGGTGGGCCTGAGTGGCAATGAAGAAGGGGTGGTCTTTCAGTTCGATCATTTCTACAATTCTTCCGTCCGGTGACATGCCGGAGAGGACCATACCGTTTTCTTCCAGCACATTGCGGTAATCGTTGTTGACCTCATACCGGTGCCTGTGCCGTTCATGTATGGTATCCTCCCCATATACATTGTAAGATCTGGTGCCCTCCTTGAGCACGCAGGGATAGGAACCCAGACGCAGAGTGCCGCCGATATCTTCAATGTCAGCCTGGTCGGGCATCAAATCAATCACTGGATGTACGGTCCTGGGGTTCAGTTCAATGCTGTGGGCATCGGAAAGACCGATTACATCCCGGGCAAATTCCACGATAGCAAGCTGCATACCCAGACACAGGCCCAGGTAAGGAATATTCTGCTCCCGGGCGTAACGGATGGCCTGAATTTTCCCCTCAATACCCCGGTCGCCGAAACCGCCGGGAACCAGAATGCCGTCTGCTTCTGACAACATTTCAGATACGTTTTCTTCTGTCACCTGTTCGGAGTCCACCCACAGGATATTTACGGTGGCTTTGCTGGCAATACCCCCGTGTTTCAAGGCTTCTACCACACTGATATAGGCGTCATGAAGCTGAATATATTTTCCCACCAGTGCGATATTGACTTCCAGGCTGGGGTGGCGCAGTGCTTCTACCATGGCAATCCAGTCTGTAAGGTCCGGCTGTGGGCAGTCCAGCTTCAGGCATTCACAGGCTACCTGTGCCAGATGCTCTTTCTCCATGGCCAGAGGAGCTTCATAGAGATATTCAACGTCCAGGTTCTGCAGAACATGACTGCTGGGAACATTACAGAACAAAGCGATTTTGTCTTTGATCTTTTTGTCCAGAGGCAGCTCGGAGCGGCAGACAATGATGTCGGGGCGGATTCCCATTCCCTGTAGTTCTTTTACACTGGCCTGGGTGGGCTTGGTCTTCATTTCCTGGGAAGCCCGCAGGTAGGGAATCAGGGTTACATGGATCAAAATGGCGTTTTCGTGGCCGATTTCCTGCTGGAACTGCCGGATCGCCTCCAGAAATGGCTGGCTTTCAATATCGCCCACCGTTCCACCAACCTCTATGATGGCGATGCGGGTGTCGTTGCTGGTAAAGTTGCGGTAAAACCGGTTTTTGATTTCGTTAGTGATGTGGGGGATGACCTGGACGGTTCCTCCGCCGAAATCTCCCCGCCGTTCTTTGGCCAGTACGGTCCAGTAAACTTTACCTGTGGTTACATTGGAATTTTTGTCCAGGCTCTCGTCAATGAATCGTTCATAGTGCCCCAGGTCCAAGTCTGTCTCAGCACCGTCGTCTGTGACAAAAACTTCTCCGTGCTGCACCGGATTCATTGTGCCAGGGTCAATGTTGATATAGGGGTCAAATTTCTGCATGGTGACTTTGTAGCCGCGGGCTTTCAACAGACGGCCCAGAGATGCTGCTGTAATTCCTTTTCCCAGGCCGGAAACTACACCGCCGGTTACAAAAACGTATTTAACAGCCATATTTCCTCCATTTCTTTTCTGCGATACTTTTCTCCTGCACTTCGCATATACTCCAGTGGATGATGTATACATTCCACAGCTGTCTGCAGGGTGCAGTTTTTATTGTATTGGGGTTATAGGAACAGTATACTACATTTTTCCGATTTTCCATATGGGTTTTTATAAAACTTTAAGAATGAATGCAATTTATTTCGAAATCTGCGTATTGATTTATTTCTGGGGTGTACTTATAATATATAGATGGCGACTAAAAGAGGAGGAGCAATATGGGCAATAAACCAAGTAATAATCAGCGGGGAAATAACAATGGGCCGCTGAATAACGGACCAAAGAATAAGCAGTCAATTCTTGTGTTCCTGTTGTGCCTGATGGTAACATTGGTGGGCGTCAGTTTGTTTACAAATATGTTTAACGGCGGCACGGAAGAAATCACATACAGTGAATTTCTCACCATGCTGGAGGATGATGAGATTGAGAAAGTGGTGATCCAGAATGGCGCCATTACCATAACCCCTAAAGAACAGAAAGACCCGTTCAGGGAGAAAACTTATTATGTCAATGCTCTGGAAAGCGGGGACAAATTGGTGGAGCGGCTGGAGAAGCAGGACGGTGTGGACTATGAGCTGGAAATGCCGGACCCAGTGGCAGAATTTGTCTCTACTATTATCAGCATCATGCTGCCAACTTTGCTGTTGTTCGGGCTTTTGATGCTTTTTATGCGCAGAATGAACAGAGGCGGTATGATGGGGGTAGGCAAGAGCAAGGCAAAAGCCTATGTGCAGAAAGAGACAGGTGTTACCTTTCATGATGTAGCCGGACAGGATGAGGCCAAGGAGTCTCTCCAGGAAGTGGTGGAATTCCTTCATGATCCGGGGAAATATACGGCTATCGGTGCAAAGCTGCCAAAAGGTGCACTGCTGGTGGGACCTCCGGGAACTGGGAAAACCCTTTTGGCAAAGGCTGTGGCCGGGGAAGCCCATGTGCCGTTTTTCTCCCTGTCCGGGTCGGATTTTGTGGAAATGTTTGTGGGCGTGGGTGCTTCCCGTGTGAGGGATTTGTTTGAGGAAGCCAAGAAGAATGCGCCCTGTATTATTTTTATAGATGAGGTGGACGCCATTGGAAAGAGCAGGGATGCCCACTATGGCGGCGGTAACGATGAGCGGGAGCAGACTCTGAATCAGCTGCTGGCGGAGATGGATGGATTTGAGGCGTCTAAAGGTCTTTTGATTCTGGCGGCTACCAATCGTCCAGAGGTGCTGGACCCGGCGCTGCTCCGCCCCGGGCGTTTTGACCGCCGGGTGATTGTGGACCGCCCGGATCTGAAAGGACGTGTGGATATTCTGAAAGTACACGCCAAAAATGTTCTGCTGGATGAGACCGTGGATTTTGAGGAAATTGCTCTGTCCACATCCGGAGCTGTGGGATCGGATCTGGCAAATATGATCAATGAGGCGGCGATTCTGGCTGTAAAGAATGGGCGCAAAGCTGTGAGCCAGAAGGATCTGTTCGAAGCCGTTGAGGTGGTTCTGGTGGGCAAGGAAAAGAAGGACCGGATTCTCAGCACAGAGGAACGGAAGATCGTATCTTATCATGAAGTGGGCCACGCGCTGGTCAGTGCGCTGCAAAAAGACGCAGAGCCGGTGCAGAAGATTACCATTGTCCCCCGCACCATGGGTGCATTGGGCTATGTGATGCAGGTTCCTGAGGAAGAGAAATATCTGAATACAAAGAAAGAGCTGGAAGCTATGCTGGTGGGATATCTGGGCGGCCGCGCAGCGGAGGAGATCGTCTTCGATACGGTTACCACAGGAGCAGCCAATGATATTGAAAAGGCCACGAAAATGGCCCGCGCCATGGTCACCCAGTATGGAATGTCGGAGAAATTCGGCCTGATGGGGCTGGCTTCCCAGAAGAGCAAATATCTGGATGGCCGTACTGTTCTGGAATGCGGGGACGATACGGCCACAGAAGTGGACCATGAGGTGATGGCTCTGCTCCACAGTTCTTATGAGGAGGCAAAACGGCTGCTTCAGGAGAATCGGGAAGTAATGGATCAGATCGCAGAGTTTCTCATTGAAAAGGAAACCATAACCGGAAAAGAGTTTATGAAGATATTCCGGAAAGTGAAAGGTCTGCCGGAACCAGAGGAAACGGAAAAGAAATCCGTTCCCCGGATTGAGGAAAAAGCAAAAGCACCCATAGAGACAGCTGTAGATGCCGGATAGGGGCAAAAATGCGGCAGAGGGGCGGGGGATATTTCTATGGATTTTGAAGAAGAATTGAAAAAACTTCCGGCCCGGCCGGGAGTCTATCTGATGCATGACGCAAAAGATGAGATCATATATGTGGGAAAGGCCATAAGCCTGAAAAACAGGGTGCGCCAGTATTTTCAGTCCAGCCGGAACAAAGGGGTCAAAATTGAACAGATGGTGACTCATATTGCCCGGTTTGAGTACATTGTCACAGACTCGGAGCTGGAAGCGCTGGTGCTGGAGTGTAATCTGATTAAAGAGCACCGTCCCAAGTATAATACTATGCTGAAGGACGACAAAAGCTATCCATTTATTCAGATGACTGTGGAGGAGGATTTTCCCAGGATTTTGTTTGCCAGAAGAATGAAAAAGGATAAGTCCAGGTATTTTGGGCCTTATACCAGTGCGGGAGCAGTGAAAGATGCCATTGAACTGATACGCAGGATTTATCATCTGCGGGCATGTAACCGGAAGCTGCCTCAGGATATGGGGAAAGACCGGCCCTGTCTGTATTATCACATCCATCAGTGTGATGCGCCCTGCCAGGGGAATGTGAGCAAAGAGGCTTACCAGCAGGGAGTGAAGGGTGCGCTGGAATTTTTAGGCGGGCGTTATCAGGAGGTGATACAGGAGCTGCAGGAGAAGATGCAGCAGGCGTCAGAAGAGCTGCGGTTCGAGGATGCCATGGAGTACCGGGATCTGATCCAGAGTATCAAAAAGATTGGCGAGAGACAAAAAATCACTGGGCACAGCGGAGAGGACAATGACGTGATTGCCATGGCCATGGACGGAGAGGATGCCATTGTCCAGGTGTTCTTTATCCGCGGCGGGCGGCTGATCGGCCGGGATCATTTCTATCTGAAAGTGGCCGCGGGAGATACCAGAAGCCAGGTGATGACCAGTTTTCTAAAACAGTTTTACGCCGGAACACCGTTTATTCCCCGTGAGCTGATTTTGCAGGAAGAAGTGGAGGATGAACAGATTATTGCAAGCTGGCTAACCTCCCGCCGGGGACAGAAAGTCAACATCCGTGTTCCGAAGAAAGGCGTGAAAGAGAAAATGGTGGAAATGGCCGCTCAGAACGCGTCATTAATTCTCAGCCAGGACAAGGAAAAGATCAAACGGGAGGAAGGCCGCACCATCGGCGCCGTCAAAGAGGTGGCAGGGTGGCTGCGGCTGGATTCGATTGTACGGATGGAGGCCTATGACATATCAAATATCAGCGGGTTTCAGTCCGTTGGTTCCATGGTGGTCTATGAGCGGGGAAAACCGAAAAAGAGTGATTACCGCAAATTTAAGATTCAATCAGTGCAGGGTCCTAATGATTATGCCAGTATGGAAGAAGTTCTGACTCGAAGGTTTACCCATGATTCGTCGGGAAAAGAGTTTGACAGTTTTTCCAGGTATCCGGATTTGATCATGATGGACGGCGGAAAGGGCCAGGTAAATGTGGCTCTGGCTGTGCTGGAAAAGTTGAATCTGACGATTCCGGTCTGCGGAATGGTCAAAGATGACCGCCATCAGACCAGGGGTTTGTATTATAATGACGAAGAAATTCCCATTGATATTTCATCGGAGGGCTTTCGGCTGATTACCAGGATACAGGATGAGGCTCACAGATTTGCCATAGAATATCATAGAAGTCTGCGGAGCAAGGGACAGGTGCATTCTGTTTTGGACGACATTCCGGGAATCGGTCCGGCCAGGCGGAAGGCACTGATGAAACAATATAAGTCTTTGGATAGTATTCGTCAGGCTTCCAGGGAGGAACTTAGCCGGGTGCCGTCTATGAACGAGCGTGCTGCAGCTCAGGTATATGAATTTTTTCATAGCAGCGATAAAGAAGAAGGAGGAGAATAGAGTATGAAGGGTGTACCCATTACAAAATTTATGCAGGAGCTGGGGCTGGAGAATCTGACACCGGAGATGGAGCTGAATGATAAACAGGTGACAGTTTCCGAGATCAACCGTCCGGCTCTGCAGCTGACTGGATATATGGAGCATTTTGCGTCTAAAAGGACACAGCTGATCGGCTATGTGGAATTCAGCTATCTGGAACATTTGACAGAGGAGGAACGGAACTTCGCCTATGAACGCTTTATTTCCACAGAGGGCATTCCCTGTGTTATATTCAGTGAGAAGACAAAACCGACAGCAAAAATGCTGGAGCTGGCCTACAAATATGATGTACCTGCGCTGAGGACCAACCGCCCCACTTCCGGATTCATGGCAGAGTGCATCCGGTGGCTGGGAGTACAGCTTGCCCCGTGTATTTCTATTCACGGTGTTTTAGTAGATGTGTACGGGGAAGGGATTCTGATTACAGGAGAGAGCGGAATTGGAAAGAGCGAGGCAGCACTGGAACTGATCAGACGAGGGCACCGTCTGGTCAGCGATGATGTGGTGGAGCTGCGGAAAGTCAGTGATGCCACACTGGTAGGTTCAGCACCGGATATTACCCGCCATTTTATTGAACTGCGCGGCATTGGCATTTTGAATGTGAAAACCCTGTTTGGTGTGGAGTGTGTAAAAAATACCCAGTCGGTGGACCTGGTTATTAAGTTAGAAGAGTGGAACCGGGATAAAGAGTATGACCGGATGGGACTGGGAGAAGAATATATTGAATACCTGGGTAATAAAGTAGTCTGCCATTCCATTCCTATCCGGCCGGGGCGGAACCTGGCTGTTATTGTGGAGGCTGCTGCAGTAAACCACCGTCAGAAGAAGATGGGATACAATGCGGCAGAGGAATTGTATAAACGGGTACAGGATAATATAGTCAGAAAAGGAAAAAAGGAGTGAAATCTGTGATGGAATATTGTTTTGGAATTGATGTGGGAGGCACCACAGTAAAATGCGGTTTATTCCGCACTGACGGAACATTGGAGGAAAAGTGGGAGATTCCCACACGCACAGAGAATCGCGGCGAGGCAATCCTTCCTGACATTGCGGCGTCTATCCTGGAAAAGATGAAAGAGAAAGGGATCACCAGTGAGATGACGGCAGGGGTGGGCGTGGACGTTCCAGGCCCGGTCAATGAGAACGGAGAGGTACCCTGTGCGGTGAACCTTCACTGGGGTTATAAGCATATAGCCAGGGAAATGGAAGGGCTGACCGGTCTGAAGGCCAAAGCCGCCAATGATGCAAATGCCGCTGCGCTGGGAGAATCCTGGAGAGGAGGGGCTGCAGGCATTTCCAATGTTCTCATGGTTACCCTGGGAACCGGCGTAGGCGGCGGGATTATTGTGGACGGCAGGATTGTCTGCGGTGCCCACGGATCTGGTGGTGAGATCGGCCATGCCAACGTGGAACCGGAGGAAATCGAATATTGTAACTGCGGAAATCAGGGATGTCTGGAGCAGATGGCTTCCGCAACTGGTATTGTACGTCTGGCGGCGAAGGAGCTGGAAAGAAGCGAAAAGAGCAGTGTGCTGAGAGAGTCGGAAGTAACAGCGAAGGCGGTTTTTGATGCATATAAGCAGGGAGATGAACTGGCAGGCAGAGTGGTGGAAAAATTTGCCTCATACCTTGGCAGGGGGCTGGCTGTTTTTGCCTGTGTGACTGACCCAGAAGTGATTTTGATCGGGGGCGGTGTGTCAAAGGCAGGGCAGACGCTGATTGAAGCTGTGCAGAAAGAATACCAGAAAGCGGCATTTCCTACCTGTAGGGATACGCCTATTAAGCTGGCAGTTCTGGGAAATGATGCCGGGATTTATGGTGCTGCGAAACTGGTATTGTAAACAGTCATTTTTTTACCAAATGATTTGCGGTTCTTCTCAAAATAGCGAGAAGAACTGCAAATCATTTGGCTTACGGGAACAATTACTCCCACCTGCTCGATTCCAAACTGTTTGAAAAAATCACATTACAACGGCGCGCCCGCATTCTCATCCGTTTCCGTATCCGGGGTATCGGTATCAGTTCCTGTCCCTGCTCCCACATCCGGCGTATCGGCCTGTGTAGAATCGGAGTCCGTCGGAGCCGTGCTGTCTTCATCAGTATCTGTATCTTCAGGCGTGGCATTAGAAGATTCCGACGGTGCCGCGTTGGAAGACTCCGTGGGCGCAGGTGTGGGTGTGGCGGTGGGAGTTTCCGTGGGAGTCTCTGTAGGATTGGGGATTGCCGCTCCGGAATGGTCGCCGTTGCAGTAGCCGGTGGGCAGCGTGGCAGTCTCAAAATAATCTGTGATGGTAGGACAGCCATTGGAGGGCAGTTTTCCGGTTGCAGAACATACTGTTGTCTTTTTCACCGAATCCGGCATGGTGAATTCTTCGTATTCCAGATCTTCATGAATCCGTGACATAATGCTTTTCCACAAAATCTTGTGGTAATTCCGGTACATATATTGATCCGGCAGCCGCTCGTTGTTGTCGTATCCCGCCCATACGGTGCAGGTATAGTAAGGAGTATACCCGGCAAACCACAGATTATTATAATACTCTGTAGTACCTGTCTTTCCGGCAACCGGCATGTTGGACAACTGCTGGGAGGTTGCGGTTCCGTACTTCACCACATCCTGCATGGCACTGGTCAAAAGCCAGGCGGTTGCCTCACGGATTACAGTTGTGGAAGCGGTGGTATTGTCAATGATCACATTTCCGTCTGCGTCCGTAATCTTTGTATAAAAAGTAGGTTTGATATATTTTCCGCTGTTGGCAATTGCGGCATAAGAGGCACAGAGTTCCAGATTGGTGACACCTCTGGTAAGGCCCCCCAAAGC
Organism: uncultured Lachnospiraceae bacterium; assembly: GCA_910587105.1. Lineage (GTDB taxonomy): Bacteria > Bacillota > Clostridia > Lachnospirales > Lachnospiraceae > MGBC164599. Next base: position 18,433 of record CAJUMB010000019.1, read on the forward strand.
CATGGACTGATAAAGGTCAGACCATATATCTCCGTTTTCTTGTACTTCACGCTCTATAACCGTGGTAAATCCAAAATTTTTAATATACTCATAAGACAGCTGAGGAGTCAGTTCTGTCAGGCATTTAACTGCCACCACGTTGACGGAATCCTGGATGGCTTTACGGATTGTAGTCGGTCCCCGGTATATATTGTCGGCGTTTTTTACAGGCGCCCCGTCAGTGTACTTATAAGGTTCATCCACATAAGTGGTTGCCAGTGTTTTATTCAGGGAATCCAATGCCGGAGCGTAAACAGCAGGAAGTTTAAACGTAGAACCAGGCTGGCAGGTGGAATCAGTTGCCCGGTTCAGAACCAGGCTGGCAGATTTCTCTCCCCGGCCGCCTTGGATTGCCTTTACATGTCCGGTTTTCTGGTCAATAATGGTCAGAGACGACTGGGGCTGGGGAGAAAAATGCACCCGCTCTGATACCTGCTGGCTTCCGTCGGCCAGAATAGCAGCTTTATATTGGTCAATACAGGCCTGGCCTTCCTCCGGTGAGTCAAACAACAGGTCAAAGTTCGGGTCCACATTGTCCTGGAAATAAATGGTCATCATTTCCTTGCTGTAGTTTGCCTCTTCACCCTGGGGGTTCACGGTAGTAAGGCTGTAATCCAAAGCGTATTCTATATGTTCCGGAAAATTGTCGGGATTCTGGTACTCCTCGTCCACAATCTTCTGTATCTCCGGGTCCTGGGTAGTATAAATACGCAGGCCCCCGCTGTAAAGATTGTTGTAAGCGTCGTTCTCAGAATAACCTTTTAAAGTCTGCAGGTCTTCAATCACCTCATCGGTGAGATGGTCCGTGAAATAAGAGTACACAGTAACTTCAGACTCCTCCAGGTTAGTGCTTTGGATACGGTCGTATACATTGTCGTCCAGAGCGTCATCAAATTGGTACTGGGAAATATATCCCTGGTCCAGCATGTGTTCCAGAACAGATTTACGCCGCTTGGCATTTTCTTCCGGATACATGATGGGGTTATACCTGGTGGGGTTCTGGGTAATTCCTGCAATTGTGGCGCACTCGGACAGGCTCAGATCCTTTACGTCTTTTCCGAAATACCGCTGGGAAGCGGCCTGTACACCATAAGTTCCCGCGCCCAGGTTGATGGTGTTCAGATAGTTTTCCAGGATCACATCTTTATCATTGATTTCCTTTTCTACCTGTATGGCCAGATACTGTTCCTGGAATTTCCGTTTGAACTTTTCAATCTGGCTGGATTCCTTTGTCCAGTTGGTAAATACATTGTTTTTCAGAAGCTGCTGGGTAATGGTGCTGGCACCTTCAGAGAAATCCATATTGGTAATACCTCTGACTGCTGCTCTCAGGATACCGCGCACATCGATCCCATTGTGTTCATAGAAACGTTCATCCTCTATGGCAACCACTGCATGCTGCATATCTTCAGGAATCTGTTCAATGGCAACAGGCATCCGGTTTGAGGTGGGTGCTGTCAGTTTCTGCAGCCGGTTTCCATCTTCATCGTAGATAAAGGTAGCAGCGCCCAGAGGAGTGATATTCACTTCTGAAACCTTCGGGGCATTATCGATGATGCCTTTAAAGGAACCGACTCCGATACACAGGCATACCACACAGAGCATAATAAGAGATAAAAACAGAATTCTGATCAGAGAGACATTGGCTCTTGTTCCCATCATGGAAGAACGGGAGGTCAGGGCTTTCCGTTTCTTTAAAGTAGCTTTTTTTCCGTAATTCATCTGATTCCTCCTTTATTGGAGCTGCCGTCTGCTCATGTAGACGGCAGTTCATCGGACAATCTTGCATGCGCTTTGTGTATTATAACAAAGTGGATGATGGCTGTGCAAGCCCTTGACGTGTATTTTTATGGTGTTTAGAAAGATTTCATAGTTATGGACAAAACAGTACCTCCTGAATCGTTACCATAATTCGATGATCCGTGTGCAGAATTTCAGAAGATTTTCTTCACTGGATGAAATCAGAAGAATAGTAATTCCCAGTGACTGCAGACGTTCCAGAAGCTGAGAAAAGCGCTGGGCGGACAGGCTGTTATAAACACTGGTAGAATTACAGATAACAAAAAGTTTCGGCTTCAGACAGACCCATTTTGCAATCTCAATCAGAAATTGATCCTGGATACTGATTCCCGCCAGGTCTTTCTTTTTCTGGTATTTCAAAAAAATATCAGATGCGCCGATGGACTTGAGGGCCGCCTCCGTCAAGTGATTGCGGATGCGGCGGTTCACATGGCCCAGGCAGTTATACATGGGATATTTCAGCAAAAGGGTCACATTATCGTAAAGTGTCATCTGGGGGAAAATTCTGGATTCCTGGGCAGATGGCATGATATAGGCGGTTTTCCCTGCAGGAGGCAGACTTCCACGATAGATTTTTCCGTTATATTCAATGATGGAGGACATGGGAGGGGTTCCATGAGATATTTTATGAAGAAAATCAGCACTTCGCTGCAGCGGGTCACACAGTCCCAGGATCTCGCCTTCATACAGTGTAAAGTCAAACGAGCCATTCTGAAAAAATCCCAGTTTTTTGCCTGTCTGACCGTTTATACTGTGCCGGCGCAGCTCATATTCCATGAAATTGGGTTCCGGAATATATGGCGGTATGGACGTGAGCGGTGCCAGCTGTGTTACCACACCATCCTGGATGACGCCGTACCGGTCAAAATTCTGGAATATGGGATTCCATTTATTGGAAAACCATAAGAGTGACAATCCCTGTTTCTTTAATGCAGCCACCACATGCTGGAGTAATTTTGTTTCTTGGGGTGTGGCGGGGAGGTACATGGAGGTATCCAGTATGACAATTTTTGCACCCAGGGTCAGTGTATGTAAAATGGACAGCAGATAGCGGTCAAAAAATGGAAGATCACAGATGCGTCTGTGGGGTGGAATATGGGACAGGTGATACTGTTTCAGAAGCTTTTTAGCAGCATAATCCATATGGGAATTGTTCAGAAACTGATGATTTTTATAAAATGTGTCATCAGTCATGAACAGGTTGTGTGCCACACTCATGGCAGGAACCAGCAGATGTTCATCAGCGATGTAGATTCCCGAAGCATGGACGTCTTCCAGCTGATGAAAAAGGCATGGTTTATCGTAAAGAAGAAGTTTCCCCTGGCCGGGCTTTGTTTCCCCTCGGAACAGGGAAAACAGAAAGTTTTTTGTCTCAATATCTTCGGTTAATATGCAGAGTGCCTCCTGACGGAGAAGGTTAAAAGAAATATCGTTAATGACCTGACCGTCGCTTTTTCGGCTGATATGATGCAGGCGTAGAATTTCATAAAACATATACAGTATTACTCCTGATTGTAAAATGGCAGGGTGATCTGGAATTCTGAACCCCGGCCCAGCGTGCTGTAAGCGGTCAGTCCGTAAATATCACCATAGAGCAGGCGGATACGGGAGTTGATATTAGTCAGAGCAATGCCGTTGCCGCGAAGTTTATCTTTTTTTCTGGCATGTATAGAATTCCAGTCGTTATCTGCAAGTGTGCGGTTTATTTCGTTTAGGGTTTGCGGTGTCATTCCGCACCCGTTATCTGTTACACTGATGATCAGTCTGGACTGGGTAGAGTAGATGTTCAAAGTGATGATGAATTCTCTGGATATATTTTTGTTTCCATGTTTGATGCAGTTTTCAACCAGCGGCTGGATGATTAATTTAGGGATGGAATATTCCATAACCTGAGTCTCGTTTTCTACATTCTGAAGCAAAATCATGTGCTGATTCATCCGATATTCCTGAATTTTGATATAATCATAGAGGATAGAGATTTCCTGCCGGATGGTGGTCTTGGCATTTTTCTGGCTGATCATGTAGCGGAACAGCCGTGACAGCACTTCGATCATATCAGAAGTGATAGGCGCTTCTTCCATAAGTGCATAGCCGCGGATGGTGTCCATTGTATTATAGAGAAAATGCGGATTAATCTGACTCTGCATAGAATCCAGTTCTGTCTGTTTTTGCAGCAGGCGGCTGGAGTATTCTTTTTCCAGAGAAGCATCAATTAACTCCAGGACAATGTTTAGAGAAGATTCATAATCTGTCATCTGCTGTGCGTCAAGCAGAGAATATTTATCCCTGATATTTTCCATTTTAATGGTACAGAGAATTACAGTCTGATAGTACTGCTTCCAGTATATTATGGTGAGGGTGGCTCCGGTCAGTATAATCAGGAAAATCCACAGCGGGACAAAGCGTCCGGGCTGAGAGCTGCTACGGCTGAAAGAAGCAAGCATATGGCAGGTGATTAGGGCCAGGCACCACAAAATGACACACAGGATGAGGCGGGTGGGTAAAATAGATGCATAGGGGCATCTCTGAAAAGCCGTAATATTTTCGTAGATGTTTCGTATTTTCTGTTTCATTGACAGTACCTCAGTCCGCATAAATCTTGCGGTATTCTTTGGGGGTAACTCCTACCTGCTCTTTGAAGAGTCTGCTGAAATACCGTTTGTCCTGGTAGCCCACCTCGCCGGCGATTTCTGCGATGTTGTACCGGATATCGTGAAGCAGTTCCTTGGCCTTTTCTATGCGGACAGAAGTCAGATAGCAGCTGAAGGATTCTCCCACTTCTTTTTTGAAAAGGACTCCAAAGTAAGAGGGAGCCAGGTAAATCTGTTCTGCCACGTTCTCCAGTTTCAGATTTTCAGAAAAATGTTCCTGAATATATTGTTTAGCCAGTTCGATCTGCCGGTTATCTGAATTCTCTTCATACTGGTGGAATGGCACCAGTTTCTGTACGAAAGAGACAGTAAAACGGATTAATTCGTTGATCTCGGAATAAGCTTCAATGGCATCACAGTACTGCAGGTATGTGTCGGTGATATTGACAGTGATCATTTTCCACTGATGTAGTTCGGACAGTACCTTTGACATGGTATCACAGAAAGCGGCGAGAATTTTATGGGGGCACGGGCGGCATCTCGATGCTGTGTTTTTGAACAGGCCTTTTAGTTGCAGCTGGAATTTGGGCAGGTCCCGGATCTCAATGCTGGAACGCAGTGCCTGCAGTTCAGAAGGCGGGACGGGATAACCGGGGACAGCCTTTTTTCCAGTGAGCTGCTGGGCAGACAATACCCGGGAAGTTCCTAACAGCAGCCGCGCCGGCAGAATCTCCATGGCAGTCTGCAGAGAATAGGAAAGGCCTTTGGGCTCTGAAACGGGAATACCCCAGCAGGTGGCAAGGGTCAGGTTTTCATACGGCCGGATGAATTCCAGGAGATCTTCGTGGATTACAGACAGGTATCCCAGCAGCAGTTCTGCATGACGGGGATGATAATTCAGCAGAAAGATAAACTGGTGGTTTTTGCTGTAAACTTCAAAGTCAATGCAGTAATCTCGGATTGCTGAGGAAAATCTGCGTATAAGCTGTTCCAGAATGGTATTCTGTGCGGCCAGATTCAAATCCAGAAGATTATCAATTAGACAGAGCCCCATAGAAAAACAGGTATTCATCTGAAAAGCAAAGCCGTACTCTTTGTTGAGACGAGGCAGTGAAAGGTGCAGGGCCGAGTCTTTGTTATACAAAATGTTTATAATAAAGGAACGGCGCAGTTTCTGCGCCTGGGCATGGGAGTCCAGGTTCATTTTCTGAATCTGGTAATCTATTTTCAGTTGAGATGCAATTTTCAAGATTAATTTTTCCAGAACATCATTTAATTCCCCTTTGTTAATAGGCTTCAGCAGATAATCTTCCACACCCATTTTAATGGCTGTCAGTGCGTGGTTGAAACAAGAGAGTCCGCTGATGATGATAAAATGTGCGGGAATATTTTCTTCAAGTATCCGCTGGATTAATTCCAGCCCGGTTATACCCGGCATGGAAATATCTGTGATAATAATATTCGGGCGCTTGGAGAGAATCATGTCATAAGCTGTCTGTCCATCGTAAGCCTGTCCGGCCAGCTCCAGATTTAAGGATTCAAAGTCAATCAGGTTTTTGATCAGGTTGTTAATCGCGATTTCATCCTCTGCGATTAACAGTTGAAATTTCTTCATGTTTCCAGTGCCTCCCAGCCGTGAATATTTGTAAATATTGCTAAAATACAAAGATTATATGGTCCAAATCTATGCAGGTATGACAAATCTATGAATAGGTGTGACAATCAACAGGTAAACGGTTAAAAGACTTACATTTGATTTAAGTATATGATAAAGTGGCTCCAGAAGCAAGAAGTAAATTTTGTGAGGAGGTTACACAGGTGGCGAGTGGAGCATCAGAATATCTGTTGGAATTGAATCATATTTCAAAGTCTTTCCCAGGAGTCAAGGCACTGGATGATGTAAATCTGAAACTGCGGCCGGGAAGTGTACATGCATTATGTGGAGAGAACGGTGCGGGAAAATCCACATTAATTAAGATTATCAACGGCATTTACAAACTCGATGAAGGTGAAATTATTTACAGGGGTGAAAAAATCATTCCGCAAAGTCCCAAATCAATGCTTGAGATGGGAATTGCAACCATTCATCAGGAATTGAGCCCGGTGCTGGATATGACTGTGGCGGAGAATATTTTTCTAGGACGGGAGCAGGTAGACAAGCTGGGGAATGTGGATTACAAAAAGATGTGGAGTGATGCAGACCAGCTTTTAAAAGATTTTGGGCTGAAATACAGTCCGAAGGCATTACTGGGTGGTATGACCGTATCGGATATTGCTCTAATTGAAATTGTAAAAGCGATTTCACGGAATGCATCCGTAGTAATTATGGACGAACCCACATCTTCTATCACGGAAAGTGAAGTACATATTTTGTTTGAAAATGTAAAGAAACTGCAGTCCAAAGGCGTAGGAATTATCTATATTTCTCATAAAATGGACGAGATTTTTCAAATCTGCGATGAGGTTACCATACTTCGAGATGGACAGTGGGTACACAATTGCATGGCATCGGACATTGACAAAGACGGTATCATCACCAAAATGGTGGGCAGGGAGATTACCGATCAGTTTCCCAAGGAGGAGGTGCCTATGGGAGATGTTGTCATGGAGCTGAAAAACTGCAGCGGAAGAAAATTCCAGAACATTAATTTTAAAATTCGCGCCGGGGAAATTGTGGGTTTTGCCGGTCTGGTAGGCGCCGGGCGAAGTGAATTATTCCGGGCTGTATTCGGATTGGACTCTCTGAGAGAAGGGGAGGTATACCTGGAAGGGAAAAAATCCAATTTCAAAAACGCGCAGGATGCTATCGATGCAGGTGTTTTGATGGCTAGTGAGGACCGGAAAATGGAAGGCGTAGTGCTCTGCCGTCCCATCCGTGAAAACATTACCCTGTCCAGTTTGAAAAAGGTCTGTGACAGAGCAGGGTTTTTGGATCTGAAAGCAGAAAAAGAAGCCATCAAAGATATGATTCAAAAGCTTTCTATCAAGCTGGCATCCCCGGAATCTCCGGTTGCCTCCTTGTCCGGCGGTAACCAGCAGAAAATTGTACTGGCAAAATGGCTTCTTCGGTCACCGAAAGTGCTGATTTTGGATGAGCCCACCCGGGGTATTGATGTGGGCGCAAAATATGAAATTTATAAATTGATGTGTGAGCTGGCCAGACAGGGAGTTGCCATTGTCATGATATCTTCTGAGATGCCGGAAATCTTCGGTATGAGTGACAGGGTAGCGGTCATGTCCCAGGGAAAACTCACAGGGGAACTGACACGAGAAGAAGCCACACAGGAAATGGTTATGGAATATGCAGTCAGGGGGTTTGAAGAATCATGAATAAGGAAAAACAGAAAATAAGTTTTGCAGATTTATACAGTAAATATGGTATTTTAATTATTCTGCTGGCAGCAGTGGTTGTGGCAGCGTTTCTCAGTGATTCATTTTTGAGTACCCGGAATATCAGTAATATTATCCGCCAAAACGCAGTTGTAATGATCATAGCATTTGGGTCACAGATTATCCTAATTACTGGAGAGGTAGATCTGTCAGCAGGTTCGGTCTGTGCATTTTCAGGAGTGATTTCCACTATGGTTATGCTCAGCACCGGAAGCATTGTGCTGGCTTTGACTGTGGGAATTCTGGTGGGTGTGATATTTGGATTTGCCAATGGCTGGGTGGTTACTACAGCCTGTATTCCCTCTTTTATTATGACTCTGGCAACGCAGTTTATCGGCAGGGGTATGATTTTGGCTATTACCAGCGCTCAGCCCATTGCCGGATTTGATAAGCGCTTTACCATATTTGGCCAGGGGATGATTTTTGGAAAGATTCCAGTTCCTACAGTCATTATGATTGTGGTGCTGATTTTCTACTGGGTTCTGATCAACCGCCGTCGCTTTGGCCGTTATGTATATGCTGTGGGCGGCAATTCTGACGCGGCAAAGGCATCTGGTATTAATGTTAAATGGGTGAAAATCAAAGCATTTGTCTTTGCAGGAGCCGTGGCGGGTCTTGCCGGGGTGATTCTGATGAGCCGTCTCAATTCCGGCCAGCCAAACGGTGCGGAAGATTATGAGTTTGATGCCATCACTGCAGCCATCATCGGCGGCACCTCTATGAGCGGCGGTACTGGTAAAGTGTATGGGACAGTGGTGGGCGCTCTGTTTGTGGGCGTTTTGTTAAATATCATGACTTTGACGGACGTGTCTGCTTACTATCAAAAAGTGGTAAAGGGTGCAATTATTGCAATCGCTGTAATTATTGATGCACAAGTACGGCGTGCGCAGAAATTATCATAAAGCAATGAGGAAAAGCAATGGGAACAGGTAACATACAAAAGTATGCAAAAATAGAATACCTGGCGAAAGGAGAAAATGAGAATGAAGAAGAAATTAATTGCAGCAATGTTGACAGTGGCTATGGCGGCAGCTATGCTGTCAGGATGCGGCGGCTCTGGCGGGAACTCCACCCAGAGTAAAACACAGGAGAAGCCGGAAGATACGGCAGACAGTGGAGAGGCAGGAGAAACCGGTGGCAATACAGCAAGCGAAGAAGATATTACACTGAGAGACGACCTGGTGTACCGGGTTGGTTTTGCCAACATTGATGACAGCGACAACTGCTGCTACCCGGCGGCGCTGAGATTCAAAGAATATGTGGAAAGCAGCGAATTCGCCGAATCTATTGGTGTGGATAAAGTTGAGACACTTTTGACTGATTCTGCCGGAGATATTGAAAAGCAGACCACAAATGTGGAAACCATGCTGACCAAAGGTGTGGATATGATGTTTATCATTGGTGTGGACACGGAGGGAAATACTACAGCAGTGGAACAGTGTAATGCGGAAGGTGTGCCTGTATTTATGGTAGGGACGGAGGCGTCTGGCGGCATTTGGAAATTCGTTGGTTTTGACGAAACCCAGCTGGGCCGGGGACAGGGCAGATGGTGCGCAGATAATCTGCCGGAAAATACAAAAATCTGTTATCTGGAGGGAACCCCAGGACGAGAAGCAGCTGTTCTTAGAAAGGAAGGATTTCTAGAGGGCATTTCCCAGCGGGATGATTTAGAAGTGCTGTCCAGCCAGACCGGTGACTTTGATGCGGAAACTGCCATGCAGGTAACTGAGGACTGGATTCAGGCATATGGCGATGAAATTGGATGTATTGTTGCAGCAGACGGAAAGATGATTACAGGTGCCTGTGAGGCGGTAAAAGCAGCCGGACTTAGTGAGCAGATTACCACCTGCGGTGTTGTGTCAGTAGATGATGAAACGTATCTGGTAGAACAGGGTGATGAAGATTATGCAATTTTCGTATACTGGCCATCGATTGGTACTCTCTGCGGAGAAATTGCGCAGAAAATATATAAAGGGGAGCAGGTTGACGCCAGGACAAATATTGACCTGCAGGATATGACTATTGACAATGTGAAAGAACTGCTTTCAGATTCTTAGACAATCAATATAGAACCCACTTCTTGAGAAAGGGGCACAGCTTTGTAACGGCTGTGCTCTTTTTCGGTTAAGGAACTGTATGTAAATAACCCATGCCATCTTCTGACATAATTTATTTACATGCAGTTTCTAAATTTTTTTAAAATAGCTGGGCGGATACCCCATCACTTTTTTAAACATCCGCGAGAAATAGTTGGGGTCGTAGATTCCCACCATTTCAGCGGCCTGGCGGATAGTAACGCCGTCTCTTTGCATGAATTCCAGTGACTTTATGATACGCAGGCGGGTCATATATTCCAGGGGAGTAAGACCTGTCACATCTTTAAAAAGCATTCGGAAATAACTTTCAGAAAGACCAGACTCATGGGACAGCATGGAAATATCCAGCGGATCACAAAAATGTTCGTCCATATAGGTCAATGCCTGTTCGATCAGTTCCCGGCGTTTGCTGTTTTTGGGAAAAACGGTCTGTGGCTGACGCATCTGTGCACGCTTGATGTTCACCAGAATTACCTGGAGCAGTGATGCTTTGATATACTCTGAGCCGAACTGCCGGGTGCTCTGTTCTTCTTCAATTTCCATCAGAAGGTTTTCTATGCGGTTCTTTTCTTTAGGGTTCAGGTGAATGACGCCCTGGAGATGTGCCTTTTCGCGTTCAAACTGCTGCACCTGCTGGGAACCTGGGTCAGGGTCCATATCAGCCAGCAGACTTGCCCATTGAGAACGTAGTTCCTCCATGTGGTCTGAGGGAGAAGTGCAGGGCAAAGTCTCCTGTATCAGGGACGTCCAATCAGGGCCCAGTTGTTCTGGGTAGAAATAGCAGTTGATAAAATGAATCTGGGAATTCATCACATAGCTGTGGGGCTGGTGGGAGGGAATCAGAAAAACGTCTCCGGCAATCAGCGGCATTTCGATTCCACGGAATTGATGCATACAAGCGCCTTTGGTAATCATGACAAATTCCTGAAAAGCATGGGTATGTTTAGGGATGATTGTGTGGGACTGATAAGAGGCTGTTTCCACAGCGACAGCCGTGTTTTTATAAGGAAATTTTATATAGGTATAAGTATTCATACACAGGATTATAACATAGATTATAAGATTGTGCTAGTTTTCAATCAGTTTGTTATGCTGTGAATGTCCGGGGTGGTGGTACACTGGAAATAAGAAAAGCGAAGATAAAAGGAGGTTTACAAAAAAATGACTTCAAGAGAACGGGTATTAAAGGCATTAAATTTTGAAGAAACAGATCGTATTGCTGTGGATTGGGGGAATAATGCGGTAACTGGTATTCAGGCGGAGGCGTATAGGAAACTGCTGAAATATATCGGAGCACCGGAGGAAGAAATTGTGATTCGTGATATTAAGCAGGGGCTGGCTTTGGTCAGCGATTATGTGCTGGATTATTTTGGGGTGGACACCCGCTGTCTGTTGACCAATCCGCCCAGCGGCTGGGAGATGTACATAGATGAAAACGGCGGTTTTTATGATGAAAATGGTGTTTACTTCAAACAAATGGGCGAGTATTTTGATTTTACCAGAAATCCTCTGGAAACTGCTGAAGATATTGAGGATTTGAAGGCGTTTAAACCATCTGATCCTACGGATACGGCCCGATTTAAAGGGATGAGGCAACGGGCACAGTGGCTGCGTGAAAATACAGATAAGGCCATTGTAATCGGAGAACATGGATCGGTATTTTATCAGGCATGGGAATGGCGGGGCATGCAGAACTTTATGGGAGACTTTGTGGGAGATCCGGAATTTGCAGATTATTTGATGGACATGGCTGCGGATTGGTGGTGTGCGTGGTATGAGACCATGCTCAAGGAAGTCGGAGAATATGTAGACATTATGTGGCTGGGCGATGACTGGGGGACACAGAATGGTCCGCTCATTCATCCGGAACAATTCCGGACCCGTGTACAGCCCAGGATTAAACGTGTGATTGAGTCCATGCACAAATATTGTGATGGCAAAGTCGCCTATCACAGCTGCGGGTCTGTGGACTGGGCATTTGATGATCTGCGTGACGCAGGTGTGGATATTATTCAGCCGGTACAGGCAAATGCATTCCATATGACAGACAGTAAGCGGATAAAAGAAATGACATACGGAAAACTGGTACTGCATGGCGGGCTGGACAACCAGGGCAGATTTGCCGGTCCCACAGATGCTGTCATCGCAGATGTAAAACAGAAAATCCGTGACTTTGCACCAGGTGGGGGATATCTGTTCGCCTGTGGGCATAATATTCAGTCTGACTGCCCTCCAGAAAATATTGCGGCGATTTTTGATACTTATAAAAAATATGGAAAATATCCAATATGTGTGGATGAATAACGGCTTTTATAATAATTAAAAGAATGAAAAGAAGATACGGTTAAATTGTGCGTAAACACGAGTATAGCTGGGATATGTCAAGATGACACTGGTTTAAGTCAAAAAAATACATATAAATACCGAGAAGAATCTGATAAACTACTGATAACAACCAAGTACTCAATCAAAGGAGGGACAAAGGATGAGGAAAAAACGAATTGCTATGTTATTAACAGTATCAATGGTTATAGCCATGCTATCTGGGTGCGGTGGGAATTCAGATTCCGGGGACAGTGGTTCTTCTGGCACAGACACTGCGGCAGAAACAGAGAAATCAGAAGAGGAAAGCGGCAGTGCTTCCGAAGATTATGTATACCGTGTGGGATTTATAAATATTGATAATGCAGATCAGAACTGCTATCCTGCTGCGATGAACTTTAAAGAATATGTAGAGAGCATGGAATTCGCGAAAGCAGTGGGAACAGACAAAGTGGAGGCCATGGTTGCTGATTCCGCGCTGGATATTGAAAAACAGACGACAAATGTGGAAACCATGTTGACCAAAGGCGTGGATATGATGTTTATTATTGGTGTGGATACAGAAGGCAATACAGCGGCTGTGGAACAGTGCAATGCCGAAGGTGTGCCCGTATTTATGGTAGGAACAGAGGCATCTGGCGGAGAATGGAAATTCGTTGGGTTTAATGAAACGGAACTGGGGCAGAAAGTGGGAGAGTGGTGCGTAGGAAATCTTCCGGAAAATGCTGAAATCTGCTTTATTGAAGGAACTCCTGGGCGTGAAGCAGCTGTTCTTCGTAAACAGGGATTTATGGACGCTGTTGCACAGCGAAAGGATTTGGACATATTATCCAGTCAGACAGGGGAATTTGAGGTGGAAGCCTCTATGCATGTAACAGAAGACTGGCTGACTACTTACGGTGATAAAATCACCTGTATTGCGGGGACAGATAATAATGCGGTATTGGGAGCTTCCCAAGCCATTGCAGCAGCCAATATGAAAGGAAAAATTCTTACCTGTGGTGTAATTGGAAACAGAGATGATGCGGAAATGATAAAAAACGATGAATGCAGCTATGGGGTGTTTGTCTATTGGCCGGCCATTGGAACTCTCTGTGGAGAAATTGCACAACAGCAGTACTTGGGGGAAGAGATTCCAGAGAGAAGTCATATCGAGCTGTTTGATATGACAAAAGAAAACTGTGATGAACTGTTGGATGAATATTGTACGGAATAAGAGTCAAAGAAGGATAGCACAGCTGTGTAAATGGCTGAAATATGATCCACCGTCAGTAAAAGAACGGGAAGAAAGCAGGATTTATAAGGAGAATTCCGAAAAATATTAAAAAATTAAAATAACAGCAAAAGGGAGAAAATGACCATGACTTCGAGAGAGCGTGTATTAAAAGCACTTACACACAAAGAACCTGACAAAGTGCCCATTGACTTGGGAGCCACCTACAATTCCGGTATCAGCGCTTGTGCCCTTTACCGTCTGAGGGAGTATTATGGCTTGGAGAAACGGCCCATTCAGATTTATGAGACTTCCCAGATGATTGGAACCATGGAGCCGGATATTATGGAGCGTCTGCATATTGATGTCATTGGTCTGAATTCGGCAAATGATTGTGCAGGTGTTCCTCTTCACGGCCCTATGCAGGATTTCACTATGCCGGATGGCACGCCGGTAAGGATTTCGGCAGACCATAGGTATAAAATTGATGAAAAGGGAAGAAGTTTTCTGTACCCTCAGGGAAATGACAGTTATGGGCCAAGCTATATGATGCCGGAAGGAGGATATTTCTTTGACGCGATTCCCCGTTCAGCCGGATATGATGAGGATAACTTGACGCCGGTGGAAGACTTTAAAGAAGATTTCAAGCCCATTTCCCAGGAAGATGCTAGATGGTATGAAGAAAATGCGAAACTGCTCAGGGAGACTACTGATAAAGCCGTTTTTGGATGTTTCGGCATGGGAGGCATCGGCGACCCGTCTGCCATACCGGGCGGCGGTGTGCTGGAGCCAAAAGGTATCCGGACCTATCAGGACTGGTGTATGGCCCAGCTTTTGTATCCGGAATATATAGAAGCCGTTTTTGACATGTGGACGGACAATGCGATGAAAAGTCTGGAGATCTATTATCAGGCTGTTGGCGATAATATTGATGTGATCAATATCAGCGGTACAGACTTTGGAACTCAGGCAGGACCCATTATGTCCCTGGATACTTTCCGTACGCTGTATAAACCATATTACAGGAAAATGAATGACTGGGTGCACAATCATACCACCTGGAAGACCCATTATCATTGCTGCGGCGCCATTGAGGTGTTTATTGAAGACTTTATAGACATGGGAGTGGACGTATTAAATCCGGTACAGCTCTCAGCGTCAGGCATGGATGCCCGGCAGCTGAAAGACAAATACGGCAGCCGTATCACGTTCTGGGGCGGCGGTGTGGATACCCAGGGGCTGCTTCCCACAGGCACACCGGAACAGGTGAAGGCGCAGGTAAAAGAGCGTCTGGATATTCTGGCAAGAGGCGGCGGGTATGTGTTTAACACCATTCACAATATTATGGGAAACGTACCTGCTGAGAATATTGCCGCATGTTTTGAGGCTGCGGCTGAGTTTGGATTTTAAAAGATCAATGAGTTCCATGCAGGCTGCGGCTGATTGAACAATCGAACATTCACTGTGCAAGAGAATACTTCAAAGCTGTCTCAGGCGGGTCCAGTTATTTTTTCATTAACTGGGCTCTTCTTTTTTTGTATCCCGTTTTCTGCTGCTGTATGCGTGGTATAAGTTTTCCGGAACTGCAGAGGGGTATGGCCGCTCTTTTTCTTAAAGGTTTTAGAAAAATGAACAGGGTCATGAAATCCGCAGGTTTCTGAGATTGCTGCCACGGAATCCGAGGTGGTTACAAGGAGCATTTTGCCATGGGAAATGCGCAGATTGGCCAGGTAATCATAAGGGGAGGTATCTGCGTACTGACGGAACAGGCGGCTGAAATAGCTGGCATTCAGGCCGGCTTCGGCAGAAATGTCTTCCAGTGTAATATCTTCTGACAGATGCGCATTCATAAAATGGATGGCGGCATTTATCCGCTGGGCGTTCAGAGAAGAATGCTGCTGGCTGCCGGTCAGAAGCAGGCTGAGCAAATAATGGATGCCAGAGGAGACGATGTGTTCATTGGACATGGGGTCCTCCATATAAATCAGGAGCCGGGCAAGAGCACCAGAGACAGCGTCTGCGTTTGAGGGGCGGAAGCAGTGCCGGTTTTTTTCACACAATCTGATGAAATAATAGCCGCTGATATTTCCACCGAAATGGATATATTGAAAGGCAGTATTGTCATCAGCATAGTAGCAGTGGGCCAGCCGGCAGTCAAACAGAAGGCATTCCCCGCTGTGAGCATGGTAGTGAAGTTCTTTATAATCCAGATGCAGGCAGCCTTTTTTAACAAAAACAAGAAGGTACGGCTCATAGAATTCATTCTGAGCCCGGCAGATGCGGTACAGGCGGTTACAGTAGAACAGTCCGCAGTAATTACAATAGAAAAGATATTCCAGAGCGGCGGTGCTGGGAGTGTGGAAGTGCATGACAGAGTTTCCGTAAACGCCTTTTTCCTGATAGAACATTGGGATACTCTCCTTGGGGTTTAAAATTAACGGAACCAATACGGATACGTTCTTTGATAACGAAATTATATACAAATTTTGGTATGCCGTCAAGGAGTGGGAGATAATTATAACTGTTATCTCATGAGAAGGAACAGATAGGCTGGGGGTTCTGTTAAAAATTTGAAAAAAACATTTACCAGACAAAAAGATAGTGATAGAATATACTTTAATTATCCAGTAAAGGAGCAGAAACGTGATCGGATATTTAACGATAGACAAACCTGAGTTAAAAATTCGGGATTACTATCAGTATAAAGGATATTACTGCGGACTCTGCCATCAGCTGCGGAGACAGTACGGGCTTCGGGGACAGATGACCTTGACTTATGATTTGACTTTTGTGGTTATTCTGCTCAGTTCTTTGTATGAAGAAAAGACGAGTATGAGGCCCCGGCGCTGCGTTGTACATCCCATAAAGAAAATCCCGGTTCTGCATAACCGTATGACTGAATATGGAGCAGATATGAATTTACTGCTGACCTATTATCATTTGGCAGATGACTGGCAGGATGAGAGAAGCCTTCCAGGACTGGCAGGAGTCCACCTATTTCACAGGAAGGCAGAACAGACGGCTAAAAAGTATCCCCGTCAGACTGCCGCTTTTAAGCGCCAGCTGAAAGCCTTGCAGAAACTGGAGGAGCAGCAGAGTCAGGATATTGATGCCGCCGCCGGATGCTTTGGGCATTTGATGGAAGAACTTTTTGTTTTCCGGCAGGATCAATGGGAGGAAAAGCTGCGCCGGATGGGGTTTTTCCTGGGAAAATATATTTATATTTTGGATGCCGTTGAAGATATTTCAGTGGACAGGAAGAAAGGTCTGTACAATCCGCTGAAAGAATTGTGGGAGAGTAACCGGGAACAGACAGAGAAATTCTATGAATTATGCGGGCAGATGCTGGAAATGATGATTTCAGAGTGCTGCAGCGCTTTCGAACAGCTTCCCTGTCTGTGTGAGGCGGATATTTTACGCAATATCCTGTATTCAGGGGTATGGGTAAAATACCGGAAATTGATTAAGGAGCGTGTTTGAAAAATGCTTTTGGTCAACCGTGCGCCGCAGTCTGTACCCAAAGGGTATGATATACGATTTAAGGAAAACAGTGTACAAAAGGAGGAAAATCATGGTAACGAATCCATATGAGGTGCTGGGGGTCTCTCCCAGCGCTTCCAATGACCAAGTAAAAAGGGCATACCGGGATCTGAGCAGGAAGTATCATCCGGATTCCTATGCGGATAACCCGCTGGCGGGTCTGGCAGAGGAGAAATTTAAAGAAGTCCAGGAGGCTTATGACCAGATTATGAGGGAGCGGGAAGGCGGTTTTGGTACTTATGAATATGGAAATCATTCAGCCGGTTCCAGCCAGCAGGAGGTGGAACTGCAGGCTGCCGTCAATTTTATTAACAACCGGCGTTACCAGGAAGCACTCCGGGTATTGTCCCGTCAGCCTGCCAGGACTGCGAGATGGTACTATTGCAGTGCAGCGGCACATTATGGGCTGGGGAACAATGTGCAGGCATTGAATGATGCCCAGACTGCAGTTAATATGGAACCTAATAATATGGAATATCGAAGTCTGCTTAACCAGCTCCAGTGGAATACCCAGCGTTACCAGAACAGGGGGTTCGGCGGCATGACAAACAGCAGAGGCGGCGGTCTGCCCACCACAGGAAACTGCTGCTGTGATCTTTGGATTGCAGATACCTGCTGTGAGTGTACAGGAGGGGATCTTTGCTCATGCATGTAGATAGCAGAAAAACAGCCGTTGGCGGTATGGCTGTGGCTTTGGCTGTTTTATGTATTGTGCTAAGCGGAATATTGGAATTTAATACTTTGTTTCTGTTGGCGGCCGCTTCCTTTTTCCCGGGTATTGTCATACGGGAAAGCGGTCTTGCAGCGGGAGCGGCTTCCTACGTGGGAACGGTAGTTCTTGGATTTCTGCTGGCACCAAATAAACTGTACTGCATTACGTTTGCGGCTATGGGATTTTATGTAGTGGGTTCCGAATGGCTGTTTTTGGCTGTGGCCCGGGCAGAACGAGGGAGGCGGTGCTGGCTGTGGCTGGGGAAATTTGTGATTTTTAATCTGTTATACCTGCCCGCTTTGTTTGCCTTTCCCCGGCTGATTTTTGCAGACGGTATCACAGGGAGATGGCTGTTGGCCGCTGCAGTGGCAGGGCAGGTTCTGCTCTTGGTGTATGACCAGGCATATGAGTATTTTCTTACTGTTCTCTGGGAGAAATTCCGCACCCGTCTCAATCTGAAGTAGGTTTCTTTCTTTTCCTGATCCGATTCCAGATTACCAGTCCGAAAATTGTGGCCGCTAAAACAGCCAGAACAATAGTCCCCATAGATAAGGAAGACGAATTTCCTTCTGTGGGGGCAGTGGCAGCAGGATAGGGCTGGAGGGTTTCTGTACCCTGGGAGGTATGGAGGCTTTCATCCCTTTGCGGCAGTCTGATGTTCTCATCCTCTATGCTGCTGTTTTGGGAGATATTGGGCTGATTGGGCTGGTTAGCTGTATTGGGTTTCAGCGGCTGGTTGGGCTGATTGGCGCTGTTCGGGGTATTCCCCTGTGCCAGGTTTTCATTGGGAGTATTGGGGGGATTTGCCCTGTTGGGGCGGTTGGGCAGGTTGGGTTCATTGGGGGAATTGGGCTCTGCCGGGGATGGTTCTTTGTAGGTGTTGGGCATATTGGCGGCATTGGGTTCATTGGGCGTATTTGGTGAATTTGGTTTGCCCAGGGAAGGATTTTGCTCGTTCCCCTGATTCGGTGAATTTGGCAGGTTGGGGATAATTGTGGTGCCGGCAGCTTCATTTGGCAGGTTAGGTGCATGAGGGGTGTTGGAACTGGCAGTGTGTGGTGTATTAGAGGAAGTGTTTTTCATATTGGTAACTCCTGAAAAATTTATTGATTGTGCTCTACAGCGTTAGTTTTAGTATAAAAGAATTTTTTCGGGGTGTCAATAAGTGGGAACATACAGAGGAGGTATCATGGACCGGACACATGAGGTGTTAAAGCAGTA
This sequence comes from uncultured Lachnospiraceae bacterium, assembly GCA_910587105.1. GTDB lineage: Bacteria > Bacillota > Clostridia > Lachnospirales > Lachnospiraceae > MGBC164599. Next base: position 37,357 of record CAJUMB010000019.1, read on the forward strand.
TTTTGGATATGAGCAGTTTAGAGAGGGGCAGCTGGAGCTTATCCAGGCGGTGGAGAGCGGCCGGGATGCACTGGGGATTATGCCTACTGGGGCTGGGAAATCCATGTGTTTTCAGATTCCGGCTCTTTTGATGGAGGGGATTACACTGGTGATCTCACCGCTTATTTCCCTTATGAAGGACCAGGTGAGAGCGCTGAACCAGGCAGGGGTTCATGCGGCCTTTTTAAACAGCTCTTTGACGGCGGGGCAGTACCAGAAAGCGCTGGGGCTGGCCAGGCAGGGGCGCTATAAGATTATTTATGTGGCACCGGAGCGTCTGGAGACACAGGCGTTTCTCTCCTTTGCTCTGGATGAGCAGGTAAAGATTTCTATGCTGGCAGTGGATGAGGCTCATTGTGTCTCTCAGTGGGGCCAGGATTTCCGTCCCAGTTATCTGAAAATCCTGGAATTTTTGGAAAAACTGCCGTACCGGCCGGTAATCGGTGCTTATACAGCCACCGCCACTGCGGATGTGAGGGATGATATCCTGGATATTCTGCAGCTTTGCGACCCGAAGATTGTGGCCACTGGATTCGACAGAGAAAACTTATTTTTTTCTGTGGAAAAGCCGGACGACAGAGACCGGGCGGTGCTTGAGTATTTACATAAAAAAGAATCCCAGATGCCGAAAAGCAGTGGGATTATCTACTGCCTCACCCGCAAAAAGGTGGAGGAACTGTGTTACCTGCTGCGGGAGGAGGGGTTCTCTGTAACCAGATACCATGCAGGATTGTCTGATGAGGAACGCCGGGAGAACCAGGAGGATTTCCTGTATGACAGGAAGCAGATTATGGTGGCTACCAATGCATTCGGCATGGGAATTGACAAGTCGGATGTGCGGTTTGTGATTCATTATAATATGCCGAAAAACATGGAAAGCTATTATCAGGAGGCGGGGCGGGCGGGCCGTGATTCTGAGCCGGCAGAGTGTATTCTTTATTATGGTCCTATGGATGTGAGGACGAACCGGTATTTTATTGACAACAATGAGGACAATCAGGAATTGGACGAGATGACCAGGAAACTTGTCCAGGAGCGGGACCGGGAGCGCCTGCGGCAGATGACGTTTTACTGTTTTACCAGCACCTGCCTGCGGGAATACATAATGAATTATTTTGGGGAAAAGCGTTCTGGGTACTGTGGAAACTGCAGGAACTGTCTGACTCAGTATGAGGAGGTGGATATTTCCCGGGAGGCGCAGTGTATTCTTGCCTGCATACAGGCAAACAGGATGTCTTATGGCATTACAGTAATTATAGATATTCTTCGTGGCAGCAAGGGCCAGAAGATTATATCCAGAGGGCTGGAGCAGAATCCCGAATACGGGAAGCTGTCCCATCTGTCTGTTGCCAGACTGCGCCAGATCATCCAGGAAATGTCCCTGCAGGAATATCTAAGTGTCAGCGATGGGGAATATCCGGTGCTGGTGCCCGGCAGCCGGGCGCAGGAATTTTCCGGTGGTGTATCTTTGACTATGAAACTGGTGAAAGAACAGGAGGAAAAAGGAAAACAGACAGGCGGACAGGCTCTGTCCGATAAGAAGAAAAAGTCAGCGGCTTCTGTGCTGTCAGAAAAGGACAGTGAATTGTTTGAGGATCTGCGGGGACTTCGCAGGGAGATTGCCCGGGAAGAAAATGTACCTCCCTATCTGATTTTTTCCGACCGGACTCTGGTGGATATGTGTGTGAAAAAACCTCAGAATCGCGAACAGATGCTGCAGGTGTCCGGGGTGGGGGATTATAAGCTGGAGAAATATGGGGAGGCATTTCTGAGCCGGATTAATAGATAGAAATCTCTATATGCTCCATCCGGATGGAGCATATAATATCCGGCATGAAATAGCTGCCGGATGTATGGGACTCTGGCGGATGTATGTCCGCAAAAAGGTGTAGATGGCGCAAAGCGGCTGTACAGTTCAGATGACGATAATTAACCGCCATTTATATAAATTGGAAAATGGAGTAAAAAAGTACAGAAAAGTACAAAAAGCAGTTGATTGTTCCAGAGGATGAAGTTATAATGAAGAAGTAATATTTGAGGAGGCGGCTTTTGGGAAGCCTTTGGCAGTTTTAATTAGATAATTGCGAAAGTGTTTTCGTACATTACGAATTTGGATAAAATAGCTCCTTATTTGTCTATTTTGTCCAAACTTTGGTTATGGAATGGGCGTTTTGCAATTGTCTGCAGTTTGAATAATTAAGGAGGCGTTAGATTATGGAGAATCATGTAACAGATTCAGTTTATTATGTGGGGGCGAATGACCATGATGTAGACTTGTTTGAAGGACAATATGTGGTGCCGGATGGCATGGCGTACAATTCCTATGTGATTATGGATGATTCCATTGCAGTCATGGACACCATTGACCAGACAAAAACACAGGAATGGCTTGACAATATTGAAAAAGTTCTGGACGGAGCAATGCCGGATTATCTGGTGGTACAGCATATGGAGCCAGACCATGCTGGGTCTATAGAGGCATTTGTGAACAAATATCCTTCTGCCACAGTTGTGAGCAGTCCCAAAGCGTTTGTGATGATGGGGCAGTTCTTCCCGGAGATGAAGATGGAGCACACGAAGGAAATCAAAGAAGGCGATACTCTTTCCCTGGGAAGCCATACTTTGAACTTTGTGGCTGCACCTATGGTTCACTGGCCGGAAGTTATGATGACTTATGAATCCAGTGAGAAGATTTTGTTTGCCGCTGACGGTTTTGGAAAATTCGGAGCTCTCGATGTGGAACAGGATTGGGCATGTGAAGCCAGAAGATATTACATCGGTATTGTTGGCAAATACGGCAAGCAGGTGCAGAATGTGCTGAAAAAAGCAGCTGGTCTTGACATTGCCATGATCTGCCCGCTGCACGGTCCGATTCTGAAGGAGAATCTGGGATATTATCTGAATCTGTACGATATCTGGTCAAGCTACAGACCGGAGAGTGAAGGTGTATGTGTATGCTATACATCTGTATATGGACATACGAAAGCGGCAGTGGAACTGCTGTGTAAGAAATTAGAAGAAGCCGGCGCACCGAAGGTAGAGTGCCACGACCTGGCAAGATGTGATATGGCTGAGGCTGTGGAGGATGCGTTCCGTTATGACAAGCTGGTTCTTGCCACCACCACATACAATGCGGAAGTATTTCCGTTTATGAAAACATTCATGGATCATTTGACTGAGAGAAATTATCAGAACAGAACCATCGCGTTGATTGAAAATGGTTCCTGGGCACCTCAGTGTATCAAGATTATGAAAGATACTTTTAAAGATTCCAAGGATATTCTGTTTGCTAAGAATAATGTGACCATCCGTTCCGCCATGAATGAGGAGACAAAAGAACAGATTGCGGCTCTGGCAGAAGAACTGGCAGCTTCCTACTGCGCGGCTGACAATGTAAGCCAGAATAATATTGATCCCACAGCACTGTTCAACATCGGCTATGGACTTTATGTAGTAACCACAAAAGACCAGGCTGGCAAGGACAATGGATTTATCTGCAATACAGTGACTCAGGTGACCAATACGCCAAACCGTATTGCTGTGACTGTAAACAAGATGAATTATTCCTGTGAGACCATTTCCAAGACACGGGTATTGAATATTGCCACGCTGGCACAGGATGCGCCGTTCTATGTATTTGAACATTTCGGCTTCCAGTCAGGCAGAGATGTGGACAAGTTTGCCACATTCAGCAATGTGCACCGTGCCTCTAATGGACTCCTTTTCCTGGATAAATATGCTAACGGATTTATCTCAGCGAAAGTTACCAATGAGATTGATCTTGACACCCACAAAATGTTTATCTGTGATGTGACAGAGTGCGCTTCCCTTTCTGATAAAGAAACCATGACTTATACTTACTATCAGAACCATGTAAAACCAAAGCCGGATGCAGATAAGAAGGGCTTTGTATGCAAGGTATGCGGATATGTTTATGAAGGGGATGAACTGCCGGAAGGTTATATCTGTCCGTTGTGTAAACACGGTGTAGAGGATTTTGAGGCTCTGTAGAAAGTTCCGTGGTGAAGGAGTGGAGCTATTATGTCAGTAAAAGTAAAAAATGTAATGGAAGATATTGTGTTTGCGCGGATGGAAAGCATTATTGAAAAGTCCGGATGCTGTCAGTGTGACCAGTGTAAGTCAGATGTGGCGGCATATACTCTGAGCAATATCAAACCGAAATATGTCTCAACGGTAAGCGGGGAGCTGTTTTCCAAATCTGTACAGCTGGACCCGGATATGGAAAATCAGATGGTGCTCCTGCTGGCTGAGGCTGTTCAGCTGGTGCAGCAGAAACCCAGGCATTAGAGCCTGTCCAGAGTGTGGCTGAAAATCCAGGTGCGCTCAAAGAAGGGGCTGCGGGAAATATAGTTATTTCCCGCAGCCCCTTCTTTTATCGTATAGGATACTTCGTTCCCTATACGATAAAAACCCTCCGGGGGATCGCACTGCGGCGGATAGGAATTATGCCGCTGGCAGCGGCCCGCCGCTGGCGGAGAATCCTGCAGAGCAGGATTCTATTATATATAGCTGGCGGTTTTTAATCGCCGGATATTATAGATGCTGATAATAAAATACAGCCAGCTGGGTGCGGTCTCTCAGCTCCAGTTTATCAAGGATCACGCTGAGGTAATTGCGGACAGTCCCTTCACTTAGGCAGATTTTATCAGCGATTTCTCTGTTGTTCAGACCATCTGCCACCAGAACGATAATTTCATATTCCTTTTTGGTAATTCCCATATCTTCATAGGAAAAATATGTTTTTTTGTGCAGCAGGCCGGGGATTTTTAAGGCCGCCTCTCGGCCGAACACGGTCTGTCCTGAGCAGGCGGCTTCAATGGCAGGCACAATGGATGGATAATCCTGTTTTAGAATGTATCCCTTTACACCGATTTTCAGGGCCTGCAGAATGTATTCGTCATCGGTAAATGTAGTTAACAGCAGAATGCAGGCTTTGGGGTCGAAAAAGAGGACATTGGCGGAAGCGGCCAGCCCGTCTATATGTTTCATGCGGATGTCCATCAGTAGCACATCCGGCCGATGTGTTTTATAAAGTTCCAGGGCATCGGAGCCATCGGTTCCTGTGGCACAGACCTGGATAGAGCCCTGGGCTTCCAGAATAGTGGTCAAGGCCGCAGCAGCAAGTACATCGTCGTCAATGAGTATGAGCCTCATATAGCTGTATCCTTTCTATTTTCCTTGGGGAGTGTAATAAAAATCCGAAACCCCTGTTCCGTATAAATCTGTATGGTCCCATGCAGGCAGCGGACTCGATCCTGCATATTGGCCAGCCCCATACCAGTATATTCCGGCTGAGCCGGGGGAATGCCATTGTCTTCGATGGAAAGCTGGTAGAGTCCGGGATGTTCCCGGACAGTCACTGTGGCCTGGTCAGCGCTGCTGTGGCGTGAAATGTTATGCAGAGCCTCTTTTACAATGGCAATGAGGCAGTATTTCACATCAGCGGGGACATCAAAGCCCATATCATAGTCCAGGTCCACCGGGCAGGAGGAATGTGCTGCAGCCAGACCTTCCAGGATTTCCCTGAGATTGATGGATTCGTCATGGAGATCGTGGACGCTGGAACGTATATTGTCCATGGCCGTGTGCAGGGTCTGTTCCAGGTGGTTCAGGGATTCTCCCACAGCGGCGTCTTTGTTGATGGTTTTCAGGGCGCCTGTCAGCAGAATGCAGCGGGAGAGCATATGTCCCACATGATCATGAATCTCCCGGGCAATCCGGTTCCGTTCCTTCAAAGTGGCTGTATAAACTTTGTAATTCTGGTTCTCCTGGAGCGCCAGATTTTTTTCTTTCAGCAGTATAGCAAGCTCTGTGCCATCGTCTTTTGTCTGGCGGTACCGTCTGTCCAGGGCTTGGTAAACAGTTGTCTTATAACACAAGAGACCGGCTGTGGCATATCCGGGTATCAGGAAAAAAGGATAAAAATCCGGGAAACTGTGCCATTGGCCAAGAAACAGCAGCAGTATAGGCAGGATTGCGGCATAGCTGTGACACATCAGCAGTGTATACAGAACTGCCGGGGAAAAACAGAGAACCGGTGGGCAGAAAAAAGCGGCGGCCAGATATACTGCTGTGAGGATTCCACGGCGGATGGGGCAGTCCGGACGGCTGCTTAAAGCAGCATAGATTATAGTATAGAGAAGACCTGCCACAAATGGGGTATTGACACCCATCCAGGGCAGGGCGCCAAACGCGTATATCAGCAGGACTGCCTGGTCTTCTGTGGACTTCAATGGGAGGCCTCCTTTGTGTTTTTTGTTAAAATTCCTTGAAATTTGGGGACTCTGCTAATGCTTGTGACATAATACGTTCCTCCTGAATATGGGCAGTTAGGTGAGAAAAAGAGGCATTTCCTCTGTAAATGATAAAATTGTACTACAGCGGACATATTGCATTGTACTTTGAACAAGCTGCTTTAGCATGAATTTTTTCAAAAAAGCTACAGCTTTTTGAATATATGTTGTATAGTTGAGTTACCACACTTAACCTTACGCATATAAAGAAACTACTATGATCTAGTCTACCATGGATTTTTATACTCCTCAACTACATATCTGAATAATTTTATCAGACACCTCCTGTTCCGCTATTTTCAGACAGATTCATTTTTTTATTTTTATAATTAGGCAAAAAAATGTTTGATTTATTTTTCTAATATCAGAAATTTTGATAGAGTACACTGGCCGTCTTTTACCTGAGTGTTTTCATATACAATTGTAGTGGTTTTGGATAGAAAATAATCGAATTTTTTCAGTGATCTGCACTATTTTTTAGAAAATTTTATTTCTAAATTACTATTTGATTGGAACAGCCTGAAAGGACACCAAAGAATAAATATGACATTTGTCACAAAAGTATTGACACAGGACACTATTCTTGTAAGGGGTCAAGAGGTATACTTCGGATATACGTAAAAATTTAGGAGGATTGGCAGATGATTGAAATCAGAAATCTGGTAAAACGCTATGGGAGCCTGATTGCGCTGGACCATTTGAATCTCACCATACAGGAGGGGGAGGTCTTCGGCCTGCTGGGGCCCAACGGCTCAGGAAAAACCACAGCCATTAACTGTATGCTGGCTCTTTTAAAGTATGACAAAGGAGAAATTACCATTATGGGAAAACCTATGCGGCCGGACAGTTATGAGGTTAAGAAAAACATCGGTGTGGTGATGCAGAATGTGGCAGTGTTTGAGCAGATGACAGTCAGAGAGAACATTGATTATTTCTGCGGACTTTATAAGAGAGATAAGGTGGAGAGAAAAAGGCTGGTGGAGGAGGCCATTGAGTTTGTGGAACTGGGAAATTACACGAAGATGAGGCCGGGGAAACTATCCGGCGGTCTGCTGAGAAGGCTGAATATTGCCTGCGGCATTGTGCACCGTCCCAGGCTGATTATATTGGATGAGCCCACAGTGGCGGTAGATCCCCAGAGCAGAAATAAGATTCTGGAGGGGATTCTGGAATTGAACCGGCAGGGTTCCACCATTATCTATACTTCTCATTATATGGAGGAAGTGGAGTACATCTGCAGCCGGATTGCCATTATCGATCATGGAAGGGTTCTGGCCTCCGGGACCAAAGAAGAATTAAAGAATATGATTAAAACAGGAGAGACAATCACCATTGAAGCTATTGTCCTGGACCAGGTGCACCTGAGGGAGATTCGTTCCCTGCCCCATGTATTTGATGTGTCTTATGAAGAACAGATTCTGCAGATACGCTGCGGCAAAGCGAAACACAACCTGGTGCGGGTGCTGAATTATCTCCAGGGGAAAGATATTGTGTTCGGAAAGGTATTTTCTGAATTGCCCACATTAAACGATGTATTCCTTGAAATTACAGGAAAGGCACTTAGAGATTGAGAAGAGGCGGATGAAAAAAGAAGGGATGAAAAAATGGGACATTTAATCAAATACCGCATGCTCCAGACGATCCGTAAAAAAAGCCAGATGTTCTGGGCATTGGCATTTCCAATTATTTTAGGGACTTTTTTCTATATTTCATTTGGCAGCGGAGAGATGGGAGAGGATATGGAAGCCGTTCCCACAGCGCTGGTCATACAAGACAAAGATAGCGACACAGCAAAGGCCTTTACAGAGTATATGGACCGGCTTGACGGTTCGGCAGTTCAGATTACCCATATGACTGATGAAGAAGCAGAAAAAGCTCTGCGGCAGGACAAGGTGGAGGGGATTTTTTATTGCACAGAAGAGCCTGCGCTTACAGTTGCAGGCTCAGGAATCAGCCAGAGCATTTTAAAATCACTTCTGGACAGTTATTGTAAAAATGCTTCGATGATCATGTCCGTTGCCAGGGAACATCCACAGGGTCTTTCTGCAGCGGTAGAAGCGATGGAGGACTGGCAGGAGATGACGGAATCTTTCAGTGTAAAAGGCAGGACTATGGACTCTAATATCTCATATTTTTTTGCATTGATTGCTTATGCCTGTCTTTCCGGTGCCTTTCTGGGAGCCCAGTCTAGTGTGGACAGCCAGGCTGATATTTCGGCGCTGGGCGCCCGCAGAAGTGTCACCCCCACCCATAAGATTCAGCTTATATTGACAGATATGCTGGTGCTTTTCTTTATTCATTTCTGTAATGTGGGGATTCTCACCGGTTATATCCGCTTTGGGCTGGGAATCCGTCTAGGGGGCGATGTGTGTGCCATCCTGCTGACAATCTGCATGGGCAGCATGATCGGAATATCTATTGGCATGGTGCTGGGGTGTATCAGACGTTTATCTTTTGGGGGCAAGATGGGAATGTGTGTATGTTTTACGTTGATTCCAGGATTTCTGGCCGGATTGATGTTCGGACAAATGAAAGATGTGATTGAGCACCACTGTCCGCTGGTGAACCGTCTCAATCCAGCGGCAGTATTGAGCGATGCCTTTTACTGCATTGGAGTCTATGATAATCCAGAGAGGCTTATGAGAAATCTTCTGATTTTGGGAATGATGAGTGCAGTGGCTGTATTGGCCGCCTGGCTGCTGGTGAGGAGGGAATGCTATGATAGTATTTAGGGGATTTTTGAAATTAGTGAGAAGCAATCTCAATGTACTGATTTTATATCTGGTAGTTTTCCTGACAATTTGTATAGCTATGCAGCTTTTGACAAAAGGGGAAAGTATGGAAAACTTCCAGGAGGAAAGTCTGAACATTGCAGTCATCGACAGGGACGGCAGTGATTTATCAGATGCGCTTACCTCATATCTGGGCAGGCATCATCACCTGGTGGAAATTCCGGATGATCTGGATGTGATTCAGGAGGAGCTTTTTTACCGGAATATTTATTACGTGGCGGTGATACCTGCGGGATTTGAAGAAAAATGTCTGGATGAGGGGGAAAAACTGCCTACCACAAAAATTCCAGGTGCCTACAGCGCCTACTATGTGGACCAGCAGATCAACAGCTTTCTAAACGATGTACGCATATTGAAAGCGGCTGGCTATCAGGGAAAGGAGATTTACGAGAAGGCAGGGGAGGTTCAGGAAGCGGAAAATAAGGTGGAACTGATGGATAAGAATGGGTATGGGGGAGAACCGGCACCTCATGCGTTTATGTTTCAGTATATGCCGTATATTATGATTTCTGTGGTCTGTTATATGATCAGCTATATTATGATCGGATTCAGACAGAAAGAAGTGCGTCTTCGTATGCAGTGCGCCGCCATGCCGCTGGTAAAGCAGAATGCTCAGCTGATTCTGGGATGTCTGTTTTTGGGGGCATTAGTGTGGGGAATCTGTATGCTGATGCCGTTCTTATTATATGGAAAGGATTTTCTGAGAGATACCAATATGCCCTTTTATATGTTAAATGCATTTGCCATGATGCTGGTATCTCTGGCCATTGCTTTTACCATGGGGACTCTGGTTAGAAGGACAGAGATTATCAGCGGGATAGTCAATGTCATATCCCTTGGCATGAGTTTTACCTGCGGGGTGTTTGTATCCATAGACGTTTTGGGTAAAGGAGTAAAAACGTTTGCTCACTTTCTTCCTGTCTACTGGTATGAGACAGTCAATGAGATACTGTCTAAAAATATAGAATTTACCGCTGGACAAAAAATGAGTATTTTTCAGGGTTTGGGCATACAGATTCTTTTTGCGGCAGCTATTGTCTGTGCAGGACTGGCCATTGATAGGCGAAGAGGGGACCAGGGGTATTAAAATTATCTGAAATTTTCCCGCAGAATGGTGACAAAATTCTATCTATGCTTTATAATTTATCCATATATATTTGTCAATGGAGGGAGGATTATTATGAAATTACTTGCGCATTTGACAAACTATCAGAGTGTACGGAAAGAACAGAGTTTAAAAGAACACTGTCTGCAGACTGCTTCTTATGCAGCAGGCAGTATAGGAAGTACAGAATTATATCATACGATATATCTTGCAGGAATTCTCCATGACGCTGGAAAAGCAAAGGAAGAATTTGTCAATTATCTGGAAGATGCTTATCAGGGAAAGCCTGTTAAAAGGGGAACTGTCAATCACACTTTCGCCGGAGTGATCTGGCTGTTTGAAAAATATCACACAGAAACTTCCACACAATGGGAGCGTCTGTCCTGCGAGATCATCGGTTATGCGATAGGTGCTCATCATGGAATGTTTGACTGTACGGATTTGGATGGAAAAAACGGTTTCCTTCATCGTCTGCAAAAGGACCGGGAAGAATTGTGTTATGAAGAAACGATATGCAATTACTTTTCAGAGGTTGTGGAGGTATCATCCCTTGAGGAACACTTTGTAAAGGCCGTAGATGAGATCAGAGAACTCTTTGAATCATTCAAGGAGATCTATGGTGCCCGCGCTGGAGGAAAAATATTTTTCCAGATCAGTATGGTAACTAGAATAGTTCTTTCAGCAGTTATCTACGGCGACCGCCGGGATACCAGCATCTTTATGAGTATGCAGAAGCCGCAGCAGAAACTGCCAGACTGGAAACAGATGAAACAATTCTTTGAGGAAAAAATATCCCGGTTTGACTCAGGGGGTCCATTAAATCAAACCCGGTGTGAAATTTCCAGCCAATGTCTAAAGAGTGCTGAAAAACCTTCTGGGATTTTCCGGTTAAATGTGCCAACCGGCGCTGGAAAGACATTATGTACCCTTCGATATGCTCTTGCACATGCGGAAAAATACGGAAAAAAGAGGATTATTTTTGTTATTCCGCTTTTGAGTGTGCTGGATCAGAATGCAAAGGTCATCCGGGATTATGTGCCTGATGAAGCGGATGTGTTGGAACATCATTCGAATGTGATACGTGAGATCTCAAAAGGAGAGGAAATAGACCCTATGGAATTTCTGGCTGAAAGCTGGAATTATCCCATTGTAGTTTCAACTATGGTGCAGCTGTTAAATATCCTCTTTTCCAGCCAGACATCTGCGGCGGGGAGGATGCAGGCTTTGTGTGACAGTGTGATCGTCATTGATGAGGTACAGTCTCTGCCAAAAAAAGCCACAGTGATGTTTAACATGGCAATGAATTTCCTTCAGCAGTGCTGTCATGCGTCCATTATTTTATCATCGGCCACTCAGCCCTGTTTTGAAGAATTGCAATGGCCGCTGCACTTTTCACAGGAGCCGGATCTGGTACAGCTGAATCCTGAACAGCTGCAGGTGTTCAAACGGGCTGAGATTTTCAATCGAATAGATGCCTATGGAATGGACTGGGAACAATGTACAAAATTCTGCAGGGAACAGATGGAACAGCATGCTTCCCTGCTGGTAATCTGCAACACGAAAGCAGAGGCGAAAATACTGTATGAGAAACTACAGGAATATGCGGAACACGAAAATTGGGATATTTTCCATCTTTCTACAGCTATGTGCCAGGCCCACCGGATGCAGAAGCTCCAAAATCTGACGGAAAATCTGCGTCGGGTACAGGAATCAGTCCAGAACAGGCAGCCTGTCCGAAAACAAATCTGCATTTCCACACAACTGATAGAGGCAGGTGTGGACCTCTCGTTTGAATGTGTCATCCGAGTACTTGCCGGTATTGATAATTTAGCTCAGGCGGCCGGAAGATGTAACCGCAGCAACGAATATGGCCGTCTGGGGAACGTGTATTTTATTAATCTGAAAAGCGAAAATTTAAGTATGCTGCGGGAAATACAAAGTGCTCAGAACAGCACCCGTAAGGTGCTGGCAGGCTGGGATGCAGCAAAAGAATCATTGATTGGGGAACAATCGGCTCGGAACTTTTACCGCTATCTGTTTGAAGAGACGAAAAGTGAAACAAAATATCCTGTCAAAGATTGTGGAACCACCATTTATCTTACAGACCTTTTATCCAATTATAACGGCAGTGCGGAAAATAGCGAAAACAAAAGTTTTATTCTGCACCAGCCGTTTGAGACTGTTGGGAAGAAGTTTCAAGTATTTGACCAGGATACCGTAGATGTGGTGGCACCGTTTGAATTGGGAATACACCTGATTGAACAGATGGAGTCCATGGATGAAAGAAATTTAGATTGGGAAAGGTTAAAAGAAATTGTCCAGCAGGCAAAGAAATATACCGTCAGTGTCTATAAATGGCAGAAAGAAAAACTGGATCAGGCGGGAATGCTGTATTCAATTTTAGACGGCAGAATCCTGGTTCTGGATGGGCAGGCATATGACCTGGAGCTGGGGCTGACAATTTCCGATGAACAGCCTGTTGAAAATTATATTTTATAATGGCAAAAAATACAGGAAGGACAGACAATGGAATATAGAAATTCAGTGGAATTCCAGGTGACTGGCGAATATGGAATGTTTGCGGACCCGGTGACCCGTGTGGGAGGGGAAAAGTTTACATATCAGATTCCAACTTATGAGGCACTGAAAGGGATACTCCACAGCGTCTACTGGAAACCTACATTAATTTGGATTATTGATAAAGTGCGGATTATGAATCCTATCCAGACAGAGACAAAAGGTATACGGCCAATCAAATATTATAATGACAAAAATGATTTGTCCTACTATACGTATTTGAAAGCATGCAGCTACCAGGTTCAGGCCCATTTTGTCTGGAATGAAAACCGGCCTGAACTGGAGAAGGACCGCAGTGAACATAAACACCATAACATTGCGAAGCGGATGATTGCCCGGGGCGGGAGAAGAGATATTTTCCTGGGGACAAGAGAATGCCAGGGTTACGTACAGCCTTGTGTTTTCGGGGAAGGAGAGGGATTTTACGATGGTATTGAGGAACTTAGTTTTGGAATGATGTATCATGGGATTACATATGCCGACGAGGCCTACTCCAAGGAAACAAAAGGGAAAATGAGTGTGCGCCTGTGGGAGGCGGTCATGAGAAAAGGAGTGATTACATTTCTGCCGCCATGGGAATGCATTCACCGGCCAATCAGGGAAATGAACATAAAAAAATTCGACGAGGCATCTGGCAATTTCTCGTCTGCCCACAAGGAGGGGATGATATTATAGATGTCATGGATGAGTCAGCTTTTTAAAACTTACGATAACAACATAGAACGGGAACAGCAGGATGGCATCAGTCTCACACCCATTGCACATATGAACGCCAATGCCCAGATTGAAATCACACTGAACCAAAATGGGGAATTTCAATCTGCGGCAAAACTGGATAAAACAGAGGCAGTCACATTGATTCCTGTAAATGAGGCGTCTGCCAGCCGCTCCAGCAAAATTGCGCCCCATCCGCTATCTGACACGCTTTCTTATATTGCCGGGGATTTCTCCAGTTATTGTGAAAATGAAAAACAGAAGAAAAGTGCGGAAGAAAAATATGAGGCTTACTGCAAGAACTTGGAAAAATGGAGAAACTCTGAATTTTCCCATCCTAAAGTTCAGGCAGTGTATCAATACTTGACCCAGAAAACTGTGATTTCTGACTTAATAAAAGCAGGATGGATTGGAATAGAAGAAGGCACGTTTGATTCCAAAAAGATCAACGGACAGCCCTATGAAAAAGTAATGGTCCGCTTTCGTGTCCATGGAGGCGGGCCAGGTGATGACCGCACATGGAAAGATTCCTCGTTGATACGGGCTTATATCAAATACTACTCCCAGGAGCAGCAGGGCCAGAGAGATATCTGTTATTTTACAGGAAGGGAGGCCGTAACTTCGGCAACCCACCCCAAAGGAATCTTAGTAGCTAATTACGGAGCAAAGCTCATATCGGCCAATGACAGTCAGGGATATACATACCGGGGGAGATTTCTGGAGCCTGGACAGGCGTATGCACTCAGCTATGAGGCTTCCCAGAAGATACACGGCGCATTGACATGGCTGGCAAAAAAACAGGGGGTATCTATAGGCGGTCAGGATAAACGGACATTCATCTGTTGGAATCCCGGCGGAAAGAAAACACCGGATATATTTGGCGATTTTGGCCTGGGCTCAGATGACGATATCCAGGACACAGAGATTTTATATCGGAAGAAACTGTGGAAAACGTTTCAGGGGTATCAAAATCAATTTGAAGAGACAGACTCAGTGATTGTGATTGCGCTGGATGCCGCTACCACAGGGCGTCTTTCTGTGACTTACTACCACGAATTGGCGGCATCTGATTTTTTGAATCGGATCATTGAATGGGGAAATACCTGCAGCTGGCTGTTTCTGAAACTAAATTCTCAAAAGAAGCCGTATCACACCATTGAGACGCCGACATTTTTCAGAATTGTCGAGTGTGCGTATGGACGGCAGAAAGGAAATTTTCTGGAAGCAGATGATAAAGTGCTAAAGGAGCAGACACAGCGTCTGGTAAAATGTATGCTGGAAAAGCAGCAGATTCCCTTAGATCTTATCAGGGTGTTGACACACCGCGCCTCCACACCCATGGCTTATTCTGGCTGGAACAGGGAACGGATATTATCTACCGCTTGCGCGTTGATCCGTAAGTATCACGATAACAAAGGGAAAGGAAGGCAGGAGGACATGAAATTAAACACAGACAATCAGGACAGGAGTTATCTGTTCGGCAGACTGCTGGCTGTATATGAAAGTGCGGAAAGACTTACTTATGACAAAGGTGAACAGCGTGAACCCAACGCGGTCCGTCTGCAGGCAGCCTATGTAAACCATCCCATGCAGACATTACAGACACTGCAGGAATTGATGAATCCATATTTCCAGAAATTATATCCAGGGCTGCGTGAAAAATACAGGGATTTGATCGGTGAAATCATTGCTTCTTTTAGAGAGGAGGATGAGCCGCTGCTGAATCAGGGATTACAGGAAACTTATCTTTTAGGGTACTATCTGCAGCGTGCTGAGCTGCGCAAAAAAAAGGAGGGTAAAGAAAATGGAAGTTCTGCAAAACAAAATTGATTTTACGGTACTAATCCGTGTTGAAAATGCAAATCCAAACGGAGATCCGCTGAATGGAAACCGTCCAAGGACAACATACACCGGACAGGGAGAAATCTCTGATGTATGTATTAAAAGGAAAATACGCAACCGCCTGCAGGATATGGGCGAGTCAATTTTTGTACAGTCCTCGGACCGTAAAACGGATGAGTATTCCTCATTGAGCGAGAGAGCTTCCGGAAATATCAAAGATTATAAAAACAGCGAAGAGTATGCAAAAAAAGCCTGTGAACAATGGATGGATGTGCGTGCGTTTGGCCAGGTCTTTGCCTTTAAGGCTGGCAAAGACAAAAAGGAAGGGGTTTCTGTTGGGGTCAGAGGGCCTGTATCCATACATCAGGCAGTCAGCTGTTCTCCTGTGGATATCAACAGTATGCAGATTACCAAAAGCGTGAACAGTGAAACTTCTGATAAAAAAGGCTCAGACACCATGGGAACAAAGCACTTTGTGGAATTCGGGCTGTACAGGGTGAAAGGTTCTATTAATGTCCAGCTGGCAGAAAAGACAGGATTTTCAGAAAACGATGCCCGACAGCTGCAGGAAGCACTCCGTACACTTTTTATCAATGACGCGTCATCTGCAAGACCAGACGGAAGCATGGAAGTGGTATCTGTATACTGGTGGAGGCATGATAATAAAATCGGACAGTATTCTGCCGCAAAAGTTCATGATTCCCTGAAAATTTGTTTAAAAGAAGGGGTTTCGATCCCTGCTTCTGTAGATGACTATGAAATAAAACTGGAACCGCTGCCAGGGCTTGAACCAGTGATTATTAATGGAATTTGATACTATGTATTTAGAAGAAGATTATTTAATGCTTTCAGGACTGCAGCATTTTGTTTTTTGTCGTAGACAATGGGCATTAATACATATTGAACAGCAGTGGAGTGAGAATGAAAGAACCATAGATGGGCAGTTATTTCACGCTGCAGCCCATAACAAAGAAAAAATTGAGAAAAGAGGGAATCTTCTGATTACAAGAGGGCTCCATATCAAATCTTCACAGCTGGGCATGTCCGGAATCTGTGATGTGGTAGAATTTCATAAGTCAGAAAATGGCATTTCCCTTTCATCTTACGAGGGATTATGGGAACCTTATCCTGTGGAGTATAAAAAAGGAGCACCCAAAGAACACGATGCAGATGAACTGCAGTTATGTGGACAGGCCATCTGTCTGGAAGAAATGCTGTTATGCCGCATACCATGCGGAAGTCTGTTTTACGGAGAAAACCGCAGGAGAAAGAAAGTAGAATTTACAGAGCAGCTTAGAGAAAAGGTTTATGACATGGCGGCGGAAATGCACGATTTATGGAAGAAAGGATATACCCCGAAGGTAAAACCTAAAAAGGGATGCAGTGCTTGTTCTCTGAAAGAAATCTGTGTTCCCAAACTAAGTAAGGCAAAATCAGTGGAAACTTATATAGATTATACTTTATCGGGGAGATAATATGCGAAAATTATTAAATACTCTGTTTATCACCACCGAAAATGCTTTTCTATCTCTGAGCGGAGAAACCGTATGTGTGGAGATAAATAAAAAGAAAGTTGGCCAATTTCCCTTACATACTTTAGAAAGCATTGTATGTTTCACTTATAATGGGGCTACGCCGGCATTTATGGGGGCATGTGCAAAAAGAGGAATCCATCTCGCATTTTATAGTCCATATGGAAAATTTTTATGCAGGGTTATTGGCGAAAACCGTGGGAATGTTCTTTTGCGAAAGCAGCAATATCGGATATCTGACGATAAAGACAGCAGCTGTTTGATAGCCAGAAACCTTATTTTGGGAAAGGTTTTCAATTGTCGATGGAGTATAGACAGGACTTTGCGTGATCATGCTCTGCGTATAAACGGGGAATCTTGCAAAAAAGCGGTTCAATACTTAACGGATGCCATGAAGAAGATCAGACATGAAAATAATCTGGACTCTCTTCGCGGAATGGAGGGAGAGTGCGCCTCAATTTATTTTGGCATATTCGATGAACTTATTTTAAATCAGAAAGAGGCATTTTGTTTTAATGGAAGAAATAAACGTCCTCCTTTAGACAATGTGAATGCCATGCTGTCTTTTGGCTATACTTTATTGGCAAATGACTGTGCTAACGCACTGGAAGGAGTTGGCTTAGACTCCTATGTTGGTTTTTTGCATCGGGATCGGCCAGGGAGAAAGTCTTTGTCACTCGACTTGATGGAAGAAATGCGTGCCGTATTAGTTGACCGGTTTGTTTTAACACTGATTAATAACCGTCAAATTCAAAAAGAGCATTTTCAGACTTCTGAGAGTGGAGCTGTAGAATTTACGGATGAAGGACGAAAAAAATTTATTACTGCTTGGCAGAACCATAAACGGGAACAGATTACACATCCTTATCTACAGGAGAAAATCTCCTGGGGCTTGGTTCCGCATATTCAGGCGCTGCTGCTTGCAAGATATCTTCGAAAGGATATTGACGGTTATCCGCCATTTTTATGGAAGTGAGGAATAGCATATTATGCTTGTATTGGTTACATATGACGTAAATACAGAAGATGCAAAAGGAAAAACACGCCTGCGAAAAGTGGCCAAACAATGTATAAACTATGGCCAGCGGGTACAGAATTCTGTATTTGAATGTGTTGTGGACCCTGGACAATGCAAATTATTAAAGGCACAATTATTAGAAATTATAGATTTACAGAAGGATAGTCTAAGATTTTATTATTTGGGTAATCAATATAAAAATAAAATTGAACACTATGGCGCAAAAAAAGGATTTGAACAAGAAGGTGTGCTTATTTTATAGTGCGAAGCTATAGCAAACATAAAATTGGTAATAGGTTCGCACCGAAAAATCAGCAGAAATTATTGGAAAATGGTGCTATTTGTATTGAAGTGTATTTATGGGAATGAATATGGATTATTTTTTTGTTGAATGTATATAAATTAGCGGGACTAATTTATGTATATTTGCTGTCACTCCCTTCGTGGGAGTGTGGATTGAAATTGCTTTTTAACCATAACCGGGACAAAGTTTTAGGTCACTCCCTTCGTGGGAGTGTGGATTGAAATAAAATCTTTGCCGCAACAAGACCACGGATTCCCCGGTCACTCCCTTCGTGGGAGTGTGGATTGAAATATCTTGTCATTTTCC
>CAJUMB010000020.1 GCA_910587105.1 uncultured Lachnospiraceae bacterium
TATTTGGTTAAATTGACTAAAACATCATATTTTTAAGACACGCTCTAGAGCGTGTTTGAAAATTGCTCTTTCAGCCACCAAATTGCATTTCAATATTGCCAGCATATTGGGGAGCAATACATCGACAATATGGTAAAGATAGGCAGGTTCTGAGTCCGGCCTATTCCGCAACTTCCCAATATCCGCCATGTGCAGACCCATGCCTTATCAATCTGCCTTTTCCCGAAGTTCCCTGACATATTTCAAATAGTAAGGTCTATGCGGCTTGGGTGCTGCTATAACAATGATTACCGTCTTGCCGTCAATCGTATATGGTTCAATTTTCGGCACGATCTGAGGCTCACAGGAATCGGACACCGCATTGGCAATGCTGTCCATGGTCTGAAAGAGAATTGCCTCATCTATGCCGACAATTTTCCCGTGTCTCGTCTGCTATGCCAAAGAACAGCTGCCATCCTGCGTATTGGCATAGGCAACGATGGTCCTGGTGTATTTCTCTGAGTTTTTCGGAAGCATCTCCTTAAACTCTATATTCTTTGATTTCCCACGAATAATTGTTTCTTCAACCGTCCGATTTGGCCGGAGTCTTTGTAAAAAACCGTTTTTAGTTTTTTGCACAACAACAGGGGCCAGTCTGCTATAGAACTGTCCCTGCTGTCTGTCTAAAGCGTTCCTTCACTCCTATTATTTAAACTGGTGAGAACGCCTAATGGTTATAGCCACCGATTATTTTCCGTAGTTATTATACTACATTATCAAAGAAAGTGTGGTTTTGATTTTTTGTATTTGGGGTTAGGATGCGGACGTAGTCTTCCGTATGATATACCAAACCAAAAGCTTGGGGAGGATTTTTTTTATGCAGATAGATACCAATGCTGTGGTTTCTATGACAGAAGCCAACCTATTTAAGAAGTGAATAACATAAAAGGGAGCCACAGAGTGACTCCCCCAGTGCAATCCTAAAACATACACCTCTTTCATTAATTATACTATACAATATACACCAGAAAAATGCAAGGCAAATTTTGGTTTCATAAACAATTATGTATTGAGATAGATTTCCAAAGCAGTTACCTTCTGAGAAACATTTTGCTGTATAATTTGCGCATAGATTGCAGGTGCAACATTCTTTTGGAGAAGTTGATTATGATTTTTGTTCAAAGCATTGTCTGCTAAACTGTGTGCAGAATTTATTTTCGACAGTGCCGCTCTAAAACCAGCCGCATAGCGGGCTATAAAACTGATTACTTGCTTTTACCCCCAGAATTTGTTATATTTTGAATAAAGAACTTATGCGTACTTCGCAGGATATTTTCCTGCTGTCAGCAAATACCCAAAAATCAGAAAGACCTCCATCATGCAATTATTGTTAAAGGACCGCCCCCTGCTCACCATTCACGATAACGGAACCTGTGAAATCATAGATTTTGACCACCTGCCCTTTGCTCTGCGCAGGGACCCGGTCACTTTCGTGGAATTTATAGAATGGGCCTCCAGCCGCACGTTATCCATGGGCAGAAGCTATGCAAAGGAAATTTTAAATGCCCTGCGTCTGTCTCAGACCAATCGTTATGCTGTGTGCAGAGCCTGCCGGGGGCTGAGTCTGGAAGATTCTTATTGGCTCCGCCAGGAAGATGACTGCCAGACCTGGGAGACTGTCAATCTTTTCCGCAATCCTCTGTCGCTTTTTATCACAGAGCTGTCTCTCTCCGGACGGAACATCCATTATGTAAAAAACGCGGGAGAACCAGGGAACATCCACACCCCGGAGCTCACCACATTAGGAGCCAGCGCAAAGGGGTGGGTCCGCCGAAACGGACAGCTGTACCTCCATAAAGTGGGCAGATATGAAATTCCTGCTGACCAGATTCTTGAGGCTTTGTCCATCCCCCATATCCACTATCAGGTATCTTCGGACGAAGAAATTCATTCCTATTTATCCCAGGAACGAAAAGAATGGATTACCGGGGTTGGTGATGCGGTGGTTCACTCCCGCCTTCACACCACAGAAGACACTGCCATGGTCACATTTGAAGAATTTAAGATTTTCTGCGGCTTCTACGGGCTCAATCCCTATTCTGAAGCTGCAGGGATTGACAGGAAATTTTATCTCCAGATGCAGATTGCAGACTATTTATTAAACAACAATGACAGACATGAGCAGAACTGGGGATTTCTCATGGACAACCAGACTGGAAAACTGACTGGATATTTTCCACTTTTTGACCATGACCACGCATTCTGCGAAAATCCCCGGATCTATTCCCAGACCACAGAAACCCCTGTATTTCTTCGGGATGCCGCTATAGAAGCCCAGCGGGAACTGCACATGGATCTATCCGGGCTTAATAACCTGGAATGTCCCGCTTATCTGACTAATAACCAGTGGGAACAGGTACTGATGCGCAGAGAAGTTCTGATGCGTCTGTAAGAAACCTATTGGGCCGGATATTTCTCCGAGTGTGCGTGTCAAAAAACGCAGCCGCCCGACAGGACTTTTTTGCAAAAATTACAGGAGAAAATATTATGGAAAATTTATATGAGAAAATAGAAGAACTCAATCCAAACAGCCGCAACACCATCGCAACCGTCATCGAAGGGAATTCTGCAGGGGAAAAAGCCCTTTTTTCCGATTCCCGCCTCATATGGGAATCCGCATCTCAGGGATTTTTTACTGCCCACAGTGCGGCAGCTGCAGGCAATTCCCAGGAGGGCCTTGCTGTCATTGAAGGAAATACCGTATTTTATGAACTGCTTGGCCGGGAGAAAAGCATTGTCATCTGCGGCGGCGGCCATGTATCCATACCCATCATCCAGCTGGGCCTGATGATCGGCTGTCCGGTCACCGTCCTGGAGGACCGCCCCCAATTCGCAGAACATGCCCGCCAGGCCGGAGCCACAAAGGTCATCTGCGATTCTTTTGAAAACGGGCTGGCACAGATACCCGGAGACACAGACACCTTTTTCATTATTGTGACAAGGGGCCACCGCAACGACCAGCTCTGTCTGAAACTCATTTCCCAAAAAGCCCATGCCTATATTGGAATGATGGGCAGCCGGACGCGGGTCGCAAAGGTAAAAGAATCTCTGCTGGCCGACGGTGTGGACGAAGATATTCTGGACAGCCTTCATGCCCCCATTGGCCTGGACATTAAAGCCGAGACTCCCCAGGAAATTGCCGTAGCAGTCATGGCCGAGATCATCGCTGTGAAAAACAGCCGGACCCAAAACTGCGGATACACCAGGGAACTAAAACATGCCCTGCGGCAGACCTGGGAGCAGGGAGATCGGGCCGTGCTGGCTACTATTATTAAAAGAAAAGGCTCTGCACCCCGGAAGGTTGGAACAAAGATGCTGATTTTCCCGGACGGAAGCACCACCGGCACCATCGGCGGCGGCAGTGCAGAAGCGGCTGTGATACAAAAAGCAGTGCAGATTATGGAAAGGGAAAGCCCCCTGCCAATGACCCACCAGATTGACATCACCGGCCGTACTGCAGAAGACGAAGGAATGGTCTGCGGGGGAATCGTTGATTTTCTTCTGGAGTATGTGTGAGAATCTGCCGCAAAGCGGGGCGTATGGGTGGCGTGAATGAATTTTCAAACACGCTCTAAAGAAATTCGTATAAATTATGCAACACCAACATAAAATTTCACGGGAAAATCATCTATTTTCTCAAGCTTCCTTAAAAAATTCTGCTAAACTGTCGATGTAATAATAAAATGTATGGCCAAAAAGAATTTATATTTGCGGAGGTTTGCGTTATGTCAATGACTGTAGGTTATAGGCCTTACTCAGGTACAATTAACACAAACAGCGCACGATACAAACGTGCTAAAGCCATGTATGACGAAGGACATCCCAACGGAGAAGAAACTAAGTCTGCCGCGGAAGCAAAGGCTGAACAGGATTTGCAAAACCTGAAAATGTTTAAGCAAATGCTTGGTCAAAAATATGATGACCTTGATTTTATCTTGAAAAACCCACTTAAAGCGGATGAAGAAACATTTATTCGTAATTATATGGGACTCTTTGATGAGGATGGTGATTTCGTAAATCCCTATGGTGTAGCGGGAATGGATATTACAGGAAAAGACCCGTCTGAGTTCCATAAAATAATAGATGTTTCCGAAACTGCCCGGCAAGATATGTTTGACGAAACAATGCGCCATTTCATACAAGAAAATGGAGTCGCCAATGGCAATACAACAAAACGTACTGAAGTTTTTACCCGCTATCAGTTAAGCGTCAACAAGTCAGATAGATTAAGCGGCACATGGACACTTGGACAATATGAGCGAATGTATACAAAAGCATTTTACGAAGCCGTAAAAGAAGCAAACCCCAACTGGCAGCTTGGACAGCCATTTGATACAAACATTGTACGCAGCATTACTCGTGAAGATGTGGAAAATCGCATTGTAAAAGGCAGCAGCGAATTAGCATTAAAGCCAAGGCCATCTCTGGATATTAAAGTGTAATGTATAAAACATATAACCATCAAGCTCACAAAGGGGCAGCTGGCAAAGCCATCGCAGGGGCAGGGCAGCTGCCCCTGTGATGGCTGGAGCAGATTGAAAATCTGTGAAACACTCTTGCTGCCAAGAAAGACCGGAAATCTTTCGGCTATGCCCTTGATGGCACGCAAAAGAACTGCTGCACTGCTGTATTCGACGGAAGAATTCCTAACTGTTCTTGAGTTCTTCACCATAAGGCGGGGGGACGCGTAAAATATGGGTATTATGGCTATGAAAACCTCGAGATGATTAGACACCATAATATCTTCGGATGGCATATGCAGCATATCTGGAACATCCTTTTCCAAATTGACTGTCGACTGTTTCTGCAAGTTTCGAATTTTCCAAGTACTCTTTTGCCAGGTCAAGCAAAATATTTCTTGCATTATCAAGTACAAACATCTTTTTATAATTCTGTGCAAGCATCTCAACAGCTAAGTGTGCCATATCCCCATTATCTGTTTCTTTGGCAGACATAAATTGATGATAAATTTGGGCATTTTCGTCCTGTTCCCTCTTTATTTCCCCGGTATCACCCGTTGCCTGCATAACTGCATCTATCACTTTTTCCTTACTGCCATACCACCTCAGTAAATCTGCAGCGGCCTGCTCATTGGTGAAGCCGGACGACAAATGTTCCCTGTACTTTTCTATACTCCCATACTCTTTTACCCCCCTGTTAATACTCTCTTTCGGCATACACTCCAAAGTATGCTCTATGATTTTCTGTATATCTTCATTGGTAAACGCTTCAAAGCTCATAGTATTAACTCCCTTCATCACGTCCGTGATTAACTCAATAATCCCATTCAGCCGGTTTCGCTTCTGCTCCAGCAATTTCTTTTGCTTTAATAAAGCCTGCTCTCTATCGTAATTGGGATTATCCATTATTCTTTTTATGTCTCCCAATGGAATTTCCAATTCTCTAAAGAACATAATTTCCTGCATTCTTTCTAATGCTCTAGTGTCATATAAACGATAACCGGCTGCCGTTAATTCCGCTGGCTTCAACAAACCTATCTGGTCGTAATATCTTAATGTTCTAATGCTTACCCCAGTTATCTCTGACATCTCTTTTACCGTCTTCATTGCCTTCTCCTTTCAGTTTCAGCTTAAACCGTTACGCAGGGAGAGAGTCAATACCCTTTGCTTAAATTTCCAAAATATATTGATATGCAAATTCAATCCCATCACAAGTGAGTTTTTCACACATATGCGGCGGGTCGCTTTCTGAAAAACCTAAAGGACGCAATTCCAAACATCTTAATGAGCCAAATGTTTTATCAAATGCAGACGCAAAATGATAGCAGGCAGATACAATTTCATCTTCTGTTTTTCCCATCTCATGAAGATAAATTCCTATAAACATAAGCGTGCCTTCCACTAAGCCACACTGCGCCCTATAGCCGCCGGCGCCGTGCAGTCCAACTGCCGCCCAGATTGTCTGGGGTTCAGCCATTGTTTCAAATAGTTCACTCAGACAGATGATTGCCGTCCTGGCACAATTGATATCATCATTCCAGTATAATTCATGCACCCGTTTTCTTATGTATTCTTTCATTATATAACACCCCCATGACTTTTTTGTATCAGGTCTTTCTGATAGGGATACTCCTCTTTTCACGCATTCGCTTACCGGTTCCAGTAATCAGTAGTCCTTCTACTTTCCCCCGCTCTTTCATATACTGATAAAAAATCAGCATCCGCAAGGAATCTATGATGAAACAATGGAATTGGAAAAAGATATTCAGCACTGCCATGGTCTTCGCCGCCGCTTTCTCCCTGGGCCGCATCGCCGCTGTGGTGAATACGGACAGTAAAGTCCCTGCTCTGGACGCCCTGGCCAAAATCTCATCCGACATCTCAGCCAAAATGTCTGCAGAATCTTCAGAGGGCGCCCTCTCAGAAACATCTGCGGAATCTTTAGACGGCATTCCAGCTGAAACGTCCGCAAGATCTTCAGACGGCGCCTCAGATGAAGCATCAATGGTTCTCTCAGACGAGACATCTGTAGAAACCGCAGCTGATGGAAACTGGGGATTGAGCTTTCCGGAGGAGGGCCAGCCGCCCACCGCCAACGCCTCCATGGAAGAATTGGAAAAATTCGATACCTACTATGCGCAGGACACTTCTGAGAAGCGCATCTATCTCACCTTTGACTGCGGCTATGAAAACGGAAATACCCCTGCCATTTTAGACGCGCTGAAAAAACACAAGGCCCCCGGAACCTTTTTCGCAGTAGGTAATTTCGTCTCTGACAACCCGGAATTGATTAAACGTATGGCAGAAGAAGGCCATGTGGTGGGGAACCACACGTTCAGCCATCCGGACATGTCCAAAATTTCCACCCAGGAAACGTTTTCTGAAGAATTATCCAAGGTGGAAGATCTTTACAAAGAGATCACAGGAACCGAAATGACCAAATATTACCGGCCGCCCCAGGGAAAATACAGTGAGGCCAATCTGCAGATGGCAAAAGATATGGGTTACAAAACGTTTTTCTGGAGTCTGGCCTATGTGGACTGGATGCAGGACCAGCAGCCCACCCGGGAGGAAGCATTCGAAAAGCTCCTGGGCAGAATCCACCCAGGAGCAATCGTCCTGCTTCACAACACCTCCTCCACCAATGGGCAGATTCTGGATGAACTCCTGTCCAAATGGGAAGAAATGGGCTATACGTTCCATCCACTGGAAGAATTGTGGCAATAAGTGTGACGCACGGTTGACATAAAGCAATTTTCAAACACGCTCTAGAATTTACAATTCAATCTCATAAGGGAGCCTGTCCACCATATAACCTTTCCGGTCCAGTTCCTCTGCAATCTCATCCAGGATTTCCTCCTGCTCTGCAGCAATATGGTGAAAATGGTATCCGGATGTGACATTCAAAAGGGGCGATGACTTGCCTGACTGTATGTCATTGACAAACATCCGGATATCTCTATGATTTTTAATGTTCAGCGGAGCTGTCACTTTTCCATAAGCCCTGTGGTTGATCATTACATCCAGGACACTCCCGCCCAGATTTACAACTGTGGACAGCTCATCCTCCACCTGTTCGTTTGTATGGCAGACTTTGATCAGACGGACTGCCTGCTTTGGTTCATCCAGATAATAGCCCCTGGAGGTAGACACGATCGGATAGCCCTCTGTGCGCAGTACTGCAATATCCTGTACCACTACCTGCCGGCTGACACCTGTCTCTTTTCCCAGTGCTTCCCCCGGCAGAGGCTGTCCGGCCTCCCGCATCAATGCCAGAAGCTGTCTCCTCCTTTCCGGCACCGTCCCAAATTTCGCCATACTCACACCTCCCATTGTCATCTGTCCGGCATTAACAGGATTCCAGCACCCGTAAATGTTTCATGCTCAAGTCAAGAATCGGCGCAGAATGGGTCAGCGCACCACTGGACACATAATCCACACCTAGTTTTGTAATCTTCTGGATATTTTCCCTGGTCATGTTTCCAGAACACTCAGTTTTCGCCCTGCCGTCTATGATTTTGATGGCTTCTCCCATCTGCTCCTCTGTCATGTTATCCAGCATAATAATGTCTGCTCCCGCTTCCACGGCTTCTTTTACCATATCCAGATTTTCCACTTCTACCTCTATTTTCCTCACAAAAGGAGCATATTCTTTTGCCGCCTGCACCGCCTCTTTTACTCCTCCCGCCGCATCGATGTGGTTATCCTTCAGCAGTACACCGTCGGAGAGATTATACCGATGGTTCTGTCCGCCTCCTACACGGACCGCATACTTTTCAAAAATCCGCATACAGGGCGTGGTCTTTCTGGTATCCAGCAGTTTTGTCTTCGTGCCCTCCAGCATTTTCACCACTGTGTTTGTGTAAGTGGCGATGCCGCTCATACGCTGGAGATAATTCAGCGCAGTCCGCTCACCGGACAGGAGCACCCGCACATCACCGGTGATTTTCGCCAGGAGCTCCCCTTTCTGAACCTCATGTCCGTCTTCTGCATAGCGCTCCACCTGTGTAGCTGGGTCCAGCAGTGTAAATACCCGTTCAAATATGGACAGCCCTGCAAGGATTCCCGCTTCCTTGCCGATAAGTTCCACCTCTCCTTTTTTATATCCGGGCATCACCGAATTGGTGGTCACGTCCTCGCTGCTGATATCTTCTGCCAATGCCAGACGGATATAGGGATCAGCTGCAAGCTGCATGGTAATTGGATTCATACTGCTTTCTCTCCTTTCGTTTTTCCTGAATATGCATAGCCGCTCTCCTGGAAAACACAAGGCTCTCCAATAGACTGTTGCTGGCAAGACGGTTCCTCCCATGAACCCCGTTGCAGCTGGTCTCCCCAACGGCGTACAGATGCTCCATGGTTGTGGCCGAATAACTGTCTACATGAATTCCCCCCATAAAATAATGCTGGGCCGGTACAATGGGTATGGGTTCTTTCAAAATATCATATCCTTCTTCCTGACACCTCTGCTGAATATTGGGAAAATGTTCCCGCACAACTTCCGGCGGCACCTGTTCAAAAGAAAGCCATTCATGCTCCACCCCTTCCTGCTCCATCTCCTTCAAAATCGCCTGGGTAACCACATCTCTGGGAAGAAGTTCATCTACAAAGCGTTCTCTCTTATGATTGAAAATAATGGCCCCTTCTCCTCTGGCTGACTCGGAAATCAGGAAATTTCTTCCCGGCTTTTTGCTGTAGAGACAGGTGGGATGAATCTGGACATAATCCATATGTTCCAGCGCCACTCCATGCTTATCGGCAATCCGGCAGGCATCTCCTGTCAAAAGCGGATAATTGGTGGAGTGGGCATACAGACCCCCGATTCCTCCTGTGGCCAGAACCACATCTTCGGCGTAGATTTTCAGCTTTTCCCCTGTCTGTGTCTGGGCCGCCAGACCAGTGCACTGTCCGTTCAATGTGAGTAAGTCAGTCATCATCGTATATTCCATAATCGCCACATTTGGCAGTTTTCTAACCTGAGACAGAAGGGCTGTAGTGATTTCCTTCCCTGTGATATCTTTGTGGTAGCAGATTCTGGGACAGGAATGGGCTCCCTCACGGGTATAGCGCAGATTTCCCTCCGAATCTTTATCAAAGCGCACGCCGTACTGAAGCAGTCTGTCAATCACCGGACGGCTTTCCCTAATCATAATGTCCACGCTCTCTCTGCGGTTCTCATAATGTCCGGCTTTCATGGTATCCTCAAAATAGGAGTCGTAATCCTCAGGGTTCCGCAGTACACAGATTCCCCCCTGAGCCAGCATGGAATCGCAGCTTTCCAGATCCTCTTTGGAGAGCATCACCACTTTCCAGTTCCGCGGAAGATGCAGGGCCGTATATAATCCGGATACCCCGCACCCGGCAATCACCACGTCACAGTACAGTTCCTTTGTTTCCTCTTTTTTCTTCATGACTGCCCCTTTTCTGCTGCCAGCTCCAGCATCCTCTTTAATGTATTTCCCGCAGGTTTTACAAGGTTTTCTTCCACCTCCACCGCATTTTCCCCTGTACGAAGCACTTGGATAATTTTCTCCAGGGTAATCTTCTTCATCCCTTCGCAAACCGGAAGAGTATCTGCAAAATAAAATTCCCCATCCGGCCGCTTCTGCTGCAGCTCATACAGGACACCGGCCTCTGTAGCAATGATAAAAGCCCTTTTCTCACTGCCCGCCGCATAGTCAATAATCCCGCTGGTAGAACCTATGTAATCCGCCATCTCCAGAATCTGGCTGTTACATTCCGGATGGGCCAGCACTTCCGCCTCCGGATGAAGTTCTTTCTGCTTCCGGATTTCTTCTGATCTCATATGATGATGAATGGGACAATAGCCATCCGGTATGATGATATGCTTGTCCGGCACCTGCTCTGCCACATACCGGGCCAGATTCTGGTCTGGTATAAATAGAATATGCTGATTGGGCAGGTTTTTCACAATCTTCACGGCATTGGACGAGGTCACGCACACATCTGCCCAGGACTTAATCTGCGCTGTGGAATTCACGTAACAGACAACCACCAGGTCATCATAGGCTTTCCTGGCCTCCTCCACCGCTTCCTGCGTAACCATATGTGCCATGGGGCAGTCTGCCTCCCTGTCCGGCATAAGCACTGTTTTATCTGGACTGAGCAGTTTTCCGCTCTCTCCCATAAAAGACACCCCGCAGAACACCAATGTTTTATTGGGCAGATCGGCGGCCAGTCTGCCCAGATAATAAGAGTCCCCTACATAATCTGCCAGAGCCTGTACCTCTGCAGGCACATAATAATGGGCTAAAATTACGGCATCTTTTTCACGCTTCAACTGATCAATTAATTCCTTATTATTCATTACCTTCCTCGTTTCCGTCTTGGTCGATTTATCAGACCGCTTCACAATTTCTTTTGAGTATAGCACATATCTTTACAGCTGACAAGACAGTTTGCAATTTATTACTGACTTTTATCTCTATTTGTGTTATACTGACAAATATACTCCTTATTTCCAAATGAGGAAGAAAACGTAACTGCCGGATGTTTTCCCGGTTACGAAAAGCAACAATTTTTGGGGGCAAATGCACCCATCCATACAGAAAGGAACGCTATGAAAAAGAACATGTACCTGAAAAAAAGATGGCTTCTGCCATTGCTTCTGCTGCTGATAGTCTGCACCGCACTGCCAGTCCACGCAGCTGAGAGATTCCGAAAAGTCTCTTCCAATATGCAGGGAGCCGCTAAACTGTCGTCCGTCTCGATTTTTGCAAAGGCTTCCGGCGGCTCCAAAGTTTTGAAAACACTGAAATTCGGAGAGAAAGTCCGTATCAGGGAAGAATCTGCAGACTGGTATCTGGTAAAGAAAGGTCCTGTGAAGGGATTTATGAAAAAGAAGGCCGTAGTCAAGTACAACAAAACCAAGCGGCACATCGCCCTGACCTTCGACGACGGCCCCAGCCTTTTCAACACAAAGAAAGTTCTGTCTGCCCTGAAAAAAAACAAGTGCAAAGCCACCTTTTTCCTTCTGGGCTGCAATATTAACGGAAGCACAGGAAACCTGCTTGAGAAAGCCGTCAGCATGGGGTGTGAACTGGGAAATCACTCTTATGACCATCCGCCCCTCACCCGGTTAGGCGCCGCCGGAGCCAGAGGGCAGTTTGCCGCCACTGACCAGAAAATCAAACAGTACACAGGCAGAAAGTCCACGGTCTGCCGGACCCCTTACGGAGATTTCAACCAGAGCATCCTGGACGCATCCGGAACTCCCCATATTTTCTGGTCTGTGGATACCCTGGACTGGAAATATAGAGATACCGGCCGTCTGATCTCCTATGTGAGCCAGAGTGCGTCCAACGGCGGTATTGTTTTGATGCACGACATACATGCCAGCACAGCCAACGCGGTGGACTCTATCTGTCAAAGATTGAAAAAACAGCATTTTGAAATGGTCACCGTCACAGAACTGGCGGCAATCCGCAATCATCCCATAACTGCAGGGCGTACATACAGCAGTTTTTGATTGACATACAGCGGTGTATCTGTACTAGTGTATTGACCGCATTATATTTAGCTAAACATATTTTCTTGTTTTCCTTTTATTTTTATTGATTATAAAGGTTAGAGTTAGACTAAATATAAACCGGACAATACACTAGAGCGTGTCTTAAAAATCATTCCTGCCATCTGCACGCCCCACTTTGCGTGAGATTTGTGCCAAATTCAGGTTACATAGCCCGCTATGCGCCCTTTATTTGGCACAAATCTCCCACCAGGTGTGACGCACATCTGACAAAAAGCATTTTTAAGACACGCTCTAGTACACTGTTTTGTAGATATTCGTATTTGTTTATTTCCCCCAAACTCTGGTTACGAAATGAGTCTTTTACAATTATCTGAATTTCTAATCCAGCATACGGTATCTGCCAGTGGGGATTCCTCGTCTAAGATACCTACTTTCAATAAGCGAATTAGTTTTCTGTATGCCCCATTGATGCTAACGCTCTTTTATATGACCGGTAAACAGCATTGTGGTCTATGGGCTTTATCCTTTTCAAGCCTGGACATCTCTGGAACTTTTCTTCCCTCAACACATTATACAAATCTATCAGCGCATTCATATCTGGTTCTATTATGCTGTCAGCAAGAGCTTTCATTTCACTGCTGATATCAGCATTATTGATAAATTCCTGTACATGCGCATATCTCTTGGCAAAAAATATTCCAAAGGCATAATCGTCTTCTTCTAAAACCGGATTCCACCCATCTCCCATAAGCTCCTGTTCTAAATTAATATCCCGATGCGTTAGGAAACACTTATACATTCCCGCAAACATAAGTTCTTCCATATTAAAACCATCCTGGCCATCCGGCGCAGCGGATTCCTTCTCTGATACATTACAGTTTTCACGAAGCTGCCCTGCCAAATATCTATCATCCTGCAACAGCCATTCATTCCCAGTGCTGGCTGCTGCATAATCACTGTGTTCTGCAAGATATGAATCATAAGCAGCCGTTCTATCAGAGATTACAGCCAGCAAACTCTCTCTGAAACGCTCTGTCATGCCTTCCTGGCCATAATATTCATAAAAGCTACCGAATTCTTCCGCATATGAATCAGCCATTTCCTTTTTCGCCTTTTGGTAAAGTCCCTCCAGAATTTCCATCTGCTCCAACTGCTCACTGCCTGTATATTGCCGCTGGATACGATCCTTTAATACTGAATAACGGGAACATAGATAATCTGCTTTCAGCTCCAGCCGTTCGACATTATGGGTGTATATCTTTACATGGCTGAAATCCTCTTTCACACCACGCCAGTCTATTTCTTCTCTCAGGCCGTTTTGAGATAATCCTGTACGAAAATTTTCCAGTTCTTCATCGCTGACCAGTTCTTCCAACATAATACGGCCGTTCCCATGGCAGACTGTAGAATAGGATCCATCCTCATTTTTTATGATCTGAGCATCCACGCGGTATTGTTTCATGTATTGATACATAAGGGCGTCCCGTTCTGTGTAATCTTCCTTTTCATACTCCCCAAGATACTTAGCCTCTATAGGAATCGCCATGCTGACGGCATTCTCCGTTACCTTAAGGCTGTCCATTACCCTTGTCATTTGACCTCGGGCTCTGTATATAAGGCTGTTATTCTCACTCTCCATATTATTTAGTCCTACACGAATTGTGACAATATCCCTGTTTCTCTGCATTGTCTGCGTCTGTATATGCCTGGCAATGCCAGATAGCGCTGTCTGCTGTATCTGGCCCTTATGATAAAAATAATTCATTCCGCTTATCCGGCCTATATTCATATATCTTACCTTCTTTCCCTGATTCTTGCCAATGTAAGTCTTTATACTGCAATTATCCTCTGTGTATATATCGACATACATATAATATTTATTAAGAATACAGCGATATTTTTATTTTATTATTTGTACTAACTTCAGTTATGTTCTATGAATGAGAACATCCGAAAAATTGCATAAAAATAAGACATCCGTCCTTTTTTGGTGTATACTATTTTCACCACAAAAAACCAACATCAAAAGAGGAGAATGTCTTATGGAAAATAGTATATACCATTCAAAGGCTGTTTAAAGCAATTAAATTTATGCCGTATTTTCCCACATACTGTTATCAGGCATATCCTTGCAGTCCTCATAGCTGTATTTTCCCGCGGTTATAAGGGAAAGACCGTAAATTTTCAGGATTACAGCCCCTGCCACCGTACCACCATCGCCCATTTCCTTAACAAAGGGAAATGGGGCAGCACCCAGCTGGAGGATAACCTGAAAGACGCTGTTACTGATTTTATTTACAGGGAAGCCCTTACCACAGGAAAACCGATATTCTGTATTGTGGATGATACCATAGCCTCTAAGACAAAGCCTCCGTCACGGGCTCTGCATCCGATTGAGGACGCGTATTTCCACCAGTCCCATTTAAAAGGAAAACAGGATTACGGACACCAGGCTGTGGCAGTTATGCTTTCCTGTAATGGCATCGTGCTTAATTATGCTGTTGTCATGTATAACAAGTCAATATCTAAAATAGAGATTGTAAAGGGAATTGCCGGGAAGCTGCCCATCCCGCCAGTTGTTTTTTACTTCCTGTGTGACAGCTGCTATACTTCCAAAGATATTATAAAGGTATTTCTAAAAGGGGGCTTCTATACAGCAGGTGCACTGAGGACGAACCGCCTCCTGTAACCACGCGGCATAAAATGCAGCATCCGCGGGCTGGCCCTTCATATACGGAAAACAGACAGGAATGTCAGCCTTGTGGCCGCTGGCAGCCGGAAATATTACGTTTACCGCTATGAAGGAAAGCTGAACGGAATAGAAGATGCTACAGTCCTGATCAGTTACCCTGCGGGGGCATTCCATAACCCAAAACCGCTTCGTGCTTTTATCTGTACGGATACTTCTTTGAGCACCCAGGAAATACTGGATACGTATATGGCCAGATGACCGGTTGAGGTCTATTTTCGTCAGACAAAGAATATACTTGCTTTTGATAAATATCAAATACGTTCCGCAAAGGGAATATGCCGGTACTGGCTCCTGATGCCACTTGCCCACTTCATATGCTGTACAACAGAATACAACGGGATACCTTTTGCGAAGTTTGAAAGCGGATACACCTTTTTCAGCCAAAAAATCCGAAAGGAACGTATTGAATATTTTTATCGGTGCGGCGCCAGCGGTGTGCCTTTAGAGGAAGTCTTGACATTAGCACAATAGCTCTGCCCTAAATTTCCAGGTTTCCTGCACATACATTTGTCCAATGCTTACACATTTCCATAACGGCGGTATTCTTGGCGATATTGAGTCATTATGGGAAAGGGTATTTTTGTGCATTTTTTTGGATTTGCTCATTTATAGTTTTATGTTATCAAATTATATCCGTATTTATGATAGCAAGGAATTTCTATTAAATTTCAAAAATTATATTGCATAACTTCCGAGAGCGATAAATACGGAGGTAAACAAATGAATTTTCACAAACGCATTTTAAGTATTTGTCTTACAGCTATTTTATTATGTACTTTTCTTTCAACGAGTACGTTCGCAGAAACCAATAATCCTGTTCCAGAAATAGCAAATACAGACGGGGAAACCATCAGTTTAGAAAAATTAGATACAGATGCATTGGAAAACGCCCCCACACTGCCTGACCAGGAATTTAACAGTTTAGAAAGCATATCCGACGAAGAAAAAAAATCGCTAAAAATTCCTAATGATTTTAATTCCCTTAAAAACAGAGACAACTGGAGAATATCAGAATCTGTATTTGTAGGTGATGGGACTTTAGACGAAGTATTTGATACATGAATCGTCACTTTAGACCAAAAAATGCTTTCTTTTTTGAAGCTTACATCCAGTAATTCCAATTTAATGGCCGTTATATATAATTTAGATGCAAATGGAAACTTGTCTGGATCTTCTGGTTTTGGCGTGATGGCAAATGATGATTGTAATTTTGCTAATATACCTGCAGGTACATATGCGATTCTTGTTGGTTCAGCCACAGGTACTGAGATTGGTGACTATACATTAATGTGGAACTGCTCGACTCCATCCAACTATATTTATACGGATAAAAATAACGTACAGCATAATGTTACGCCACACTCTCTCCTTAGCGTTAGTGATGATCTGACAAATATTTTAGTTTATTATGATACACAGGCAGTTTTAATTAATGGAACAAATGCCCTTTATAACTTAATATGGGAAGATTCCCAAACCTGGACTAATAACTACGGTTATACCGCAAGGGATATGAAATTCACATTATATGAATGGAGCAGACTTTATCTGGCTAATATAACCACTACTGCGCCATGTTCTGTGCCGCGTGCATTAATGATAGAAGTCAGGAAAGGTATGTGGAGATACTGTAACAGTTATTATTATAATAATGCCGGTGACCTTAAACATGAAATGAATTACACTGACCTGTCCGGAATAAAAACCCCTCGGGTGTTTGGTGAAGAAGCCACCGATTTTGAATATGGGCCAAGTTATCTTGTCGTTGATTTGGATACTCTCAAAGTAGTTGATTATATAAGTCCGTTTAATTATTATTATCAAGTAGGCGGGCGCACTTATACATCATCCAATGTACAGCAGCTAACTTGATTAAATTATTTCTGTCAATACGTTTTTTTAATGTAATATTCCTTTGAAAACCAGTTATTCAATATGATTTTAAAACTCTCTGCTGTAGATAAACTTACAGCAGAGAGTCTTTTTGTCAAATTCGTTCAACATAGACCACTATATTTTCTTTTGTCTGTTATACCATACCAAATCCCAATATTCCTTCATCAATTCTTCAAAGCAGGCAACGAGTTCACAATGGTTTCATAAGAAACACAATACGCCAGCCGCACATACCCAGGATTTCCTATAGCTAATATAACCCACACGAATTAACCGTACCTTTCTCTTGTCTAAATTTCCATCTGCGGCGTTGTCGTCAATCGACGCAGCCACCGCTACGCCTCATTCCTCCGTCTTGCAGACTAAAAATTTATCTTACGCGAAAGGTATCGGTAATTAATGCGGATTATACTAGAGCGTGTTTGAAAATTGATTTATGTCAACCCTGCGTCACAGTTTGTACCCAAGGGTATGATATGGGAGATTTGTTCCGCATGAGGGCGCTGTAGCGGGCTACAGCAACCGAATAAGGAGCAAATCCCCCACAAAGTGGGGCGTGTGGGTGGCGTGAATGAATTTTCAAACACGCTCCAGATAATCACAAATATAAGCATTCATATCAGCAGTCAGCACAACTCCAAAATAAGTTTCCAGTACATTCTGGACAGTGCTGGCTTTCAGCAAAGTCTCTGAAGTCCTTCCCCCCTGCTCAATTTTAAAAAGGTTATCTCGTATGGTGTATCTGCCCTCAAACGCCGGCAGTGTACACATCATGCGCGTGACAAACGGAGAATCCGGATACGAGGATGTATAATAATTGGACATTTCAAAATCACTTTCCTCAGCATAGTGGAGCCCGAATGCCACAGCTTCCACAAATACATCTCCCCGCTTTAATTCCACCACATACCCCAGTTCAGAATCTTCCCTGATGCGGTATGTTCTTCCAAACTGAACCTGTTCCAGCCCCGGCTTCAGCAAAAGGGGCTCCACCCATCCATTCCCCCCCAGTCCCACATCAGCAACCCACAGCTGGCCGTCCAGTGGTACAATACTCAGCCGATGGGTCAGCGGCAGCTTCTTCCCTTCTCTGGAAAAGAAGGTTTAACTCAAAACAGTAACCGCCCCTGCGGTCCCTGACCACTTTTTCAAAAATATCCTGGATATCCAAAGAAACAGCAAGCCCGCAGAAAGGATTAAAATCCTCGAAAGGCACTGCAAGACTGTGGCAGCGGTGCAGACGGATAAACTGCTGCGTCCGGTCCTCTGATTCCCGATGAACAAAACCGATACGTGCGAAATACTCATCAATATTAAACATATCACTCCTGCTCCAATCGGGGCTGGTATGGCCGCCCCGCCTTTTTTGCCTCCATAAATGGTTTTCCATGTTTTTGTATCATTTCCAGACAGACTTTTTCATTCTCCGGATTCAGGCTGTAGGCCACAGTGGAATCAATAATCAGTCCTGTTCCGTCCCCTGCCAGCATCTCCATCCAATCCACCACCATCTTTTCAATATCTGCCCGGGAAGACTGGCTGGAACCGAGAACTCTCTGTGTGTCAAGCCCTGGCATAAACACAATCCGTCCGCCAAATTCTTCTTTCACCTGCGTCAGATCATTACAGGCCATCACACTGTCCCACCCGTCAAATCCACAGGAAATCCACTCAGGAATCAGGGTATCCACCTTACCACAGCTGTGGTGGACCACATACTGATATCCCATGGCCCGGGCCGCGTCCACAATCCTCTTGTACTGTGGGAAAATATACTCTTTGTAGAAATCCATGCCGAAATAGGGCCCCGTCTGTATAGCCATGTCATCATGGTACACAAGAATATCCGGCTGGCAGATTTCATATACCTTTTCGAACAGCCTGATTTTATGGTCCGCAATAGCCGCCAGGAACTCCCCGTACGCTTCCGGCTCCATAATCACCTGGCAGAGTGCATTCTCAAACCCCATCAAAATATGGGTTCTCTCAAAGATTCCATTCAGAGAAACGTACTGCAGCATCCGGCTGTCCCGTTCTGTAAAGGCCGCTGCCTCCTCTTTCATAGGCGTAAAGTCTATCTGTTCCAGGTCTGGAAAGACCACTTTATCTTTCCACTGTGTCACATCCTCGAGCTTAATATCACTGGTGTCCGGATGTGTGATATTCAGCGAATCCGGACAGCTGATCCAGCGGCATCCCCATGCATCATAACCAGTGGTCATAATGGGCCGCTCCACAATATAATCCCGGATACCATATGCCTCACTGCCAAGATGCGCAATCCAATCCGGTTTCTCATGCCGGAAAACTTTCTCCATATTTTCTTTTGCTGTCATAATTATAATTCTCCCTTTTCTATGTACCCGCGGAGTCTTTTTGCTCCTGATTTTGTGCATAACGCATATTCCGCCTTTCCCTAAAAAGTGTTCATAAAAGACTGTAAATATGCTATAATCAAATCATATCATAGAAGAAAGGGAGATACATCGTGCAGGGCGTAGGAGCTTTCAGCACATTATTTGTGCATAACACACAAGTACATGCACAAGCATTCATCCCTTCAGCATGTTCTCCCATATCATACCCTTTTGGTACAGACTATGACACACGGTTGACAGAAAGCATTTTTGAGACATGCTCTAAGAAAGGCAGGTCCGGCATGTTCTTATCACTGACATTAATTGCAGAGCGGATTCATCTTCCCTCTGACATGATCATGGTTCATGAATCCACACATAGAAAATACCAGGACATTATGTTCTACCCAGAGTTCCCAGAGCAGATTTCCCAGCCCTTTTCCCCGGATATTTTATATCTTTCCAGCGGATTTCCGCCCTCTTGGCCCACAGGGACGCAGCCTCCCGATTTCATCTGTATTGTGAAAAGAGGGGAATTCCAGCAGGCAGAAAAATCTGTAAAACAGCTTCCCTGCAGCTGCCTCCTGCTGGGAACCTGCCTGTCAATGGAAGGTATTTTCAACGAAATTCATTCAAGGATTCTTTTTCTGCGAAAGCAGATTGATATTTTCAAAATGGCGGTGTACACACAGCAGAGCCTTCAGAAATTAATAGAAATGATCTTTGACATTATGGGAAATCCCGCCTACCTGGTGGACTCCAGTTTTAAAGTTCTGGCCATAGACCGGAGCCATGATATGCGGGATTTAAGCGCCGCCTGGCGGCGTCTGGAAGATGAAGGCTACCTCCCCTTTGACCTGGTCAGCAGTCTGATTAACAGCGGAGAACTCAGCTCTATGGAAACACAGGAAAGAGCAGTTGTGGTAAACTCCCGCTATTTTTACGTTCCCTTCATCAATTACAATCTAAAACAATACGGAAAAATAAAAGGCCACCTTTTTATTGCAGGAATGAAAAAAACTATCCGTAAAAGTGACATTGAACTGGCGGAATACCTGGGCAGTTACGTTCTGTAGCTGTGATTCACACCTCCTCAAAACACGGTCTTTCCGACGAGAGAATTGCAAGTCAGATGGAACGGTGCGGCGGCGCCAAATCCGTATTTTACCAGGACAAAATCGCCACACTATTCAACCACAGAAAACAGCCGGACGCCAGGTCACTGGACCATGCATTAAAGCGCATCAGCACAGAACTAAACTGCGAAATCGGGGTGAGCGACACGTTCCAGGGGTACTATGATCTGCATACCTATTATATGCAGGCAGAATGGGCCCTGACCTGTCCCTCCTCTGCCCGGCTGAAAGAGGTCTGCCCCATGATCAGGTATTACAGAGATTATGCGGTTCACCATATGCTTTATGTATTTTCTAAAAACAAAAAATGGAAGCTTATGACAGTTCCTGAGCTGCTTACCCTGAAAAAATATGACCAGGACAACCACACAGAACTGCTGAAAACACTGTATCTATATCTTATCTACGAGCGCAGTGCGGGCATCACCGCCCAGGAACTCCATATCCACCGCAACACCCTGGCATACCGCATGGAGCGGATTTCAGAAATATGCGGTTTTCAACTGGACGATCCTGCCGTCCGCCAGAGACTGACGCTGTCGCTGAAGGCCATGGAAATGTTTGACCATTAAGCAGTCTCCCGGCGGATTAATACAGGCGGAATAATCTTGTGAACAGGGGCATCCAGAGGCACTGGACGCCTCTTTTTCCTCTCTGTCATCTGCTGGTCCAGAAGCTCCATGGCTTCCCTGGCAATCTCCGGAATCTGCTGGCCGATGGTGCTCATGGGGATGACTGCCTCACTGGATATGGGGGAATTGTCGAACCCTATTATCTTATATGTTTCAGGAAGTTTCCCATATCTGCGGACAAGAATATTCAACAATATATTGGCGTGAGTATCATTGGAGATAAAAATCCCTTTTTTCCTCTGGGAATATTTTTCTTCCAGGGTATCCACAATCTGAAGGAGCTTCTCTTGATTTTCCTCGAAAGAATTGCCGATACTGTCCAACATCATTTCGTAAGGCAGTTCATATTCCCGGCAGATGTCCAGAAAACCTTTGATTCTTCCATAAGCCGGAACCGATTCATCAATCCTGGCATTAATATGAATCAAAACATCACAGTTACATTTTTTCAACAGACCTGCCGCCTGTACGCCCCCCATATAATTGTCTGTATTCACACTGCATATATGGGAATCCTCCCGCTCAATCCCCACCACCGGTATGTGATAAGCCGCCAGCTCCTTTGACGGTATGGTAGGGCTCAGTACAATCATCCCTTCAATATTATAGGCAAGAAGCTCTTCAATGTATTTTTTTTCCACATCTTTTTTTTCATCTCCCGCAAAAACCAGAAATTTGTATCCGTAAGTTTCATAGGTAGAGAGAATCTGGTTCAGCATTTCCGCATAGTAATGCATATAGAGATTGGGTACAATAATTCCCACAAATTCCGTCTTGCCGCTGGCCAGAATACGGGCCACTTTATTTTCTTTGTAATCCAATGCGGTAAGCGCGTCTGCAATCTTCTGCTGGTTTTCCAGGGTGAGGGAATCCGGGTTGTTAAAATACCGTGAAATGGTGGTTTTCGAAAAATTCGTATAGGCGGCAATATCCGCAAAAGTCACTTTCTTTTTTTTCATCTTTATTTCAACCGTTTCTTTTGAGTATATCAAAAGTGAAGTCAGAAATCAACCGGTTCCAGTACCGGTTTTGTCAATTTTGTATAAAGACTGTGCGGGAAAAATAGAACATACGCCGAAAGTGCAATTGATCATTGACAACAGCCAGCGTGTATATTATGATTATTTCATAAAGTAACCGGTAACTTTATCGGTTACGAAACCGATTATGATAAGGAGGAAATGTATGAAAAGACGACTGATGTGCCTGACTGGAATTCTACTGGCTGCGGGCTGCCTGACTGGCTGTCAGAAAAAGCAGATTTCCCCGGGCAGCATAGCAGGGTATGACCAGGGTGAATCCTATCTGTCCATCTGGGTCCATTCCATTGAGGACACAGAAGAAGGGCAGGCATACAAACAGGCAGTGGAAAGTTTTAACGAGGAATATGACGGCACCTATTTTGCCGACATTGAATTCATCCCCAGAAACGACAGCGGCGGCGGATATTCAGACAAAATCAACGCCTCTGTGATGGCTGGCGGGCTCCCCGATGTGCTCACTGTGGACGGCCCCAACATAGCTGCCTACGCGGCAAACGGAATTATCCAGCCCCTGGCTGAATTATCAGAAGAGGAAAAAAGCATCTATCTGCCATCCATCATTGACCAGGGCACTTACAACAACAAACTATATGCTCTGGGCGTGATGGAATCCAGCGTGGGCCTTTACTACAACAAAGAGCTCCTCCAGGAAGCCGGCATTCAGGTACCGGACGCCGGACACCCGTGGACCTGGCCTGAATTCCTGGAAATCCTGGAACAGCTGAAGCCCCTGATGGATGAAAAGAAGGGGTATCCACTGGACATGACTTTTCCTGTGGGCGAGGCCAGTATTTACTACTATGCTCCCTTTATCTGGTCAAACGGCGGGGAACTGATCAGTGAAGACGGACTGACTGCTGACGGATACTTCAATTCCGAGGCAAACGCGGAAACTATGAATTATTTTCAGACGATTGTGAAAAAGGGTTATATGTCAGAAGCGCCTATTGAAAACCTGTTCGAAGGCGGACGGGCCGCGTTCAAATTCGACGGTGCCTGGGAAGTCAACACCATTTATGGCAGCTATCCGGATATCAAACTGGGCGTGGCCCCCTATGTGGCCAGCGAGAAGTGGAACGGGGAGAAATACACCCCCACTGGTTCCTGGGCGTTTGCCGCATCCTCCGGAACCCAGGACATCGAAGGCTCCACAAAGCTGGTGCAGTGGATGAGCGGTGTGGAGAGCGGAATCCGCATCTGGGAGATGTCAAAGACTTTCCCCTCCACCTATGAGGCGTTCGAGAGCATTGACGTGTTCCAGACAGATGAAAATTATGCTGCATTATACAATCAACTGAGCAATTACGGCCATCCAAGGCCGAAGACCCCTGTATATCCACAGGTAAGCACTTTCTTCCAGGAAGTTTTGGAAAGTGTGGCCCTGGGCGGGAAGGACGCCCGGACTGAAATGGATAAATCAGTAGAAAGGATTAACGCGAAACTGGAACGTTATACGAGAGAATAATGAAGAAAAAGAATTCGATTATGGGAATGGCGTTTTTCGGCCCTGCACTGGTGCTCCTTACACTGTTTTTATTCCTGCCCATGCTGCTGACGTTTGGATTCAGCTTTACCGACTATTTCGCACTGAATCCGGAGTTGACACATTTTACAGGCCTGAAAAACTATACCGATATTTTCAAAGATGAACTCTTTGTAAAATCCTTTTTTAATACCGTGAAATTTGTACTTATTATTGTCCCCCTGCAATGCGGCGGCGCGCTGCTGCTGGCAATCGCCATCAACCACGCTGCCCATTGTAAAAAATATTTTAAAGTAGCGTTTTTTATCCCTGTTGTCATGTCTCTGGCCGTAGTATCCACTTTATGGATGCAGATTTACAGCCCGGAAGGGATTTTAAATACACTGCTGGGGCAGATGGGCATTGACGCCCAGCCATTTATCCACAGCGCCAAACAGGCTCTTCCATCTATCGCCATCATGAGCGTATGGCAGGGCATGGGCTACCAGATGATTATTTTTCTCGGCGGACTGCAGAACATCAACCCGGCCATCTATGAGGCCGCGGAGATGGACCACGCCACCAGCTGGCAGAAGTTCAAAGACGTGACCCTGCCGGAATTAAAGCCTCTGTGCGTATTTGTATTTATCACAGTTACCATCGGAGCATTCCGCATGCTGGTACAGCCTATGGTAATGACCGGGGGAGGCCCTGACCATTCTACCTATACCATTGTATACGATATTTATGAGACAGGAACCGTCAACTGGGAAATGGGCCTTGCTTCCACTATGGCCATTGTATTTACCGTCTTTGTGGTGGTCCTGACGATTATCCAAAATGTACTGACAAAGGAGAGGGAGGGAAAACATGTTCACAAAAAAGCAAAAACGAATTAACTGGATACTGGTTGGAGTCCTGCTGGTATTGTCCATTTTCTTCCTGTTTCCGGTACTCTGGATGCTGGCAAACTCCTTTAAGCCGGATTCGGCCATTACCGCAGATATGAACTCCATTGCGGCGTTCATACCTCCCATGCCGGACGGAACCTTTTTTGACAATTATCTTTCGATACTCACCAACACGAATTTTGTACGCTATATGGCAAACACACTGTTTTACGCCGCAGTGCTGATTCTCCTGGGAATTGTGGTAAACGGCCTTGCCGGATATGCCCTGGCAAAGATCCCCTTTCCCTTCCGGGACCAGTGGCTGCTGATCATTATGATGCTGCTGATCGTGCCCACGGAAACAGTCATCACCATTCATTTCCTGATTATTGCCAAAGCAGGACTTTTGAATACTGTGATAGGTTACATACTGCCTATGATTGTAAATCCCTTTAATATTTTCCTGTTCCGGCAGGTGTTCGTCAGTCTGCCGGATGATGTGTACGAGGCGGCCCAGCTGGACTTCTGCGGCCCGGTAAAATACTTTTTCACAATGGTTCTGCCAATGTCCAAAACAGTGGTGGCCACAGTCAGCGTGTTTACATTCCTGAACATATGGAACGACTACCTGTGGCCCTCGCTGGTATTTACCTCCAGCGATCTTCTGACTGCGCAGATCGGCCTGAACTCGATTACGTCAAACGACAATACAACAATGGGACAGACACTTGCTGTCATAACAATGGTAACCATTCCGGTAATCATCATCTACTCCCTGTTCTCCAAACAGATTGTAGAGGGTGTTACCTCAACAGGTTCTAAGGAAGGATGATCATATGAGCTTTATAGAATTTAGAAATATCAGCAAAAAATATCCCGGAGCGGATAAAAATACAGTAAATGGATTCAACCTGAATATTGAAGAAAAAGAATTTATCGCCTTTGTGGGGCCCTCCGGGTGCGGAAAATCCACAACCCTGCGGATGATTGCAGGATTTGAGGAAATCAGCGGCGGAGAACTGTACATTGACGGAAAAAAAGTCAATGAGACAGCGCCAAAGGACAGAGGCATTGCCATGGTATTCCAGAACTATGCCCTATATCCCCACATGACCGTGGAAAAGAACATCGGATACGGCCTGAAGAATATGAAAATGCCAGCCGAAGAAATTAAGAAAAAAGTAGACTGGGCCGTGCGGATTCTGGGATTGGAAGAATACCGCTGTCGGAAACCAAAAAATCTTTCCGGCGGACAGCGCCAGAGAGTGGCTCTGGGCAGGGCCATCGTGAAAAATCAGAAAGTATTCCTCATGGA
Source organism: uncultured Lachnospiraceae bacterium (assembly GCA_910587105.1). Classification (GTDB taxonomy): domain Bacteria; phylum Bacillota; class Clostridia; order Lachnospirales; family Lachnospiraceae; genus MGBC164599. Next base: position 25,475 of record CAJUMB010000020.1, read on the forward strand.
TGAACCTCTGTCCAATCTGGACGCCAAGCTGCGGGTGAGTATGCGGACAGAAATCAGCAAGCTGCATCGGGAGCTGGGCGCCACCACCATCTATGTCACCCATGACCAGGTGGAGGCCATGACCATGGCAGACAGAATCGTCATTATGAAAGACGGAATTGTCCAGCAGGTGGGAAAACCTATGGAACTGTATAATCATCCTGCCAACCAGTTTGTGGCCGGGTTTATCGGCTCTCCCCAGATGAATTTCTTCGATGTGGACGTGGATGACCACAGCATAACCTTCTCTGACGGAAATACCATAAGCCTTCCCCAGGATGTTCTGGAGAGATTAAATGGAAAACGCGGAAAAATGGTACTGGGCATCCGCGGAGAAGACATCAAACTGGACCCTCAGAGTGTTGAATTACACAAACAGGACAAACTGCAGGCAGTTCTCACCGACACGGAAGTCATGGGCAATGAAAACAATCTGTATTTTACTTTCGGAAACCGTATGGCAGCCGCCAGAGTTTCCAAAGATGAAATCGGCCAGATTGGCGATACCATCACTTTTGTACTGCTTCCCTCAAAGATGCATTTCTTTGACAAAAATACGGGAAAGAGTTATACTGAAACCTAACTGAAACAGACAAAACAGGACGAGCAGAACATGATCACACAGAAAATACATCTAAAAGCACCGGACAACTGGGTCAATGACCCAAACGGTTTTATTTATTACAAAGGATACTATCATATATTTTACCAATATTTCCCCTATGCCCCCCGCTGGGGAACCATGCACTGGGGACATGCGGTAAGTAAAGATCTGGTAACCTGGGAACACAGGGGCATTGCCCTGTTTCCCACGAAAAAGGAAGACCAGAACGGATGTTTCTCCGGCAGCGCCATAGAAAAAGACGGGACTATGCACCTGGTTTACACTGGAGTCCGCTATGAGGATGCTGACCCTGAGGACATCCATGTGTGCCGGGCTGACCATCTCAAATCCGCTCAGCTGATGATATCCTCAGAAGACGGCTTTTATTTTGACAACTGGGCTGACAAAAGGGTAATCATCCCGCCCCTGTCAGACAGCCCGGTGGGGCACCCTGCAGATACCCGGGACCCGAAAATCTGGCGGGGGAAAGATGCCTGGTATCTCATTGTGGGCAGCCGCACAGAAGACAGCCAGGGCCAGGTTCTCTTTTACCGCAGCGAAGACCTGTCCACGTGGAAATATGTAAACAAAGCCGCAAAAAGCCCATCCTTTGGATGGATGTGGGAATGCCCCGATTATTTCGAGACAGAAGGAGGAAGCGTGCTGCTTCTCTCCGTGATGGGCGCTTCCCTGGACGGCCCAAGCCGCAGCTGCCACGGCAATAACCACAACATCTGCTTTCCGGTGAAATTTCAGGAAGACACCTGTGAAATGACCATCCCTGATACCTGGCAGTTCCTGGACTGCGGCCTGGATCTCTATGCCGCCCAGACTACTGTGGATGAGGCGGGAAGAAGAATCATGACCGCATGGCTTCGGATGCCGGAGGCGGCAGAAGCCGGCTGGATTGGCATGTTCTGCCCGCCCCGGGTGGTGGAAGTAAAAGACGGACACGTATATTTCCGGATGCATCCCAATGTGCAAAAAGCTTACTCCAGAGAAATCACAGAACCTTCCCAGGCTTCCCCGGCAGGATACCGGGTGTGCATGAACTTATCGGAGGGAGAAGAGGCAGACATCGGCGGCTTCCTCATCCGGCGGGAAGACGGGCATATCTATACAGACAGAACCGCCGTATGCCCCGGAAACAAAGATGTGCTGCTGACTGCCTGTACCCCAAAAATCATGGAAGGAACCCAGCTGGAAATTCTGGTAGATGAGAATATGGTCGAAGTGTTTATCAACCACGGAGAATATGTGGTGAGCCAGGCTGTGTATCATTTAGGGAAATGGGTCCGTGGCGGAAGCAGCACTGTACTGTATAGTGCTTGAGATTGTACAAAGGCTTGTATCAATGTAATGAAATATTTTCTCTTCATAAGTTCATATATTATATATAGCGATTAGGCCGCCAAAACTCAACTTTTATTGTTGAGAACTTTTGGCGGACTAATTTGTTATATATGGAGGGAACCGATTGTGAAAGAAAGGGGGGAATCTGTGAAAATACAATGGATCAAATTTAAAAATTTAGAGACAGGACTATGGAACTTTTAGACATTTTTAAAACCCGATAAAATATAGATGACAGGCAGGTGATCGAGATGATCTATGTTTATACAGAAAAACCAAACCATGAAAAATGACTGGTATTTTAATTTATACACCAGCAACGAGTCTATCTCAGAAACAGAAAAAAAAATCATTGAAATCATAGACCATGCAAAAGTCACACCAGAAAAGCGTATTGAAACAAAATATGGGTTAGGCACATTGCGGAATCTTTCCAGTGGATGCAAAACTCTATTGAATGTCATGAAAAATCCGGATAAAATTGTAAATATAGAGGAATGTGGAAAGAATGTATTGGATCTCCTGTTTTCGCTGAATAATATCCATGTATACTTATCCCGTCCGGAACGCATTCATATTGATGAAAATGCGAAAATCTGCTTTAACAATACAGATATCGTTACAGGCCGCCAAGGTTTTGAACAGTGGTGGACTGATGAATATTCACGGAGGAATTCCAATGATATATAATGCAATCAGCTTCCAGGCAGCCCCCTTCTCGTATACTTTAGAGTTTTTTGACAGGATCACCTTAGTCCGGGGCGACAGCGCCTCTGGGAAAACCTACTTGTATCAGCTGTTGGAAGATCTGCGGTTAACAGAAAAATACAGTGCCATTAAATTGTATAATTACAAAACAGAAGACTTTCATGAAAATCTCAAAAAGTGCAGAGAAAAGTTTATTGTCATTGATAACGGCGATTTACTTTTGGATGATGAAGACCGCAGATTCATCAATTTTGAATTCAGCAATCAATATATGCTTTTTTTAAGAAACTGTGATGGATTAAATTTATCAGCAGATAGTTTCATGCTCCTCAATGAAGATAACTACACAATCTCTTTGAAAAAGGAATTGGTGATACCCCTGAAAAAGCAAAGTGTCATGTGAATAAAGAAATATCCGGAGCCCAGAAAATTACAGAACTTTTCATAGATACAGCAACGCAGAATATTGTACATGTTATGAAATAAGGAATCCCCCCATGCAGAAAATCATGATCATCGAAGATGACCCCTCAATCCGAAATGAATTATCACTTTTACTGGAAAACGAAGGTTACCAGGCAGTCCCCATCACTGATTTCACCCAGATTATGGAACAGGTACAAAAAAGTGCTCCCCAGCTCATCCTGCTGGACCTGGGACTGCCAGAACAGGACGGCTGGTCATTATGCGCTGATATCCGAAGGACGGCTGACATTCCCATCATCTTCGTTACCAGCCGGGATTCCTCCATGGATGAGCTGCGGGCGCTGAGTCTGGGCGGGGATGATTACATCACAAAGCCCTACAACATCCCAGTCCTTCTGGCCAGAGTAAAAGCGGTCCTTCGTCGCAGCAAAACTCCGGCTGAGCCAGCTGCGCTGGAAGTCCACGGGCTCCGGCTGGAACTGGCCAGGGGCGTCATGTCATACGGCGGGCAGTCCGCTGACCTGACTAGGAATGAACTGAAGATTCTGGCGCATCTCATGGCCCATCCCGGGGAAATCGTCTCCCGTGCCGACTTGATTGAAGTTTTATGGGACTGTGAAATCTACATTGACGACAACAGCCTCAGCGTGAACATCACCCGCCTGCGGGGGAAACTGAACACTCTGGGGCTGCCTGGATTCATCAAAACCCGGAGAGGAATGGGGTATCAGCTATGACGTTTCGCGAATTTCTGTCTGAGCGCATAAACCGAATGATCATTCAGATTGTTTTTGCAGCTGCTGCCTCTGCTTTTCTGCTGTCCACCGGCACCCAGCCCGGAATCCTCCTGCTCCTTCTCATCTTCTGCCTGCTCATCACCACAGCCATATATCTGTCTGATTTTTTCAGACAGCGTGCCCGTCTGCGGGAACTGGGCGCTATCTTAAATGGACTGGATCAGAAGTACCTGTTCACCGAATGCGTTCCCCCTCCTGACTGCCTGTATGAGAGAAAACTCTTTGAACTGATGCGCCGCTGCGGCCGGGACATGATCGGCACTGTCTCCGATGCACAGGCAAGTCAGAAGGAGTATCGGGAATACATAGAAAGCTGGGTCCACGAAGTCAAAGCTCCCATCACTGCCGCCCAGCTCATCTGCCGGAATGTGGACGGGGAAGCCCGGCGGAAACTCACCCATGAGCTGGCCCAAATCCAGGCCCACGTACAGCGGGCTCTGTTTTACGCCCGGGCAGAAAGCCCGGAGAAGGATTTCATTGTCCGCAGGGCCGATCTGTCAGAGATCGTCTCCCGCTCCATTCAAAACCACCGTGCCCTGCTGATTCAAAGCGGTATGCGCATCGAGACAGACCATTTGGAGCAGACTGTCTATACAGATGACAAATGGGCGTGTTTTATCATTGGCCAGCTTCTACAGAATGCGGCCCGCTACCGTAAAGAAGACCCAGTTGTCACTATACGTGCACATACTGGCAGACAGCACGTGTATCTCACCGTCAGCGACAACGGAATCGGCATCCCGGCCCACGAACTGCCCCGTGTTTTTGACCGGGGATATACAGGGAGCAACGGCCGGGCCAGAGGCGGCTCCACCGGGATGGGACTGTATCTCTGCCGGAGACTGGCAGAAGTTCTGGAGATTGGAATTGAAATTGAATCCACCCAGCAGCAGGGCACCTGTGTGACTCTCACATTCCCGGCTTCTGCTCAATAAAATGCCGCAGATTCTTTCAAAACTGTAAGATAACTTCATAACAATTCACTACCAAAAGCCTCCTGACTGCGGTATCCTATGTTCATACAAGAAACTGTCAGAAAATATCCGGCACAGCTCCTCAGCAGCTGCCACAAGTTATTTGACGACAGTTCCCAATGGACAAAGAGACACCATAAAAGGAGGCTTCTATCATGTTACAAGTACAAAACATCGAAAAATATTACGGCAGTCAAAACAATGTGACCAAGGCTCTGGACCGGGTCAGCTTTGACATGGCAGACGGGGAATTCATAGCCATCATGGGCGCGTCCGGCAGCGGAAAGACCACATTGCTCAATTGCATTTCCACCATCGACACTGTCAGCGCCGGAACCATCCTGCTGGACCAAACGGACATTTCCGATCTGCCCTCAGGGGAACTGGCACAGTTCCGGAGAGAGAAATTAGGATTTATATTCCAGGATTTCAACCTGCTGGACACACTGACCATCGAAGAAAATATTGGACTTGCCCTCTCCCTGAACCGTTTTCCGCCCCGCAAAGTCCGGCAGCGGGTACAGCAGACAGCCGACGCCCTGGGAATCACAGATATACTGGACAAATTCCCCTATCAAGTTTCCGGCGGGCAAAAACAGCGGGCTGCCTGTGCCCGCGCCATAATTGCAGGACAATCCCTCATCCTGGCCGATGAGCCCACCGGGGCCCTGGACTCCAGGTCGGCCAAAAACCTGCTGGAAATCCTGACTCACATGAATCAGAATATGGCCGCTTCCATCCTCATGGTCACCCATGACCCATACAGCGCCAGCTACGCTTCCCGGATTCTTTTTCTGAAAGACGGACGCATTTTCAACGAACTGCTCCGGGGCAGGAGAACCCGGTCAGTCTTCTACCACGAAATTCTGGATGTACTGGCCCTGCTGGGAGGTGATGTCAGTGACGTTATTTAAACTCTCCCTGCGAAACGCCAGACGCCAGGCAAGGGATTATCTGGTGTATTTTGTCACTACAGTCCTGTCTGCAGCCCTGCTCTATGCTTTTAACGGGCTGGTGTTCTCCGGGGAACTTCAAGAACTGTCCCACAGTCTGAAATCCCTGCCGCTGGTGGTGACCCTGGCCAGCATCGCCGCTGTATGCATCATGGGCTGGCTGGTATCTTACACCACCAGTTTTATGCTTTCCCGCCGCAGCCGGGAACTGGGAACCTACATCCTCTTGGGTTTGGAAAACCGCCAGGCTGCCAGGCTGTTTTTCCTGGAAAATCTGGCCGTAGGTACTGTGGCTCTGACACTGGGAATCCTCCTGGGAAATTTGATTTACCAGATTTTGCGGGCGCTGATACTGGCACTTTTTCACACCCGGTATACATTTGGATTCGCGTTTTCTCTGAGAGCAATTGGACTGACACTGGTTTATTTTTCACTGATATACCTGTCTGCCCAATTTCGAAACCACAGGCGCATCCGTTCCATGAAAATTTATGACCTGATTTATTTTGAACGCAGAAATGAAGAAGCGGTGATTAAAAAGAGCAGCACCCGGAGGAAACTTTTCCCGGTATCCATCGTGCTGGGCACAGCTGGGACACTGCTGCTTCTACTGCGCAGTCTTCCATCTGGTATCTGCGGTGCAGGGTGCATCATACTGTCCCTCTACGGATTTTTTATCAGTTTTTCCTCCGGCGTCCCTGCCTGGTTCCAAAAACACCCCTGGCAAAAATACCAGGGACAGACGCTGCTCATATTCCGCACACTGTCCGCCAAGCTGGCTGCCATGGGCGTTGTCATGGCCACAACAGCCCTGCTGTTTACTGCAGTTTTAATTACCCAGGGGACCGGACTGACCTTCTCCGCTATGTTTCAAAAACGGGCCCAGCAGACCACCTGCTTTGATTTGTTCATCGGGAGTTCGGAAAAAAACCAGAATTTAGACGATTATCAGGATTATATCAGCACCGGCATCCCCACGAAAAACGCCCTCCAATACCAGCTTTACCTGGGAGAAAACCGCCAGATAACCGACTATGTAACCCACGGTATTAGGACAAACGATGAATACTACAGCTACTATGGAAGGGACCTGCTGATGAAATTCAGCGATTATTCTGCCTTGCGCTCCATGCTGGGATATGAAAAGGTTACTTTGGAGAAGGGCCAATATTTAATCCACTGTATCCCTTTCCTGAAAGATATGATGACAGACTATGACCAGCCCGTTTCCATAGACGGCAGTGTCCTTGAGCCGGGGGCAGTCTATACGGAATCCTTTACGCAGTATGAATGGCAGGGTAATGGACACGGCTTTCTTATCATCGTGCCAGATGAGACAGCTGAATCCTGCACAGCCATCCACAGCGCTTATGCCGCCATGACGAAAGAGCCTGTCAGTGAATCCCAGTTCCAGGCATTGACTGACATACAGGAAAACCGGACGGATTTTGATTCTATTTTGGCAAAATCCCAGGTGGAAGACGATTATGCCGCCACCACAGCCATCTTCGTATTCCCCCTTTATTATCTGGCATTGATACTCACCATGACCGCTGCCGCCATCCTCACCATCCAGCAGCTCAGCGAAACCGGCCGCTACCAGCGTCAGTTCCTGCTGCTCCAAAAGATGGGTATGGAACAGTATGAAATGGAACGTGTACTCCGCCGGCAGCTTGCCATCTATTATATCATGCCTGCCGTGCCTCCGCTCCTGATCGGCATCCCCTTCATACTGGGCCTGGGAGGTATGGTCGAGCCGGGTATTCTGGTAGGCGCCAGCCACCCTGCAGTCATCGCAGGAGCCACAGCAGGGTTGTTTTTTATCATTTATTTCATCTACATTCTCATCGCATATACCAGTTTAAAGCGGAATGTGTTTTGAAAATCAATATATGCCGGACGCACGTCACAATCTGTGAACCGTACGTCCGGCATATCTGAATTTCCCCTGACGGGGAAACATTATATTTTAAAAATCACTGCTTTTACCAAAGTACTCAATCCGGCACAGATAAATACAATGGTAATAATCCTGCGGACTGCCGCTTCACTCAGCTTACTGTCCACCCGGCTTCCAAAGAACATGCCGCAGATAACTCCTGCCGCAGAAATCACTGCCAGTTTCAAAATATCCACAGTGTAGAATCCGGTAAAAATGTATATCAGCAGACGGATGGTATTCTCAATAAAGAAGATAAAGCACATCTGGCCCCGGAACTGATTCCTGTTCACATACCCGGTGCGCTCAATGTACGCCACAAAGAACAGATTAATCCCATACAATCCGGCGGTGAATCCTGACGCCATAGACACCAGCGCCATCACAATCCCGTTTCCTGACGATTTGGCAGATTCTTTTCTTGTGAGCATCTCCACTCCGCAGATCACAACCACCAGACCCAGAAGGGCTTTTATCTTCCATGAAGCTGCATATTTTAGACACAGCAGTCCCGGCAGCATACCCATCAGAATACAGACAATCATTGGTATGGTAGATTTGACAGAAAACTCTTTTCTGTTTTTAAAAGATATGTACAGATTCAACGGCCAGTTCATCAGCAGATTCATTGGGGTGATCTGATTATTCTGTAAGGTGGTCAGCGACAGCATGGGATTGGAGATCAACGGGTCCCCAAATCCCGCTAAGCCTTTCACAAAATACGAGCAAAACTGTACTGCAAATACAAATAATACAAAACCTATTGTAATTTCCACAGCTATTCTCCTTTGCATTTTTATCTTTTAGTATAACGCTGGTTTTATGGCTGTGTCTTTTCCTTTCCTGCATAATCCTGCCATTAGACTTTCGATATTCTGCTTTCCTCAATATTAGAGTGTGTTTAAAAGTTTAATCCCGCTATCTGACGCAGCTGCGAAGGTACGGAACAGTTACCATAAAACAAATTATTTGATCCACTCCTCAATCACACAGGAATGGCACTTTAACTTTTTATTATAATTAATTCCAACCAACAGCACATTTCCACTATATTCTTCCAAAACATTCATATACTGTTTCTCTTGAATCTGCGCCACAGCCCCCTCTGCCGTATGGTCATATTTTAATTCTATTATCATCGCTGGCTTATCCGAATATTTCTTAGGCAGAAATACAATATCCGCATATCCTTTTCCCGCAGGCATTTCACGAACCAGTGTATATTCATTGACCGCATTGTAATATGCCAGTGTTATAACACAACTGAGTGCATTTTCATCGTTATAAGAAAGAATAGAGATATTTTCCATATGCACCCGCTCCACTCCAGCCGCCACAGCTTCCGCATCACGATTCCAAGTGGCTTTTAACAAAGCATCCGAACTATGAATCGCCTGCATAACGGACTCCCATCCACTCCCTTTCACAGCCCTGTAAAATGCTGCCCTGACTTCATCATTTGGAACATAAGCCTCCTCCCGGCTGTTATCATATGCCAGATAGCCCAAATGAATCAAAATTGTCAGAACATCATCCTTTTGCCTGAAACTGTCCATATCATTTTCAAAAGTATGGATATCAACTTTGCATTTGATTCCTGCAAGCATTTGTATCACAGTATCTTTCAATCCGTCAAAGTTCATATTGATATAGCTTCTCAAAGATTCGTATGCAGCTGTGCTGGTCCAATAGTTGCTGAACTCACCGTCCAGCATTGCATTTACTATGGAATTGGGACTATAGATATGGTGCATATTGCGAAAAGAATAGCCATCATACCATCTTTGTGCCTCCAGAAAGTCCATCCCATATTTTTCGCACAAACCCCTCACTTCTATTTCTGTGAAACCTACATATCTGGCAAGACGTCTGGGGTTTGTCATGGTAAACTCCCGAAAATTATTGAGGGCAGATTCCCCGTTATATTTCTTAATTGGTAAAATTCCTGTCAGATAAGCCAGAGGAATAAACTTTTTTGAAGGCCCTCCTTTAAACAAACCGCGCAGTAATTCCAGATAGGCTTTCTGCGCTTTTTCATCAAACCTGCTTTCACGGAATATTTCATCCCATTCATCTATGATAAAAATAAATGCCGTGCCCGTTTTATTATGAATGTCTGCCAGGGCTGATGGCAGATAGTCCTCTCCCTGCCGCAAAACATTCCCATAACTTTCCCGCAGCTCTGAAATCACTTCCATATTAAGGCGTCTTAACAATTCACCCGCATTTTCTCCATTCCGCCGGAAAGCTGTGATATCCAGTTTGATAATATCATACTGATTTAGATGCTTTGAAAATCCTGGGCTCCCAGAAATCTCCAACCCCTGAAACAGCCCTCTGGAATCACATCCTTTTCCATAATAAGCAGCCAGCATATCGGCAGTCACAGATTTTCCAAATCTTCTCGGCCTGCTGACACAAATATAACGCTGTTCGGTTCCAATTACAGAATTTGTATATTCCAAGAGTCCGGTTTTATCCACATAAATCTCTGATATTACCGCACTTTTAAAATTTTCATTACCTGGATTCACATAGATTCCCATCTGTCATACCTCTACAGTTCCTTATAAAATAAATTTCAGACACGCTCCGAAAAACGTGTCTGAAATCACTCCTTACAATGTCCATTCTATGCATACGTGTCAATCATATGCTCCACTGGGGGCTGCATAGCCGCGTCAATGCCATCCATCATCACGTTTATACTTGCCTCCTGGTCTTCCATTGCCCTTTTGAGCATGGAGATTGATACATCCTGTTGCAGCTTCGCAGCATTCATATCCATGCTGGCAGCAGCAATCGACATGGTTAAATCCATAGCCGCCCTCCTATTTTGTAGATTTCTTGTAACTATTCAGCAGGGCTGTGAAGATATGGAACCGTTACGATTTCCTGGCCATCTTCTGACGCTGGTCTGTCTCATAGACCTCCACGCCATCCAGACTCTGCACAAATTTTGAAAACTGGGAATACCCGTACTGCTTCACCCGGAAATTCTTGAAACGGCTGTGAAGCTCGTTGCTGAGCTGGTTGATGCCGATTCCTTTCTTTCCATGTTTCCCCACTTCTGCTTTAATATATTTTACAATCTCTCCTTTTGTTTTATCGTCACTTTTTACTGATAAGATAATAGAATTCTCCACTCTTTTCAGATCAAACACACCCGAATCCTGAATGAAACGGGACAGAGAGCTGTAACCGAAATTGCGCACGTCAAAATCGGGATATTTATTCAGCAGACGGTTTCCAATCTCTCCCAGGCTGGATGTCTTTCCTTTGTCCTCGTTATCGGAAATCATGCCTATAATCGTACTGATAATTTTACGGTTTTTCTCCGGACCGCTGTCATAGGTATCTTCTGCTGTCTCTTTATCCGATGCCTTTGCCCTGCCGGACTCATCTGTCATCTCCTCGCCCTTTTCTTCCTCCTCCAGCAGTACCTCCAAATTTGTAAAAATTGTGCAGGAACTTCTGAAAGACAGCGGCGTTTTCTCCTCGCCCATGCCGATCACCGTCATTCCGGATTCCCTCAGCCTGCTGGCAAGACGGGTAAAGTCACTGTCGCTGGATACCAGGCAGAAACCATCCACCTGGCTGCTGTATAAAATATCCATGGCATCAATGATCATAGCTGAATCCGTGGCATTTTTCCCTGTGGTATTGGCAAACTGCTGAATGGGCACAATGGAATGCTCCAGCAGCTTTCCTTTCCACCGGGAAGCTTTTGTATCTGTCCAATCACCGTATATTCTTTTGTATGTGGTGGTTCCGTACTTGCTGAGCTCACCGAGAATCACCGAAATATATTTCGATGAAATGTTCTCTGAATCGATTAACAGCGCAAATCTTTTATCTGCCATACATTTCTCCCCAATTTCATGACCAGAATACCAGAAAAAATAAAACATTCTGCCGAACCGGCCATTTTAATCAATCACCGCAGCTGTATAGTACTTTCGCATTTACGGACAAATCATCCATAAGCGGTTGTATTGTCTTATCATACCATCTATTTCCACAATAAGCAAACCTTTATCCCTCAATGTGTGGGCTCATCCCCATAATTTTCTCCAAAGGACATACATATTTGGACAAGGTTCTTCATATTTTAACAATAAAAGCTATCATTCTATCTTTTAACCCTTGATACAAGCAAAGGAGGATTCCCATGAAAACTCTACTATGGGCTGCCGGCGGAACGGGTTTTACATTCGCCATGACAACGTTAGGTTCTGCTGTGGTCTTTTTTTTCAGAAACCAGATGCGTATGGGAATACAGAAAATTTTTCTCGGATTTGCCGCCGGTGTCATGATCGCCGCATCGGTATGGAGCCTGTTAATCCCGGCTATCGAGGAAGCTTCCGCCATGGACATGATCGGATGGCTTCCTGCCGCCGGCGGCTTTATCCTTGGAATTGCATTTTTGATGATACTTGACCATTACATGCCCCATCTGCACCCGGGCATCAATAAGATGGAGGGCATGTCTGCCTCATGGAAAAGAACTTCCCTGCTGGTGCTTGCCGTGACTCTGCACAACATCCCGGAAGGCATGGCCGTAGGGCTTTCTTTTGCCCTGGCTGCACAGCACACAGCTGACCCTTCCCTCTATGCCACAGCTATGGCTCTGGCTATCGGCATCGGTATCCAAAACTTTCCAGAAGGAGCCGCCATCTCTCTGCCTCTGCGCCAGGAGGGCTTAAGCACCCGGAAATCTTTTGTAACCGGAAGCCTCACCGGACTGGTGGAACCTGTATTCGGGATTCTGACGGTTCTGGCCGCCGGAGGCATCCAGCCGGTGATGCCCTGGCTGCTGGCATTTGCCGCAGGTGCCATGATGTACGTGGTGGTAGAAGAATTGATCCCGGAAGCCCACCTGGGGGAACATTCTAATATCGGTACTCTAGGCGTGATGGCCGGGTTTCTTGTTATGATGATTTTGGATGTGGCTTTGGGATAACTGCCTTTCACACAATTATTTTCGCAAAGACACTTATGAAACCCCCTCCTTCTTACGATAACCATAATATAGAACAATTGTGGAAAATGTTGTTACTTTTAGGAAGTGTTAAGAATTACCTTTGCATATGACGCAGTATCAATCTTTTTATGCAAGGTGGAGGAATGAGGCGTGCCGGGGTACGGCGATTGACGACAACGCAGCATAAGAAGATTTAGACAAATCAGATGTAAAGATTAATTCTTTAACAGTTCCTTACTAAAAAGGAGGAATCACTATGTCTATAGAAGCTTTATCAGGCAATTATGTCTCAAATGCTGTATATACGCCACAAGCCCCCGTTTCCAAAGTGGACAGTGCTGTGGAGGCTCTGCAGGGAGAGGAAAAGAAAAGTAAATCTCAGGATACCATAGAAATCAGCGAAGAAGGCCGCAAACAGGCCTCCAAAAACAAAGGATTGAGCGCTGATGAATTGAAGGCTATCCACGAACAGCAGATGACATCTTTCAATAATATGCTGGCAAATATGCTGAATTCCCAGGCAGGCTTCCAGAACATCTCCAAAGGCCAGAACCTGACAATCACCAAAGATCTGTTCTCCAAGCTGAACATTACCCCGGCTGACTCCGCGAAGGCTGCTCAGGCAATCTCCGAAGACGGCGAATGGGGCGTAAACGCAGTTGCCACCAGAATCATGGATATGGCCGTAGCGCTTTCCGGCGGTGACACAGAGAAATTATCCATACTGCGCGATGCTGTGGAAAAAGGATTCGCGGCAGCAGAAAAACAGTGGGGCGGCAAACTTCCCTCCATCACTGGCGACACACATAAAGAAATCAACAACCGCTTCGATTATTGGGAAAAATACGGGACCTTAGACGGTTATACCATGGGAAAAGCTGACGGAGAAGACCTGTAGATTACAGATATGTTTCTTTTATTCCGGTTATAATTTAACACTGCCTTTATATTATAACAGAACAGAGGCTATCGGATCTTTTGATTCGACGGCCTCTGTTTCTGTCTTTGTATACTTGAATTTATTCCTTAGCGACTAACACCGGATTCTGATACAGCTTCTGCTCAATGAGTTCACGCTCAAAAGCGATTTCCTGCAGAACAGCTTCGTCATTCTGCTGTTCTGCAACCCTTTCTATCCTTCTTAACAGAACAGTATCCCCGCTGCCTGGTAAGACTGATGTCTTCCAGGAGCCTCTGTATTGGAGTACGCAGAGAGGATTCTATGCCTGTACTGCGTCGATTGACTCCAATGCGGCGATGACACAAATAGCGGGTGCTTAGTATTTGAGTATCTATGAAATGGTGTACTATCCCCTCACCATCAAATCTACCTTTCCAAACATTCCAAAACAGGCTCAATATATCTCTTATCCGAAATATCATAAGATGCAGATATCATCTTGATCATTTCCTGTTCTGCCTCTGTTTTATCCTTTTTCGCTTTCAGCATTTTTATAAACATTTTCATCATGAGCCTTGATGAAGCAGGCATTTTTTCATAGTTTAATCCCCCTGGGCAATAAAATATATTTACTTTTTTCAATTCCGGTTCCTTAAAATTCTGCTTAAGAGATTGTTCCACTTCCGGATTGTCTATGGGACTTGCGCCGACACAAAATGCAATCAGCTTCTTATCTGCCCATTTTTCTATATTCTCTTTAAACCAGCCAAGCTTCTTGATGCTGCCTGCGCACGCCCAGCCGCCAAAGACAATCGCATCGTATGATTCCAGACTCCTTCTTTTCGCAGCTGATAATTCAAGACAATCCGCCCCTGCTGCTTCTGCTATCCACCCGGCATACCGCTTTGTAAATCCTGTTTGCGAATTATAAATTACTATTGTTTTCATCTGCAATCCTCTTTTCCAGATTTTCTATTCCTGCATATAGCTTTGATAAAAGGATAAAAAGCGTTTCAATCTCTTCTTCCGTATAAACTTCAAAAAGATACCTCAATTCCTTTTGATATCCTGAAAAATCATTTTGGAAAAAGCCGTTTACTTTTTCTGTTTGACAGATACACATGGCTCTTGTATCATGTGGGCTTTGCTGAATAATAATAAATCCTTTTTTCTTTAAAACATCAGCTATCTTTTTATATTATTATAGTTCTAGTAGGTTTTTTCACTTAATCAACAGGCTGCGGCAACTGAATGAGGGGCAGAGCTCCCACAAAGCGGGGTGTGCGGGTGGCGTGAATGATTCTTAAGGCACGCTCCAATAAATCACCCCGCATATTTTTCAAAAAATACAAACTGCAGCTCATCATTAACCTCTTTACGTTTAAATATCTTGTACCCCATTCTCTGATAAAATTTGATATTTTTTTCGCTTCGCGTACTTGTAAAAAGCTCATATCTCTTTTTAGGAAAATATTGTTCCATTTCATTTAAAAGCATCGTTCCATACCCACGGCATGTGTGCTGTGGATGAACTATTAATTTTCCGATATATACCGTTCCGTTATCCTCTTTTGCCCGCACTGAACCAATAATATTTCCGTCATGATCCAGCATTTTAAGAATGACTCCTGCTTTATGCTCATCAATCAATTCCTCCAGCGTTTGTCTCAATGGCGGTATATTTCTATCCCCAAACAAATCCGCCTCACTTTGATACGCAAGGTACTGCAGCTGCAAAATTTCCCGCAGATCGTCAAAATTTGCTTTGTAGATCGTTTTCTCCATCATAAAAAATCCCTCCACTCCTGCGCTCCGCAAAAACAACCTCACAATCCTTCCGGTAAAACGCTGCCCCATAACATCCAATTTCCTGATACCCCTCTGCGCGCAGTTCCTCCGCATATTTCCTGTCATGAATCTGCCGAAGCGCCTTCCTGGCATCTGCCTCCAGTCTGTCAACAGAATCCGAAACCTTGATTTCCAAGACAAATGCCCGCCCCCTAAGAGAAGGACTTTTCACCACAATGTCAGAGCGCCCGCACCCTGATTCCCGGTTGGATTTTACCAGATAATCCTGGCTCTGGCTCAATATCCCCGCAAGGAACCCATGATAAAAATTTTCCGCGCTGTCAAAAAAGCTGATGGTATCAAAGAGCTGTCTGTTCAGGATATCTCTCACTTTCTCTGCGTTTCCTTCCTCCATTGCACCGTATAAATCCTGAAAATTCTCTTTTTCTATCTTGTTACGGAACCAGGTCAAAATGGTGTCTTCGTAAATGGTGGCCACTTCTGTATTGGGAATACGCACCTTCAAAAAAATATGTCTTTCCTGAAAATATTCCTTCTCCTTCGTCAAATACCCGGTAAAATAAAGAAAATTCCACAGATTCTCTCCCTGGCTGTGTATGTCTTCATACGTAACTTCCTCATGCACCTGGACATCCAGTGTACCGCCATTCACTAATGTCTCTATCTGGCTTTTTGTCCCCCGGTCTGCCCTCTCAATCATCTCTCTTATGATATCATTGGAGCTGGTATGAATCCAGTATGGGCGGGGAAACGCGTCAATATCTGTATACAGATCAGACAAAAATTTTATCACACTCCAGGGATTATAAATCCCTACATTGCCAAATGTATACCCGTCATACCACTCTCTCATGGTGGGAAAACGGCTCTCCACACCATAATACCTCATCATCTGCAGTACTTCCCTTTCAGTAAATCCAAAATACTCACTATACTTTTTATCAAGCACAGAAATCACATTCAAATGGTTTAGCCCTGTGAAAATACTTTCCTTTGATATCTTCATACATCCGGTAATTACCGCGGACTGCAGATATTCGTTGGTTTTCAGCGCTGATTCAAAAAGAGAGCGGACAAAATTCACCACATTCTCATAAAAACCTCCAAAATAAGCATTTTCCAGTGGAACATCATATTCATCGATCAGAATTACAGTCTTTTTCCCAGTCACTTCATAAATGCATCTGCTCAAGAATTTCAATGAGCCCGAATACTCATCACATCCCGCTTCCCCATCTGTAATTCTCTGAAATTTCCTCTTCTCATTTTCAGAAAGCATAGGACTTTTCAACAGTTCTCTGTGCCGTCCAAATTCCGATGCAATTTCTTCCCTCATCTTATAATAGGATGACTGGAATGTGTCTTGTTTTGATGATTTCAAAGTAAGATTAATCACTGGATAAGAAGCCATCTGTCCCATGTATGCCTCTCCCGCCTCCGCAATCTCCAAACCTTGGAATAGCTTTCTGCGTTCAGCATTGTCCCCGTTTCCCGTATCTTCGAAAAAGTATCGGAGCATGCTTAAGTTTAATGTCTTCCCAAACCGTCTGGGACGGGTGAATAGGTTTACCTTTCCTTTCAAGTCCAGCAGTTCTTTGATAAACATTGTCTTATCTACATAATAATAGCCTGAATTGATCATATCGGCAAAATCGTCCACTCCGATGGGTAGTGCTTTCTTTGCCATGCCACTGCCTCCTCATTTTCTATGCTGAAACAACTAATGTTATTTTATCAAATATAATTGAATACGGCAAAATTTTATTTTACCCACAGATATTTTCAACCCTGCTTAAATGAGGTATCTTATGTAACACTATATAGCCTTATTTAGTGCTGAAAACTTGCTCTTAACACTGATGTCATTATCGCAGACAATCTTTTCCATCCACTCCCTGTCTGTATCTCGATATGGATCTTTCCCAAAAACGTCTAATGAATTTTGCCACCTTACTCCGAAACGTCCCGTTTAATTCTGATGCAGCATTAACAGAGTCAAAATCCTTAGCTGTCTGTAACGCATCAACTATACCTCTGTTCATAAATACTCCATCTTCAAAAAATTCAAACAAAATACTCTGCAGATTGGCTCGGTAAAAATGTATCACTGCGTTAGTATCTAAAGAGGCTCTCAATCTTCAAGCCCCCCTATCAATTCCTCAAGGTCATCTTCGGCCTGGGTGTGGCGGGTGTGGCTGATCAGCTTATCCCTCACATCTTCTGCAGTAAGTCTATAACATGCCAGTGCCTTTTCAAGAGTTTCCAATGGAATCGCTCTGTGGTTATAATTATATATAGCATACTCCAGAAATTCATAAGGTATACTGATTTCCTTCGTGACTTCGTTCAGCCTGCTGTTACCACCAACATTCCGCAAAAGATTCCCAACACGAGTTTCATTCCGTTCATTATCAATCCTTATTCTCCCCGCACTGTCAATCTTCCCAAGATTCTCCAGTCTATTCAATGCCATTTCAAAACTTACCTGAAACTCAGACATAATTCTTGCAATATCCATTGCCGTCAGTCCGTTCTGAACTAAATCCTCCAGTTCCAAATCAAGAAACTTTCCCACCTTATCTTCTGGCATTAACAAACATGCTGCAAAATAGTTTGCTTCCTGCTCTTTTGCATCAGTACTTTTTTCCGCAATCGCAGCCGCGTCATCGACAAACGAAACAGCTTCCTGAAAATGCAGTATAATATGACCGATTTCATGCGCCAGGGTAAAGATTTCTCTTGATAAACGGCTGCATGAATTCGTAAAGATAACTGTATCTTTTTCTTTCTTCATGGCAAAGCCCAGAACCCCATTCTCACCAAGCGGGTATCTCAGAAGCTTATATCCACATCTTTCACACTCTTTAAATAAGTCGATAATACCGTACTTGCTGCACCTGCATACTTCGCGGAAAGCCTCAGCCTCACTCCATATTTCTCTTTTTCTGCCGCTCTGCATAACTGTCCTTTAAAAATCCTTTTTACGCTGCAGCTTTGTATACAAATTTTTATTAGCATAGAAAAAATCCAACATATCAAATATTTCCTCTGAAGATGTTTTTTCGGCCCCAGCTCTGTAAACAGCAGCAGGAGCCTCGTCCAGTACTTTTGTAATATCGCCCACTGATACTTCTAATATCTTTGCAATCTGGGAGAGTACTTCAAGTGTGATACTATTAACCCCGCCCTCAATACGGGCGTATTTTTGCCTGCTGATTCCAATCTGACTGGCAACTTGTTCCTGGGTAAAATTTTTAGCATTCCTTAATTCTTTCACACGGTTTCCCAATAATGCGTTCATGAGCCCCCCTCCACTTCCGTATATTATCTTAATTTTATCATTAAAATATGCAATGTCAAGAACAAATGTCATTGTTTTGTAATATGCAGTGCAATCAATGTTATGTTTTTATAATAATCCTTTGGAGCTATCTCGCTGCACATAGTCAAATTTCCGGCTAAAATCCAAAAACACAGAAATAAAACAGTTGACAATCTCCCAAAAGAAGTATATACTGTGGAACCGTAAATAAATTCCCTGCAGGGATTTCAGGCAGACAAAGAAGTCTACAGATTCTTTGTCTGCCTTTTTGCTGTATAAAAATCCTACAGAAGCTGTATGTAAGAAACTGTAGGAAAATAATCAACAAGGAGGCGCAGAACATGCGGATCAATCCAAAAGAACAGGAAAAGCTCATGCTTCACATGGCCGGAAACCTGGCAAAGGAGCGGAAAGGGAGGGGCCTGAAGCTGAATTATACAGAAGCCCTTGCCTACATCAGTTCGGAGCTGTTGGAACTGGCCAGGGACGGAAAAACCGTCGTGGAACTGATGCAGCTGGGAACGAAAATCCTCACCAGCGAAGATGTAATGGATGGCGTTGGGGACATGATTGAAGAAGTGCAGGTGGAAGCAACCTTCCCCGACGGAACCAAGCTGGTAACTGTACATAATCCCATTCACTAAAAGCATCTGTAAACGAAACAAGGAGGAATTCATATGAAAATCGGCGAAATCATCCCTGCAGACCGGGACATTGTTCTGAACGAGGGCAGAGAAACCATAACGCTTCTGGTTGCAAATAAAGGGGACCGCCCCGTTCAGGTGGGCTCACACTATCACTTTTTCGAGACAAACAAATGTCTGTCTTTTGACCGGGAACAAGCATATGGATACCGTCTGGATATCCCTTCCGGAACATCCGTCCGCTTCGAACCCGGCGAGGAAAAAGAAATTCAGCTCACCCAAATCGGCGGCAGAAAACGGGTATTCGGACTTAACGATTTGACCTGTGCCGCTGCATCCGGTGATACCCGGGCGGCATCTGTAAAGCGGGCTGAATTAAAAGGTTTCCTGGATTAAGGAGCTGTACGAAAACAACTGACAGTTTATAACAGTTCTACCACATTTATTAAATTTTCAAATATGTTTTTAAGAGGAGAAAATTATGAGTATCAAAATATCCGGAAGTAAATATGCGGCCATGTACGGCCCAACAGCAGGGGACAAAGTACGCCTGGCAGACACCAGCCTTGTCATCCAGGTTGAGAAAGACTACACCCATTACGGGGACGAGGCAAAGTTCGGCGGCGGGAAAACCCTCCGGGACGGTATGGGCCAGTCTGTGAAAACCTGCAGCAAAGACGGCGGCCTGGACCTGGTGATCACTAATGCGCTGATTGTGGACTACACCGGAATCATCAAGGCGGATATCGGAATCAAGGACGGTAAGATTCAGGGCATTGGAAAGGCGGGTAACCCGGACATTATGGACGGGGTAACCCCCGGCATGACTGTGGGCGCCTCCACCGAAGCCCTGGCAGGAGAGGGCATGATCATCACTGCCGGAGGGGTGGACACCCACATCCATTTCATCAGCCCCCAGCAGATTGACTGCGCCCTGTACAGCGGAGTAACCACCATGATCGGAGGGGGTACCGGCCCTGCTGACGGAACCAACGCCACCACCTGCACCCCTGGACCATGGAATCTGAAGATGATGCTGAAAGCCGCAGAAGAATACCCCATGAATCTGGGATTTCTGGGAAAAGGCAACTGTTCCGCCGAGGAACCTTTAGAAGAGCAGATTCAGGCAGGGGCCATGGGCCTGAAAATCCATGAGGACTGGGGAGCCACCCCGGCGGTTATTAACCACTGCCTGAATGCAGCCGATGCCTACGATGTACAGGTGGCCATACATACCGATACTTTGAACGAAGGAGGCTGCGTGGAAGATACCCTGGCGGCCATCGGCGGCAGAACCATCCATACCTACCACACAGAAGGTGCAGGCGGCGGACATGCCCCGGACATTATCAAAGCGGCGGCAGCCCCCAACGTACTCCCCTCATCCACCAACCCTACTATGCCTTACACGGTAAACACCCTGGATGAGCACCTGGACATGCTGATGGTCTGCCACCATCTTGACAAGAGAATCCCGGAAGACGTGGCATTTGCCGATTCCCGGATCCGCCCGGAAACCATCGCCGCCGAGGACGTGCTCCACGACATGGGCGTTTTCAGCATGATGAGCTCTGACTCCCAGGCCATGGGCCGGGTAGGGGAAGTGATCACCAGGACCTGGCAGACTGCCAGCAAGATGAAGGACGAGCGCGGCCCCCTCCCGGAGGACGAAGGACATGGAAACGATAACTACCGGGTAAAACGCTACATTTCCAAATACACTATCAACCCGGCTGCCACCCACGGAATCTCCCAGTATGTGGGTTCTGTTGAAACCGGAAAATTCGCAGACCTTGTCCTCTGGAATCCTGCCTTCTTCGGCATTAAGCCAGACATAATCATCAAAGGCGGCATGATTCTTGCCTCCAAAATGGGCGATGCCAACGCATCCATTCCCACCACACAGCCGGTTTTCTATCAGCCCATGTTCGCCGCCCATGGCAAGGCCAAATACGAAGCCTGCCTCACCTTTGTGTCCAAAGCCGCCATGGATGCCCATGTGAAAGAAGCCTACGGACTGGAAAAAACCGTGGTGCCCGTATCGGGATGCCGCAATATCAGCAAAAAGGACATGGTTTACAACGACAGCACACCTGCCATCACCGTGGACCCGGAGACTTATGAAGTCACTGTAGACAAAAAAACAATCACTTCAAAACCTGCTGAGAAACTGCCGCTGACACAGTTGTACAACCTGTTTTAACAATCACGAGGAGATGAAAAAATGTTAGGAGTATGTCTGTTATTTGTGGGCATTGTGCTGATCAACAACGGAATGTGTACCCTGTACCATATAGACGGGAAATCCGCCGCTGTGATGAATATTCTCACAGGGGGTCTGTCCCTTTTTATCAATTTTGTCAATCTGGTGCAGGGAAATTATTACGCCGCGGGAACCGGACTTTTGTTCTGCTTCACTTACCTTTTTGTAGCTTTCAGCAACATTTTAAACCTGAGTCCCGTTCCCTTTGCCTGGTTTTCCACATTCGTGGCTGTCAATGCTGTCCTGTGCGGCACCATAGAAGGCGTCATCGGAAGCGCGGCTCTGAACATCCTGCCGGACATCCGGTGGGCGGCCATCTGGTATTTGTGGGCCATCCTGTGGGGAACAGCTTTCGTGGAAGACATTATGGGGAAAAAGCTGGGCAGGTTCGTCCCCGTATTACAGGTATTCGAGGGCATTGTAACCGCCTGGATTCCAGGTATGATGATGCTGCTTCAGATTTGGTAGGAGGCCTTGGCATGATATGTGAAAAAATTGTGGGAAAGCTGAGCCAGATGGACTGTTCCGGAAAAACGGTGGAATATGTAGATATCGAATGGCACGAGGCTTTCAGCCGGATCCACCGGAAAATCACCGACTGCCAGACAGAAGTGGGCATCCGCCTGGACGACACGGTTCTGACCCGGGGTCTTGTACAGGATGATGTGATCTATCAGGATGAGACACGAATCATCGCCGTGCACACACCCCCATGCGAAATCATCCAGATTACCTTTGAAAAGGGATGGGAACATATGGCACCCAAAGTCTGCTATGAAATCGGCAACCGCCATGCTCCCCTGTTCTGGGGCCCGGACCACTCTTTCGTAACTATTTACAACGAACCCATGTATCAGATGCTGGATCACATTCATGGGGCCATCCCCCAGCGGACCATGGGACAGCTGGATTTTGACAGGCGAATTTCCGCCTCTGTTCATAATCATCACCATTGAGGCAGACAACATGTCAGACAAACTTTTTTACCTTTTACAGATTAACGATGCCCTGTTTCCCATTGGCGGGTACTCTCACTCCCAGGGACTGGAGACTTACATACAAAAGGGAATCGTCCACGACCAGGCCAGCGCAGCCCAGTACCTCAGGCAAAAACTCCGCTGGAGCATTGCTCCCGCGGAACTGCTGGCTGTGCGTCTGGTCCATGAATATGCCGGCACCGCAGACCTTAGTGGAATCCTCAGAATAGAAACCATTCTGGACGCCTCCCGTATCCCCGGGGAACAACGGGATGCCTCCAGGAAAATGGGGGCACGCTTTGCCAAAACTATGGGAAAGTTAAAGCTTCCCATCCCCCCAAACAACATTTTCCACCAGTACCTGCATGCGAGTGAGGGAAAATCCATGAACCACTGCTGCATCTACAGTGTATTCTGCTCAGCCATGGAAATGGAACTGGATGACACCCTGACTCATTATCTCTATGCCCAGACCTCCGCTATGGCCACTAACTGTGTCAAGACAATTCCCTTAAGCCAGAGCGCAGGACAGCAGCTGTTAACCGGCTGTTATCCATGTATGCAGGAACTCATACAGCAGGTAAAAGGACAGACAGAGGACGATCTCTGCCTGTCCGCCCCCGGCTTCGATATCCGGGGCATCCAGCACGAACGGCTGTATTCACGAATTTATATGTCATAAGGAGGCAAGCACCCATGACCTGTGTAAAAGTAGGCGTAGCCGGGCCTGTAGGCTCCGGAAAGACGGCACTCATTGCAGCACTGTGCCGTAAACTGTCACCCCATTACAGCATTGGGGTGATCACCAACGATATTTATACGAAAGAGGACGCCGAATTCCTGGCAAAAAACAGCGTCCTTCCAAAGGAACGCATTATCGGTGTGGAGACTGGCGGATGCCCCCACACCGCCATCCGGGAAGATGCTTCCATGAATCTGGAGGCTGCAGACGAGATGATGGAGCGTTTTCCCGACCTGGAGCTTCTGTTCATCGAAAGCGGCGGGGACAACCTGTCCGCCACCTTCAGCCCGGAGCTGGTGGACGCGTCCATCTTCGTCATCGACGTGGCAGAAGGCGATAAGATTCCCAGAAAAGGCGGCCCGGGCATCACCCGCTCCGACCTGCTGGTAATCAACAAAATCGACCTGGCCCCTTATGTGGGCGCCAGCCTTGAAGTCATGGACCGGGATTCCAGGAAAATGCGGGGCAGCCGTCCCTATCTCTTTACCAACATCCGGGGAGACGTTAACGTAGACAAAACAGTCAGCTGGATTCAGAAAAATGTGCTCCTGGAGGACTTATAGCATGATGGAAAATTCATTTGGAAAAACTTCCCGCCTGTCCCTGAAAGCTGGCGCAAAAGAAGGCCGCACCTTCTTAAAAGACGCGGCCTTCACAGCCCCTTACAAAATCATGACCCCCTTCTCAAAACCGGATGGAGGCATTCAGGTGATGCCCCTGTGCGCCTCCGCCGGAATCATGAGGGGAGACTGCCAGGAATTCTCCTTTGAAGTGGAGGAAGGGGCCAGCCTGGAAGTTCTCTCCCAATCCTTTGACAAAATCCACAAAATGAACGGCGGCTGCGCAAAGAGAACCATCACCTGCCAGGTGGGAAAAAACGCGTCCTTCTGCTATTTCCCCCAGCCGGTGATTCCCTTCGCCGGTTCGGCTTTTGACAGCCGCCTGGAAATCCACCTGGCAGATGACACCTCCCGGCTGTTCCTGCTGGAAATCATCACCAGCGGACGAAGCGCCCATGATGAGTGTTTCGCGTACCGTAGATTTTTCTCCCTGGTAACCATCTGCCGGGCAGGTTCCCTGATTTACCGGGACAATACCCTGTACGAGCCCTCCCGGATGGACCTGTCCGTCATGGGATTTTACGAAGGGTACACCCACGGGGCCAATCTATTCCTGTCAGGCACAGACCCTGACACCGACGCCGGGCACATAGAAACCATCTGGCAGATACTGGAATCCGAACCAGAATGCGAAGGCGGTGTCACCCGTCTGTGCCATGGGGACCTGTCCGTAAGAATCCTGGGAACGCGGGCACAGAAGCTGCAGGAATTGGCGGAGAAAATCAAAGCCGCCTGGAGCGTGCCAGTTACTTTCCCTGCGCATCCATGCCGCACTCCCGGAGAAACAGCTGATGAATCCTCAAATCCTCATCCAGCTCCGGATGAAAAGACATTCCATACTGCCTGCCGTATCTCACAGCCGTGATCTTTCCCTCTGTCTGAGCCAGAATTTCCACACCTTCTCCGGCGTCCTCAATATAAGGGGCCCGGATGAAGGTCATGGGAACCTGCCCCACGCCTTTCAGTTCACCCACAATGTGAAAGCTTCCCAGCTGCCGGCCATAAGCATTTCTTCTCACTGTCACCGGCAGCGTTCCAAAATAGACGCTGCCGTCATTTGACAGCTTCCCGGCCAGCAGAATCAGTCCGGCACAGGTGGCCAGGACAGGCATTCCCTGCAAGATCCTGTCCTTCAGCGCCTCAAACATACCCAGCTCTCTGAGAAGCTTTCCCTGTACCGTACTCTCCCCGCCCGGCAGAATCAGCCCGTCAAAGGGCATTTCCAGATCCCCTCTCTGGCGCAGCTCCACACACTGCGCCCCAAGAGTCTCCACCTTCTGCCTGTGCTCCAGAAAGGAGCCCTGCACAGCAAGTACTGCGATTCTCATCTATCTGCCCCTCTCTGCCATCAGAAGCTGTATTTCCTGCTCGTTAATGCCCACCATGGCTTCACCCAGATCTTCGGACAGCTCTGCCAGCAGCTTATGATCCTGATAATTTGTCACAGCCTTCACGATTGCCGCCGCCCGTTTTTCCGGGACGCCGGATTTGAAAATACCTGACCCTACGAATACCCCTTCTGCTCCCAGCTGCATCATCAATGCCGCATCCGCAGGTGTAGCCACGCCTCCTGCCGCGAAATTCACCACCGGAAGACGGCTGTTCTTATGTACATACTCCAGCAGCTCATAGGGCACCTGAAGATTTTTCGCCTCCTCGAAAAGCTCGTCCTCCCTCATGGAGACCACCCTGGCAATCTGGCTGTTTATCTTCCTCATGTGTCTCACAGCCTGTATCACATCCCCGGTTCCCGGCTCACCCTTTGTCCGGATCATAGAAGCGCCCTCATGAATTCTTCTCAGGGCCTCCCCCAGATCTTTCGCGCCGCATACAAAGGGCACCTTAAACTTTCTCTTATCAATATGATACACATCGTCCGCGGGAGACAGCACTTCGCTCTCATCAATATAATCAATCTCAATGGCCTCCAGAATCTGTGCCTCCACAAAATGGCCGATTCTGCACTTTGCCATAACCGGAATGGACACGGCTTCCTGAATCCCTTTGATCATCCTGGGATCGCTCATTCTGGAGACTCCGCCGGCAGCACGGATATCCACCGGGATGCGCTCCAGTGCCATGACCGCACAGGCTCCCGCTCCCTCTGCAATTTTTGCCTGCTCCGGTGTTGTCACATCCATAATGACACCACCCTTTAACATCTGCGCCAGCTGTTTGTTCAGTTCGTATCTTTCTGCTTCCATGTTCATGTCCTCCGTATTTTTGTCTTGCAAATTAGTTCCATTTCTATTATACTCGCATGATAACATGTCTACAATGTTCCATCTTACAATTTTTTGCCGGCCTTGTGTCCTGTGTTTGTGAAAAACCGAAAAACGGCGCGCTGTTTTTCAGCTATTTTTTCTACAGTTCCATAGGATTTCAAAGTATCTATCTGCTCCTGTGCATTCTCTTTGGTGATAATTTTAGAGCCTGTGTCGATAAATTCCTCCGTCATGGGGGAAGCAAAAAAATAATTTTTTGACCCTGGCAGCACCCCTGGGTCAAATCTCTGCTGCGGAACTCTCATGTGTTCTTTCTATATATTCGGTGATTAAAAACCACCAGTCATAATAATCACTATAAATATGGAATAATAAAAAATATATCACACAGATAGTATATACCAATCTATATTTTTTTACAGGAAATACCGACTGCCATAAATGCCGCTTCCAAAATAGCACTGGTGTAAATATGTTTATTTGTATTATAATCCATGAATGAAACCAGATAAGGAGAAAACTCAAAATTATGTTTAGGACAGCAGGCACGACAAAATGGAGTGAATATCTTATTTGGAGGAATTACAAAATGACAAAATCATTATTTGAAGAACTGGGTGGCAAATACGAGCGGCAAGGAGATTACTTAATACCGTGCTTAACCAGACCCGCCGAAGAAGAACAGCCGATAGGCACAGGGCACAACGGAACGTTTAAAGGAAAAAAACGGCTTAGAATGGGCACAGAAAATCCAAAAGTTTTGATTTTCTGTGAAATCCAAACTTCAAAGAAATCCAAACTTTTACTCATAACCTCAATGAATACAGTGTTTTGAGGGGAAAAAGTTTGGATTTCTTTTTTTCTTCATCTCCAGCTATCATAATGATGGAGGTG
>CAJUMB010000021.1 GCA_910587105.1 uncultured Lachnospiraceae bacterium
ATGCAGGAAAAAAGTGTTTTGGAATCAATCTAATTCAAGATGCAGGCATCATCAAGGACATCCTGCAAAGATTGGAATTGGAAACAGAGGAATAAGAAACTCTTTGAGGCCGCAATTTGTGACCTCAAACAAAACTACAAACAGCTTAATCTATTCTGGGATTCGTTGTGAAATGCAGGTATTAATCGGGAAAGGTTTTACACCGTAACATTTCCCTAAATGCAAGCCCCTTGCTAACCGCCTGCTAAAAGGAGCATTTAAAACACCTTAAAATCAACAGTCACAGGTCAGTACGAGATAACGTTCTGAATCCGTGACAAGCAAGGAGATACTGGGATTAGATAACACTAAGAGGGAGCTGCCTACTAGAGCGTGTCTTAAAAATACTTTTTGTCAGATGTGCGTCACACTTGGTGGGGCGTGCAGATGGCAAGAATGATTTTTAAGACACGCTCTAATGCTGCAGGAAAGGAGTTACTCACAGCCGCAGATTCCCGCCACCTGCTCCACCGGAAACTGCGTCTTCTGTGCAATTGCCTCAAGGCTCATGCCTGCCTCATAAAATCTTTTTACCACAAAATCCATGGCTTCCCCCACTTCAATCACATGCCCGTTCGGGTCATAGATACGGATCACCCGCTGCCCCCAATGGTGTTCCATCAAAGGATTCAGATATCTGACAGGCTCTGGATAAGCCTCCAGTTTGTCCAGAAAATCATCCAGATTGTTTTCTTCAAAATACAATTCCGCATCACCGTCCCCGCGGACAGACGGTCTGCCAATCAATGTCTCCCATATCTTCCTCTCCTGCAGAACCAGCCCTTCTGTCAGAATCATATTGCCGTCAAAGTCTGCCACCGTTTCCAGCCCGAACAAGTCGTGGTAAAATCTTCTGGAGTGCTCTATATCTTCCACCACAATTAAAATATTCTTCAGCTTCATCCTTCCACTCTCCCTTTCCTAAATCGTGTTTGAAAATCATTCACACCACCTGCACGCCCCACTTTGCCGCAGGTTTGCCCCCCATTCAGTTGACGCAGCCCGCTTCCACATTTATTTGTCAAACACATCCACCCGGTGATAATGCATTCCATAGGCGTTGAGTATCTGCTCCTCTCTCTTATGGCAGGTAAACACCAGAACCTGCTGTTTATGTTCAATCAGCCACTGAAGGGTTTCCATTAGACGTTCCTCATCGTACATGGCAAATACATCGTCCAGAACTACCGGAAGGGGCTCCTGGCTGCACAGCACATCCCCCACCGCCATACGCAGGGCAAAATGAACCTGCTCCATGGTTCCCCGGCTCAGCTGCTCCACCGGAATATACCTCTGCCTGGTGCTGATTCCCATCTGCAGGTCTTTGTCAACGCTTACCTGGTGATACTTTCCCTGGGTGAGTTCTGCCAGTACTTCTGAAGTCCTGTCACAGATCTGGCTTCCGATTTCATTTTGCAGGCGCTGGCCGATAATGCCTATCACCTCCATAGCCAGGTCAATCCCCTCCATTTCTTCTTCCAGCGGCGTTTTCCCCGGCATCTCCCGATCGGACAGCTTCAATTCCCGATTTAAAGTTTCCAGCTTTGCCCTCTTATCATTCCATTCATCTTTCTGGTCATGGATGCTTCCCTTTATCCGCTCCATCTGTCTTGCAAGCATCTGCTGTTCTTCCTGATGATGTTCCTGGATGGACAATATCTGTTTCTGCAGCTTAGTTCGGAAAAAGAGACTGACTCCCACTGCCAGTATTCCCGCCGCCGCTGCAGCCAGGCGGAACTCTCCTGTAAGAAATACTGCCGCCGCTATGGCCCCCGCGGCTGTGGCCAGCTGAAAGACATCCAGCCCTCCCCGGCGGCGCTGCTTTTTCTTCAGACTTTTTTGTAAATGTGCATTCCCTTGTTCCTCCTGCTGTCGTACCAGCTGCTGCAGCTGGCCCTCCTTTGCCTGAATCCTCTGGGCCAGTGTCTGCACTTCCTGCCGGAGATACAGCATTTGATAAGAGGCCTCGTTTTTTGCCGCCTCGTCCTGGGCGCTTTTTAACTTTTGCTCTCCCTGCAGGACTTTCCGCTGGTCTTTTAAAATCTGCAGGGTTTTCTGCAGATTCAAATCACTGTCCCCGGTTCCCTGATAATTTGCAATATAATTTTTCAGCTCCAGAGCCAGATCCTGATCTGTGATCCCCTTGGTCTGCCCAATGGAAATGGTATTGTCGTAGACAATCTCACTGATATTCCCAAGAAGCATAGACAGATCTCCACGCTTTACTGACAGCCTCTCCCCATCTGTCACACAGTAAAGTTCTGCCCGTACATTATCTTTCTGAAAAGTCCTGTCCAGATAAAATTCCTTGTCCCCGCTGGTAAAACGCATGGAGCCTGCATAGTAATGGCTGTAATCCCAAGGCTCATAGCGGCTGTACACATCCCTGGCGGCCGCCCTGCCTCTGGAACGCCGGATTCCAAAAAGCATACACCTCAAAAAGGTGTGAAGCGTGGTCTTGCCGCTTTCATTTGGTCCATAGATCAGATTCAGCCCTTTCTCAAAAGGTACTCTCACATCCTGAAGTTTTCCAAAATTTTTTACATGTAGTTCTTCGATAATCACTGCGCCATCTACTCCCTGTCATCCCCTGGACTGCAGCAGCGCCTGTACACCGTAATACAGTGCCTTTGTCTCCAGTGATGTCCTTTCTTCTGGAAAATAATCAATGAATTCTCCAATCAGCGTTCCCCTGTATTGTTCCCTCAGTTTATCAAAATCGTAATCCGGTTCTGTCAAATCCCGTACTTCCAGAATATTTCCCAGACTTTCGATCCGCTTGGGGTAAAAGGTGGTGTCTCCATCCCGTCTGCCCACCAGTTCAATATGATACAGGTTATCCATTCCCTGCTGATTCAGCCCCTCCTGGATAGTATCTTCCAGGGATAACTGTGTGGTATCCCTGTCTACCTGGACTTCCAGTGATATGTACTGTCTTTTGGAACAGGGACAAAATGTAATCTGCACCTGCCCCTCCATATATTCTCCCAAAATATATCCGCGGGGTCCTGTTTCCGTCCGGTCCAGCGGTTCCAGCGAGCCGGAATAGGCAATGGCGTTGGTCCGGATAATCTGAGGTTTATGTATATGCCCCAAGGCTATGTAGTCAAATCCTGCCCGTTCCATCTGCCTGATGTTCATGGGTATATGACGGGCATCTCCCCCATGGGCCAGAAGTATATGGCAGGCATCCTTTTCCAGCGGACGCAGCTTATCATAGTATGGCTTCCTGATTTCCTGAGAATAGTAGCTCAAACCATACACATAAGTATTCAGCTCTTTCAAATATACTGCATCACAGGTTTCCCCAAATAAACATATTACATTTTCACACCACTGAAACGTTGTATAATAAGAATTTTCTTTCAGATAATCATGATTTCCTGCAATCAGCACCACTTTTGTGTGAGGTATGGTAGAAAACAGATAGTTCACATCCCTGACTTCCTTTCTAAGCGGCTGGCGATGGAACAAATCTCCACAGATGAGCAGAAGCTGTATGTGTTTCTCCCGCACATCCTCAATGACCTTCTGAAAGGTTTCCCAAATTTCGTTTTCCCTCCGTTCACACCAGGGATACCCCGCATCCGGAGCCGCCCCCAGATGCACATCTGCCAAATGGATAAAACGCATACTATCCTCCTGTCTAAATACTGAAAAGACGGGCTGCTGCCCACAACCGACAACTGCCCGCCTTTTCATTTACCCCGTTCTCCCAGAGCGTGTCTAAAAAATGCTTTAGGTCAACCGTGCGTCACAACCGGAGCCTGTTCGAAAAATCCTGTCAGGCAATGTATTCTCTGTTCGCCAGGTCAATCTGCTGTACTGTCCCCGCTCTGCCTGTACTCTCTCTGAGATAAACGCCTGTACTACGGACCATTCCCTGTACAGTGTTTTCTTTTTCATCGGTAAGACTGAACTGGCTGGCGGCACTTGCCAGATAAATGGCACCCACATCTGCTTCTTTCAAAGTCTTAAGCACATCATTGCCATCTTTGTCCTTAGACCAGATCAACAGCTTTGAATAGATCTCGTCATTTTCATCAATCCATCCGTTTCCGTCCTGGTCATAGACTGCCAAATCAGCAAAACCATTCCCCGAACGAGTTCCAAACAGCTCGCTGCCATCGTTGATCTTACCGTCTCCATTTTTATCAAGAGCCAAGAAACCGCTTCCCTCACGGAGCATGGATATCTGGTCCATATTGCCGTCCGCGTCAATGTCGAACTGGAAAGTCATCTCCCTAGTGCCTGCCGGCAAGTCATCCATATTAATCACCAGAGGATCAGTCATCACCACCTTGCTGGTGGTTTCCATACTCACCATACTGGCAAATTCCCGGCTCATATTGATGTTCACCCCAAAGGATATACTTCTGCCGTCCTCTGTCTGCACAAAACCCCCGGCCTGAACCTGGACTGCCTCTTTCTCCACCAGTGCAGATGTCACCTTTTGTGTCTGTGTGAATGTAATGGCATTATTCCTCCCTATGGGAACCCCAGGGTCCTTCTGGCTGGAATTTTGAATGTCGAACATCTGAGCCATGAGATTGTCCGATTTACCGCTGGTACGACTGCCCAGATAATCCTTCAGGGACAGACTGGTTCCACCGAAACCTGTCTTCAGCCAGTTCATCAGCTGGTCAAACACACTGGTGAAAACTTTGGTTTCCAGACCTGCGAAGCCGCCTGTTACCGTTCCGGCCGCATGACCCTGCACAGACTTGAGAGAATAGGTCTTGCTCTCCGCAGACAAATTCATACTGTTCCCGTTTCCATCTGTAAACTGCAGGCCAAACCCATTCTCCCGGGTCTCCGTGGACATGTAATTCACTGACGCAGATACCGCCCCGGTGGTATCATTTCTCCGGGTAGTTTCTGTCTGCACAGCTACTTTTTTATAATAGTCCCGTTGCGAACTCAGTGCAACACTCCCTGTTGCAATTTTCATAAGCGAACCTCCTTTTTCACTTATCTGGATGCTTTCGGCATCCACTGCATGTTACAGAAATCAGACTGTCAATTATCTTTTGAGAGACTGACTCTATAATAAATATCGGCTGTTTTTTCACAACTCTTAATGGAGTATCCGCCCTGACTTCTATTTCAAATGCTCTGGATTCAGGCTCTCCAGCTCTGGAACCACAAACCGTCCGTCTTTTCGAATCAGCACATCGTCAAAATAAATCTCACCTCCACCGTACTCCGGACGCTGTATCCATACCAGATCCCAGTGGATAGCCGACGTATTGCCATTGGAGGTTTCCTCATAGCAGTTGCCCGGTGTAAAATGAATGGACCCCTGAATTTTTTCATCAAAGAGAATATCTTTCATAGGTTCCAGAATATAGGGATTCACCCCGATGGCAAACTCCCCAATGTACCGGGCTCCCTCATCGGTGTCCAGCACCTGATTGATACGCTGGGTATTGTTCGCCACAGCCTCTATAATTTTTCCGTCTTTGAAAGTAAAGGACACATTCTCAAAGGTAAATCCCTGATACACAGAAGGAGTATTGTAAGTAATGGTTCCGTTGACAGAATCTTTCACCGGAGCCGAATACACCTCTCCGTCGGGAATATTGCGCAGTCCGGAACAGGGAACTGCCCCGATGCCTTTAATGGAGAATGAAATGTCTGTTCCCGGCCCTGTCATACGCACCCGGTCGGTTCTGCTCATATAATCTACCAGCGGCTGCATAGCCCGGTCCATTTTGGCATAGTCCAGTGTACACACATCAAAATAAAAATTTTCAAAAGCTTCTGTACTGGTATTGGACAGCTGTGCCATAGCCCCATTGGGATAGCGCAGAACCACCCATTTCGTTTTAGGCACCCTGATATTGTGGTGCACAGGAGTAGCGTAATACGTATCATACAGTTTCATTTTATCTGAAGGAACATCGGCCAGCTCCGATACATTATCGCTGCCCCGCACAGCAATATAGGCATCCATCATGGACATCTCTTTGGCATCCACTTCCGCCATAACCTCCATCTGCTCCTTTGTGCAGGAAAGCAGAACTTCTCTCTGCAGCTGGGGTTCCGTATAATGCACAAAAGGAACTCCTCCTGCCAGATATACCTCTTTTACCAGCTGGCGGGCCAGATCTTTCGTCTCCCTGCCGATGTAGTGAATATACACTTTCTCCCCCGGCTGTATACTGCAGGAATAATTCACCAATAGATTCGCCAGTTTCACAATTCTGCTGTCCATATTTCATTTACTCCTTTCGTTCTCCATCACTATTGCACATCCAATAATTCCATGTAACTGTAAAAAACATTCCCGGCACTCTGAAACAACGCAGTGCTGTCATCCATGGCCATATATTTCGTCTCCTGGTTGTCCGGATTATACACAATAGTGTTATACTGGTCATATCCTACAATCACATAGCTGCCCCCATCACCTCTTGCTGCAATCACCGGGCGCTGGGAACTTACGTAATACAGTACCTGATCCAGGGTACATCCAGACAGATTCATGGCCTGTCCTGCTGATTTTAATTTCTTGGAAAATTTTCCAAAATCCAGAGTTCCCTTTAAAACCTCTCCCGGAATATCGCTGTGATTCAGCTGAATCTTTGTCTTTTTATTGCCCCGCTCCCATACATACTGCTGGGCACGGTTTAAGACCACTCCCACCTTTGCATCTGCCTGTGCAACGGCCTGTGCGGGATCTGTATACGTGCTGTCCAATCTGCCCCCTGCATAGACATAATAAATCTCCTCCACAGGTACACTGGTATCCACTTTCAGAGATGTCTTTCCATGGCTGACCTGATGTTTCGAGTAAACCACCATAGGTGTACTGCCTTTGAATGTCTGCTCAAAATCCAGATGGATGATAAATCCTCTGCGCTGAGTATAAGCTGTACTGATGGTTACCTGCTGTTCCTCCGCTTTCCGGTTGTTCATGATATTATCCAGGCTGGCCGGCCCAAAACCATTCTCCTTTTTCTGTGCCAGCTGGATTTCCATGAGGGAATCATTCATTTTTACATCAATAATATACTGCCCGGGCTGGGCATATTCTTTTACCAGATTCCCCTCGAAATCCTCAATTCTCAGAGATTCCATGGCAAACACTATTTTCCCGGTGGTATCTGTCCTTATATTTTCCGATTTTGCAATTCCATATACCAGGTCTTCATTTAAAAATCCCAATGCCTTAATGGAGACTCCCTCGCCGGAACTGATTTTTCTGGTCTTCCCGGTCTCAAAGTCCATGACCCATATGGCAGTACAATGATGGGCATCGGAACCCTCCATCCATGCTCCGCTGGCATTAGACGCCGATGAGACAAAGTGCCCCGCTTTGATTCCATCCTGAATCACCTGATAACTGCGCCCATCAATATCAACCTGGAATAAATTTCCGCCCATAAACAGAAACAGCTGATTCTGTTTGTTTACATAAGACAGGTCGTCCAAATCCATCTTCAAAAATTCGTAAGATTTGGTACTGGGGATAAACACCTGCTCCTCGATAAGATTCTGGTCGTTGCTGTATCGGTAAACACCCACACCCACTCTTCCCTCATGCTCTCCCCTGTTAAAATATCCGTACACCACAAAATCCATATCTCCGGATTCGTCCATGCGGACAATTTTCATATCATGGGAGCTGTTGCTGTCCCGCTCGTCCCCGTTTTCCTGCTGTCGGAAACTGAATATCCTGGTGAATTTATTGGCGCTGCGGCTGTATGTCCACAAGTCCCCCTGCTGCACAAAAGCCACAATTTCCCCGCTTTCATTACTCATATACTGCATATCTTTCGATGCTACACCGATGGATATCCCTGTATTATCCACCGACGGCAGATCGCCGTCAAAAATCTGCTGGGCATCTCTATGGAAATCCAAAAGCCAGACCCCGTTTTCTGTGTAACGCATCCGGTAAAACTCCGTCACATTGTAAAATTCCACCTGGTTATCCTCATTATACGCCATAATCTCGTAGTCCATGGAAATGCTCCCTGTTGTCTCATTGATATCTTCAATGACCGGGACAGCTTTCCGGGAAATGGCAGGGGATAAGTCGCCCCAGGTAACCATATCCAGGGAAGAATGAATATTCACAGAAGTAAAACTGTTGTCCGCTACAGACTCATCCGATTCCACGTAAGCAGACAGTTCCTGTGTGGCTTCTTTATTCATACATTTTTCATAAAAATTCTGAACAAATCTCACATATTGTTCTGTGTTCAGCCTGGACCGCTGAATAATCCTGGTATAGTAGTAAGCCTCACCTGCTGAGGTGTCCAGCGTAATTTGAAGGGAATACTCCTGATTCATCCGCATCTCATCTGCCTTCAGATCCAGTGTGGCTTTGAAATAAGAATCCTGGCTTGTCAGTCTGCGGGTGGAACTGTTCTCAATCACCTTGCTCCCGTCAGAGGTACGTATCTCATAAGATAAATTGTACAAATCACAGGAAAACGGGTTAATCACCAGGGTAATCTCTTTCGATGTATCCATAGGAGTCAGACTGTCCCTGGTGAAATCCACCTGCATTTTTTCCGCATAGCCAAACATACGATTGACATAAATTCCCCCGATTTCCACCATTACCTGGGGAAACGAAGCATTTTCCATCTCTGCTGTGTCACTGGTCATCTCTCCATTCATCAAAAGAGAAGTACCTGCCACACCAACAATAAAGACAAGCAGTAAGACCACTATTTTAATTACAATTTTTCTCATGTGCTATTATCACTCCTGTACAGCCTTTGTGCACCATAAACACTCTGTTCCTATTGTAAATGTTTTAAAAGAAAATCACAAGCCCTTTTCAGAAATACCTGTGCTGGCATCTTCTGCAGCGTCTCCTGTATATCTCGTGAAACAACAGCACCTGGGCCAGCTCATTTAATGATGCCGCCGAAACTTCTGCATCTTCCACTTTATCTGAAATCTTTCTGCAAATCCGGTTCAGCGTCAGACGGTCCGGATACTCATCATAAATGGGACTTCCCGGGTAATCAAGACGGTCACATTCCTCCTCAATCTTATCCTGAAGACTGCGCACTGTCTTTGGATAATAAGATTTCATCAGCTGGAACTCTTTTTCCTGCTGAGTCTCCCCCTGGTACAGCAGTGGCGTGGAATAAGCCATGTAAAAAGGAAAGTATCTATCATAGTACATATCGTTATCCCCTTCCGACACAAGATTCATTATGCACATTATTACTATATGCAGTTTCCAGCCATTATGTCCCATCAGTTTCCCTGAAGTATATACAGACAGACTTTCTCACAAGATGCAAAAAGAAAAGGCCTGGTTACAGCCTTTCCAAAACGTGTACCACTTTATGAAATTCCATAAAATGCGATGCTTTTACCAATATGGTTCCACCTTTTTCAGCCAGCCTGGGCAGGATTTCCAGCACAGCCTCCAGCTGTTCTAGATAGATTACCTCCATGTGGGGATTTGTCTCCCTGGCCGCTTCTGCCATATGGCGGGACAGACTGCCCACACAGATACATAAGTCCAGACCACAGGTCCCTGCATAGGCTCCCACTTCCCGATGCATCTGTACCTGTCCGCTTCCCAGCTCCCCCATATCTCCCAGAATCGCTGTCTTTCTTCCTGGCGTATTCTTCAACACCTCCAGCGATGCTTTCATAGAAACCGGGTTGGCATTGTAACAATCATCAATAATAGCAGCAGTCCCAGTTTTCACCATACGAAGCCTGCCGTCCACA
Organism: uncultured Lachnospiraceae bacterium; assembly: GCA_910587105.1. GTDB lineage: Bacteria > Bacillota > Clostridia > Lachnospirales > Lachnospiraceae > MGBC164599. The sequence goes on from CAJUMB010000021.1 coordinate 9,751, forward strand.
GGTTCTAAGCTCTCAATCCCCCTCCGGATTTCATCGGCATTCAGACCGTAACATTTTCCCACAGCCGCGGCCGCCAGGGCATTGTAAACCATATGCTTTCCAGGAATAGGAATCCTTACAAAAAAAGAATCCTCACCCATATGAATCCGGCACCCCATTCCCTCTAATCCATGGTTTTCCAGCATATCTGCCCATACATCCGCCGAAGAACTCATGCCAAAGAACAATGGCATGCTCCCATTTACGCTGCCCACCTCCGAAAGTTTGTCGTCGTCTCCGTTGAGAACAGCTCTTCCCCCTGGTTTGATATAGGGAAAAACTTCTGTCTTTGCCTGGAACACTCCGTCTCTGGAACCCAGATATTCCAGATGGCAGGGACCAATGTTGGTGATTACACAGGTATCTGGTCTGGCAATCTTTGCAAGCCTGGTCATTTCACCAAACTGATTGATTCCCATCTCCAATACTGCCATCTCATGTTCCGGACGCAGACCAAACACTGTCAGCGGAAGCCCCAGCTCATTGTTAAAATTCCCCTGTGTCTTTAATACACGAAACTTCTGGGATAATACAGAAGCGATTACCTCTTTTGTGCTGGTTTTCCCCACACTTCCGGTGATGCCCACTACCGGAATCTGAAGCTGTTCCAGGTAAAACTGTGCTATGTCCTTAACTGCCTGCAGAGAAGACTCCACTTGTATGTATGGAAACGGACGCTGCCCCAGGTCCCGCTCCGACATAACAGCCAGCGCACCTTTTGCAATTACATCTTCTATAAATACATGGCCGTCCACCCGTTCCCCTGGTATGGCTATGAACAGGGCCCCTGGCTCTGTCTGGCGGCTGTCCGTGACAATGCTCATTACCTCCCGGTTTCCCTGCTCCAAACTGCCGCAGTACCTGCCTTTGCAGACTTCTGCAAGATTATTCAAAGTCAGATTTTTCATAGCTGCCTCCCTGCACAAAATTTTGGCTCAATGAACATATTTTTTCATGGAAACTTCTATCAGCTTCTCACACAATTCCGGGAAATCCACCCCTGTTGCTGCGGCCTCCTGGGGCAGCAGACTGGTAGGTGTCATACCTGGCAGTGTATTTGCCTCCAGACAGTATATGCGCTCGTCCCCGCTCATCATGAAGTCCAGACGGCTGTAAGCATCCAGCTTCAGAATCTTATGCCCCTGCCGGGCATACTCCCTCATCTCCTCTGCTTTCTCTTCCGAAAGCTCTGCTGGGCAGGTCTCCACGGCAGATCCCGGCTCATATTTATTTTTATAATCATAAAAGCCCTTCAGCGGAGCAATTTCAATCACAGGCAGCGGTTCTCCGTCAACCACACCCACAGAAAATTCCCTGCCCTGAATATATTCTTCCACCACCACCTGGTCTTCCCAGGCAAAAGCCTCCTGAAGGGCCTTTTCATACGCTGCCTGGTCATGGGCTATCGATACCCCGATACTGGAACCTCCGCAGCAGGGCTTCACCACTACCGGAAAATCCATCCCAAACTCTTCCACGCTGTGAACGCCGCCTTTTTTTCCCAGTACAGTCCCTGCTGGCACAGGTATCCCGCCCTGGAACAGAATCTTCCTGGAGATGCCTTTGTCCATGGCCATTCCGCTGCCCAGAGATCCCGTTCCGGTATAACGGATTCCGAAAAGGTCAAACGCCGCCTGTATCTTACCGTCTTCTCCATTAGAACCATGAAGGGCCAGAAAAACCATATCTGCCATTCTGCAGATATCCAATATATGTGGTCCAAAAAACTCTCCCCTGTTTCTGCAGACATCCTGGATTTTATCATTCCACCCTTCTATATAAGAAACAGATTTGGAAAGTTCATAATCTGCTGCAAAAGGATTTTCCAAATCCTCTTCTTCCCATCCCGCAGCCACATCTGCAAGAATGGCCCGATGTCCCTTTTCCCGCAAAGCTCTGCATACCTGTGTCCCTGTGACAATGGATACGGCACGCTCTGAACTGGTGCCTCCCGCCAAAACCACTATATTCATTTGCTGTCCTCCCATGCCCGCCAGTCAAACATATCACGCTCTATTCATAAACAATAACGGGCGTTCCAACTTCAATATTATTATAAATCTTCTCCGCCATGTCATAAGGTGTATTCACACAGCCGTGGGAGCCGTCGGTCTTATAGATCTCACCGCCAAATTCTGACCGCCAGACTGCATCATGGATACCCACATGTTTATTAAACGGCATCCAGTAGGTAACCGGAGTCTCGTAGTCTTCACCCTTGAGCACAGAGGGAGACTTCTTGGCCGCCAGTCCATACACCCCTGTAGGTGTAGCGTGCTTTTTTGCCGGCGTTCCGGTGACCACCGGTGTATCCACCAGCAGCTGGCCGTTAAGATAGAAACACATGCGCTGATGGGTCAGATCCACCTCCACATAGGTGTCTCCTATATCATTTTCCGCACGGTTGTAACCCCGGTACAGATATTGAGGCTCTCTAGTCACCGTCTCTCCGGCATTGATATTGGCTGTGAGAGCCTTTACCTCCTCTTCTTCGTAAAGGACAAATCCATAATCTCCGCCTTTGACTTTAATATTCCTGCCATCTGCAGTCCTGAAATCCCGCTCACTTCCATAAGTATCGTATTTTACCGCCAGCTGATGAACATATTCTTTGACCTTCGCCTCATCCAGATAGTAGTTATTCTCTTCATCCAGTGCAAGCCAGCTCCGTATCATTTCCGGATCTACCACTTCCGTCCGGTCTTCAAAATCATATGTAATCTTCGCCCGGGCCAGCTGATTGAGCTGCTCCGCCTGTTTCACCAGCGTTTCATCATCCTGATAAACCTGGGGAAGGATATAACACTTTTTCTCCACCAAATCCAGGACCTTCTGCCCGTTCTCCACAGCCTTTCTCACCTTGGATAACACTTTTTTCTGATCCAGCTGATTTCCCTGTACCTCGGGGACAATCTTGTAACCGTCATCTGTCTCATCAATATATGCATCCACAGGCTTTTGCATGTCTTGAAAACAGTCCAGTTTTTTTACTGTCTTTTTCAGCTTTTTATCATTATAAACAGTTATGGTTTCAGCTGTATAAGTTTTCGGCTTATTGACAGATAAAAGCCACCCCCAGGAATTCTGGCTGCCAATCAGGTCATCCACGCTGCTGTCTTCCACATATTCTAGTTGGATCTGTCTGGCTTTCACCTTCTCATGAACGCCGCCCAGCTCATTGATGGTCAGCACATATTCAGCAACCCCCTGGGCAAACTCCTGCCGGACCTGCTCCGCTGACTGATAGGAAACATCCCGGCCATTAAGCGAGGAATTGGGAAGAAAGTGACCGGAGAAAAAGTAAACACCCAATCCGTAAATCCCCGCTGCCGCCAATACAAAAAACGAAATCATGCCAATCACGATTTTCTTCCCTGTTCCCATATCATATCACTCCCATCATTTGTTCTCTAATAATTTGTCTATGGTTACCAGCTTGACACTGAGCACAAATACCCGTCCTGCCAGTTTCAGCTCCTCCACAGAAGGATAGGTGGGCGCAATGCGGATGTTGCTGTCTTTGGGGTCCTTTTTATATGGAAAAGATGACCCTGCAGGAGTCAATGTAAGTCCAGCCTCTTTCGCCTTGGCCACGATTTTCTTGGCACACCCCTCCATAGCTTCAAAAGATATAAAATAACCGCCTCTGGGATAAGTCCAGGTTCCGATTCCCAGTCCTCCCAGTTCACTCTCCAGCAGTTTCCAGACAGCCTCAAATCTGGTAAGGGTCAGTTCTCCCTGCTTTTTCATGTGCTCTCGTACACCGTCCATATCTTTTAAGAAACGGACATGGCGAAGCTGATTGACTTTATCATGGCCAATGGTCTGAATCTGCAGATGCCGCAGAAATTCTTTCCGATTTGCTTCTGAAGCCGCAGCCATACAGACACCCGCTCCAGGAAAAGTAACTTTAGACGTAGAAACAAATTCATAGACCATATCTGGATTGCCGGCCTCTTTACAAAGGGCCAGAATATCGGGAAGCCAGTCTTGACGCTCCTCTTCTCCATATAAATGATGTACAGCGTAGGCATTATCCCAATAAATCCTGAAATCCACCGCCTTCGGCTTCATAGCAGCCAGCCTTTTCACTGTTTCTTCTGAATAGGTATAGCCCTGGGGATTGGAGTATTTCGGCACACACCACATGCCTTTTACCATCTCATCTCCTTCCACCAGTTTTTCCACCATATCCATATCCGGTCCATTTTCCGTCATTTCCACCGGAATCATCTCAATACCGAAATATTCCGTAATACTGAAGTGGCGGTCATATCCCGGCACTGGACAGAGAAATTTTACCCGGTCCAATCTGCACCAGGGTGTGCTTCCCATAACCCCATGAGTCATGGAACGGGACACTGTGTCAAACATAATATTTAAGCTGGCATTGCCATAAATAATCACATTTTCAGGGTCAGTCTCCACCATACCTGCCAGCAGTTTTTTCATCTCCGGCAGCCCATCCATCTGCCCATAGTTTCTGGTATCCGTTCCCTGGCTTTTCATATCAGAACTGCTGTCCAGTGCGTCCAGCAGTCCCATAGATAACGCCAGCTGGTCCTCCCCTGGTTTTCCCCTGGACATATCCATGGATGCTCCACGGCTTTTGATGTCTTCAAACTCAGCAGTCAACTCCTCCTTCAGAGCCAGAAGCTCCTCTCTGCTCATCTGTCCATATGCTTTCATAATAACCTCCTCACAGAAATCTGTGTCAAATAATTCTATTGATTATCACGCCTCTTTCCGCTCTAATCATCTAATTTTAGTATGCCCTTTTATGGATTGTCAAGACTTTGTTTGAATATGTGACAAAATTCTCCCTGTCACAAATCCGTTCCATATCTTGTAACCAACGGATTTCCTGTGCTATAATCCTGGTAAACTATTTTAATAAAAGAAAGGAAACAAGAAAAGCATGTGGACTGCAGACAGTTGGAAAGACTATCAGCTATTGGACACTTCTTCCGGCGAAAGACTGGAACGATGGGGAGATTATATCCTGATCCGTCCGGACCCTCAGGTGATCTGGAATACCCCCCGCACTCTCAAAGAGTGGGAAAAGAAAAACGGACATTACCACAGAAGCAGGCAGGGCGGCGGACAATGGGAATTTTTCCACCTGCCCAAACAATGGTCCATTCAATATAAAAATCTGACTTTTCATTTAAAACCATTTCATTTTAAACACACCGGCCTTTTTCCTGAACAGGCTGTAAACTGGGACTGGTTTTCCGAAAAGATTAAAAATGCCGGACGAAAGATTAAAGTGCTGAACCTATTCGCTTATACAGGGGGAGCCACCTTATCTGCCGCAGCTGCCGGAGCTGCAGTGACCCACGTAGACGCATCCAAGGGAATGGTCACCTGGGCAAAAGAAAACGCAGCCGCCTCCGGTCTGAAAGACGCCCCCATCCGCTGGCTGGTGGATGACTGTATAAAATTTGTGGAACGCGAGATCCGCCGGGGCAGCCAATACGATGCCATCATTATGGACCCGCCGTCCTACGGCCGGGGACCAAAAGGAGAGATCTGGAAACTGGAAGACTCCGTTTTCTCTTTTATCTGTCTATGTACCAGACTGCTTGGCCCCCGCCCATTGTTTTTCCTTATTAACTCCTATACCACCGGGCTGGCACCTGCTGTACTCACATATATGCTGTCTACCGCACTCAAGACCCGGGGTGGACACGTAACCTCTCAGGAAATCGGCCTGCCAGTCTCCTCCTCCGGCCTCATCCTCCCATGTGGTGCGTCTGGACGCTGGGAAGCCTGACAAACATTTCGTGTTTATAATATGATTTGCTCCACCACAAAAACCACGCCGCAGGAACAAAGGGATACCGTCAGCAGGCTTTTTTCCATATAAGATAGCAGCAGGGCCGTTCCGAACCCGCACACTGCTGACGGAACCGACGCTGTGGAATCCAGAATCGCCGGAAATGTCATGGCCGCCAGTGTGGCATAAGGAACATAATATAAAAATGATTTGATAAAAGGACTGGTGATCTCTCTTTTTACCAAAACCAGGGGCAGTGCCCGGATCAAATATGTAACACCAGCCATAACCAGTATATAGATGTAAATATTAGGTTCCATGTTCCCTATCCTCCTCAGCCGGTTCCTTTACCGGAAACAGCCAGGCCGCTGTACCGGCAATTACCACAGTCACTATAATAATCACAAATCCGGCTGACACCTGTTTAAGCCCTGGTATCACCCGAAACAGTGCACTCAGCCCCATCGCTCCCACCACACAGGCCAAAATCACCTTGTCTGATTTTGCCTGGGGAATGATAATTGCCAAAAACATCCCGTAGATGGCAATTCCCAGCGCATTTACCAGCGAAGCGGGCATCAGATTCCCCGCCACAGCGCCGCACAGTGTTCCCAGAACCCAGCCCGGCGCCGCCACACTGATTAATCCATAAATATATCCCGGTCCGACTTTATCTTTCTGACTGGCCGCTACCGCGAAAATCTCATCTGTAATACCATAGGAGATAAAAAAACGATGAAAGAAAGGTGCTTTTCTATCTATTTTCTGCGACAGCGAAAAAGACATCAGACAGTAGCGCAGATTGATAATCAGCTGTGTCAGTGCCATCTCGTAATAGGCTGCGCCTGCCTGTATCAAAGATACCCCTGCCACCTGCCCGGCAGAGGTTAGATTCGTCAGTGACAGCAGAACTGCCTGACTAACAGACAATCCACTGGTCACAGCCAGCATGCCAAATGCAAAGGAAACCGCAAAATATCCCAGACAGATGGGTATCCCGTCTTTCATTCCCTGCACAATCATACGTGCATCGTTCTTTTTGTATATCATTTCTTTTTTGCAACTTTCTCTGATCAGCTCACAACATTTCCCACAATAAGATAAGAAAATACATACATGATAATGGTGGCCAAAGCAATCCCCACCAGAATTGCCGCAGATGACTTTTTGATATCCACGCCCAGCAAAGAGGCAATCAACGCCCCAGTCCATGCCCCTGTTCCTGGCAAGGGAATTCCCACAAAAGCCACCAGCCCCCAGAATTCATATTTTCTTATCTGATCACTCCTGCCCATAGCCCTTTCCTCAAGTTTTACAATAAGCGGCCGGAAAATTTTGATCTCCTTCATCCATTTAAATATCTGCTTAATAAAGAGAAGAATAAACGGAATGGGAATAATATTTCCGATAATACAGACAGGAATTGCCTGAACCGGCGGGATTTTTAACAGGCTGGCCGCCAAAAGCCCTCCCCGCAGTTCCAGTATGGGCAGCATAGAAATCAAAAACACCACTGCCTGTTCTGAAATATAAGGAGAAAGATGCGCCGTAAACCATTGTACCAGTGATTCCATAAGTCCTCCTTATGAAACTGTCAGCAAAAAATTTGATAAATTATCTGCTGACAGTTCCCAGAGCGTGTCTTAAAAATCATTCACGCCGCACGCGCGCCCCACTTTGGGTACAAACTGTGACACACGGCTGACAGAAAGCATTTTTAAGATACTCTCGAATCCGTGTCTAAAAACTGTCTCAAAAAGTCAATCAGTATCTCCATTTCCGCCCGGGTTCCCACCGTAATGCGTAAATACTCCCGAATCCTATCCTGGTCAAAATGTCTTACATAAATGTGTTTCTCCCGCAAAGCGTGAAACAATTTCAAAGCCGGACAAGATCTGTGCTTTGCAAATATAAAATTTGCACTGGAGTCTCTGAATATAAAACCCAATGCCCTCAGTTCTCTCTGGACCCACTCCCTGGTATCCACAATTTTACGCAGAGTCTCCTGAAAATATGTCTCATCCTTCAAGATCTCCGCACCCAGGTAAATAGATGGCAGATTCAAGGTATAGGAATTAAACGAGTATTTTACATCATTTAGATACCCAATCAGTCTGGGATTTCCCAGGGCATACCCAATTCTCATACCCGCCATGGAACGGGCCTTTGAATACGTGCGGACAATTAACAGGTTGTCATACTCTTTGAGCAGCGGCAGTGCAGAAACAGCTCCAAAATCCACATACGCCTCATCCACAATCACAACCACATCCTGATTATGATCCATAATTTCCCTTATTTGTTCCAGCCCCATGGCACATCCTGTGGGGGCATTTGGATTTGGAAAAATAATGCCCCCGTTCACCCCAAAATAATCAGAGGGAACAATGGAAAAATCCTCCGCCAGCCTGGGCCTCTCATAAGGAATCCGGAACAACTCTGCCCAGACCGGATAAAAAGAATAGGTAATATCCGGAAACAATATAGGCTCGGACGAATGAAAAAAAGTTAAAAATGCCATAGCCAGCACATCGTCTGACCCCACCCCTGCAAATACCTGCTCCGGAAGCAGCCCATGATACGCCGCCAGGGCATCTGTCAGAACTTTTGCAGATGGGTCCGGATAAAGCCGAAGCTGTCCCCATTCCATTTTCCTGCATAATTCCAGAATCCGCGGAGAAGGCGGATATGGATTTTCATTGGTATTTAACTTGATCATTCCTTCGTCTTTGGGCTGTTCACCCGGCGTATACGGGTCAACCTTTCTTATTTTGTATTCCCATTTTCTCAACTTTCTTCCTCTCCCATGCTGTCCATCTTCTGTAGAAAAATATCCACCTTATCCCCTGACTTCAATTCCTGCTGGAACGAACTCTCACGGCCATTGACCCGCAGCTGCACCACTCCATCCGGTTTTTCCATATCAATGTCCGAGTATTCCAGCAGATCCATCAAAAAATATGGCGAGTTATCTGCTTTTTGTACCAAAAGCAGCGGTTCCCCATTCAGTGTAAACTTATACACCTGGGACGGCTGCACCCGCTGTTGCGGTTTTAATGCCGAAATCTCTTTTGGCTTCCCTGCCTCCTGCTTTGGAACCACGTCCTTTGCGGGAGCTCTTTCCATTTCCGCCCCCATTCTGTCCGGCATTTGGGAAGCCGGCTCCTCTTCCTGCTGTATCTGCCGTTCTTCTTTTCCGGTAATCACCACATCTCCTGTTTTCAGAACAGTATCAAGCGGGACCATTTTCCCATTGACAGAAGTCCTGCTCTCATATCCAGGCTCCACTACATCCGCCAATGTTACTCTGGCATCCTCACCGTCTGCAGCTGGCGTGAAATAGATCTGATCTCCGGCATGCACCACGTATGATACTTTCGCTTCCGCTCCATTCACCTGCAGTTTCGACGGTTCCCCAGGAGTGCCATGATAAACTTTACGTTTACCATTCAGCTGGATTACTGTATTTCTCCCTGACCTTGCAAGAAGATCCTGGGAGCGATATCCGTTCATCATCAATATATCAAGTACCGTCAGACTTCCACTCCGGAATAGCTTGGAACGTTTTCCATTGAGCATTACATGACAGCTGTCGTTGATCATATTCAGCCCTGCGGACACAGCAATCCCCAGGGGTGTGGCATATTCCGGATTGTCCAAATCATACTCCTCTGAGCACGCACTTGTAGAAAAATTATTTCCCGCAATCGCCACCCGGTTTATATCCATTTCCAGGTATTTTGCGACACATTCCTGCATATCTGCCAGTTTGCTCCCACCCCCTGCCAGGAATACTGCCGAAGGAGCCCCTCCGTTAACTGCCAGTATTTTCTCCGCAATTTCCTTGCACAGCGACTTAAATGCGTCATCAATACTAGTACGAACTTCCTCATTTGACACTTTATGAGGCAGTCCTAAAATATCCGTAAATTCAATTTCTTCCTTGGATTGGATATCCATTTTCATCTGCTCTGCTGTCTGGAAATCCACCAGATAATTTTTCATAAGAGCCTCTGTAATCTCATCCCCTGCAACTGTAGCCATTGTATATCCTACAATGCTTCCGTCTTTGGAGATGGCAATATCCGATGTTCCTGCTCCAATATCTACCAGGGCCAGATTCAGCAGACGGATATTTACCGGAATTGCCGCATTGATGGCCGCAATGGGCTCTAGAGTGAGACTGGCAACTTCCAGATCAGCTTTACTCATAGTCGTATACAGACTTTCAACCACCTCACTGGGCAAAAATGTGGCGATCACATCTGCACTGACTCTCTGCCCCTGATGGTCACGGAGATCAGATATGGGATAATTGTCCAACAGATACTGGGTTACTGTATACCCCACCAAAAAGAACTGTTTCCCCGACTGATCCATTTCCGCTGCAAATGCTTCCTCTGCCTTTTCCAACGCTCCGGCTTCCAGACGGCCGATCATCTCCTCATCCACATGTTGAGGCTTGTCAAACTCCATTTCGCAAAACGCTTTCTGCGTTTTGAGCGCCCGCCCGGCCGCTGCCACGCAGACTTTTGATAATGTACACCCCAGCTTACCTTCCAGTCTTTCCTTCACACGCCGTGCTACTTTTACCACTTGTTCAATATCTTCAATCTGCCCATCAATCATTGCCCTGCGGGAATGTTCCTCTTTCTCTATAGCAAGAACATGCAGTTTTTCCTCCTGAACAGCCCCCACCAAGCCAATAATGCTCCGCGTTCCAATATCTAATGCAAAAATCAAATCATTCTGCGCTCTGGCCGTCTGAACACTGGACCTTCCTTCATTTATTTTCACGGCACATTTCCTCCATGTTTTTGTATTTTCTCACGCCTTGCGTATCCATTTGACCTTCATTCTAACACAATCCCGCCATTATGCCAAGCATTAGAGCGTGTCTAATAATTTGCAGACTTCCCCACAAGATACATGAAAGACAGTCAGATTAATTTTTTTCTTCTTACATTCAGCCTGAACGTAATAATCATCAAATACATAGTACTGAAAATTCTGTTGGATCGAATGTATTTTCATAGTTGAAAATTCCACCATACACACAGCTTTCGGCTTACGTTTCTCATGCTCACCCTGAATTGTAACCGCATCTTTCACTTCCTTCACGCATTCCACACACAAAATTTCTGACATTTTCTTCATATCCGGCATATTTTGCTTACCGGCTGTATAATTTACAAGTGAAATTCTGCGCTCCATCACATGATCAATCTGAATGCTGTAATCTCCCTCCTTACTGTTCATATAAAACGTTCCTTCCCGTTGCAAATATTCCTGTTCAGGTGCCAGAACCTGAACTACCCGCCAATCATTCAGACAAATAAGCCCTATCCCTTTGACACCTCCATATATGGATTTCAGACTATTTTTTCCATCTCCACATAAGGAACATTTTTCCTTTTTCTGCGATATATAGAAAAAGCTCTCCCTGCTGTCTACATATCCAGCTGCCACAGTAAAAGAACCAATTAAAAGCAGCAGCCCCAAATAAACTCCGTATTTTTTCATTTTCTCCCTCCTGCTATCCCTGTCACGCTCATCGATTCATCGTAACTGTCCTGTATCTGCTGAACAGTTATGATTCATCTTTATTTATGAAACCAAATTTCATAAATAATGCATTATTGATATTTAATGTATTTATTATATTACACTACACATCAAGTGAACAATACCTATATGCATTTATATCCTATTACATAATACAACAATAAAGTGGTATTGTAAACTCTATCATTGTATTATAATTTTCTTCTTTTTCACTCATAATAGAATTCAGTATTGTACATAAAAATCAGCTGGAAACACAGAATATTTTTTGAAAAAGTGATACAGGAGAATATTTATGGAACTGCATGAACGCCTCAAAAAACTCAGAACAGACCAAAAACTCAGTGTCTACCGCCTGTCTCGAATCAGCGATGTATCAGAAAATCATATAAGAACCATTGAGAAAGGGAATAGCCATCCTTCTGTAGAAACTTTGGAAAAACTGCTCAGACCATTGGGTATCACAATGTCAGAATTTTTCCGCGATGATGAATCCATCATATTTCCATCATCTTATGAAAAAGAATTGCTTCAGGCAGTTCGAAAATTGGATGCAAAGAAATCAGATATTTTACTTCTGTTAGCAAAGATACTGGGGGATGAACTCCCCTGAAATGTGATATGACTTTAGAGCGTGTCTTAAAACTCATTCCGATTTTTCCCAAAACTCTCAACAGTTTTGGGAAAAATCGAAAATCGATGGATAATCTAATCATTAAATTCTTCTTTATGCGCCTGATTGAATAAAAATGCCTCTGCTGTCAGCTGCACCCCCAATGCATACCCCTGGGTAAACGCTTCGGATATCTCAAAATGCAAGGCATCCTGACGCTTATTTATAATCTCTTCCAGCCGTTCTCCATCCTCTGGTGATAACTTACTCTTAAACTGTTCCAGCTCCTGGTGGCTTTCATTTAAAAGCTTCCAATACTCTTTATCTGCTGGTGCCACCGCTTCACATGGGAAAGATTTTCCTGTAAATAAATCTTTAATCGCCTGTGCTTTCAAATTTTTTCTCCTCTCTTTTAAATAGAAGCTACACATTGTTTGTATAATTTCAGCCTTTCTGTACATAAGAAAACATGCTCCTCCTTACCCGGTACAAAAATAATACCGCTGTTATTTACCAGAAATACGTCTAAACTGATTCCAAGCAAAAGGCTCAGTGCATAGAAATTATCCATAGTCGGCAGTGACTGCCCGTGAAACCACCGGTATATGGACTGACTACAGGAAAAATTCATGAAATCTCTGATATCATTTACAGTAATACCTTTTTTTCTGCAGAATTTATATATGTTTTTTCCTGTTTTCTGCACATTTATAACCGGGTAACGCATATCCTCACATCCTTTTACTAATTATTCCACATTTTATTCTCCTTGTCATTGAATTACAAATCACTTGACTCCTGGCCTGTTCCACATAAAATCCAGAACATAAAGCATTTTAGCCGCCATTGAATTTCAGATGCTGTTTGTGGTATACTAAAATGCACAAAAAACAATATCCAAGGGAGACTTAGTATGTTCCGTATGTGGGGAAAAAAGTGGAAAGATAACCGTATAATCCAAGACACGGTCATATGCAATGAGACACAAAATACCAGAACCCAGAAAGTATTTCAAACCCTGGAAGATATCTGCTGCGAATTCGACCTGCAGACACCCATCTGGCTTAATGCCAACATTGAGGAATTCCAGCGGATTTCAAAAACCCGGTTTTATCAGGACAATTTCATTGAAAACATTGACTTTGAGTATCTGGAAATTCAACTTATTGAAGAATAAAAATTACGGTTATACACTTCAAAAGAATGAAAGGCTTTTTGCTTCCTTCGCCAGAAACATCCGGCAAAGGAAGCATGCCTTTGCTTTGGGAATGCTATAATCTTTTCAACAACATTTCACGCTCTTTTTCAAAGCCAGGTTTGCCAAGAAGAGCAAACATATTTTTCTTATAACTCTCAACCCCTGGCTGATCAAAGGGATTAACCCCCAGCACATATCCACTGACTCCACATGCAAATTCAAAGAAATAGAACAACTGTCCCAAATAAAATTCTGTCTGTTCCGGAATATGAATCAGAAGATTAGGAACCTGTCCGTCCTGGTGTGCCAAAATTGTTCCATTCATGGCGCTTTTATTAATAAAGTCCACATTTTTGCCTGCGAGATAGTTCAGCCCATCCAAATCCACTGGTTCTTCCTGCAGTACAATCTCATCTCTTGAAGTCTCAACATCCATGACTGTCTCAAACATAATTCTGGAGCCATCCTGAATAAACTGCCCCATAGAATGCAGATCCGTTGTTAAATCTACGGAAGCAGGGAAAATTCCTTTTCCGTCTTTTCCCTCACTCTCACCGTACAACTGTTTCCACCACTCGGATACATAATGGAGACTGGGTTCATAATTTGCCAGAATCTCCACGCTTTTCCCCTTGCGGTGGAATAAATTCCGGACGGCGGCATATTGAAGGGCATCGTTTTCCTCAAATTCGTTTTCCAGAGCCATTTTCCGCCCTGCTGCTGCCCCCTCCATTAATTGGTCAATATCTGCCCCGCTTACTGCAATCGGAAGAAGTCCCACTGCTGTAAGAACAGAAAAGCGTCCGCCTACATCATCTGGAACCACAAAAGACTCATATCCTTCTTCTGAAGCCAGATTCTTCAATGCACCCCTTGCCTTATCCGTTGTGGCATAGATCCTTTTCGATGCACCCTCTTTTCCATACTTTTTCTCAAGAATCCCCTTGAACACTCTAAACGCGATAGCCGGTTCTGTGGTGGTTCCTGACTTTGAGATCATATTAATGGAGAAATCTCTGTCTCCAATCACATCAATAAGTCCCTGAATATAAGAGCTGCTGATACTATTTCCTACATAATAAATTTCCGGTGTTTTCCGCAAATCACTGCTGATTTGATTATAAAAGCCATGACGCAGGAACTCAATGGCAGCCCTGGCGCCCAAATAGGAACCGCCAATTCCAATCACCAGCAGTACCTGAGAGTCTTCCTGAATTTTCTTCGCAGCCTTTTTAATCCGTTCAAATTCTTCTTTATCATAATTCACCGGAAGATCCAGCCAGCCCAGGAAATCATTCCCCAGTCCATTACCAGCTGTCAATTTGTCTTTTGCGGCTGACACCAGTTCTTTCATTGCGGGCACCTCATTCGGACCCAGAAACGAAACAGCTTTCGAATAATCAAACGTCACCTTATCGCTCATACATTCTCACTCCTTTTATCTTTCCGAGATTGTAAATATATCTTCGTAACTTAGTTTAGCAAATAAACACACTTTGTGCAAGTTATTTTCCACTACCCCATAAATTCGCGGATTACTTCCCGCATAATTTCTTCTTCTTCAGGGGATAAAAATTCGCCAAACCTCCCTCTGCCGCCATCACTTTTTTTGATTCCTCCTGCCACATATTCCACCATGGCATCTTCCTGCTCTCTGCTTACAGCTGCTGCGGCCTGAACTTCTGCTATTTTATTGCTCTGCTCCTCCAGATAGTCCATAATGAAAGAAAACAACTTTTCATCTTTCCAAACAGAATCCAGAGCCCGGCGCATCACCAGCAGAACCACCGGGACAACAACCCCTGCCTGCAGATAAACAGAAGAAACCATGCCCCTCTTTAAAACAATTTTAGACAGCACCACAGCCAGACACAACAGGAGGGTACTGATAAAAGAAGGCACCCATACCCAGCAGTTCATTTTATGCATCAGTTCATCCCGATTTTCCCAAAGTTTTATCCACTTTTCCTTTAAGTCTGATAAGCGGCTGTTTTCTCGAATTCTTCTTTTGTAAATCAAACATACGGCAGCCATCCCCAATATACCCAACACTCCCATGCCTGCCATCGCGTACAGCAGAAGCTGCATGTCCATAATTTGGTGTAACATATAACCCTCCTTCAGAACTAACTTATTAATGAACATTATATAGCAGGCTTGTATATTTGGAAATAAAAATCGTTCGACAAATTCACCCTAAAACCGCATATATTCTAAATTTATATCTTATTAAACCCCAAATTAGTTTTACCTGGCAAAAGACAAGGAGACGCCTTCTTCTCAAAGAAAACATCTCCTCAATTATTAATCCAGAACGTATCTGAAAAGCACTTCCGACACGCTCTAGAGCGTTATACTAAGGCCTCTGTCCAAGCCCGCCTTCTAAAGTAAGGGTTTCCCCTGTCATATATTTAAAGTCCGGAGACGCCAGCTGAACACATACTCGTCCAATCTCATCCTCAGAATCACCAAAATGTCCTGCCGGCGGAGTGTGTACATTTTTCTCAAACGCCTCCGGATATGCGTTTTGGAATTGCTCTAACTGTGCTGTCCAGGCCAGCGGACAGATAATATTCACATTAATGCCATCTTTTGCCCATTCTGTGGCCGCCACCCGGCTGAGCCCGCGGATTCCTTCCTTTGCCGCCGCATAAGCGCACTGTCCAAAATTACCAAAAAGACCTGCTCCAGAAGCAAAATTAATTACAGAACCTTTTGTCTCTTTCAAATAAGGGTAACATGCTTTCATATAATAAAAAACCGCATACAGGCCCGAATACATAGCCAGATTGAACTGATCCGTAGTATGTTCAGAAAGGGGAACACCCGAAGCAGATGCCTGGGCATTATTAATCAGCACGTCTATTCTTCCAAAAGCATCCATCGTCTGTTCGATTACATTCCCCACAACCTTCTCATTGTCGGCTCCTTCATTTACATCAGCCTGCACAATCAACACTTTGATTCCGTAAAGCCTTTCCAGTTCTTCTTTCGCGTCTTCCAGTTTCTTGACATTGCGTCCTGTAATCACAAGGTTCGCCCCTTCTTTTGCGTAAGCAGCTGCAATCCCATAGCCAATTGATCCACATCTTCCGTTACTCAATACAGCACGGCCCGCACCTGTGATAATCGCCGTTTTTCCCGTTAAAAATCCCATGAATCCCTGCCTCCTTGTAAATAGTTAAGTATTATTTTATATAATTGTAAAACAAACCAGCCCAAATAGCAAGCAAAAGAAAACTTGTCAGAACCTTAAAATTATTTTATAATAACAGCACAATCATAAAATACGCTGTATAAGGAAGGGATGTATCGCAGAAATGAAAGCTAAAAAAATTTTATCAATCTTAACACTATGTTTCCTCTGTCTGCTGACCTGTCCCGGCTGTGGAACTGACAAAGGCAGAAAAGCACCATCTGAAACTGCAGAAATGAGTCAAAACTCTGCAGATGAAGAACCCTCAGAAACATCCAAAAGCTCTAACCTTATTACCATCATACCGTCAGATGACGGACAAACTTCCTCTAACCAGAAAAAGGAAAAAAGCCCCAGCAAAAGCGAAAAGCCTTCTCCGCCCTCAGAGATAGACAAAGATTCTCAAATAGAAGAGTATCTGGAGAAACTGTCTCTTGAGGAAAAAATTGCACAGATGTTTATCATATTGCCAGAAGCTGCTGTAAATACAGATATTGTGACAGAGGCAGGCCCAATGACCGAAGAAGCTATCCAGAACATTCCCGTGGGCGGCTTTATATACATGGAGCAGAACCTTCAGACACCTGAACAGGTACGCAGCATGCTGGATGCCGTACAAAAGTACAGCATGGACCGGACCGGGCTTCCCATGTTCACCTGTATTGACGAAGAAGGAGGAACTGTCGCACGGATCAATGGAAACATGAATTTTAATGTCCCATATATCGGAAATATGTCGGAAGTCGGTGCCTCCCAAAATACAGACGAGGCATACCAGACTGGCCAGACTCTGGGCAGTTATTTATCCGAATTAGGCTTTAATGTGGATTTTGCTCCTGTGGCTGATGTACTATCCGATCCCGCCAATCAGGTAGTGAAGGACCGCTCTTTCGGCAGCGACCCGGATCTGACTGCTGAAATGTCCGCAGCCTTATTAAAGGGCCTGCAGGAAAATGGCGTCCGCGGGGCTTTCAAGCACTACCCTGGACACGGAGCCACTGAAGGGGATACCCACGAAGGATATTCTTATACCTCCAAGAGTCTGGGTGATCTCCTTACCTGCGAATTGATCCCCTTTGAAAGAGGGATTCAGGAAGGTGTTGATTTCATTATGGCAGGACATATTTCCCTGCCAAATGTCATAGGCGATGACACGCCAGCCTCCCTCTCCTATAAAATGCTTTCAGAAATCCTGCGGGATCAGATGGATTACGATGGAATTATCATTACTGATGCTATGAATATGGGCGCCATTGCCCAGACGTATTCTTCCGCCGATGCGGCTGTAAAATCCATCCAGGCCGGTGCAGATATCATTTTGATGCCGGCTGACTTCACCGCCGCCTATCAGGGAGTTTTAGACGCTGTAAATAATCAGCTCATCCCAGCAGACCGGATTGATGATTCTGTAACCAGAATATTAAAAGTCAAATTATCCATGACTCATTAAATATTGAAAGGAAAAGACAATTATATGGAACCAAACAGCTTACCTGCAGAAGATGATGGACAGTACACCTGCACTTACGAATACAAATGTCCCACAGATTCTACAAAATCCATACACACTGTGGTTTACAAAAAGGCCACCTGCACGCGGATAGATGACATCGTGCTGCATTTTCACTGCAGCAGAGATTCTAAATGTGTCAAATGCCAGCAGAACTATCTATAAACACAGACTGGGCACAACCCTGCTGCGCCGGCAGTGCGCTTTCTGGGAAACCGGCCCAACGGAGGAGATCATGAACATAAGAAGGATTCTGGCGGTCTGGACCGCGAAAGCAGCCTGCGGCATCTGCAGGCATATGGGAAGACAGGGTGTGACCTGGGCCGGAAAACTGGCATTGATGATTTATCCCCCCATTTTACAGGAAATGGCAGGAGAAATCCGAAAGAAAATCTTTATTGTATGCGGAACCAACGGCAAAACCACCACCAACAACCTGCTCTGCGCGGCCCTGGAAGCAGAAGGCGAAACAGTTATCTGCAACCGCACAGGCTCCAACATGCTCAATGGAGTGGCGGCGGCTTTTGTTCTGGCGGCGGATATGAGCGGAAAGATTTGTGCTGACTATGCCTGTATTGAGGTGGATGAAGCTTCCACCCGCCATATTTTTCCCCGTTTCCACCCGGATTATATGGTACTGACCAATCTGTTCCGGGACCAGCTGGACCGATACGGTGAGATTGATATTACCATGGACATTTTAAAGGAAGTCATCCACATTGCGCCTCATATGGAGCTTATCGTCAATGGTGACGATGCCCTGTCCGCCTGTCTGGCCATGGAATGCCAGAACCCATGGATCACTTACGGCATCAGCGAACCTGTGGCCAGCGCTTCCGATGACAAGGAAATGCGGGAGGGGCGCTTCTGCCGGAAATGCGGCGCCAGGCTGGTATACCGTTTTTATCACTACAGCCAGCTGGGAGATTATGCCTGCCCTCAGTGCAGCTTTGCCCGCCCGTCTATCGATTATGATGCCCGGGAGGTACAGGTGGGCGGACAGCTGTCTTTTGCTGTTGGAAAAGAACGTATTGTGGCCAACTACCGGGGATTTTACAATGTGTACAACATTCTGGCCGCCTATGCCGCCGGAAAACATGCAGGGCTTACCCTGAAAAATTTTAACCGTATGCTGAAAGACTTCCATCCGGAAAACGGACGGATGGAACAGTTCCGCATTCAAAACACAGGAATTATATTGAACCTTGCGAAAAACCCGGCAGGGTTTAACCAGAATATCTCCGCCGTCATGTCTGACCAGACCCAAAAGGACCTGATTATCGTCATCAATGACAATGATCAGGACGGTACTGATGTGTCCTGGCTGTGGGATGTGGATTTTGACCGCTTTGCCTCAGAACAGATCCACTCCATCACTGTCAGCGGCATCCGATGTCAGGATATGCGCCTGCGGCTGAAATACGCGGACATCCCGTCTTATCTGGAAGCGGATGTGGAAAACGCCATCCTGGCAAGGCTGGCAGACGGCTGCGGAAACCTGTATGTACTGGTGAACTATACTGCTCTGTTCAGCACCAGAAATATTCTGAAAAAACTGGAGGAAATCAGGCCATGAAACAGCACACCCAGACTATGCAGCTGACCATCGGGCATCTCTACCCGGACCTGCTGAATTTATACGGCGACAGGGGCAATATCGCCTGCCTGATGAAACGGTGCCAATGGCGGGGAATCAATGCCCGCACCATAGAATTTGAAAGTGAAGACACCGTAGATTTCAAAAAACTGGATATTGTCCTTCTGGGAGGCGGATCAGACCGGGAGCAGATTCTGGTCTGCAGAAAACTGAAGAAAATCCAGGCAGATTTCAAAACATATGTGGAAGATAACGGCGTTGTCCTTGCTGTGTGCGGAGGATACCAGCTGCTGGGCAAATACTACGAAACCAGGGAGGGCACCATAGAAGGACTGGATTTGGTGGATCTATACACCAAGCAGGGAAAAGACAGGCTCATCGACAACATAGTCCTTCAAAGTCCTCTGTGCAGTATGCCTATAGTGGGATTCGAGAACCACGGCGGCAGAACATTTATCAACGGCAGCCGCCCTTTCGGAAAGGTTCTGTATGGGTCAGGCAATGACGGGGAAAGCGGATACGAGGGGGTCATCTATAAAAACGTAATCGGCACATACCTCCACGGCCCTCTGCTGCCGAAAAATCCCCAGCTCTGCGATTATCTGATTCAGAAAGCCCTGGAGCGAAAATACGGTTCCCTGAAGCTCCCGCCCCTGGATGACAGCCAGGAACGGGAGGCAAACACATACATGGTACAGCGGTTGTTAAAATAAAATTTTTAGGAGGAGATTTCCATGAAAATAAAACGCAAATGCTGGATGCTTTGTTTTGCCCTGATGCTCGGACTGGCCGGATGTGCCCGGGAAAGTGTCCCAGCCGGCAAAACCGCTTCCCAGCCCCATACATCCTCTGAAAATAAAAGCATCCTGGACTCTGAAGCTGTGAAGAAAAACCAAAAGACAGCCGCCATTTCCATGCCGTCCCAGTCCAGCGAGAAATGGATCAACGGCGCCGCAAGGATGAATACACTGCTCACAGACAATAATTTCCAGGTATTGGTAGAATTTGCGGAAGATGACCCCAGACAACAGATTAGCCAGCTGGAAGAATTTATTGAACAATCGGTGGACTGTCTCATTGTGGCCCCGATTCCTTCCGCCGATTTGACAGAGGTTTTGGAACAGGCAAAAGAAAAAGAAATTCCTGTCATCTCTTATGACCGTCTGATTATGGACACTGATGCAGTGGACTATTATGCCGGATTCGATAACCTGCAGGCAGGAAGGCAGATCGGCGAATATATTGTACAGGAAAAAAATCTGGAAAAGACTTCTTCTAATGAAAAAGCAAAGTCTTACACCATTGAATTCTTCATGGGGGACCCACAGGATTACAGTGCAAAAATGGTACATCAAGGAGTCATGGAGGTTTTAAAACCTTATCTGGACGCCGGAACCCTGGTGTGCAAATCCGGACGGACAAAATTTGAAGACACTGCCATTCTCTATGAATCCCAGGATACTTCTCAGAAAAACTGCGAAGCCCTGCTGGATGCCAATTATCTGGACGGCCGTCTGGATATTGCCTGTACTTCCTCAGACACCCTGGCCTATGGAGTCCGTACAGCCCTGGAAAACAGATCCTACACCCAGGGAGACAACTGGCCGCTGGTAACAGGACAAGATGCCGAGCTGGCCGCTGTTACTGACATATTAAGCGGATATCAGGCAATGTCTGTATTTCGTGATACCCGCCAGCTGGCAGAACAATGTGTAAAAATGGCTGTGGACTGTATGCAGGGCCAAAAACCTGTGACCAATGACAACAAACTGTATAAAAATGGAACCAAAGCAGTCCCCTCTTATCTGTGCGGTACGGAAATGGTGGACTCAAAAAACTATAAAGATATTCTTGTGGACAGCGGCTATTACACAAAGGACCAGCTAAAACTGTAAAACCACAGTTTTGTGTCAGAAACAAGATTCATAAACAGCTGTGCACACACTTCAGAAAATAAAAGGGCGTTCTTCCCCAGAAGATGGGAAGAACGCCCTTTTATTCTATAATTATTTATTATGAATCTGCCCGTGCAGTTCCTGCAAAGAGCTTACCTTTCCGCTCTCGTGGGTACGCACATAAAAGATACCGCTGGCTGTAGCCCGCGCCGCCGCAATGGTGGTCATATAGGGAACCCTCGCTTTCACCGCCGCTTTTCTAAGATAACTGTCATCATTGACGCTGTCTTTGCCCACCGGTGAATTTATGACCAGGTCAAACTCCCCATTGGTAATCATATCCAGCACATGGGGACGCCCCTCATACAGCTTTTTCACCAGACGGGCCGGGATGCCTGCCTCCCGTATCAGTTCACAGGTAGCTCCCGTGGCGGCGATCTCAAAGCCGCACTCATGGAAATGCTTTGCCACTTCCGCCACTTCCGCCTTGTCCTTCCTGTTCACAGAAATCAAAACCTTTCCCTTCAGAGGCAGTTTCATGCCTGCTGCCTCCTGAGCCTTATAGAAAGCATCTCCGTAAAAATCAGACAGCCCCAGCACTTCTCCTGTGGAACGCATTTCCGGTCCCAGAATCGGGTCTACCTCCTGGAACATATTGAAGGGGAACACCGCCTCTTTCACCCCGTAATAGGGAATGTTCTGTTCTTTCAGTTCCGGCACGGGAGACGGCCTGCCTGTCAGCTGAGAGGTGATAATCTCTGTGGCCAGGGGTACCATGCGTATATTGCAGACTTTGGATACCAATGGCACCGTGCGGGACGCCCGCGGGTTGGCCTCCAGCACGTAGACACGTCCGTTCTCGATGGCGTACTGCATATTCATCAGCCCTTCCACATGCATCTCCTCTGCAATTTTCCGTGTGTATTCCTTGATGGTCTTCACATTCTCCTCAGAAATGTGTACAGAAGGAATAATGCAGGCGGAATCTCCTGAATGCACTCCCGCCAGCTCTATGTGCTCCATAACCGCAGGCACAAAGGCATGGGTGCCGTCACTGATGGCATCGGCTTCACACTCTGTGGCATGGTTCAGGAAACGGTCGATGAGAATGGGACGGTCAGGGGTCACGCCCACAGCCGCATTCATATACTGAGTCATGCTCTCTTCATCATAGACCACTTCCATGCCCCGGCCTCCCAACACATAGGAGGGCCGTACCATTACCGGATAGCCAATTTTCTCTGCAATTTTAAGAGCCTCAGCCACATCAGCCGCCATGCCTGACTCAGGCATAGGAATCTGAAGCTTGTCCATCATAGCCCGGAAGCTGTCCCTGTCTTCAGCCATATCAATGACAGACGGGGAAGTCCCTAAAATGCGGACCCCGTTTTTCTCCAGGTCTGCCGCCAGATTCAGCGGCGTCTGTCCGCCAAACTGGGCAATAACGCCCACAGGCTTCTCTTTCCTGTAGATACTCAGCACATCCTCCAGGGTCAGAGGCTCAAAATACAGTTTGTCCGAAGTATCATAGTCTGTGGATACCGTCTCCGGATTACAGTTTACAATAATTGTCTCGAATCCCAGCTTCTTCAGGGCCAGAGAGGCATGGACACAGCAGTAGTCAAACTCAATTCCCTGTCCAATACGGTTGGGACCGCCGCCCAGAATCATAATCTTTGGTTTTCCCTGCGACACCGGGTTCTTATCCGGAGCATTGTAAGTAGAATAATAGTAAGCACTGTCCTGGGTTCCGCTCACATGAACCCCCTCCCAGGCTTCCTCCACACCCAGATTTGTCCTCTGATTACGGATGTCCTCCTCTGGAACCTCCAGAAGCTGGCTTAGATATTTGTCAGAAAAGCCGTCTTTTTTGGCCGCAGTCAGCAGTTTGTCCGGCAGACCGCCGCCCCGGCAGGCCAGAATCTGTTCTTCTTCCTCCACCAGCTCTTTCATCTGTTCAATGAAATACCGTTTTACCCTGGTAATCTCATAGATTTCCTCCACAGACGCACCCTTTCTCAGAGCCTCATACATGACAAAATGACGCTCGCTGGAAGGGGTAATCAGCAGGCGCAGCAGTTCTTCTTTTGTCATAGTATCAAAATTTTTGGCATGCCCCAGCCCGTAACGCCCGGTCTCCAGACTGCGGATAGCCTTCTGGAAAGCCTCTTTGTAAGTTTTTCCAATACTCATGACCTCGCCCACAGCGCGCATCTGTGTCCCAAGCTTGTCCTCCACCCCTTTGAATTTCTCAAAAGCCCAGCGGGCGAACTTGATCACCACATAATCCCCGTCAGGCACATAGCGGTCCAGAGTGCCGTATTTACCGCAGGGAATATCTTTCAATGTGAGCCCTGCCGCCAGCATGGCAGATACCAGCGCAATGGGAAACCCTGTAGCCTTGGACGCCAGTGCCGAAGAACGGGATGTCCTGGGATTAATCTCAATAACCACCACCCGGTCAGACACCGGGTCATGGGCAAACTGTACATTGGTGCCCCCGATTACCTGTACCGATTCCACAATCCGGTAAGCCTGCTCCTGAAGCCGTTTCTGGCATTCCTCGGAAATAGTCAGCATAGGGGCCGCACAGAAAGAGTCGCCTGTGTGCACACCCAGCGGATCAATATTTTCAATAAAGCAGACTGTGATCATATTGTTCTCGGAATCTCTGACCACCTCCAGCTCCAGTTCCTCCCATCCCAGGATGGATTCTTCCACCAGCACCTGCCCTACCAGGCTGGCCTGAAGCCCACGGGCGCAGACAGTTTTCAATTCTTCTTTATTGTATACAAGACCGCCGCCTGCCCCGCCCATGGTATAAGCAGGACGGAGCACCACCGGATAACCCAGGCGCCCGGCTATATCCAGTGCTTCCTCCACACTGTAGGCCACCTCACTGCGGGCCATCTCGATGCCCAGCTTGTCCATTGCATTCTTAAACTCAATACGGTCTTCTCCACGCTCAATGGCATCCACCTGGACTCCGATCACTTTCACGCCATACTTCTCCAGCACCCCAGCTTTATGAAGCTCTGCACAGAGATTCAGTCCGGACTGGCCGCCCAGGTTGGGGAGCAGGGCATCGGGACGTTCCTTTTTGATAATCCTCTCCAGCCGTTCCACATTCAAAGGCTCGATATAGGTCACATCCGCCATCTCTGGGTCCGTCATAATCGTGGCAGGATTGGAATTCACCAGCACAATCTCATAGCCCAGACTGCGCAGCGCCTTACACGCCTGTGTGCCCGAATAGTCAAATTCACATGCCTGCCCAATGATAATCGGACCAGAACCAATAATCAGTACTTTGTGTATGTCTGTTCGTTTCGCCATGTTCTTCTCCTTTTCAACAACCATTCAACCGTTCTACTTATTATAATCAACCTGGCGAAAAACGGCAATAGGAAAACGAATGATTGCCAAAGATTACGGAAAGTTTTCCCAATACTCTGGCTGCGCCGTTTTTATATGATAATGCCAGCTGTATGCTTTCCAAACCCGCCCGCCAGTGTTATAATTATAATATTGTTACTGAAACAGCTCACAAAAAGGAGTCCCAAGAAATGCTCTGGTGGATAACAGCATCACTGTGTGCCTTTTTTATCAAAGGTTTATGCGGCTTTGCCAACACGTTAGTGTTCACAACTATATTAAGCTTTCACACCAATAATGTAAATATATCTCCTGTTGAATTGATTCTGGGATATCCCTCCAATATGATCCTGGCCTGGAAAGAGCGCCGGTCCATCCAATGGAACATCTGCCTGCCCCTGGCCTGCATGGTCGTTGCAGGCAGCATTCCCGGCATTTTATTTCTAAAAAACGCAGATACTGGTATCATCAAGATCATATTCGGTATCATCATCGTTTGCATCGGCCTGGAGATGCTCCTGCGGGAATTTCATCCCCAGAAAGTAAAACCATCCAGAGCAGTATTGATTACCATAGGCATCCTCTCCGGTCTTCTGTGCGGCCTGTATGGAATCGGCGCTCTGCTGGGAGCATATCTGAACAGAGTTACTGATAGCACCAGTTCGTTCAAAGCCAATATCTGCATGGTCTTTTTGGTGGAAAACACCCTGCGCATGATTTTATATGCATGGTGGGGCATCCTGACTCTCGACCTGTTGAAACAGGCCGCCTCTCTTATGCCGTTTATGCTGGCCGGACTGTTGCTTGGTATGGTGAGCAGCCGGATACTCAACGAGACAGCCATCAGGAAGTGCGTAATTATCATGCTGATGATTTCCGGGGCAGCTTTAATCTTAAACAGTACATACAGCGCACAATAACCATGGGCATATTCCGCTGGCACCACACAGGAAAATGTGGTAAAATGAAAAAACGTTACTGATATCAAACCATACTTCAAGGAGGAGACCCTTATCATGAAACAGTGGAACATATTGAAAGTATTTCTGCTGGCCGCACTGATGCTCACTGCATGGAACAGTGCAGTGACAACACAGGTACAGGCATCCAGCATCACCACTTCGAACAGATACCCATACACCATTCACAAGTACACCAAAAACTATGGGACCGGCAGACCTGTCACAGGCAGATATGAATATCAGCTGCCCCAGTTAAAAGGGAACACAAAAGCAATTAAAAAGATCAACACTGCACTGAAAAAAGGTTATCAGGCATCTTTAAGAGACAAAAAAAACCTTGCCGAATATGTAAACTCGGCCAACAACGACCCGGCTGCCTCCAGAAGAGGCGATTATTTCTCTACAACCACATGTAAAGTTACCTACAACAAGAAAAGGGTTGTCTCTTTTTGTTTTCATCATGACTGGTATGCTGGCGGCGTTCATAACGGCTGGACAGACGGAATGACCTTCGATGTCAGAACTGGAAAGAAGTTAACCGTTGCAGACGTAGTTTCCGGAAACGCCAAGTCTGTAAAACAAACCATTATCAAAAAATATTTCAGCAAATTTCCCGAAAAGAAATCCGATTCTTACGCGTGGAAAGAACTGAACCAGACCAAAATATCCAAATTTCAATTTTATTTGAAAAACAAAAACGTAATCGTAGGTTTTGGTCCTTACCAGCCAGGCGGTGGAAATGGTGAAACCCATATTGTTTTAAA
Source organism: uncultured Lachnospiraceae bacterium (assembly GCA_910587105.1). GTDB lineage: Bacteria > Bacillota > Clostridia > Lachnospirales > Lachnospiraceae > MGBC164599. Next base: position 36,244 of record CAJUMB010000021.1, read on the forward strand.
GGGAAATTATTAAACCGTATTTGAAACCACCCAAAAAAGAGAACCTGCATTCCCAATGATGCTGGTTCTCTTTTTTTACACATTCTTCATAATATCCTGCTGCATCCTAGAGTGTGTCTTAAGAATGCTTTTTCAATGATTTTTCAGACACGCTCTAACGGAGTATGTTCTGTTTCTTCCACTGTAAAAGATACGTTCCCACAGCTGGAACCACCATGATTATTTCCGCAATATCTTATCCATTTTCTTCCCCTTTGCAAGCTCATCAACCAGCTTGTCCAGACGGCGGATCTCCCTCATCAAAGGTTCCTCCACCTCCTCCACCCTTACGCCGCAGACAACACCTTTCACCAACTCCCTGTTCTCATTCATTTCCGGAGCATTCTGGAAAAACTCGGCATAGGTAATTGATTTTCCCCTCATTTCCTCCAGTTCTTTCTGGCTGTAACCAGTCAGCCACCGGACCACCTCATCCACTTCTTCCTGTGTGCGCCCTTTTTTCACAGCCTTATTAACAAGAAGCTGATAAACCTTTGAAAAATCCATCTGATATACTTTATCATTACTCATAAACACTCACCCCTCCCATTTTACACAAAATGCAAAACACCCCGAAGCAATCAAGGATGATTTCCCGTCTCATAGCACCACTTTGCAATCTCCCCAATCAGCTCCAATGGAATCGGCTTGTGATACATAAACTGTATTGTCCCTTTACTTGTCTTATAATCTTTCAACTGCTGGGCAAATTCTACAACCGCCTCTGTTCCCGCATACAGGCCGATGTGTTTTTTATGGGCGGCAAATTGAATGATATTGTGCTTTTTCCAAAATGTGGGCATACTCCACGAAATCCGCTCCTCCGCTTCTGGCAGTGCTGCGCGGATAACGTTTCGTATCTCGTTCAGATACTGCTGCGCCTCCTCTGTCTGTGCTGCTATATACTCATCAATGGTTTCCGGCGCCTTTCCACAGTAATGACTCTGATTCTGCTTTTTAAAAGTACGGCCGCATTTGGGACATGTCCACATATTTCTTCTCCTTTTATGTTCTTTCTATAAAAATTCACCATAAATCTTTTACAGTATAACATGAATTCCTCCGAACTAAAAGAAAAAGTGTAAATCGTCCCATCCCAGACCATCACTTCCGCTCTCTTACAACCATATGAACTTTATCTCCCGGCTGCTTTCCTATCTTAGAACGGATATCTTTTCGTATGCCAATAATATAACAGATACTGCCATCCGCATTTTTGACCCCCATATTGACAATGCTTCCATCGTATGGTTCCCCGTCAAATGAGACATGTACTTTCACCCGGCCTCTGCCGAATTCTTCTCTTATATCATGGGGAAAGACCACATAAGCGCCTCCTGTTCTGCCCGCATCATAAATCAGAGATTCGTATTCATAAACCTTTCCGCCCATTTTATCTCACCCCCTGTCTATCCTGCTCTTCCGCATTTCTATCCCAAAATGAATTCTGCCGCTTCCCGGACTGCTCCACATCCGCCTTTCGCTTTCAGGACATAATCCGCCGCTTCTTTGACTTCCTTTGCAGCATCCGCAACAGCAATCCCCAGACCTGCTGCCCGGATACATTCCAAATCGTTGCAGTCATCTCCTATATAAGCTGTCTGGTCCAGCGTAATCCCTTCCTTAGCCGCAATCTCCCTTAACACAGAAAGCTTATCTTTCACGCCTTTATACAAATAATCCAATTTCAGCTTTTCAGCACGATTTACTACAATACGCGTATCCTCGCCAGTAATAACCCCTCTTTTAATGCCGGCATTTTTCAAATGCTCCAGCCCCATTCCATCTTTCGTATTAAATTTTTTTAATTCGTCCCCTCTTTCCGTATAATACATCCCACCATCCGTGAGAACCCCGTCGCAGTCTGTGATCAACAATTTAATCACACCTGGCTTTGCATCTGCCCGGCTCTCTTTCCTTCTTCTTTCCAGAAGCTGTTCTATGATCACCCAGTCAGACGGCTCATCTATTTCATAATACGTTTCCTCCGGCATTTCATATACACCGATTTGTCCAGACAGCCGGCACCTGCTCTTTCTCAGACCATGAGCAGAAGTTATATAAAAAGCGCCATTCTCCACCAGATAACCGCCAAACTCCTGACGCCTGGGCCTGCAGTTGACATCATAATTCACCGGAGAGTAACCTTTCTGTTCATTCTCTGCCCAGTGAAATCTCTTTTGACGCACAACCGACAGCACACTATCGTAATTCCCCCGCTCATAGACTTCAATTCCTGCCGACAAATCCCCACTGGCCAAAAGCGGACTGGTAGCCTGAATTAATAAAATATTCTCAAAGTCCACTTTCGATGCAAAGTCCAGCATGGCCGATTCCGTCGAGGCCAAATCTGTTGCTGTTGCCGGGTCCCTGTCCACAAACCGGATTTTCTCCGGGTGGGGAAGGCTTCTTCTATGGGCTTCTACACATTGACGAATAACCTCACCATCTGTGCTGATATAAACCTCGCCCACAGCCCCGCATCCACAGGCTGCCTCAAGCGTCCAGCATACCAGCGGCTTTCCGGCAATGGGCCGGATATTCTTCAGTTTAATAGACTTGCTGCCCTCCCTGACTGGTATAAATGCTGTATATTTCATCACACTGCCGCCTTCTTATACTTTAATTTATCCCTCTGTACCTGTTCAATCGGCAGGATTTCGCTTGATTTAAAGACAAGGGCGTCATAAACTGCGTGCAGGTTGCGCACCAGCCTGCGGACTCCGTCGGGCTCCAGAGAAGCCGCATGGTCCGTTCCTTTCCAAGTTCTGTCCAGAGTATAATGGCGCTCGATGATATGTGCCCCCAGTGTATACGCTGCAATATCAACAGAAATCCCCAGATGATGACCGGAGAATCCAATAGATTTTACACGGTGTCCGTAAGTTTCATTCATTCTGGTGATTTCCAGCAGTGCCACGTCTTCAAATGGCACCGGATATCCGGATGTACAGCTGAAAAGCACCAAGTCCTTTGCCCGTCCGTTCTTCTCGAACAATCTGACAATCTGTTCTTCTTCTTTATGGGTCGTCATGCCAAAAGACAACTGAATTTCCCCTTCATAATTATCACACAGCCACTGCAGCATTTCAATATGGTTATTACATGCGGAAGGAATTTTAATGAATTCCGGGCGCAGAGCTGCAATTTCTTTTGCACTGGTCAAATCCCATACCGAAGAGGCGTAGGTAATACCAACTTCCCCGCACCATGCCTTCAACTGTGCATGCTGGTCTGCGTCAAATTCAAGGAATTCCCGATGAGCACCATAAGTCTCCCCGTAAGAATTAACTGGATTTGGGTGAGGCGCCTGGTACTGCTCTTTTGTCAGCAATTCCTTTACACAGCGTTTCTGGAATTTTATAGCATCTGCTTTACAAAAAATGGCTGCTGTCTGAATCAAATCCCGGGCAGTCTCCATCCGCCCCATATGATTACATCCCGCTTCTGCAATTACATAAGGTTTCTGATACATCATCTTCCTCCTTTTGCCCTGATACCCTCTGATATCGCTCTCCTATTTGAACACACGCCAGATAATACTCTGACCTTCTCATTTTGTTTGATTGGTTTTTCGGCTTTTTCGGCTGTCTGGCACAGGCCAAAAACTGCTGATAAGACTCCATCAGTTTTTCAATCTGCCTTTCTTCCTCCAATACCTTCAGCAAATAATATGTGCGAAGATAAATATCGAAACAAGCCGTTTCTCCCATTTCTTTCAAAAGATCATATTCCCTGTGTTGATAAAGTGCGTCAAAAAATTCCGCACATTTCAGATTTTTTGGCAAGAATCCATAGTTTACCTGCCGGTCCTTGAGCAATGGTTTCACTTCCACCTCATTGATACGATGATAATAGACAGCGAATTCTCCTGCTGCCTCATCATATTCTCCCCGGCTAAAGTAAACCGCCGCCTGATAATAAGCTCTTGTTTCTGGCAGTACACAGGGATTTTTGCAGCTGAAAATCTGCTCTGATTCCCCATTTTTATAAAGCCATTCAAAATAAAAGTCCAAGCGGATCGGATCTGTCTCCAGCATCATCTGGGCAGAACTAAAATAATCTTCTCTGATCTTTTCCACAGTTCTCTGAACTTCTGTATTTAAAGCCTCTGCCTGCTCTTTGTCAAAAGTGTCTTCCGGCTGAAAATACCAATACTTTTGAAGCGGCTGCAAATCAAATGGTTTCGCCATACACCGATTATGAAATACAAGTTCCTGTATCTCCTCATTAAAATACTTTAGAAACGCCCTCCGTCTTTGGTAACAATTTCCCTGAACATCTATGGTTTTTAAAGACGGAAGCTGTTCCTGAAATGTCTGTATATCCATCTGGACAACATCTGCCAGCCGTCTGCCCGGAATAATCAGCTTATCATATAATTCCTCTAATGTATCTACCAGCTGAGGAGTACAGGGATGGCCCACATTTTCCACTTCTTCCCTCAGATAATCTTCGTCCACATAGCGAAATTCCAATTTTCCCTGCAATACTTCCCGATAATCTACAACACATCCAGAATGTGCCAGACGCTCAAAAGCTTCGTCAATTCTCTGATTACGCACGTCAAACACTTCCTGAGATGGAAGCCCCCTAATCAGCATAACCGGTATTCCCATTAAAGATGCATCCAGATACGCGGTACTCCACATGGTAACTACTGCATCAAACTCCGGCATCATTTCTTCCAGAATAACAGATTGTTTCATGAAACACAGATTATCTGGCGGCTCTGGTATAAAATCATAAATATGCTCAGACGGACGGTGCAGAACACTTTTGGATACTTCTTCTGGTAAGTACCTTGGCTTTATTACAAATTCCTTATCTGGATGGTATTCCGCCATAGCAAGCAGTACCTGCCCTAAAATCTTTTTTCCTTCCTTTCCAAAGGGATATCCTCCCTGGTCAATGAAAAGAACCCGTTTAATCCCCTTTTCTTTCACACAAGAGTTCTCTGCTCTCCCGCACACCAGATCGTCATACTGGGGATTTCCAATGGCCACCATACTATAATGGAGACCGTTTTCTTCAAATTCCTGGAACTTACTGGTGCCAATTGCAAAAATTAAATCTGTGTAGACCCGCATAGTAATTGACGAAAATAGTGTGGCAAAACTAATGCAAAAAATTTTATGCTGCTCAATTTTCTTATACAAGCTTTTCACACCAGCATTTTGAAAAGGCGTCAAGAACACAAAATCCACTTCCATCAATTTTTCCACATCAAACTCTTTTATTCCAACAAAAGGAATGTGATTTGCTGAAAACATCTTGTTATTCATTTCGTTTTCTGCATCTAAGACCACCAGCATAGTCTTGTAATCCCGGTGCTCTAATTCACGGATTATATTGACAAACACATAGTTCACCGAATCGTATGCCGCAATAAAAAGAGCCGTGATCTTATGTCCAGCATCTGTGCGGAGTTTTTTTAACTGAGCCGCCCTGCCGGGCTTGGGCACAGTAATATATTCTTTACACTGCTTTTTCAGAATATCTTTCCATAACGAATGATTTTTGTGTATATCAAAAATTTTTTCAAAATATATTTTTCCAAAAAATTTCTCATACTGCCGCTGGAAAAATTCGGCGTTTTCCGGAACTTTGTGAAAGCACTTATAACACAGTTTTTCGAATGCTGTCATCAGGAAAGCCGGAGAAGATGCGATTAAATGGATCTTGTCCGAAACTGCTTCCCAGTCTTCTGTAAAGGAAAACCCGTTGCGTGCCAATAGAACAACCGTATCTTTCTCATAATCCAACTCTTTTAAAATTCGAATACAATTCCACTTCATTTCCGGCGTCAAAATGGGATCTGCAAGGAGCATCACTCTGTTCCCCTCTTGCTCCGCCTGATATACATACTGCTCCATTCCCGGTTTCTGCCCGAAAATAATATCCACCACGCGCCGGGAAGCGTTTCCATCATCATGATAGGCAAATTCCCTGAGATAATCAGCAAAGTTTTTGCCTTCCTCATAGTTTCCTTCCTGAATCTTACGTAAATTCTCTCCCAATTCCTCAATCGTCTCACAGACTGCGCCGGGAAGTTCCTCCAAAGGACGGTACAGGCCCCTGCCATTCTCATACTCCTGTCTATCGTATACGAAGAATAAAATTGGTTTCTTCTGACAGAGAAAATCAAAAAAAATGCTGCTGTAATCGGTAATCAGTACATCTGTAATAGAAAGCAGCTCATTGGTTTCAATCTCATCAAAAATAAGGCGGTCGGCCATGTATTTATCCGTTTTGAAAAAGGAAGCCATCATATTGTGCACTTTAAACACAAGTTCATAATTTGGAGGCAGAATCTCCATAAGTTTCCTCATATACTCCCCTGTTTCTTTGGCTGTGTTAACACTTTCTCCCTGTTTACTGCGAAACGTTGGCGCATACAGAACCACTTTTTTCCCATTTAGAGAAATCCCCAATCTCTTTTGCAGAATTTCTCTTATGTGATTTTTATCTGTATTGAGTACCAAATCTGTCCGGGGATAACCTGCATCTATCACTTTTCCTGAAAATAAACCTTTCAAGTCATAGGCCTCTGTTATCCTGTCTATGGTATAACGATTGGGCATTACCATATAATCACTCAGAAAAAAATTCCTTTGAGCGTTAATAACAGAAGAAAGATTCCTGTCCTTTGCCTGTCGTCCTAATGTTTTCAGGGGAGTTCCATGCCAAGTGTTAATATAAATCTGCCCCTCCTTTTTAATCCAGTACAGCGGGAAAGCTGCATTGCTGATCAGATATCTGCAAGAGGCCAAAAATTTATAGTACTGTTTTGTTCCATTTCTGACATAAATAACATTTGGATAAGAACTGAACTTTTGAAATGTATCATCATTCAAACTATTTTCATTTTTGTAAACCCATATATGAGTGTAATCTTCATACTCAGGATTTTTCATCAATTCACAAAAGATCCCATAAGGATTCCCGCCCATAATATTATTCCGGTAAGCCTGATACATTATGGTCTTTTCCTGAATCAGAGAATGCTTATAGTAATAGGCATACCAAAACTGTTTTTGCAGCTTATGTCCCTTTTTCCAGTTCTTCCATGCACGATTGTTCAATTCCATTTTTATCTCCTTATGATGTCTGCCCATATTTGCCAGCAGAATCTTAAAACCCCTTCAAAACCATTATAATAATATTTAAGTATTTTGTAGATGTATTTCCGATTTAGTAGCCTTATGTTGCCAGCTGCAACGCGGCCAATAAGGAACTGTTCAGAAAGGAGTGTTTTCATGCTGGGGGAAGTGATCAAAAGATTAAGGATTGCCCACAACCTGAACCAAGTTCAATTAGCAGAGAAACTGAGTGTATCCAAACAGACCATATCAAATTGGGAAAACAACAACATCCTGCCCTCCATCGAAATGCTTATCAGAATTTCAAAATTTTTTTCGGTAAGTACAGATTTTCTTCTAGAACTAGATACACGAGAATATATCGAAGTGACCGGGCTGTCTCAAAAACATCTGGCACACATACAGCAGATTATCCGTGATATCCTCGGATTTGAAGATTGATTCCGCATTTTATACTTTCTTTCACAGTATACTCCCCACATGATAAAATTATTCACTGTGGGCTTATTAAAAAACATCAAAAAAATACAACCTTATGCCAAAGCACAGGTTGTATTTTATATTTTTCACTTATTTTCTTTTACCAATATCCATATTGATCCGGGGCGTCCCCTTTCCCTTTTATCACTGTGGGCACTGGTGCAGCCCCCGCCTCAATCCTGAGCACTTTACACTGGAATGTCCATTCATCTCCAAAATCAAATACATATTTAAATTTCTTGCCAACGTCTAGTCCAGCCTGTTCCAGTGTATACAAATCAGTGGTACGGTCTCCACGTTCTATTCCTGGTACATAATAACTATCTGCCTGACTCCACACAACGTTATCCATAAAAAAGGCATGGGCATGATCATCACAAAATTCAAATGCCTTTAATATCACGCTATGAAGTTCCATCAGAGTGCAATCCCCTGATATCTTTATATGACGATAACACCCTGCTCCCAATGATACGCTGATGACATAGGAGCGCGCCGGCCCGCTGCTTTTTTCCAAAGCTCTCTTTTGGCCGCACTGATTCGAAATATATTCTTCTTCCAAACCAAATATTCGGTCAATCTTCACCTGGATATCCTCCGGCAAAATCCCCTGCTCCTTCACATTCTTAAGAAATTCTGCTATTTCCACAGGTAAGGCACTGAACTGACTTTCATCCAGTTCCAAAACCTCGTCCAGCATCGTATTAAGATCGTCCATCACATTGTCCCCGCCCCCCATACTGAAGCGCTGCATAAAATCATCTTCCGCCTCATCCAATGACGGCAGTTCTTCTTCTATGCTGATTGCCGCTTTCAGTTTATCGCAAAGATCCTTTGCAAAGAAATACATACGTTCATCACGAGCCTTAATCTCAATAGGTCGGATTTCCTCCTTCAACAGAGCCTCTACAAACAGATTTAAAAGTTCCTCCGGTTCATTCTCATAATTCTCAACCGGAGGCACTTGCAGTATATATCCCGTAGAAGATTCCACAGCCAGCAAAAGTGCCGGAAAAACCGGTACTTCTTCCGGACTATTCTGAACCGGCTGTGGAAAGCGGATAATCTCACACTCCCATATACCTGCCTTTTTGACTTTTCTTAATCTTGCAGCTGCAATCTCATTGCTGATTTTCGGAGCCGGTACTTCCTTTGGCTTTTCTATGGGCAGCAGGGTTTTCCCCATCTCCCATACCTGCTCCTGGTGCTCCAGCATGAGAATTTCTTTTGTACTACCATCTACTGCTCTTAGACCCAGGGCATCTGCTGTTCTTTCTTCCAGTAATCTGCCCATCTCAATGGCTGCAGCCAGCGCTTCACACAAATCTTCTACTTCCTGTTCTGTCTGTAAATGCCACGGGCAGCAGTTGGGCTGATATTTCATAAAATGTGGATATGCATTTTTCCCACTAATCCTGACTCCATGACTGCGGGCATATACTTTTGCTTCTTCCCGTTCTTCCTCAGAAAGCTGGTCCTTCCCTTCAAATGCACACTGCAGACATTCATGCTGCAGAATGTGTTCATGATATTCCCTCAGTGACAATGTCTCGGGGTCTGTCGCTGCTATTGTACGAAAACTATTAAAACCTTTATCACCGATAAACAGTCCAAGGGCGCAGTATCCTCCTGCCTGTCCCATAATGCTGATATATCCGATCCGGTCTGCGGAAAGCTTTACGGCAAATACTTCCATATCCCCCAGAACCTTCCACAGCCTTGTCTTCTTATACTCAAATGCCAGTCCGTACAGTTTATCTGATGTCATATATTTCTCCTTTTCTCAATAATTTTCCAAACCCGTATGGACAAGCAGAACCATAACCTGCACTGTAAATATGGGCAATGTCATTATAAAGATTGTACCATGAAGCAGCCTAGATAGCCAGAACAAATTAAAATGAAAAAATATGTTCACCTGCCAGCGATTCAATGATATGATAGAAGAATCAGAAAGGAGCAGCTAACACCATGAATATTGCATTAATTTTGTCCGGCGGCACCGGTACCAGAGCCGGGACATCTATCCCCAAACAGTATGTTGAGGTCTGCGGAAAACCTGTTATTTCTTACTGTATTGAAACCTTATCCCGCCACAGCCGGATTGACGCTCTGCTGATTGCCGCATCTGCTGACTGGCAGGATTTTATAAAAGAGCAACTGAACTCTCATGATTTAGAAAAAAAATTCAAAGGGTTTTCCCCGCCGGGCGAAACCCGCCAGCTTTCCATTTATCAGGGGCTGGAACATATACGCAAATTCGCCGGAAATAACGATTACGTACTGATTCACGATGCAGCCCGCCCCCTATTGTCTGGGGGTCAAATCACAGCCTGTCTGGACGGCGTACAAGGCCACCACGGGGTTATGCCTGTTCTGCCCATGAAGGATACGGTTTATTACAGCCTGGATGGAAAAACTGTTGGAAAACTTCTGGACCGCAGGGACATCTATGCCGGACAGGCTCCAGAGGTATTTTTGCTGGGCAGGTATTATGAAGCCAATAAACGCCTGCTGCCGGAGGAGATTTTGAAAGTCAACGGCTCCACGGAACCGGGGATTATGGACGGAATGGATATCGCCATGATTCCTGGTGATGAGGGAAATTTTAAGATTACCACAAAAGCGGATATTGAAAACTTCCGCAGAATTGTTTCCTCCCATGGATAACTATGTACTTTCGTTTGCAGGTGAAAGAAAACCTCTGAGAGGTACATAACCATCTGTATGGATTATACCGTAGATCACCGCCAAAGGGTGTTGTAAAAATCATTCCCGCTGCGTTGACCGAACTTGGCAGGAGTTACCGTTCACCCATTCTCAGAACACTGGCTGTGAACATCAATTTAGAAAGGATTCGAATATGAAGGCATGGGTTTTACATCAAATCAATGATCTGCGTTTTGAAAAGGCTGATACTCCGTTCCTGCCAGACCAGGAGGTGCTGGTTAAGGTGAAAGCCGCGGGTATCTGCGGTTCAGATATTCCACGAATTTATCAGACAGGAACTTATTCTTACCCGCTGATTCCTGGGCATGAATTTTCTGGTATTGTTACCGAATTGGGAAAAGGTGTGGACAGAAGCTGGCTGAACCAGCGGGCAGGCGTCTTTCCACTGATTCCCTGCGGTTCCTGCACTCCCTGTCAACATAGACAGTTTGAAATGTGCCGCTGTTACAACTATCTGGGCTCCCGCAGGAACGGAGGATTCGCAGAGTATGTGGCGGTCCCCTCTTGGAATCTGATTCGTCTGCCAGATCCGGTTTCTTTCGAAGAAGCCAGCATGCTGGAACCAATGGCCGTGGCCGTCCACGCCATGAGACGGGCCTGCCCGGTGCCTACAGATATCGCAGCCATATGCGGTCTGGGCACCATTGGACTGCTGCTTTTCCTATTCCTTAGAGACGCAGGTGTCAAGAATATTCTGGTAATCGGCAATAAAGATTTCCAAAAACAGTTGGTTTTGCAGCAGGGATTGCCAAAAGACTGCTATTGCGACAGCCGAAGCCAAAATGTCAGCAGATGGCTCCTGGAACATACAGATGGGAATGGAGTTGATATTTTCTTTGAATGTGTGGGAAAAAATGAAACTTATGCCTTGGCAGTACAAAATACAGCTCCCGCCGGAAAGATTTTGCTGGTGGGAAACCCCCATTCCTCCATGCTTCTTGACAAAAATATTTATTGGAAAATTCTTCGGAACCAATTAACAGTAACCGGAACCTGGAATTCCTCCTTCACCCACAGCCCAGATGACGACTGGTACTACGTCCTTGACCGGCTGACACACACGCGGATCTCCCCAACGAAGCTGATTACCCATAAGTTTCCTATGGAACAGCTGGAACAGGGACTGAAGATTATGCAGGGCAAGACAGAAGACTATATTAAAATTATAGGAACCCTCTGACTCATAGGCATATTTTAGAAAAGAAAACAGCTGTCCCATTGACAAAATGCAAATGCGGACAGCTGTTTTCTTTTATATCACTCACTATATTTCCCTATAATTCCACAATTTTCCCTTCTTTTTCACTGTATTTGCAGAATTTTCCATTGTTTGAAATAAATGGCACATATGTATTGTGTTTTACATCTTTCACATATACAACATTCGTGGCAAGCATTTTTACGAGAGAAAAGCGCTCACTCAGACTGGATATCCATTGATATGTTTTCTCTTTGGAGGAAGATGCCATCACCAGGCTATAGCCTCCATCTTCGGCTTCCTTCAGATTAAAATAAATCTTTTCCTTCTTGCCGGGTGCCGCAAAAAGCTGGCTGAATACATATGATGAAAAATTCTTCTTTACAAAATCACGGAAGGAATCCCTATCATAGGTAATTCCACTTACTGCATCCTGGATCTTATCTCCCCGCTCAATGCGGATTCGCAACACATTTAAAACTTCCACTGACCAGTTCAAAAATGAAATGCTGGTATAGTCCATAGATTCAAGTAAGTTGCTGATTAATTCTTTGCTTACAACGCTGGAAGTTTTTGCCTCTTCCAATAATTGACCTCTCATTACCGCTCTCTCCTTCACTTTACACGTTTATTTGTTTATAATAATATTATCTCAGCCTGCTTGATTTCTGTCAATACTTTAGATTAAAAAAGTTAATGATATGATATAAAAAAGTTGACACCTGTTTCTCAAGCGGACATTTCCTGATTATCCACACATTGTTTTGCGACTGAAGCTAAAAGAGCAGCCAAGATCAAGTTTTCAATTACAAGAACTCTCTTTTCTGCCTTCGGGTATAGAACGTCTGACGTATCTTTTAATATCCATACGAAATCTACTGCATTCCGTGTTTCTGTTACGGCCATTTCCCATCTGACAGCAGGCGGGAAACAGTCATGAATATATTTACAGCTTAATTCCTTATATATGCAAAATTAATTTTTTCGGAGCTCCCTGGCTCACAGGAGATTCGTTTTTCCCTTTGATGATTGCAGATTTGATCCTTTATTTTTTATTCCTGGTCATCTTTATTTTTCTCATTTTTAATCAATGCTTGATAAGTCAATATTGCTAAACTTGACGTCAATAAAATTTCCACAACATCATCTATATATCTATTTAGATCAATGCCCTTCATATTGAGAAAAATATGCATTAACATTGAGATAGACATTACTATTGCCACTGCGGCAACGCCCTTTAAAAAATGCTTCATAACTACCTGTTTCCTTTCCAAAATAAGTTTATTTACTGAAGAAAAGTATACCAGAGAAAACAGCAATTCTTTCAAAACAGTCATAAAATGCCCAAGTTGGTGCATAAGTGCGTTTTTTCCTTCACAAAGCACGCACTTATTCATCATTTTCGCAGGGCGCCGCTTGATATAAAGAATGGCATAAAGTATAATCCTGTCTTTGACAGTTGGTAAAAATAAAAATCGCTGTAAGCAGTATGGT
>CAJUMB010000022.1 GCA_910587105.1 uncultured Lachnospiraceae bacterium
GCGTGTCTTAAAAATGCTTTTTGTCAGATGTGCGTCACACTTGGTGGGAGATTTATGCCAAATGAAGGGCGCATAGCGGGCTATGCTTTCAGGCCGTGATCGTGATACCCATGAGCCAAATCATTTGGCAGACACGTATACTCTTTAGAATAAGAGGGGAGGCAGATATGAAAACAGGGAAAAACAAATTTTTCATTCCATGCATTATATTCCTCATATGGTTTCTATGCAGCAGTGCGCAGCCAGCCTGGGCATCTTCCGGTCCGTTTCCCGTAACTACTGACCAGATCCCCGGCTGGCCCCAGGCGCCGGAAATCGTAGAGACAACAGGGGTTCTCATGGAGGATTCCACCAACACCATTGTCTATGATAAGGGGATGCATGAGCGGATGTATCCGGCCAGCACCACAAAAGTGCTGTCTGCCCTGGTGGCCATTGAAAACAGTGACCTGTCTGAGAACGTAGTATTTACGGAGACCGGCACTGCTGAGGTGACCTGGGAGAGCGCGAATATCGGTATGCAGGTGGGAGAAGTCCTCACCATGGAGCAGTGTCTTTACGCCATGATGCTGGCCTCCGCCAATGAAGTCTCCACCCAGGTGGCAGAACATGTGGGGGGCAGTGTGGAACAGTTTGTGGAGATGATGAATCAGAAAGCCCAGGAACTGGGATGCAGGGACAGCCATTTTGCCAATGCCAATGGATGGCATAATGAGGACCACTACACATCGGCATACGATATGGCACTGATTCTGCAGGCGGCCATTAAAAATGAGACGTTTCTGACTATCAGCGGTACCCGTTCCTACACCATACCCCCCACCAATATGAACGGGGAACCCAGGAATCTTTCTAACCATCACGCCATGATTGTGAAAGGCCACTATTATTATAAAGGGGTATTTGCCGGGAAGACAGGAAGCACCGACGAGGCTGGCAATACTCTCCTGACTGCCTGTAAGAAAAAGGGGGTAGTCTTAATCTGTATGGTTATGCAGTCTCAGGATGCGGCTGTGGTAGATGATACGGCAAAACTGTTTGATTATGGATATAAGAAATTCCGAAAACTGCAGATGACAGACCCGGAGCGGACCCGGGAAGGGGGATATGCCTATGTCCCCAAAGGAGTTTCGCCAGAGGACATTGTCAGTCAAGATACACCCCGGGATGACCTGGTATTCAGCCAGTATGAGTATCAGGATATTCCTGTGGGAACGGCCCTTGCCGCCACGCCCACACCTGTCCCGGAGACTTCCATAGGGGAGGAAGTCTCTGGAGAACAGACTTCGGCGGGAACCGTTTCGACAGAGAAACAAAAAGGCGGGATCGTTATTTATGTAGTGATAGGAGTATTAACCCTTTTGATTCTTCTTGGGCTTTCCCTTATAGTAAAAATAATATACAAGACCAAGAAACACTGACCAGCATAAGATACTCACTGCCAGGCCCTGGAGGAATCCGGGAGCCTGGTATTTTAATTCCACCTGATGGGTCCCTTCTTTTACTGCTATTCCCTGGAATCCCAGATTGGCTTTGAGAATCTCCTGCTTTTCCCCGTCTACATAGATGCTCCAGCCTTTTTCAAAAGGAATGGCGAACATTACATAGCCGTCCTGAGGGGCTTTTATGGTCCCTGTCAGATGATTATCTTTTTTGGGAGCCTCTATGGACACAGCTTTTGCGGAGGCGTTTCCTGTTCCATGTGTCAGGGCGTCCTCTGGCAGTCCTTCCAGAACCACATGTTCCATTATGTAGTCCTGAGCCGTCTGCCGTCCGTTTTCCTCAAGATACTGGTCAAACTCCTGGCGGGAAGCGGCGTCAGCATAAAAACGTCCCAGGGAAGTGTCATTTCTGTTTTCGTATATCTGGATTTTCCCAAATTCTTTCACCAGGCGGTAATCCTTTTTGTCAAAGGGATCGTTCTCTTCGCCGCCTCGGGACAGGAGATAACGGATTCCGCACAAATCGGCAAATTCGTGTTCCTGCTTAATCATGCGGAACCGGTAATGATTCTTATCACCGGACCAGAAATCCGGGTACAGATTGGCGGTAAAATCCAGAATATATCGGTTTATGGTGGAATTGTAGGTGCTCACCCCGCGGTATCCCTGAGCCAGAGAGTCCATGCAGATAGAACCCACATCGAAATCCTTTTCCACCCGGTAGAACTGAGAATCCTTTTCTTCTAACCAGGCCAGGGCGTTCTGTACATCCTGGTCGTACAGATCCCCCCAGTACTGGGCGTTATCTTTCCGCAGGGTCAGCCGTTCCAGAGTGGAAGTATACCCTTCGGACACCATGTTTGCTATCACCAGGCAGAAAAGGACTGCACACAGGCCGGTCTGCCGGCTCCTTTTCCTGCATCTTCCCAGGCAGACCAGAACGATAACCATCAACATACCTGTGATTGTTAAAATCAACAGGTTCTGTTTGTGGGACAGAAACACCACAGAAGGGTATTTTCGGATACATACAAATATAATCAGCAGGAATGCCCCGGCAGACCCCAGACGGCTGTACAGCTGTTTCTGTATCAAAGTATTCAGCATCTGGGCCATGATCAGACAGAAAAAGGGCATCATCAAAAATGTATGGCGGTTGATGGTGGAGGCGAAGCCGTTCATCACCAGGCCGGTAAATGGCAGGGCCGTGCAGAATACAAGAAGCCCCAGCAGTCCGAAACGGAGGCCCTTTTGTTTCTTGGACAGAGGCATCCTGGGCAGACAGCATACATACTGGCATCCCAATACCAGAAACAATGTGGAGCAGAACAGATTCGGGTCTTCATAATAATTGGTGGAGCCTGTATAAAAAATATTGTTTTCCGTTACCTGGGTCAGTCCCTCCATATAACTGGAGAAAAACTTATAAAATAAAACTTTGTAATGATGGGGCGAATAGGGCAATAAGCTGTGTCCCAGCCGGTAGAGCAGGCTTCTCTGGCTCTCCATTCTGCCGGAGATGCCGAAAATGGTAAAAGCAGTGGGGAACATGGTCACAGCCCCCATACCGATGCCCAGCAGCATGGAGCCATAGAGAAGCCCCAGCATTCGCCATTTCCCACACACCAGCTGCTCCTGCATGCCGAACAGCCGTACCAGAATATAAAAACCCAGACACACAAACATCATATACCCCAGGTAAGTGCTGTACACGGTTACCAGCCACACGGCCAGCACCATAGGTGCATGGAAGCGCTGCCGGCGCAGACACCGTTCCACAGCCCAGAGAAGCAGGGGCAGATAGACCACAGCCATACCGAATTGGTAGTGCTGTCCCCACACCATTAGAAAACCGTTGAGTCCATATATATAGGAAATAATACATTTTGTTTTTCCTGAAAAGGAAAAACAGGACAGATAATGGTAAAAGACAATTCCCGCCAGCACAATACGTATTACCTGCATATACACCAGATACCAGGCAATATGTTCTGGGCCGAAGACGGCACCCAGGGCATAAATAATCATCAGGGTGGGGTCAAACATATTCAGGTTGAACATATTAGTTCCGAAACCGTTATTAAAATCCCAGAAAGTAAAAGTGCCTTCCCGGATATGATTGACAATGGTGTGGTAATGCTGCAGGTACTGCTGAACCGTATCGGAACCGATATCAAGTCCCACAAATACCCAGAGTTCATCGCCGAAAATATAACAGCGGTAAATAAACAGAGCGCTTGCAAGAAGTAAAATGCCTGTCAGGAAAGGCGCCCGTCTTTTTTCAATTAAAATTTCTTTCATAAGAATAAGTCTCCTCCTTATGGATTTTTGCCCGTAACTGTGAAGGCAGCGGGCAGTTACGATTAATCATACCATAAAAGCAGGGGTTATACGAGAGACGCTGCAGGATTTTTCCAGTGTTTTTCAACGGTATATATTGACAATCGCAGTTTTTCGGGCTATAATTTGAAAAAGAAATATATTCGTAATAAAGTATTAATGAATTTCAACTGATTCGGAGATAAAATTAATATGTAGTAATAATTTAGAAAAGGATGGGCATAGAGCGGGTTATGGAGAAAAAAAATGTTGGATGGAAGATATGGGGGATTCTGGCGGCTGCACTATTGATGATGGGAGGTGCCATGCTGAATACCACAGCGCTGGATGTCCATGCCGCTGTAAAAAATGGATGGGTGGTTAAAGATGGCAGCAGATACTATTACCGAAATGGTACAAAAGTCGCAGGGGAATGGATTTTAGATCAAAATAAGTGGTATTATCTGAAGCCGGAAACCGGAGTGATGGCTGCAAAGGAGTTTATCACAGCTGAAGACGGGAAAAAATACTTTGTAACACAGAAAGGTGTGAGAGTTACCGGCTGGAAGACCATTAAAAAGAAAAAGTATTTTTTCAGGAAAAAGGCTCCTGTGGGAGCTATGCATTTCGGGTGGGTGACAGAGAAAACCAACGGGGTAAAGAAAAAATATTACCTGGACAAAAATACAGGTGTGATGTATGCGGACACAATGCTGAAAGTAAGTAAGAAAAACTATTATGCCACAGAAGACGGCAGTATGAAAACAGGCTGGAAAACCATCAGCAGTAAAAGATACTATTTCACTCTGACAGGCACTTATACAGGCTGGAAAGAGATTAAGAGCAAGTGGTATTATTTTATGGATGAGGGCTATGCCAAGACCGGGTGGCTTACATACAATGGCAGCAAATATTATCTGTCTAAGACAAAGGGCAGTAAAGGCGTCATGCTGACAGGGATTCAGACCATCAGCGGGAAGACATATTATTTTAATGATTCTGGAGTGATGGAGTATGAGATGGATGGAACCAGCAGCAGTGGCGCCGTCCAAAAACCAGGGGAGGCTCATACCCTCAAAAACTATCTCCTGGGAGCTCTTCAGCCAGTAGGCTCCACTCTTTATGTATGGGGAGGCGGATGGGCACAGCCTACGGCTACTTATATAGGAGTTTATCCGGAATGGATCAGCTGGTTCAATTCCCATAGCGGCTCTTATGATTTTAACAATTATTCAGACTTATCAGCAGCTACCCGTGCCAAAGGGCTGGATTGTTCTGGATTCGTAGGCTGGACTACTTATCAGATTATGCAGACAAAAAGCGGTGTGGGAAGCGGATATGTGGCGGAAGCATCTACAATTGCCAGTGTATATGCAGGCAAAGGTTATGGGAATCTGCGTACACAGAGCAAGTTGAGCAAAAATAATTATCTGGGCCAGTTTAAAGCCGGTGATGTAGGCAGTATGGCGGGGCATACGTTTATTGTTCTGGGACAGTGTTCAGACGGCAGTCTGGTGATTGTGCATTCTACGCCGCCATGTGTGCAGATCAATGGAACAAGTACACCGTCAGGCGCTTATGACAGTGAAGCAATCACTTTGGCGAAACAGTATATGCAGCAGCATTATCCGGCTTTGGTGAAAAAGTTTGGTTTAGGGTGCAGTGTAGGGACGTCTTATATTAGAGCGAGCAATATGCTCAGATGGAATACAAAGACCCTGTCAGATCCGGACGGATACAAGAGCAAATCGGCAGGTCAGATTTTATCAGATTTATTCAGTACTGGAACAACAACGCCCCCAGAGCCAACAGAACCAGAACCAACAGAACCAGAACCATCAGAACCAGAACCATCAGAACCGGATCAAACAGAACCAGATCAAACAGAGCCAGGTACAGAAGATCCGGAAGATTAAAAAACAGATAAATATTTGAAATCATATACTGAACGTAAAAAGGAGATACCCAAAAAGCTGGATATCTCCTTTTGTCTGGGACTGTGGCAGAAAGCAGTTTTAGAGTTTTCAGACACACTCGAAAACGCGCTCAAGGGAATTTTGCATATCTCTGAATGAAACATTACGGAAATATTACAAAAATATTGAGTTTTTATCATTTTACTCTTGAATTGCGGAAAGAACTGTGTTATGATCTATCAAGAGTTAAATAAGGGAGTATGGTACTGATTGTCATAAAGCCGTACGAAAGGGAATAGAAAGAAACGAAGGGTGAAGTATCATGAAGAAAAGATTGATATGTTATATGTTAGCACTTGTTGTTACTTTTTCTCAGGTAGTCAGTGTGGGAGCAACCAGAGAAGACCAGCTGCGTATTGAGCAGGAGGCCACTAACAACAGTCTGAATGAAGCCTATGCAGCAATTAACAGCTTGGAAGCCCAGAAGGAGGCTTTGAGCGCGGAGATTAATGAACTGGACCAGGAACTTGTAAATGTGATGGTCACAGTCAATGTACTGAAGCAGGACATTGACAAGAAAGAGAAAGCCATCAAAGATACAAAGGAAGACCTGAAAAAAGCCAGGAAGGATAAGAACAAGCAGTATACATCCATGAAGAAAAGAATCCAGTACCTGTATGAAAAAGGCGGGGATTCGGCATGGTTCCAGATGCTGCTGGAGTCCAAGAACCTTTCTGACATGTTAAATAAAGCAGAGTATACCCAGAAGATGTATGATTATGACCGCAAGAACCTGAAAAAATTTGAGGATACGGTCAAAGATGTGAAAAAGCTGGGAGTACAGCTGGAAGCTGAGAAAGCTGAGCTGGTAGACATGGAAAAGGAAAAAGAAGCCCAGCAGGCATCCCTGGAAACTCAGCTGTCAGAAAAACGGGCGGCTTCTGAGGATTACGAGGCACAAATCGCCACGGCACAGTCCCAGGCTGAAGAATATGCATATCTGCTGCAGCAGCAGACAGAGGAGATTGCCCGTCTGGAAGCAGAGCGCTTGGCGGCAGAAGAAGCGGCGAGAAAAGCTGCAGAGGAAGAAGCCAGGAGACAGGCTGAGGCAGAAGAGGCAGCGAGAAGGGCTGAGGAAGCCAGACTTGCACAGGAAGCAGAAGAAGCGGCTCAGCGTGCGGCGGCAGCTCAGAGTGCGCAGGAAGATACAGCCGATGACACCAGCGATGAGGATCTGGAAGGATTCGGCGGTGAAGATACCACAGAGGATGTGGCAGGATATGAGGAAGAAGTGCCTGCAGACGACACATCTGCCGGTCTGGGTACAGATACAGGAGATACTGGATATACAGGGGATAGTGGCACACAGCAGACGGACGAATACGGCAATGTGATTGATGGGTCCACTGGCACAGGAAGCAGTACAGCCCCAGTTGTATCCGGCGGAGGAGCAGGCCAGGATGTGGTCAATTACGCACTGCAGTTTGTGGGAAATCCCTATGTATGGGGCGGGACAGACCCGGTTAATGGAGCAGACTGTTCCGGATTTGTACAGAGTGTGTATGCTCACTTCGGAGTAGCTTTGAATCGTACCTCTGAAGCTCAGCAGGCCAATGGTTACAGTGTTCCTTATTCTCAGGCACAGCCGGGAGATTTGATCTGTTATGGAAGCCATATCGCTATTTATATGGGAAATGGACAGATTGTACATGCGTCCAACAGTGCTCCCTATCCGGCGGGAGGCATTAAGGTAAGTGACAATGCGGCTTATCGGACAATTTTAGATGTAAGAAGGGTAATTTAGATAGTCAGGCTGTTCTGATAGCGGATGCTTTCAGGACAGCCTTTTGGGGGCTTAGAGCGTGTTTGGCAATTGTTTGTTTATACATATGAGAGAAAGGAAAAGGAGCTGTCTTGAAGGCTCTGGGGAGTTTACGTGATGAGGAAAGTAACAGGAGAAAGAGAACATATGGAGAATCCGCTGGGGACTCAGCCCGTCAGCAAATTGCTGCCCAAATTTGCAATTCCGGCAATTATCAGTATGCTGGTCAGTGCACTTTACAACATTGTGGATCAGATCTTTATCGGGCAGGGGGTGGGCATGTATGGCAATGCAGCAACCAACGTGGCGTTTCCTTTGACCACACTGGCAACTTCCCTGGGGCTTCTGCTGGGAATCGGGGGCGCGTCCAATTTTAATCTGGAGATGGGAAGAGGGAATGAGGAAAAGGCCAAGAAGATTGCAGGCACTGCTTTTGGAAGCCAGCTGATTGCCGGAATCGCAGTATGCATTCTTGTACGGCTGTTTCTGAAACCCATGATACTGGCTTTTGGAGCTACGCCGGAGGTGCTGGATTATGCCGTCACTTATGTGGGAATTACCTCCTTTGGTATGCCGTTTTATATTCTCACCATCGGTTCCAACCATATGGTACGTGCAGACGGAAGCCCCACCTATTCTATGATCTCCATGGTCACCGGTGCGCTGGTGAATACCATTTTGGACCCGCTGTTTATTTTTCAGTTCCATATGGGCATTGCCGGGGCTGCATGGGCCACTGTCATTGGACAGGTTCTGTCAGCTGTCATGGTATTTTGTTACTGGCCCAGGTTTAAAACGGTGAAGCTTCATATAAAAGATTTTATTCCCCAGGGAAAACACCTGGCATCCATTGCCGCCCTGGGAGCAGCAGCCTGTTTTAACCAGCTGGCTATGATGGCTACACAGATTGTGATGAACAATGTTCTGCGCAGTTATGGAGCTGATTCTGTGTATGGCAGTGATATCCCCCTGGCTGTGGTGGGAATCGTGGCAAAGGTAAACATGGTGTTTATGGCCATTGTGATCGGAATTGCCCAGGGCTCACAGCCTATTTTTGGCTTTAATTACGGTGCAGAACAATACCAGAGGGTGAGGACTACTTACCGCTATGCCGGAGCTGCGGCCACAGCTGTAGCAATTGTGTCGTTTCTGGGATTCCAGATTTTTCCCCGGCAGATTACCAGTTTATTTGGGTCTGGAGAGGAATTGTATTATCAGTTTTCTATACAATATTTCAGGATTTTTATGTTTTTTACCTTTTTAAATGGAATACAGCCTTTGACGGCGAACTTTTTTACATCCATCGGAAAATCCACAAGGGGTATTCTGCTGTCCATGACCAGACAGCTGATTTTTTTAATTCCCTTGGTGGTAATATTTCCCATATTTATGGGAATAGATGGGGTTATTTATGCAGGGCCTGTGGCAGATGCGGCGGCGGGAATTCTGGCAGTCTATATGGTTCGGCGGGAATTCAGACAAATGCCGCGGGAAGCGGTGCAATAATAATTGAGATAAATTCTTATCATATTATGGAAAAAAACGGACATACTGTAAGAGACAAAGCAGTTATATCGTATGATGAGAGCGCCAAAAGTCCATGTTTTCACACTCAGAAACTTTTGGCGGGCTGATCATATCATACCAGGAGGTCAGTATGTCAATTAAATTCTGTGACAGTGAAACAAGGGTAAATCTTATGCGGGCTTTTGCCGGGGAGAGCCAGGCGAGAAACAGGTATGTGTTCAGTGCAGATTTTTCAAAAAAAGAACACCTGCAGGTGATTGAGCAGGTATTTCGCTTTACCGCAGCCCAGGAACAGCAGCACGCCAAAATATTCTATGACCATCTTCAGGAGCTGAATGGAAACACAATTGTCATCGACGCGGGGTATCCAGTGGATAACTACAAAGATGTAGATAAGCTGCTCCGGGCCGCTCAGCACAACGAATATGAAGAACACGATGACATATACAGTCATTTCGGAGAAGTGGCGGCTTCCGAGGGGTTTGACGCAGTGGCAGATTCTTTCCAGAGAATCGCCAAAATCGAGAAAATCCACGGTGACCGGTTCGGCCGTCTGGCACAGCTTCTGGAAGAAAAGAAATTATTTGTATCCGATGTGGAATCAGCCTGGATGTGCTTGAAATGCGGACATGTATACCAAGGTAATGAAGCGCCCAAAGTGTGTCCCGTCTGCCGGCATGACCAGGGGTATTTCATCCGGATGGATCTGATGCCGGATCTGTCAGCGGTGCATTGATCTGGGATTTTCACAGGACAATCCCTGCAGGGAACTATGGCCAATTGCAGTCCGGCCCAGTTCCCTGTAATTTTTTTGCTATTTTTTCTGTCTGGGAATGAAAGCTTCCATCACGGCCTTTTCATCCAAATCCTGTCCGATTACCAGAAACAGTCCCTTTTTCATAGAGACAGGTTTTATGTAAAAACCATCCAGGGAACAGTTGATCTCATACCAGTTCCCAGCAGTATCGGAAATATGTCCTTTCACACGCAGGACAGTGCCGTATCTGGGGTCAGACAACAGGCCGCGCAGACGGACTTCCAGGTCTACTGCATCTTCACACAGATTGGCCATCACCCGGGCGGTGAAGACACGGCCGTGCTGCATGAATTCCCGTTCATGTTCCAGTATCTGGAAGCCGCAGGAGGCGAATGCGGCAAAATCCTCATCGGTAAACTCTTCCCAGTTCTTTTGGCATACATTGCCCCCGAAGACACGGGTGCCGCCGTGTTCCCGGATAATCTGATTCCATTTGGATATGGTTTCCTCCTGGACGTCAGCGCCGGCGCTGCTTGTCTTACTCATGATCACCATTCCTGTACATAAGAGCTGGGAAAACATAATATACTTAGCCTCAGACGAGAGCTTTTCGTCAAACCGGGCGTCTGCGATGGTGAGTATGCTCCCGATTTCACAACAGTCCTTCACTGGCTTTGTCAGCATGGTCTCAAAAAATTCGTCTACATCATAAATACCCGAAGGTTCCACCAGAATACGGTCATATCCGCTGGCAGCGGCATCCAGCAGCATATTCTGAAAAGCAATTTTTGCGGTGCAGCACATACAGCCTCCGGCAATCTGGCTGATGTCATAGTCTTCATCCTTCAGCATAACCGCGTCCACATTGACGCCGCCGAACTCATTTTCAATAATATTGATTCTCTGGCCCTTTCTCATGAAGTAATCCGCATATCTGCGGATAAAAGTGGTTTTGCCTGCTCCCAGGAAACCGGTGATTAAATCTACTTTGACCATGTGTCAGTCCTCCTGTTTATTCGATAGTGCAGATTTTTTAAAGAAGTTTGGCGGCTGTCCCATCAATTTCTTGAACAGCCGTGAAAACATAAAAACGGTGCATGTGAGTCTGGATATGTGTCAGGGTATGATAAGTCTCAAAAGACACGGCAATGGATGAAGTATCCGAGGCGGGAAAATCATAATAAGTCATTGGTGCGTCTCCTTCATTCAGTTCCCATTGTATTCCTTTTGAGCATAAAAGTAAAGTTATAGAATTGAATTGTGCTAAAATCCAATTATTTTCTTCTTCTATCGCAGGTCTGTCGGGA
Source organism: uncultured Lachnospiraceae bacterium (assembly GCA_910587105.1). GTDB lineage: Bacteria > Bacillota > Clostridia > Lachnospirales > Lachnospiraceae > MGBC164599. The sequence goes on from CAJUMB010000022.1 coordinate 11,091, forward strand.
GTTATACTCAAAGAGTATCATACGTATTTGACATATGATTTGCTATTTTGCTTGAAACAGTGAAGACCTGCTGGCAAATCATTTGGCTTACGGGTATACAATACGGGTATCAGAGGTGCACCACAAACAAGAATGGGAAAAGCGCGGGAAAACAGGAGCGTGCAGAGGAGGAAAAAGTTAGACTCTGGAAAGATCACAATGATTTAAAAGAAACCAGGCCCCTTCTGCTGGTGGACATGGAAAACGGCTGGAATGAAGCGGTGAGATTTGACAGGGATATCCAGTGTGAAGGGTATATGGCACAGGACCTGGTTGTCGTGATAAACGAAAAGGCATCAGAAGCGGCTTTTATGCTGGCAAAGGAAATATTTGACGGTATTGTGGAAGTCAGAATGCGAACCTGGTGGTTCTGGTCCTCCCATATGGTGCTGGCATATGCAAATTTCCGGGGGCTGGGTCTCACAGACAGTCTGCACACAGACCGAAATCATGTAACTCTGAAAACTATGTGGGGGCTCTGTGAAGCACAGGAATGCGGTGACATTTCCCCGGAAATGTTCCATGAGTTTATTTACCCCTATCACAGGCAGACAGCAGAACTTTTCGGACTGACCTGTTACGCGTGCTGTGAGGGGATTGATGAAAAATGGGAGTGGGTAAAGGAGCTGCCAAATCTGTGGAGAGTCTCCATATCCCAGTGGTCAGACATGGCAAAGATGTCCGATTATCTGAAAGGGGACTTCATTTACTCTTATAAAGCAAACTCTGCCCATGTGACAGTACCTGACATGAATGAAGAAGTCATCCAGGGAGAGCTGCGCCGGATGTTTGAAAAAAACCGTGAAAACCATGTGGAAGTGGTCTTGAAAGACCTGCACACCATCAGTAACAAACCGGAACAGGTTATCCGCTGGGTGCAGATAGTGAGAGAAGAATTGGAGCGGGTTTATTAATTGCTGCCGCCGCAGGGTCGTCCCTGCGGCATTTTCCGGTTTGTTTCCCAGTTGAATATTAAATGAGAATTATGCAAAATAAAAATTGACAAAACACATAATATGTGTGATAATTTATTCATCTATATAGTCTATGATTAGAACGTCAAGAAGTCTTTTGATGGGCTGATCATTCTATACTTATATCAAAGTTCTTGTCACTTCAGACAAAAGAATCCTATAGCGTGTTATACATGAACGAAATGGTGAGCCTGTCAGAAGAGTTCCTTTCCTTTGCCGTAGAAAATGGACTTTTGGGGCTCCGGAGCATGTTTGAAAACCGTAACTGATCAATACCTTCTCGGTTACGAAAAATCATGAAATTTATTTTATCTGAGAAGCAAAAGGAGAAATGTGCTTATGAAAAATCGCTTAAAAGATTACTTTCCATCTATCTGGACAGCAGAGGAATGGGAGGAAAACCTGCAGGAGAATCAGAGCCAGCAGGAAATATTTGAAAGCTGGCAGAGCAGCGTGCAGAAAGAATTTCTGGATTTTTGTACAGGTGTCCAGGGAATTGATGTTCTGCAGGGGGCCTTTTTCCGGCTTGCCATGAAACAGGAAAGCCTCAGGGAGTTTCTGTCATCCCTGCTGGGCAAAAAGGTTAGGCGGCTGTACCAGGAAGATGAGGAAGAAATCCCGGGCTACGCTTGTCTGTACAGCAATCTCTACCTGGAATTCGAGGATGGAGAAAATGCCATAGCAGAAATCTGGAAAACAGGGGCAGAATTCTCCAGTTTTCCATATGCCTGCCGTTGTGCCAGGGTACTGGTATCCCAGTGGGAGAAAAAGCAGAAAAAACTGGGAAAGAAATTCAGGAACCGCAGCATAGGAAAGGTATGCATGATTGTATTGTTCGAAGACTGTCCTATAAAATCTGAGACGGCTCCGGAAACTTATGTCCACAGGGGGAAAATCTGTTTTGACACAGGCATCAGCCTGGAATTTCTACAGGAATATTACCTGCTGAATCTGGATTTTTGCCAGGATATCCGAAGAGAAAAAGGCATACAGACAGAACTGGAAGGATGGATGACTTTCCTGGGGTGCCGCCAGCCGGAGAAAATCGTACAGCTGATCAAGACATACCCTCATTTCAAAGGAATATATCAGGAACTCTATGAGGTCTGCCGGGACGGTGAGAGAATACTGCAGATGTTTGAGGCAGAGATGAAAAGCAGAGAAGAAAATCTGGACAAAAGAACCATGGAGGAAATGGAAGAAACCATCGACAAACTCACCAGACAGCATGAGGAAGACCGAAACTCTCTGGAAACATTGAGAAAAGAAAACCGTCAAAAAGAAGAGCAGATTACCCGGCAGTACCGGGAAGCTATACAAAGAATCGAGGAGCTGGAGAAAATGATAGAGTATAGGAATGGTGGGAAAATAACGGATGCATCTTGACTTGTCTATTTCTCTGACAGCACAAAAAGCCTCGCCGCAGCCCCAAAAAGTATGATAAAATATAGCCACATGGAAAAATAACAAGGAGGACAATGAATAAACTTAAAGGAAGTATAGAAACACTCAATGCTCTGCAGCTTACCAAAGATATCCAATGGCTGGATGAGCAGAGCAAAACAGTACTGCATAGTAAAGAAGTTTTGGCAGTGATTCTTCAGGGGACAATAGAAGAATATAAAGGATACAGCCGGAAAGAAATCATGGAATTTATAGAGAAAGATTCCATAAATGAGGCCAAAGAGGTGTCTGTGGGGAGGACAAATACAGAAATTCAGGGGGAATGTGCAGAATTTGTGCAGCTGAATGAGAAAACATCACGGTTTGATATAGTATTTCGGGCAAAAAATCCTGCATTGTCCGATGAAAATGTACTATTCAGTCTGCATGTGGATATTGAGCCGCAAAAGACGTACAGGCCGGGCTATCCTATCGAAAAAAGAGGAATTTATTATCTCGCTAGGAGATTATCATCCCAACTATCTCTGATTACAGAGAAAACCGATTATAAACAGCTGGAAAAGTGCTATAGTATATGGATCTGCCGGGATGATATTCCGGCAAAAGCACGTTACAGTATATCCTTTTACAGTATGGCCAATATAGAAAACATAGGGGAGAATACGGCATTGCCCCAGGACTATGACTTGATGTCTCTGGTGGTTATCAAGCTGGGGGAGAAAGATTATAAAGGAATAGCAGAGGATTCAGAGTATGACCTTTTGCACTTTTTGAATATAATCATGTATCCCCATAAAGAAGATTTTATGGAAGAAATATCAAAATATATAGATTTTTCTGAAAATGAAGAATTATGGGAGGAGGTAACAGGAATGGAAGGCTTAGGACAATGTATATTGGAAGAAGGAATTGTACAGGGCATGGAACGTGGAATACGGGCTTTGATTCTTGACCATTTGGAGGAAAAGGTTCCAAGAGAAAAGAGTATTGCCAAGTTACAGAAGCATTTTGGACTGGAGGAAGAAGAAGCAAGGCATTATTACGGGAAATATGGGGCTGAAAACCAATGTCAGAGGGGAGAAGGCGGGGCAGGCATATAGCCATACTGCCCCCTTATTCAGTTGACGCAGGTTGCTGCGCCTGATTTTTGCCTGACACTCTCGAAGAAAGATCCGGCGCAGCTTTATCAGATTATTTCTTTACAGTCCCTTACCGATTATCGACTTTTTCCGGATACAAATCATGGTGTGTCAGACGTTCCCAGGCAATCTTCTCCCAGCGGGTGCCGGGGCGTCCATAATTGCAGTAAGGGTCGATGGAGATGCCTCCCCGGGGGGTGAATTTTCCCCAGACTTCGATGTACTTAGGCGACATGAGCCGGATTAAGTCTTTCATAATAATATTGATGCAGTCTTCATGGAAGTCGCCGTGATTGCGGAAACTGAAAAGATACAGTTTCAGAGACTTGCTTTCCACCATCTGCTCACCGGGAACATACGAAATGTAAATTGTGGCAAAGTCTGGCTGACCGGTAATCGGGCAGAGGCTGGTGAATTCGGGACAGTTGAATTTTACAAAATAGTCGTTTTCCGGGTGTTTATTGGGAAATGTCTCTAAAATATCTGGCGTATAGTCCTGAGGGTAACGGGTTTCCTGGTTACCCAGAAGACTGACGCCCGGAATTTTATTTTCATTACGTTTTGTCATAATAGGCTCCTTTAGATTTAAGAAAGAATCCGGCTCTGCCGGATTCTCCGCGCCGGAGTGCGGCTCCACAGTGTATCTGCGACGTTATGCACGTACACTTCTTTCGTAAAACAGGCGGTGGAGAACCTTCACCAGCAGCACACCGCAGAGGCCGGGTACTGTCTGCCCAATACACAGGCTGAGAGCCAGGGCAGGATAAGGAAGATTCAATAAATAAGACAGCCACACGGCAACACCCAGGCCGGGAACAGCGATAATGGGAATCGCGATGAAAGCCGTATTCCAGCGGAAACGCCGGATGAGTACGATTAATGTTGTGGTAAGAAGTCCCACAATGCAGCCGCCCACAATGTCTAAAATACCCAATCCGCCAAAAAGAAAATTCGCCAGCATGTTAGCCAGTCCCATGGGTATGATCAGGAAGGGACACAGATAACTGACAGCATACAGAGACGTAGCGATACGGATTTGATAGGGACCAAATGAAAAGCTCTGTGTGGTATAGAGAACCACAATGTACAAAGCCATCATCAGGCCCGATATGGTGAGTTTTTGAGTGGTAGATAAATGTTCCAGATTCATGATTTTTTCTCCTCACTTTCCAGGACAAAAAAAGAGCGCACCAAGGCGCTCACAAATAGTACGGGAGAAGACTCCCGCACATGCCCTTAGTTTTGTTTTAAGACAGGATGGTTACGAACTGTCTGTTATGTAGTTATATGGATTTTTTTACAGTATAGCAGATTGTGAGGGGGGATGCAAGAAGCAGATGGGAAAAAGTTGCTTTTACGTATGGATAGAATATTTGATAACTTGTTATTTCCTGGAGATAATGTGGAAAAAAATTCAAAACATATAAGAATCCAGAGAATAGCAGGCTTTCCAGGAGATTAATTCAGTAATCTTAAAAGTTGACTTTTTCTGATAATGATGATATGATTGTATCGTTTAAATTTAGAAAAATTACTTTAGGGAGTTCTTGAAGCAGGGGCACTTGAATTTCTGAGAGTATGACATATCCGGCATGCCTGGAAATATAGGAATAGAGAATCCAGGCTGAATCATGGGAGCTGTGCTGTATATACGTGGCACAGATGGCGAAGCGTACCCAAAAATCGGGAAGATACATAGAATGCTCTCGGAAATCCTGATGCAGAGACTTCCGGGGGCATTTCCATAATCTGAAGGGGAAGAACGAGTTATGAAAGTGGGAGAAACGGACATGTATTATGTCTTACAGGTGGCACCAGGAGAAGAAGATAAAACTGAAAGACATATTATGGTGATCATTCCGGATGATCTCTATAAACAGTGTTTCCATCCAACGAGACATATGAGGAAAAAATTCCATGGGAAATGGGTGGATACCCATGAAAAACTGTTGCCGGGATATGTATTTATTACCACAGAACACGCAAAAGAATTGTTTTTGGAACTAAAAAAAGTACCCATGCTCACTAAGCTGGTAGGGCGGGATGAAGAGTATTTTGTGAAGCTTCCAGAGCAGGATGTGGAGTGGCTGGAGAAGTTTATGAGCTGCGATGGGCAGAAGGATTCACAAAATGCCAGTGTCAAAACAGGGGCTGGAAGCGGTAAGATGGCAGCGGATTCTCAAAAATATGACGTGGGGCTGTCTCAGATTCGTATAGATGAGGGCAATGAGATTCGGATTGTCTCAGGGCCTTTGAAGAATATGGAAGGGATGATTCGGAAAATTCATCTTCATAGACGGGTGGCTGAGGTGGAAGTGCCGTTTATGAATCGGAGGACGGTGATTTATTTGGGGATTGAGTTGTTGGAGAGGAAGTAGAAGATTTATATTTGTATAGTATGAAAATGTCAGTTGGTTATGTTAGGCAACTGTTTATATTTGAGGTTAAGGAACCCATTTGTTTGTTAATTCCGGGATATGGAAGACAAACAAGTGGGTTCTTTGTGTTTATAAAGTTTTGCTTTATATAATATTTTGAGAGGCTGAAACTTTTGGAGCAGCTTAAAAATGGGAAGTAAGGAAATAGAAAAATGTATGATGGTAAATCAGATTTAAGATTTGAGAGGATAGAGCCTTTTAAAGATACATTATGGCTTTCATCCCCGACAATGCATGGGGCTGAACTGGAATATATCACGGAAGCGTACGAAACTAACTGGATGAGTACAGTAGGAAAAAATATTGATGAGCTGGAAAGGTTGATATGCGAAAAAGTAGGTGTGAAATATGCTGTCGCATTAACTTGTGGAACAGCAGCACTGCATCTTTCTATTAGACTGGCGGCTGAACATCTTTACGGCATGCCAGCTATTGGCACCGGAGCTTTAGCAGGGCATAAGGTTTTCTGTTCTGATATGACTTTTAGTGCTACCGTTAATCCAATTGCCTATGAAGGCGGGGAAGCAGTATTCATTGATACAGAATACGATACATGGAATATGGATCCGAAAGCATTAGAACGGGCTTTTGAGATTTACCCGGATGTTAAAATAGTAGTTTTTGTACATCTCTATGGTACGCCAGGGAAAGTCGATGAGATTAAGTTTGTCTGTGAGAAATACGGAGCTTTATTAATTGAGGACGCAGCAGAGTCCTTAGGTGCATTGTATAAAGGAATTCAAACTGGAAATTTTGGTGATTATGCAGTTGTCAGCTTTAATGGAAATAAGATTATTACCGGAAGCAGCGGGGGAGCATTTCTTACAAACAATAAGGCTGATGCAGAGAAGATCAAAAAGTGGAGTACACAAAGTAGAGAAAAAGCTTCGTGGTATCAGCATGAAGAACTTGGCTATAACTACAGAATGTCTAATGTGGTCGCCGGGGTAGTATGCGGACAAATGAAATACCTGGAAAACCATATTGAGCGCAAAGAAATTATTTATAAACGATATGAAAAGGGATTGGGTGATTTACCAGTTAAAATGAATCCAATTGATTATGGAAATAGCAAACCAAATTTTTGGTTGAGTTGTTTACTGATTAATCGGGAAGCTATGTGTGAAAACATAAGGTCTGAAAAAGGGTATTTGTATACTCATAGTAAAGGAAAAACCTGTCCAGATGAAATTTTGGATGTATTGAAGGGGTTTAATGCCGAAGGTAGGCCTTTATGGAAGCCGATGCATATGCAGGTTTCTTATCGGAAATGCGAGTTTGTAACAAAAGCGGGGACAAGGTCTGGTAAAAAGAATATATATTTTCAAAATGACCAGAAGGGGCTGGATGCCAGTGCTGATCTGTTTGCCAGGGGTCTGTGCCTTCCGAGTGATATTAAGATGACTGCTGGGCAGCAAGAAAAAATAATTGATATAGTTCATCGTTGTTTTGAATAAGGAAAAATGATTTTTACCAAAATCCCTGCATCGTTAAACACAAGCAACACGCAACGGTAGGATATATCAATAGAACAGTGTAAAGTAAATAGCATTTTATAGAAGAAAAGAAATCATGAATAAGAAAAAGTCAATTACAATGGTTGTTATCTTGGGAGTTTGCGCAGGGGTTATTGGATATGCTTGGGGAAAGAAAATAAAGAATGGGATTCAGGGGATTTCCAGTAAAAAGAATTTTTTACAGCATACATATACGGGAGACAGAAAAAGTACCTATGAAAAGTATATAAAACGCCTCCTAGATATTTTCTGCTCTGTTATGGCGTTTACTTGTTTTGGATGGCTTTACCTCATAGTAGCAATATTGGTGAAAGTAAAATTGGGATCGCCTGTTCTGTTTACACAGCCAAGGCCTGGTAAAAATGAAAAACTGTTCAAATTGTATAAATTCCGAACAATGACAGATGAAAGGGATGAGAACGGAGAGTTATTGGAAGATGAAGCAAGGTTGTCAGAGTTTGGAAAGTGGCTTCGGTCAACTAGCTTGGATGAACTGCCGGAGGCTTTTAATATTCTGAAAGGGGACATGAGTGTGATAGGCCCAAGACCACAGCTCGTAAGGGATATGGTATTTATGACCAAGACACAGCGCAGAAGGCACAGCGTAAGACCAGGGCTTTCCGGTCTTGCACAGGTTAATGGTAGAAATGACATAGATTGGGAGGAAAAACTGGATTGGGATTTAAAATACATAAAACATATTACATTTTTGGGAGACATGAAAATTATTTTTCAGACCGTGTTGAAAGCATTTGTGAAAAGAGAAGGAATTACCGAAGATGATATGGCTACGGCTGAAGACTTTGGAGATTACTTATTGCGCCGGGATAAAATAGATAGAGAAAGTTATGAAAGCAAGCAGAAATATGCAAAAGAATTAATTGCTAATATGGAATAAAAACATTCGTGTCAGATTGACTTAGAAGATAGCTTGGATGGTGGTGAGGCGGTTTTGGAAAAATACAGTGTGTTGATGTCACTTTACATAAAAGAAAAACCAGAGTATTTAGATCAAGCAGTTAAAAGTATGGTTGATCAGACATTGAAGCCAGATGAAATTGTTATTGTGAAAGATGGGAAGATCACATCTGAGCTTCAGAACGTTTTAAATAAGTATGAGAAAAACCATCCTGGTCTTCTACATATTGTAGGATATGAGAATAATTGCGGTCTTGGATTTGCATTGAATTATGGGTTGGAGCATTGCAGAAATGAACTTGTGGCTAGGATGGACACAGATGATATTTCAAAAGCTGCCAGATGTATGAAGCTGGTTAAGGCGTTTGAAAAATATCCGGAGTATGCCATTATTGGATCGGCAGTCGACGAATTTTATGGAACAATTGACAATGTGACTGCCAGGCGTATAGTTCCCAGTCGTTCCAGAGAAATTTATGAGTTTGCTAAGAGGCGAAGCGCATTTAATCATCCAAGCGTAATGTACCGTAAAAGTAAAGTCCTTGAGTTTGGCGGTTATAGGAATTTAAGAAGAAATCAGGATGTAGATTTATTTGGGCGTATGCTTTTTGGCGGCTGTAAAGCGGCAAATTTTAAAAAGGCATTGTTATGGTTTCGTTCTGATGAAAATTTGTCAAAGCGTAGGAAAAGCTGGGAAAATACATGGAGTTACATTAGTACAATTTGGAGATTTTGGAGAATGGGATATTCCAGCTTTTGGGACGTTATGGTTATAGCTGGTGCGCAAATAGGAATGTACTTAATGCCTATCAAAATACAGAATTGGATATATGGAAAATTTTTAAGGCAATAGGAGAGTATTCAAGAAAGGAATGTATGCAGTATAAAATTCCTGTAATTATGTCTGTTTCTATACGGACTTTATTCTGATTTGTCTTACTACGCTGGGCAATTTCTTATGAAGACAGGGAGGGAAAGATGAGTATTGAAGGAAAGATTAATTATCAATTGAATAAGTGTCCGGTAGTTAAGAAAACAGTTAAACGGATTTATCAGCGTACGGCTTATGCAATTTCTCCTAAAATCAAATCTGAAGGAAATATTGTGAAGGTATCACCAGATGATCCAGAGCATGAATATTTCTTTGGGTATTACGATAAATCACCATGGGATATGACAGACCGCTATATGATCTGTATGAAAGCAAATAATACATGGGATGATGTATCACCAAAGGAAGATGCAGAAATTATTCTGATTGATACAGCCAGAGAAAATAAGATAACGATTCTTGCCAGAACAAAAGCGTGGAATGTACAACAGGGCTGTATGGCACAGTGGCTGGGGCCAGATTATTACAGCCGGATGATATATAATGATTACCGGGATGGAAAATATTGTTCTGTTATTGTGGAACTCAAGGTGGATGATGGAGATGCAAAAGTGGTTTCGGAGAAAGTGATTTCTGCGCCTGTTTATTCTGTTTCTGCCGACGGGCTTTTTGCATTGACGCTTGATTTTTCAAGGCTTTACAGATTACGGCCAGGTTATGGATATCATAATGTACCCGAGAAAACAGCAGATGAGAAACTTCCAGACACGCCATGTATCTGGCGTGTCGATTTAAAAAGCGGGAAAACAGTCCCTGTTTTGAAATATACGGACTTTGCAGAATTCGAGCCACGTCCTGAGATGGAGGGGGCAGAACATAAAGTAAATCATATCATGTTGAATCCTAAAGGAGACAGATTTATGGTTTTGCATCGTTGGTTTAAAGGCGGGCGAAAATATACAAGACTTTTAACATGTAATGTTAACGGCTCTGATCTGTATAATCTCAGTGATGACGATATGGTGTCACATTGTTACTGGAGAACAGATAAGCAAATTTTTGCCTTTGAAAATAAAAAGAATGGCTACAGTGGAGATAAAGGGGGAAATGGCTATTATTTGATGAAAGACCGGACACAGGAATATAGACGCTTTTGGCCAGGAATAGATTATGATGGACATCCGAGTTATTCGCCAGACGGGAGCAGGGTTGTATTTGACCGCTATCCAGACAGAATGAGAATGGCAGCAGTGATGGTGAGTGATGCCAAAAACAGAGAGAATTCAAAGGTGCAGACGCTTGCAAGAGTATTTGCACCTTTTAAATATGACAATGATACCAGGTGTGATCTGCATCCAAGATGGAACCGAGCCGGAAATAGCGTTTGTTTCGACTCTGTTTTCGAAGGGCACAGAGGATTATATATCGTAAAAGCAGATAGGATAGATCGTGACATAAAAAAGGCCATGCCAGAAAGTTTGAAACAGATAGGACAGCCATTAATAAGCGTGATTATTCCAGTATATAATGTAGAAAAATATTTGATACGATGTGTAAATTCTGTGCGGAAACAGACCTATAGAAACTTAGAAATTATTCTTGTGGACGATGGTTCCACCGATGGAAGTGGGAAATTATGTGACAAATTAGAAAACGAAGATCCCAGAATCCAGGTGATACATAAAGAAAATGGGGGGTTATCCAGTGCCAGAAATGCCGGACTTGAGGCGGCAGGAGGAAAATTCATTGGGTTTGTGGACAGTGATGATTGGATAGCAAGGGATACATATGAATATTTACTGAATCTGCTTATAGATAATAGAGCAGATATTGCGCAGATAGACTTTAAGTATGCGTCAGAATACACGATGAGTGTAAGCAATGAAAAGGAAGAAATAAAAGTTTTTCGTGATAAGGCAATTCTTCAGAACTATATGACTACTACTACTACTACTACTGGTAGTTATTCTGTCTGTCGGTGTCTGTTTAAAAAATCCGTTTTGGAAGGAATAGTATTTCGGGTCGGAAAAATAAATGAGGATATTGACTATAAATATAAAGCTCTGAGTGGCTGTGGTAAGTATGTTGAAAGCAATTTGAAAAAGTATTTTTATTTTCAATCTACAGGCAGTTTGACTACATCAGGGCTGACGAGAAGAGATTTTGATTTGTATGACGCAGCAGAGTCAATATATAACCTTACCAAGAATGAAATATATGGAACGATAGCATTTTTGGGTGAGGTGAAAAAGGCAAGGACAGCATTTTCACTATTATGCAGAATTGCTTATTATGGAGTTTCAGACCCATCAATTAACAGAAACAGTATTGTAAGAAAATTAACAAGAGAACATAGGAAAAATCTAGGTATTCTGCTGTGTTCACCGATGAAGATGAGTCGTAAATTGATAGCAGTTGGACTTGCTGTCCATATAAGCACAGTTGAGTGGCCAATAACGATCTTGAAGAAAATTAAAATTATTCGCTAAAATCAGTTTTTGCAGAGCAAGGAATATCGAATAAAAATATTTCAACAGGTCAATTTAGAAAAAATTGAAAAAGTATAGAGATCAAAGACCATGATATAAGAGGAGCACATGAAATGAGGATAACCAAAATCAGGTTAAAAAATTTATTTTATATATTTATTGCCATTGTTTATTTCATTGAAAACAATCCCGCAATCAAGGTTAATACTTCAATTCGCTATACTTTTATTATAGTTACAGTGGGGTTTGCTCTGTGTAAAGCACAGTGGAATAAGTCATCTAAATTGAATGGATTTAATATATGGATGGCTTTAGTTTTAGTATTTTTCATGGTAAGTAGTAAGTGGAGTTTAGAATCAGTAAAGACAATTCAAAACGTGAAGAACGCTTTTATTGTATATGCTATTTGCTTTTCAGTTATTATTATGATTGAGACTGAGGAAGACTTTCTCATGTTGATAAAAAGTATAGTATCGTCTTTTACTGCTGAAAGTTTATATGTTCTTTCTATTGTGGGAATGGATAATTTAGGAACAATGCGACTGGGAGTGGATTATGAGGGTTTGGAATTATGGAATGCAAATGCGATTGCTAGCTTTACAGCCTGGGGTGGAATTCTTGCAGTTTTTCTCATCATATATAGTAATAAAAAGACTGAGAAAATTAGATGGGGGATTGTTGCAATATTTTTAATTGTGATGACATTCTATACAGGTTCGAGAAAAGGAGTCATTATTGTTGTTGGGACATTACTGATTTATAATTTGTATGCGAATAGAGGAAATAAAAGAGTTCGGAACATTTGCTTTGTAATATTGGCTTTGATTATTCTGTACATTTTTATTATGAATAATGAAGAAATATATATATTGGTCGGAGCTAGATTAGAAAGGATGGTTCAGGAATTAACAGGCCATAGAACAACGGAACAGAGTATGAGTATGAGAATGTTAATGATTACTTATGGAATGCGGTGGTTTACAGAACGGCCTATATTAGGATATGGTCTTGGAAATTATTCGGTTCTGTTTAGCAGGACATTTGGCTTGGATATGTATTCGCATTGTAACTACGTCGAGATACTTGTAAGTGGCGGTGTTGCAGGCTTTATTATTTATTATAGTGTTTATGTTAGAATATTTATAAAATATATTAAGGAAATGCTCAGGCGGCATAACAAAATTGTAATCTACTTTTTTTCTATACTACTTATTAATACAATTCTCAACATGGCTTTAGTATGTTATTTTGATATTACGTATATTACAATATTATTGATGACCTATCTGATTTGTGATAAAAAGTTGTACTTATAGAGAATGGGGAAGGTTTATGATACGCAAAATATTATTTGTCTCTCGTTTTATGAAAGGCGGCGGGGCGGAACGAGTGATTGCTGTGCTCTCAGGGGCGTTGATAGAACAGGGATATGAAGTGGCGGTTATGTCGTATCTGATTACAAAAGAGGACTATGATATAGATTTTCATGTGGAAAGATATTCTATGGGAAGTACCTATAGTGAAGAAAATGGAAATGCTGTCACCAGAACATTGTTTAGAAAGAAGCGGTTAAAGGAAGTGATTAAGAATTATAAACCCGATATAGTTTTTCCATTTCTTGAGCCGGTTGTAAAAGAGGTATATTCGGCGTCTAGAGATTTTCATATACCTATCGTTGCAACAGTTAGAAACCTTCCAAGATATCATTCCAAATTCCAAAAGAGATTTTATAACTATATTTATGAACATTGCGAGGCAGTTTATTTTCAGACAGAGGCACAGAAACGGTATTTTACTTCGAAAGTAATAGAAAAATCTTTTGTACTGCCAAATCCAGTTGATATAAGTTTTATAGACAGTGGTTCAAAAAGGATTAATCGGAAAAGCATAGAAAATATCGTTACAGCTGGAAGATTAAGTGAACAAAAAAATCACAAATTACTGATTGACGCTATGATAATTGTACATCGTTTCCATCCTGAATGCTCTTTAAAAATATATGGGGAAGGAGAAAAAAGGTGTGAATTGGAAGCCTATGTGACTGCTCATAACGCAGACGATTTTGTTAAAATGATGGGAAGAACCAGTGAACTTCTGGAAGTGTACGAGGCTTCGGATTTATTTGTGCTCAGTTCTGATTACGAAGGTATGCCGAATGCACTTGCTGAAGCTATGGCAGCAGCAGTTCCCTGCATTTCTACTGATTGTCCAACTGGCCCACGCGAGCTGCTGGGAGATAGCGAAAGGGGAATATTAACTAAAGAAGGGGATGCGGACAGTCTGGCAAAAGCTATGGTGCAAATGATAGAATGCCCTGAAAGAACATATCAATATGGAGTACGGGGACATGAATATATAAAAGAAAACCTTTCCCCGGTTCATATTGCTGAAAAACTGATTGAAAACTGCGGGCGCATTTTGAACATTTGATAATTTGGAAGAATAAAATTGAGGGTGTATTATGGAGCGGGTTTTACATATTCCAGGGGGGACATTAAGTCGCAATAATGGAATAGCAACTTTTTTGATGAACATATACAGAAATTTGGACAAGAAGAAATTCCAGTTTGATTTTATTGTTTTTACAGAGGAACAAGGGGAGTATGAGAAAGAAATTACAGAATTAGGCGGGCATATTTATCATGTTGTCAGACCTGGCCTGAACCTGATGAAAAATATGTATCAGACTTATATTGCAATGAAGCAACATTCATATCATATTATGCATCGTCATACGGCGGAAGCACATTCCTGGACGGATTTCTACATAGCAAAAAAGGCTGGGATCATTCACCGTATTGCACATTCACATGGGACTCATACATTTAAGCCGATACTGCATAAAGTTTTTTATTGGCTGTTTATTAAAAATATTACAGAACGGCTTGCATGCGGGAATGCAGCAGGTAAATGGTTATATGGAGATAATGCTGAGTTTATGGTGATTAAAAATGGAATTGAAACACCAAAATTTAAATTTTCAGATAAAATACGAAAAGAAAGAAGGAATGAACTGACAGTAACAGAGGACACCTTGGTGCTGGGCAGTGCAGGTCGTTTGGCAAATCCTAAAAACCCATTTATGACTGTTCGGGTTTTTGCTGCACTAGTAGAAAAATATCCAGACAGCAGACTGATTATGTTGGGAGAAGGTGATTTGCTTGCACAGGTGAAGAAGTTAATAGGTGAACTTGATATAGAGGAAAAAGTTTTGCTACCAGGCGTTACCAGTGAAGTGGGAAGCTGGCTGTGCGCCATGGATGTGGGCATTTATCCATCTGAGTTTGAAGGGTTTCCGTTTTCAGTACTGGAGGCAGAGGTCAACGGACTTCCCACAATTATTTCTGACCGCATTTCAAAGGAAGTGGATGTTCTTGGAACTCTCGTTTCAATGCCCTTGGAAAAGAGCCCGGATATGTGGGCAGATGAAATATTAAAGCTTTACCGAATGAATAGACAGCTTCCACGTGATGCATGTTCTCAGGCTGTTTTGGAGGCAGGATACGATATTAAAAACACGGCAAAGGATTTAGAACAATTTTATGAACGACTATTGCAATAACAGGCGGCAAAGAAACTGGATTTCTAAAGCCGGAAAAATTCTTAAGGATGACAGCTATCGATTTAATGTCCTTGACAGTTATGGATTTTATAATCATATGCCAGACCGCAGGTACTTGGAGAAAAGATTTCGTGCCTGTATGGGATATGATTTGGATCTTGATAATCCTAAAACCTTTAGTGAAAAGCTTCAATGGCTGAAACTTTATGATCGAAAACCAGAATATACTATTATGGTGGATAAATATGCCGTTCGTAATTATATTGCTGATAAATTGGGAGAAGAATATCTAATTCCATTGCTTGGTGTGTGGAATGATCCTTCAGAGATTGATTTTGATCAGCTTCCTGATCGTTTTGTTTTAAAATGCAATCATAATTCTGGACTTGGGATGTGTATTTGTAGGGATAAGTCAAGACTGGATATAAAAAAAGTAAAAAACGAACTTAGAAAAGGGGTCAGTCAAAACTATTATCTAACTGGCCGTGAGTGGCCTTATAAAAATGTGCCACGTAAAATTATTGCGGAAGAATATATGGAAGATTCAGTTTTAAAAGAACTACGCGACTATAAATTTTTCTGTTTTGGAGGCATGGTGAAATGTTTCAAAGTGGACTTTGACCGTTTTGTTGAGCACCATGCCAATTACTATGATACGGAAAAGAACAGGCTTCCTTTTGGAGAAAAGATTTGTCCGCCGCTATTAGAAAAAAGAATTCAACACCCTGAGAACCTTGAAAAAATGGAAAAGTTGGCAGAAATACTTAGCATGGGAATGCCTTTTCTGCGAGTGGATTTATATAATATTGATGGAAAAATATATTTTGGTGAAATGACCTTTTTTCCGGATTCTGGTTTCGGAAGATTTACTGATGAAGAGTGGAACAAGACGCTTGGCACATGGCTTCAGTTGCCGCGTGAGAAAAGGTTAGGACTTTTTGATCGCTTTGTCGATTTTGATTAAGTTGACTTTAACACTTGGATAATTTGATTGGAACTCTATATTTTCTATAGATAACGGGGAGTAAAAAGAAGTGGGGACAAAATGAATGTAATGCAAAAAGAGAGTAATTCCATTCATCCATTTTTTAGCATTATAGTACCAAATAATTCTTAACGGAATGCATTTACAGCTACCCATGTCGAGCATTGTCTGCGCCTTCCGTATAACATTCTGATTTTGGCGTCGGGACATTATAAGTAGCCCCAACGGAATCATATTGTTGCGGTGATAATGAATGTTGTGATGTCTATTCTGACTGCCCGTGTTTGGGGATTGGCCAGTGTTGCTGTTGGTATCCTGTGTGCCATGTTATATCAGACAGTATGGATGGTATTTTATGATTCAAGGCACATTCTGGATTACTCCATGAAAGAGTCTGCGAAGCATGTAATAGTTGATGCGGCAGTGATTAATTATTTTGCATATATAGAGTATGTACTCAAAGTGATGGTTAACGCCAGAAAGGTGATTGATAAAATGAAGGTAAAAATTCATGGAAAGGTACAGAGAGGTAATGATTCTCCCCGTTTTCCCCGTACATGCTTTGATGGAAGGAGGTTCAGCCATGCCTTCTGATTACATCTTAATTGGTGCGGATCTCGTGCCAACAGAAAGCAATACTGAATTGTTCATACAGGGAGATGCTGAGAATCTCGTTGGAGAAGGACTGAAGGATATATTGGATAGGGCAGCCTATCGGATATTTAATCTGGAAACTCCATTGACAGACATGAGGAAGCCAATTATTAAGCAGGGGCCGAACCTGATTGCTCCAACAGCCACAGTAAAGGGCTATAAAGCCTTTGGAGTTGACTTGCTTACACTTGCCAATAATCACATCATGGATCAGGACATACAGGGATTGAAATCTACGGTAGAAACGCTGAATAAAGTTGGAATTAATCATTTGGGGGCGGGTAAAGATTTGGTTTCGGCGGCGGTGCCTTTCATTTTTGAGTTTGGCGGTAAAAAAGCCGGAGTGTATGCCTGTGCAGAACATGAATTTTCTATCGCAGGCGAGGACAAACCTGGCGCCAATCCTTTTGATCCTCTGTGGTCGCTTGACCATGTGGCGAAGTTGAAAGGGAAAACAGATTTTGTGATTGTTCTGTACCACGGTGGAAAGGAGCATTACCGATATCCAAGCCCGGATTTGCAAAAAATCTGCAGAAGACTCGTTGATAAAGGGGCAGATCTTGTTATCTGCCAGCACAGCCACTGTATTGGCTGTGAGGAGAGATATCGGAAAGGCATAATCGTTTATGGGCAGGGCAACTTTATCTTTGATGACAGCAGTGACGAATGCTGGCAGACAAGCCTGCTGGTGAAGATGGATGCTGATTTAGGAGTATCCTATCTTCCACTTGTTAAAACGGGGAATGGTGTCAGGCTTGCAGATGAGATGAGTGGCCAGAAGATTCTGGATGGATTTAGATTCCGGTCTGAAGAGATTCAAAAACCGGGATATATCGAAATGCAGTATGCTCAGTTTGCCGATTCTTTCCTGGATTTCTATCTGCGTGCTCTTTCTGGTAAAAAATCTGTGTGGTTCCGTATTTTTAATAGACTTTCAAAGGGAGCTTATATGAAGCGGTATCTCCAGAAAACTTATGGAACAGCAAGCATAGTCGGAATAGCAAATTACATAGACTGTGAAGCCCATAAGGAGCTGCTTTCAAAAGCTATGAAAAACGGATACGAGAGGAAAACAAAATGGGCATAATTTCAAAAGGGTTCAGAAAAATTGACTTTTATATTGCAACAGAGATATCAAAGATTCGATGGAGTGGATTGGCTGTTGACGGATTGTTTCGGAAACGGCGGGATACGCAGATCATTATTTCTGAAAATGGCAGGATGAGCCTTGGCAGGAATGTGTTGTTCCAAAGAAATGTTTCCCTGACCTCAGTGGGGGAACTTCAGGTTGGGGACAATGTTTCCTTTAACAGGAATTGTATTGTAATCTGTCGTAAAAAAATTTCAATTGGAAATAATGTGATATTTGGACCCGGTGTTACTATTTATGACCATGATCATGTTTTCTCGTACAAAGGAATAGAGCCAGGATTTAAACATGGTGATGTTGTGATAGAGAAAGGATGCTGGATAGCAGCGAATGCCACAATACTCAGGAATACGCATATTGGAGAAGGCTGTGTAATTGGAGCGGGTGCTGTTGTAAGGGGAAATATTCCACCACATTCGCTGGTCACAAGCGATCGGAGTTTGAATGTTGTTCCGATAGAGGAAAGGATAACATGATGCAGCATTTTTAAAAGGAGACGGAATGTCCAGAAAATATTGAATACGGGGCGGAGGCAGGTACGCTGGTCAAAGGGGGATTTTTGCGGGGCTGTGGACATTCTATCAAAACAGGCGATATACCCATAAGACAGCCGTATCCTGTCCGTGGACGGGACAGAATGTTACTTTTTCTGCCCGGGGCAGGAAACCTGGTGAATCGTACAGGACGGTTACACTGACACATACGGGATGCAAGTAGTAATGCTTGCTTGCGACCTCCATCTTTCGGGCGAGCAGTAACAGAGCCCCTGGGGGCGTTTTTACAACTCCCACTTGAAATGAGGGTTGGTGATTAGGTTTTAGGCCTTGAAAGAGCAGGAGTGTTTAAATATATGGATGATATAAAAGTTACTATCAGTTGTACTACATACAATCATGAAGATTATATCTCTGATGCACTTGAGGGATTTCTCATGCAGAAAACAAATTTTTCTTACGAGATTTTTGTACATGATGATGCGTCAACAGATCGTACAGCGGAAATTATTAAGGAATACGAAAAAAGGAATCCTGATAAGATAAAGGGAATCTATCAGAAAGAAAATCAGTATTCACGGGGCGTTGCGATAATCTTTGATATACTGCTTCCAATGGCACATGGCAAATATATAGCTCTTTGTGAAGGGGATGATTATTGGAATGATCCATATAAGTTACAAAAGCAGATGGAGGAAATGGAACGTCATCCTGAATGTGAACTTTGTGCACATGGGGCAATGGTAGTTGAAGCAAAGACGAAACAGGTGGTTGATGAAGTAAAACGATCATCAGAAAATTGTATTTTTCCTCCCGAAAAAGTGATAGCTGGTGGAGGAGGCTTTGTTGCAACAAATAGTTTGATGATAAAGCGAGAGCAGTTGGAAAGAGATATTGATTTATTAAGGGAATTTCCTTTGGATTATTTTGTGCAAATAATGGGTTCAATTAGGGGAGGAATGCTTTATCTTTCGGATATAATGTCCTCTTATCGGTGGATGGCAAAAAATTCGTGGTCGGAAAGAATGAATAAAGATTTAGAAAGATGTGTAGAGCATATAGATCGATGTAACACAATGTTAGAAAGAATTGATACAAGAACAAATAGAAAATATAAAGATATAATAGCAAAAGTAATTGTATCAAATAAGATCTATCAATTAGAATTAAATGGGCAATATAAATGTATTGTAAAAAATTATGCACAAGTATTGCGCAAGATGCCATGTCGTCAGAGGTTAAAAATATATATTAAAGCATATTTTCCATGGCTGAAAACAATACGCGATAGGATTAGAAACGGACATGATAAACAGCAATAAAATTGTAAAAAATTTTATCTGGCGATTTGCAGAGCGATGCGGAGCAAGAGCCGTATCATTTATTGTTTCAATTGTATTGGCAAGGCTGCTTGTACCAGATGTTTACGGAACGATTGCGCTTGTGACAGTTTTTACAACCATACTAAATGTTTTTATTGACAGCGGTATGGGAAATGCGTTGATTCAGAAGAAGAATGCGGATGATCTGGATTTTTCCACAGTATTTTATTTTAACATGGCTATGTGTATAGTACTTTATACAGCGATGTTTTTTTTGGCTGTGCCGATTTCACGATTCTATCATGATGAATCTCTGATATTCGTGATCCGTGTGCTTAGCCTGACGTTGGTAATCTCAGGGATTAAAAATGTTCAGCAAGCCTATGTGTCTAGAACAATGCAATTTAAACGCTTTTTCTTTGCAACGCTTAGTGGAACTATTGGCGCGGCTGTTGTTGGTATTTATACAGCATACCGTGGTTACGGTGTGTGGGCTCTGGTGGTTCAGCAGATTTTTAATGCCTCAGTGGATACTTTTATCTTGTGGTTTACTGTGAAGTGGCGGCCAAAGCTGATGTTTTCCTTCCAGCGGCTAAAAGGATTGTTTTCTTACGGCTGGAAGTTGTTGATATCAGCACTTTTAGAAACTGGTTATACGAATTTAAGACAGCTGATTATTGGAACGATGTATACATCTGCAGACCTTGCATATTACAACAAAGGACAGCAGTTCCCCATGATTATTATTGAAAATATCAATAGTTCCATAAACAGTGTTTTGTTTCCGGCAATGTCACAGGAACAGGACAATTCAGGAAGGGTAAAAACAATCACACGCCGTGCAATTAAGACGAGTACATTTATCATTGCACCTTTAATGATGGGACTTGCTTTCTGTGGTACGCAGGTAGTTCGTTTGATTTTAACTGATAAATGGATGGCTTGTGTCCCTTATCTGCAGATTTTTTGTATATCGTCGATGTTTTATCCTATCCATACAGCAAATCTTAATGCGATTCAGGCTATGGGAAGAAGCGATATTTTTCTGAAACTTGAGATTATAAAGAAAATCGTGGGAATGGTGCTTCTCCTCTCGACAATGTGGTTTGGTACGATGGCAATGGCTTACAGCCTGCTTGTATCAGGTCTTATTTCTCAGGTGATTAATTCCTGGCCAAATAAGAAGCTTTTGAATTATGGATATTTAGAACAGCTTAAAGATATTATACCAGCGATATTATTGGCTCTGCTGATGGGGGTACTTGTGTTTGGGCTCTCTTTTTGCGGATTACCTGATGGTCTCACCCTTTGTATTCAGGTATTTGCAGGTGCGTTTATTTATATCAGTGGAGCGAGACTTTTTAAATTTGAAAGCTTTGATTATCTTCTCTCGATTATCAGGAAATATAGACAAAACAAATAAAATATTTATTTAAGGAAGGTACAGGGCATGAAAAAATTAATGTTGCTGGGAGGTTCTAGGTATTTACTGCCAGTAATTGAAGCGGCACATAAGGCAGGCATTTATACAATTACATGTGATTATATTCCAGATAATATTGCGCACAGCTATTCGGATGAGTATTGTAATATTAGTGTTATAGACAAAAAGGCTGTTTTGGGGATGGCTCAAAAATGTAAAATTGATGGGATTATGTCATTTGCGTGTGATCCGGGAGTTGTTACAGCTGCATATGTGGCAGAAAAACTGGATTTGCCATTTCAGGGTTCTTATGAGTCAACTTTGATTCTACAGGATAAAGGACTATTTAGGGGATTTTTGGAAAAACATGGATTTAATTGTCCACATGCAAAAAGATATGAGGATAAAAAATCTTATTTAAAAGATACGGATTTCTTTGAATGGCCGGTAATTGTTAAACCGGCTGATTCTGCGGGAAGTAAGGGAGTGACAAAAGCAGAACACCCTGAGCAATTAGAAAAAGCTGTAGAAATTGCTCTGGATGGGGCGCATAACGGAGCATTCATTATAGAGGATTTTTTGACTTTTGAAGGGTATCATTCAAGCGCAGACCTTTTTACTGTGAATGGGAAGCTGGAATTTGTTTCATATTCTGATCAGTTATTTGATATGAATGCAGAGAATCCTTATACCCCAGCATATATTATCTGGCCGTCATCTATGAAAAACAAATATCAGGATGAACTTACGAGAGAAATCCAACGGCTGATGTATTTATTAGATATGAAATCAGGGATTTATAATATAGAAACATGTGTGGCAGATGGAAAGCCATATATTATGGAAGTTTCTCCACGAGGCGGAGGATGTAAGATTGCAGAATTACAGCGGATGGCATATGGAGTGGATCTGATTGAAAGTGAAGTCAGGAAGGCGGTTGGTATGCCATTAAAAGATATCGTGCAGACAGAATGTGACGGGGTTTGGTGTGAAATGGTCGTTCATGCTGGATTTAGAGAATGTGGGACATTTAAAAGAATTGTAATTGATCCTGAAATAAAAGAAAAGTATGTTAAGGTTATGGATATATCAGCGAAGCAGGGAGATTATATAATGCCATTTACAGGTGCTAACATGGCACTTGGAGATATATTCTTAAAATTTGATACTAGGGAAGAACTTAATGAGGTAATGTCTGAATCTAAAAAGTGGATTCGCATAGAGTCAAAGTAGAAAAATATGATAAAAATATAAAAGCGTTGTCAGTGTATTTTAGAGAAGATGAGAATTTTAAATATTAGTGATAAAAGACAGAAGGAAATAATTGTAAAAAAATGTGATTCTGTGTTTTCAATTGGAATTTTGAGAAGAGAAGATGGAGAAAACACTTTAAATAAAATCGCCACTTATGCACAACTTTTTGCAGCATATGATGAATCTTTCATATTAGCAGGATATGTGGCGTTTTATGTCAATGATTTAATAACGAAAACCGCATATATTACTATGTTGGGAGTAGTCGAGAAAATGCAGAAAAAGCATGTGGGAAGCCAATTACTTAAAGCATGTTTAAATAGGGCAGCGGAGTGTGGCATGGAGAAAGTACGGCTTGAAGTTGATAAAAGAAATGAGCGCGCTATTAAATTTTATGAGTATTGGGGATTCAGATATGAATCTGAAAAATCCAAAAATTCAATATTGATGTTGAAAGAGATTGGCAGTTTATGATTTGTTATAGTATAGACTTTTTTAGTAATTAATTGACAGTTGAAAAAACGACGAATTAATTTATTGATACAGGAGAAAACAAAAGTGGCAGATACCATACTGGTAACTCGTTCATCTATGCCATCTTTGGACGAGTATGTTGAAGAAATAAAGACAATTTGGGATACTCATTGGCTGACTAATATGGGGCCAAAACATAATGAATTTGCAGAAAAATTAAAAGAATATTTGGGTGTAGACTATATAGAGCTGCTGGTCAATGGGCATATGGCATTAGAATTGACGATACAGGCGATGAATTTAAAGGGAGAGGTGATTACCACTCCCTTTACTTTTGCTTCTACTACACATGCGATTGTGAGAAATGGACTTACTCCAGTTTTTTGTGATATCGAGCCAGATACCTACACAATAAATGCTGAGCAAATTGAATCGTTAATAACAGATAGAACATGTCTTATTCTTCCAGTTCATGTATATGGAAATATCTGTAACATAGAAAAGATTGAAGCAGTCGCTAAAAAATATGAGTTAAAAGTTATATATGATGCAGCGCATACATTTGGAGAAACTTATCAAGGAAAAGGAATTGGAACTTATGGAGATGCTTCATGCTTTAGTTTTCATGCCACGAAAGTCTTTAACAGCATAGAAGGTGGTGCCGTGTGCTTTCGTGATGCACGGCTGGGGGATGCTTTGTGGGATTTGAAAAATTTTGGAATTCATGGACCAGAGGAAATTGCTGCAGTTGGAGCAAATGCGAAAATGAATGAATTTTGTGCAGCAATGGGAATCTGTAATCTCCGTCACATAGATGAGGAAATTGCAAAACGAAAGATGGTTGCTTTAAGGTACAGGGAAAGACTTTCAGATACACCTGGAATTAAGATAAGCAAGGAACAAAAGAATGTGACGCCAAATTATGCATATTTTCCCATTGTAATTGATGAAAATATGTTTGGCGCGAGCAGATCAGAGGTATTTAGCAGATTGGAAAAAGAAGGGGTAGGAGCGAGAAAATATTTTTATCCTTTGACAAATACATTTTCTGCTTTCCATGGCAGGTATGATGTGGAGAAAACGCCTGTAGCATTACATATAAGCAAACGGATACTATCTCTTCCGATATATGCTGATTTAGAAATGAAGGATGTTGACAGGATATGTAATGTGATTTTGGAGTGCAAGATATAATTTGAATTTTGTTTTGTTGAGTTTACAGAGAAAGGAAGATAAATGAACGATGAAGTTAAATTTGCAAAAAAAGGGGGGGGGGTAGCGCGAAATTCATCAATTGAACTTTTTCGAATCATAATAATGTTAGTTATAATAGCTCACCATTATATTGTGAATTCAGGTATTTATGATGTGATAAAAGCGGGTGATGTATTATCAGCAGCTTCAATTTTCTCTTTGATTTTTGGATTTGGCGGTAAAATCGGAATAAATTGTTTTGTGCTCATAACGGGATATTTTATGTGTAAATCTCAGATATCAATCCGCAAATATGTAAAATTGTTTTTGGAAGTACAATTCTATATGATTGTTTTTATGCTGATTTTTCACTTATCGGGATATGAAAAATACGGAATAAAAAAGTCTATAATGACAATTGTACCTTTTTATTATGTTGGAACAGAGTTTTTAAGTACATATCTTCTATTTTACTTTTTTATACCTTATTTTAATTTATTTTTATCTTCGTTAGATGAAGTGAAGCATAGAAACCTATTGATTTTACTTCTTGTCTCAGACAGTATATTACAAACTTTTTTGAAAATCCCAAAGGCATTTACATATTTTGGATGGTTTGTGACAGTTTATTTTATAGCCGCTTATATAAGGTTATGCAGGGATGAAAATTATAAAAATAAGTGGACGAGAAGCGGCGTTTTTTATAATTTTAGAAAATGGTTGTTTTTCACAGCTTGTATCGTTCTTATATCGTGGGCTTCAATCATAACTGGGGCGTTAATTTACTCCATTACAGGAAAAGATATTATTTATTATTTCGTGATAGACTCTAATAAATTTCTTTCTATTTTATTAGCAGTAAGCGCATTTCTTACATTTTTGAATATGAATATTAAACATTCTAAAATGATTAATATGGTTGCATCATCAGTGTTTGGTGTGCTTTTGATTCATGCAAACAGCGATATAATGAGAAGATGGCTGTGGGAAGATTTATTAAATTGTGTCGGCATGTATAAATATGGTTTATCGTATCCGGTGCAATATGCATTTGGTGCAATCCTGGTTGTGGCAGTAGTATTTTTAGTTTGCGCTGCAATTGATATTTTGCGGCAAAAACTGTTTGAACGACCCGTGATGAATTTGGTAGATAAGATATGTGAGAGATTGAGGATGCGATTTTGATACGTAGAATATATTACTACGAACATAGCAAATTTTTTTTAGTAAAAATTAAAGAGGTGCAAATTCCATGGGCCATAAGAGCAGAATAATTCTAAATAATAAAACAATTCTTATCACAGGAGCGGCAGGTTTTATTGGTGCAAATCTAATCATAAAACTTTTAAAACATGTAGAAAAAGGCATGATAATAGGTATTGATAATCTAAATGATTATTATGATGTGGGATTGAAACGATATCGCCTAAAACAGATCGATTCAACAGTTAATTCAGAAGCCTGCAGTAACTTTGAGTTTTTACAAGGAGATATAAGTGACAGCAATACGGTACAGACCTTATTTCAAAAATACAATCCATCCATCGTTGTCAATCTGGCTGCCCAGGCAGGCGTTCGATATTCCATTACAAATCCAGACGTATATATCAATTCAAACCTTATTGGTTTCTACAACATACTAAAGGCCTGCAGGAATAGTTACCAGTATGGCGGTGGTGTAGAGCATCTTGTCTATGCGTCTTCCTCCTCGGTTTATGGCGGTAATACAAAGATTCCATTTAATGAGACAGATTTTGTGGACAATCCGGTTTCGCTTTATGCGGCCACAAAAAAGTCGAATGAACTGCTGGCACATTCTTATTCTAAACTCTATAACATTCCAACTACAGGTCTTCGTTTTTTCACTGTTTATGGTCCGGCAGGACGTCCTGATATGGCTTATTTTACATTCACAGATAAGCTGCGAAAGGGAGAAAGTATACAAATTTTCAATTACGGAAACTGTAAGCGGGATTTTACATTTATTGATGATATTGTGGAAGGTATTCTGCTTGTTATACAGGGGACGCCGGAGAAGATGAATGGTGCCGATGGATTACCATTGCCGCCTTACAACATCTATAACATTGGCAATTCCCATCCTGAAAATCTGCTGGATTTTGTGGGAATTTTGTCGGAAGAGTTGGTAAAGGCAGGAGTGTTGGACAGCAGTTTTGATTTTGAATGCCACAGGGAGCTTGTACCAATGCAGCCAGGTGATGTACCAGTGACATATGCTGATACCCATAAGCTGGAAAAAGATTTTGGATTTAAACCTTCGACTGATTTACGAACAGGTCTTCGGTCATTTGCTGAGTGGTATAAAGAATATTACATGTGCTGACATTCGTTCGAGATTTAAACTAGCAGCCTACGGGGGAATGAAAAAGTGGATAGAGAATTAGAAAATACAAACAAGACATATTATAATATCGTTGTATCAGGAACAGGATATGTAGGGCTGAGTCTCGCTGTTCTTCTCTCACAACACAATTATGTAACTGCTGTGGATATTGTGGAATCTAAGGTTGAACAGATTAATAATCGTATTTCACCGATACAGGATGAATACATAGAGAGATTTTTAAAAGAACGGGAACTGAGTCTTACAGCAGTTCTTGATAATGGAAAAAATGGCGGGGATAATCCAGCATTTACAGCTTACAGTTCAGCAGATTTTATCGTCATTGCAACACCAACAAACTATGATCCAAAAAGAAACTTTTTTGATACAAGTGCGGTGGAGAATGTGATTGAACTGGCGGTAAAAGCAACAAAGCACCGCGCGGATAAACCGCTTATGGTTATTAAGTCAACAGTGCCGGTAGGGTATACAAAGGCAGTCTGTGAAAAATATGGGATCAGCAATATTATATTCAGTCCAGAATTTCTACGGGAATCGAAAGCATTATACGATAATCTGTATCCTTCCCGTATTATTGTATCCGCAGATGAAAATACACGGCTGAAAACTGAGATTTTTGCAGGACTGCTTGCGCAGGGGGCGGAAAAAAAGAATATAGAAACTCTTTTTATGGGTTTTACTGAGGCAGAGGCTGTGAAACTATTTGCAAATACATATCTTGCTCTTCGCGTATCGTATTTTAATGAACTTGATACTTACGCAGAGATAAAAGGGCTGGATACAGCGTCCATTATCCGCGGTGTCTGTCTCGATCCACGCATCGGTGATCAATACAACAATCCGTCTTTTGGCTATGGCGGGTACTGTCTTCCAAAAGATTCAAAGCAGCTTTTGGCAAATTACCAAGATGTTCCGGAAGAATTGATCCGGGCCATAGTGGAGAGCAATCGGACCCGCAAAGACTTCATCGCAGACCGGGTATTGGAAAAAACTGGATATTACACGGCAAATTCGATATGGAATGCAGAAAAAGAGAGGCCCATTGTCATAGGGGTGTATCGTCTGGTTATGAAAAGCAACAGTGATAATTTTCGTCAGTCCTCGATTCAAGGGGTGATGAAACGAATCAAAGCCAAGGGCGCTGTGGTTATCATCTATGAGCCTGCTTTGGAGGAAGGGGCTTCGTTTTTTGGAAGCCGGGTTATAAATGATATAGAGAAGTTTAAAGCCGATTCAGATGCTATTATTGCAAATCGTTACGACTCTATTCTTGATGATTGCAGAGAAAAAGTTTATACAAGAGATTTGTTTCGAAGGGATTGATGATAGCTTAAGATTATATTGCGTTGAGAGAAACTGAGAGACAGTTTGACAGCTGTTTTTCAGTTTCTTTTTCGATATCGGTTAGCTATAACTAATATGATCAGACATTTACCGGAGCGCAATATATAGCTTTGGGGATGTTCTTTGGAATATTTGTATATATTTCTGATGTTTCTAAAATATATTATGGATGGAAGGATTCATTATTTGAGTCATAGAATTTAATATAGGCTTTATCCCTGCACCAAAAGCCGTTATAATGATTATAACAAATAGCAGGCGTATCTATGAAAAGGCGGTGGAAAATATAGAGATAATGGAAGTGGCAGAAAAAGAACAAATGCAAAAAAATGTAGAAGAATTCGATAGGTTACAGCGTTTTATGGCTTTAGTTGACGATAAAGAATCAGCAGTATATAAGGCAATGAAAGAAAGATACATTGCTTTAAAAGTAATTCTCACTGCTTCTGGTATCAATCTTACAGAACTTGACAGGATCAAAGAGTAATGGTCATGCGGCCGCAATCAGAACCACTGACAGTGGCCCTGTTGAAAGAATAGGGGTATATTCAGGAAAATCTCTCGGCCTGCTTTGCATTATCACATATATTGGTGCAGCATTTCTTAATTACGGATACACTAAGTGCCTGCTATTTCTGCCAGTGCTGTGTTGACTTCCATCGACGAGGCGGCTGCATCGTCTCATTCAGCTGCCTCGCCCTGACACAAATATCAGGCATTTAGCATATGCGTATTAAGGAAATGCTGTACCAGTCTGTTTCGACATGCTTACAGCACTTCCACCCTACAGGCATGAAGCTTTGTTTTTCTACTATAACCAATTCCAACAGCAAGTATTTTTCCGGTATACTTAGGGGACTCTCCTAATTTTCCTCTAAATCGTAGTGCATAATTCCTGTCTTTAATTTGTTGAATCGCTTCCTCCGGTGTATGATCGATTTTTAATTCCAGTAAAATCGCACTCATATTTTTTCTTTCAGGATAGAAAATAAAGTCCACATATCCTTCCCCTGCCTTATCTTCCCGTTCTACCCGATAGGAGTCCCTTGCGGCCAGATACACCAGGTTCACTACTGCCGACAGTTCGATTTCACTGTTATAAGAGAAAATTGGTGATTCGGTGTCATGGGCGAATTTCAAGATTTTTGACATGGTTGCTGTATCACCGTCAAGGGTAGCTTTTAACATCTTCTCAGATTCTTTTGCAAGACTGTATACATATCCCAGAGACGCTTTTGTCATCAGGAGTTTTTTGAACTGAATCATAAGCTCTCTGTTGGGAATGAAAACTTTCCCCTCATGATAGGTCAAAAGCCCGTACACAACCATAGCTGAATAAATCTCATCTTTTGTATCCAGCTTCATGGAAACTGCTGCGTAGTTCTGGATCTCCGTGGGGATTCCTTCTCCTGCCGCCATCAGGATAAGATCGTCCCGGACAGCTTCAATGTTGTTTTGGATATAATAAAAAATCTCATCGTAAGGCCCTGAGCTTGTCCAATAGTTGGTGAGTTCATTATCTGTCAATGCGCACACGATGGAACGGGGATTGTATATCCTGCAGCCTTTTGCAGTGTAGTAGCCGTCATACCAGATGCGCAGGTTTTCTCTGCTTATTTCCGGATTGTTATTGGTATTTTGGTATATCTGGTGCAGCCGGTCCACTTCAGAATCAAGGAAACCGAAATATTCGCTGAATTTTTTCTTGGTGGCCATATCATATTCGAGAAACATATTCAGTTCGGAACCGCTGGAATACTTTGTAATGGGCAATACGCCTGTCATATAGGCCAGTTCCACATATACCTGGTCTTTTAAAAGATTTCTGAGAAATCCCAGGTATTTTTTCTGATCCTTTAGGGTGATGAAAGATTTGTGGAAAATGGCATCCCATTCATCGATGATAAATATGAATTTGTCTCTTGTCTTCTGAAAGATCTTCAGTAAAATATCCCATACTGCTTCAGCGGTGTCGATTTTAATATCCGGATATGCTTCCACTAGGTCCTGATTTATGCCATCCTGGATTCGAGTAATATACTGGCCGTAATCGGTGCAGTTTCGAGGTTCCTGGCTGAAGTCGATAAAGATCACATTGTGGCTGTGGAGGTGTATGGAATAGGTCTCGTCTTCAGAAATTGCCAGTTTATTAAATAAGTGGTCATCATCTGAGGTTTTTCCGAAAAAGGCGCCTACCATGCTGGCCATTACACTTTTACCGAAACGGCGGGGCCTTGTGATGCAGAAATATTTGTTTTTCTTTCCCATTGCAGGAAATAATTCTGTGAGCAGCAGGGATTTATCCACAAAGTATGTATCTGCGGCGGTCTCACTGTATGCTTCGCTGGGGATGGGGCTGTTCAAAAATATTCCCATAGAATCTATATACCTTTCTGGAGCGTGTTTGAACATACTTTCATTTATGGTATCATTTTCTCACTTTACCATGAAAGTGGACAAATATCAAGGAGTCACAAAATAATTCCGCCTTCCGCTTGAGATGCATAAGAATCTGTGGTAAGGTAAAAGCATTAAAAATGCAGGCTCAGCCGGGAGGAGGTATGCTATGTGTTCAAGGTTTTATGTGGATGTGAATCTGCGGGATGCATTGGAAACAATCAAAAATTTATACGGCCTTGAGGGATACCAGGGGCCTGGGATGATAGAGCCTGGTGATGTGAAGCCGTCGGAGAAAGCCTTGGTTATCAGGAAGAACAGTGTGTCACAGGGCGGCTCTCCACTGGTTATGGAGTGGATGACATGGGGATATTTGCCACGTAAGAAAAATAATCAGCTTTTGATCAACGCAAGAATAGAGTCAGCAAAGGAGAAGGCTGCTTTTTGCAGCAGTTTCCGCAGCCGCAGATGTGTGATTCCTGCTTCCGGGTTTTACGAATGGGACAAAGAGAGAAATAAAGTGGATTTCAGAATGGCAGATGGCAAAGGAATATTCCTGGCCGGGTGTTACGATATGTTTGAGAATGTGAGACGCTTTACCATTTTTACCGCAGAAGCCAACGGCTCCGTCAGGCCTGTCCATGACAGGATGCCGTTTATGATATCCATGGACGATATCCTGCAGTGGTTTGGAGATGACAGCAGGGGTGGACATCCTGGCGGTGATGGTAAAGACGGCGGCAGGGGCACAGGTTACAGGGCACTGATGGAAAAAACCATGCCGGAATTGGCGTGCCGAAGAGAGTATGAGCAGATGATTCTGCAATTGTAACAGGCGGGTACAAACTATTTCATGTTCTTGAGTATAAAAGTCAGCTGACTGCCCTGCCGGATACCAGCTCTGACAGACATACAGCTGATACGAATTTCAAGAGCTTTAAATACAGCAGGAATATATGTGAAAGGTTCCAAAAATGGGAAATCAAAATATCTATAATTATGAAGAAAAATATTCACTGAAAGGCAATATATGTTACAGTAAGACCATCACAGAACTCTGTATTGCACCAGACAGCTATGTAATCTGTGAAAATGGTATCTGCCTCGGTGTGTACCGGGAGCTTCCGGAGTCATTGAGAGAATTTCCCTGTTACGATTACAAAGACTCGCTGATCATCCCCGGTCTGGTGGACCTGCATGTGCATGCACCCCAGTACCCATTCCGGGGATTGGGCATGGATGAGGAATTGATTGAATGGCTGAATGTGCATACATTTCCAGAGGAGGCAAAGTATGCAGACATTACTTATGCCGAAAAGGCATACGATATTTTTACCGGGGATTTGCTGGGCAGTGCTGCCACAAGGGCGTGCATATTCGGAACCATTCACAGGCAGGCCACGCTGCTACTGATGGAAAAGCTGGAGAGGTCCGGCATAAAGGCTTATGTGGGAAAAGTAAACATGGACAGGAACAGCCCGGAGAATCTTCGGGAAAGGGATGTAGAAAGTGCGGGGAAGGACACAGAAAAATGGATTGAACAGAGCCTGGGTTTTCAACATGTGAAGCCCATTTTAACGCCCCGGTTCATACCTGCATGTTCGGATGAGCTCATGAGGCGTCTGTCAGATATACAAAAGAAATATGAACTGCCGGTTCAGTCCCATTTATCGGAGAATCTGGGAGAAATCCAGTGGGTGCGGGAATTGTGTCCAGATGCGGCTTTTTACGGAGATGCGTATGACAGATATGGGATGTTCGGAGGTGGATATCCCACAGTCATGGCCCATTGTGTCCACAGTGAAGAAGCTGAGATCGAGGTGATGAAGAGAAACCAGGTATTTATCGCTCATTGTCCAGAATCCAACGCAAATCTATCTTCAGGAATTGCGCCTGTGCGGTCTTATCTGGAAAACGGCCTGCAGATGGGGCTGGGAAGTGATGTGGCAGGAGGAACTTCTCTGTCCATGTTTCATGCCATGGCCATGGCGGTCCAGTGTTCCAAGCTCAGGTGGAGGCTGGTGGATTCGTCTCTGGCCCCTCTTAATATAGAAGAAGTATTTTACCTGGCGTCAAAGGGCGGAGGGGCATTTTTCGGAAAAGTGGGAAGCTTTGAAAGAGGATATGAGTTTGATGCAGTAGTTCTGGACGATTCCACCCTCAGGCATCCTCAAAAATTAAGTGTACGGGAGCGGCTGGAGAGGATGATTTATCTGGGGGATGACAGGCATGTTTCGGCCAAATATATCGGCGGGAGAAAAGTTATGGGCTTGTGATAACATGTGTTTTGGGAAAGGATAAGTTATGAAAGTAAAAAAGTATAACCGGATTTTTACAATCGTGATAGACTCTCTGGGAGTGGGAGCTCTGGAGGATGCGGCGGACTATGGGGATGCATGTACCGACACTCTGGGACACATTTCCCAGAGTGTGCAGGAATTTGCTATTCCCAATCTGCAGAAGCTGGGTATAGCAAACCTGCACCCGTTAAAGCAGACAGCACCTGTGAAAAGACCGCTGGGATATTATATGAAGCTTCGTGAGGCCAGTGTGGGAAAGGATACCATGACGGGACACTGGGAAATGATGGGGCTTCATATTACCACACCGTTCCGGACCTTTACAGAGAAGGGGTTTCCGCCGGAACTTCTGGAGGAACTGTCGGCCAGGACAGGACGTACCATTATCGGAAATAAAAGCGCCAGCGGCACAGAGATTCTGGAGGAGCTGGGGGAAGAAGAAATCGCCACGGGACATATGATTGTATACACGTCAGCTGACTCGGTTCTGCAGATTTGCGGAAATGAGGAGACCTTTGGACTGGAGGAGCTGTACCGCTGCTGTGAAATTGCCAGGGAAATCACTATGAGGGATGAGTGGAAAGTGGGCCGCGTCATTGCAAGGCCCTATGTGGGCAGAAAGAAGGGAGAATTTAAAAGGACCAGCAACCGCCACGATTATGCTCTGAAACCCTGCGGGCGTACTGCGCTGGATGCACTGAAAGATGCAGGGTTTGCAGTGATTTCGGTGGGAAAGATTTTTGATATTTTTGACGGGGAGGGACTTACAGAGTCTAATAAATCCAAAAGTTCCGTTCACGGCATGGAGCAGACCATCGAAATTGCAAACAGGGACTTTCAAGGGCTGTGTTATGTGAATCTGGTGGATTTTGACGCATTGTGGGGGCATCGGCGGGACGCTGAAGGGTATGCCCGGGAACTGGAAAGATTTGACGTGAAGCTGGGAGAGCTTCTGGAGCTTTTGCGGGAAGACGATCTTCTGCTGATTACGGCAGACCATGGAAACGATCCCACTCATACAGGAACAGACCACACAAGGGAAAAAGTGCCGTTTCTTGCCTGGTCGCCGTCTATGAAAGGGTACGGCAGACTGAAGGACGCGGACACATTCGCTGTTGTGGGAGCATCCATTGCCGACAATTTCGGCGTGGAAATGCCGGAGGGAACCATCGGGAGCTCGGTATTGGAACAATTGGTGTAAAGGAAGGATAGATTATGATGGAGAGAAACGAGATTTTAAAACGTGTAGACCATACATTGCTGTCTCCGGCTGCTGTCTGGGCGGAGATCCGGCAGGTGCTGGATGACGGATTACGGTATGGGACAGCGTCTGCATGCATCCCGGCCTGTTATGTAAAGCAGGCTGCGGACTATGTGCAGGGGAGACTTCCCATCTGTACGGTCATCGGTTTTCCCAATGGATACAGCACTATGGCTGTAAAAATATATGAGGCGCAGCAGGCAGTATCAGACGGGGCCAAAGAAATTGATATGGTCATTCCCATCGGATATCTCAAGGACAGAAGATACCAGGAGATAGAAGAGGAAATCCGTCAGGTGCACCGGGCGTGCGGCGGGAAGATTTTGAAAGTTATTATTGAGACCTGTCTGCTGACACAGGAAGAGAAAGTAAAAATGTGCGGGATTGTCACGCAGGCAGGGGCAGAATATATTAAAACATCCACAGGATTTTCCACGGCAGGTGCGTCATTAGAAGATGTGGAGCTGATGAGGGCTCATGTGGGCAGTAATGTGAAAATAAAGGCTGCGGGGGGCATTTCCTCCTTTGAAGACGCGGAAAAGTTTATACAGCTGGGCGCAGACAGACTGGGGACCAGCAGGCTGGTTAAAATTATGAAGAATGAGCCAGGTGCTGGTGCAGCATTGCGTTAGATTGAAGTGTGAAAGAGAAGAGAGAAAAACCTGTATATATTTTCTGAACTATGCTATACTCTTATTGAAAGAACTGTTTTAAAGAAGTAATTGTATATTAGAGCATGTCTTAAATGTGTAGAATGGTTTGAAATGAAAGAAGAGTATAGGGATTTTAATATGGATATTATAGAGCTGTGGTCTGTGTACAGGCCTAAGTGGTCCGTGCAGACGTATATTTTAATCGCGGTAATCGCAGGTCTCATGTTTTTATTTTTATGGAAACTGTTCACTGCGAAACAATGGAAGAAAAGCCGTATGTTTGCGGCATTTTTGATTGTGTGGTATATGGTATTCGTGTACGGGTCCACGGTATTTACCAGGACGCCCGGGACACAAATGCGTTATTGTCTGGAAGTGTTTTGGTCTTACCGGTGGGGAATCCGGGTATATGGGGATGAGATGATAAAAGAGATTCTTCTCAACTGTATGATGCTGATGCCCCTGGGCGTCTTACTGCCTGCGGTTTTTCCGGCTGCAGGGAGATATGAGAGTATCACTGTTTTTATTGGTTTTCTTGTATCTTTTTCCATTGAAGTACTTCAGCTTGTCTTGAAATGCGGTTTATTTGAGTTCGATGATATCATCCATAATACGGCAGGCGTGGCGGTTGGGTATTTTATTTATAAACTGGCTGTGTCCATGGGAAGTCTGGAAGCACGGGTTTCAGATATACAAAGGGGTGTGTAGACATGGGATGTTTTGTAAATCCGGATGGAGGGGCTTTTCAGGTGGCCCTTAATTCTGAAATCTATGTGGATAAAACAGGGCTCTTAAGTTATACCAATAAAGTCATGGATACAAAGAATGCCTGGATCTGCAACAGCCGTCCCCGGCGGTTTGGAAAATCTATCACAGCTGATATGCTGACAGCCTATTATAGTAAAGGCTGTGAATCTGCCCGGATGTTTGAAGGGAGGAAAATCAGCGGGGAGAAAAATTGGCGGGAACATCTGAACCGGTATGATGTAATACACATAGATGTGCAGTGGTGCCGTACCAGCGCAAAGTCGGCGGAAGCGACTGTGTCATATATTGAAAGTAATATACTGAAAGAATTACGTATATATTATCCGGGAGAGATGAAACCAGATATTGGGTCTCTGCCGGAAGCTCTCTCAGAGATTCATACTGTGACAGGAAAAAAATTTATTATTATCATTGACGAATGGGATGTCCTAATCCGCGACGAGGTAAAAAAAGCGGATGTACAGGAACAATACATTAATTTTCTGCGGGGATTATTCAAAGGAACCCAGCCCACCAAATTTCTTCATCTTGCCTATCTGACAGGAATCCTGCCCATCAAGAAAATGAAAACACAATCAGCTCTGAATAATTTTGATGAGTTCACCATGCTGGACGCCAAAGTTCTGGCTCCGTATATTGGATTTACCACAAAAGAGGTAAGACAATTATGCGCTCAATATCACAGAGATTTTGAGGAAGTACAGCGCTGGTATGACGGCTATTCTATTTCGGAAGAACATGTATACAATCCCCAGGCAGTTGTGAGTGTTATGATGTGGGGAGAATTTCAGAGTTATTGGTCTATGACAGGTACTTATGAGTCTATTCTTCCTTTGATTAACATGGACTTTGATGGGTTGAAAACAGCAGTTATCAATATGATTTCAGGGGGAATGGTGGAAATTGAGGTAAATACTTATCAGAATGATATGGTTACCTTTGAAAATATGAATGACGTGCTGACTCTTTTGATTCATCTGGGGTATCTGGCTTATGATAAAAGCAGGAAAATGGCTTTTATTCCCAACGAAGAAATCCGCAGTGAGTTTGTGGCGGCGGTAAAAAAGAAAGAATGGAATGAGCTGGTGGAGCTGCAGATACAGTCTGAAAATCTGCTGAGTGCAACTTTGGATATGGACTGTGAGGCAGTGGCAGAAATTGTGGAAGAAATCCATATGGGATATGCTTCTAACATTCAATATAATGATGAAAATTCTCTCAGCAGTGTAGTAAGTATTGCTTATCTGGGAGCCATGAGGTACTATTTCAAACCTGTCAGAGAACTTCCAACAGGACGGGGGGTTGCAAATCTTGTGTTTTTTCCAAGAAAAGAATATTCAGATATGCCGGCTTTACTGATAGAATTGAAATGGAATCAATCGGCAGATACAGCGGTCGGCCAGATCAAGAAGAAAAAGTATACGAAAGCTTTGGAGCATTATTCAGGAGAAATTTTGTTAGTTGGAATTCATTATAGTAAGAAAAAGACCAGTCATCAATGCGTGATTGAAAAATATAAAATTTAGTCTGGCTGCCTGGTTGAATTATGAATAATAATATGTTATAATACTATTATCTGAAATCGAAATAGAATCATAGGTGATTACATTTTGTATCATCTATGAAAATTGAGGTTAAAGATGTGGGTATGATTTTAGGATACATAAGGAATTGTCTCAAAATGCGCAGGTTATTTTGAGACAATTCCTAAGATATATGCTAAAGCCGCGTCTTTATGACGCGGCTTTTTTCGTCGCAGCAGGAATTTTGTCCCCGATACGGCAAACTCTAGAGCGTGTCTTAAAAATCATTCCTGCCATCTGCACGCCCCACTTTGCGTGATATTTGTGC